>NZ_JBIVFF010000007.1:0-584352 GCF_044748025.1 Streptomyces sp. NPDC090032 | reverse complement strand
TCAACGCCCACCGCACCGGCACCATCAAGGGCCTCAGCGCCGAAATCGGCGCCTCCATCACCTCCGGCGCCACCATCTGCGAAATCAAGGACTGAGCGCCCCCCTTGCTGGACGCACCGGACCGGAAGCCCAGGAGGACGGCCTCCTGGGCTTCCGGGCTGCTCCTGAGCTCACACCCCGTCAGTCGTATGTGCTCAGGCCGGAATCTCGAGGCTCAGGCCGGATTCTCGAAAATCGGGGTGATCAGGGCCCGCGCCATGGTGTGGGTGAAGAGCTGGAAGCCCAGCCAGGCCGGCGAGGCGGCCGCCGGGACATCCAGCTCGGCCGTGTCCAGCGCGTGGACGGCGTAGATGTAACGGTGAGGGCCGTGCCCGGGAGGGGGCACGGCGCCGAGGAAGCTGTGGCCGCCCGCGTCGTTGGCCAGCATCTTCGCGCCGATGGGCAGGTACTTCCCGCCCGGCGCCCCGGCACCGGCCTCCAGTTCGTGCACCGACGCCGGGATGTCGTACACCGCCCAGTGCCAGAAGCCGCTCACCGTCGGGGCGTCCGGGTCGAAGCAGGTCACCGCGAAACTCTGCGTGTCGGCCGGGAAGCCCTCCCAGGACAGCTGTGGGGAACGATCCTCCCCCGGGCCTCCGAAGAGACTGCTGCACTGCGCGACATCGAGGGGCTTCCCGTCCGCGATGTCCGTGCTGTGCAGGCCGAACTCCGGCACAGAGGGCAGGACGCTGTACGGATCGAAGGAGTGGGGCATGTGCTTCTCCTCTGGTCAGGCGGTCAGGAGCTCGCGGAGTGGTCGGTGACCGACCCGCCCTGATCGATCACACCACCGACACTCGCACGACACCCGCAGGCACCGCACGCCGCAAATGGGCGACTTCTGTCCCAGATGACGTCCGTCCGTGTCGATTTACGCCCCGGAACACGCCTACCACGGGACGCGCCACTCCGCCCCCGCAGTATTGATTCAAGCTACACGTAGATGCATAATGCGCTTATGTATAAGCGGACCGAGGAAGTTGGCGCCCAGGCCGAAGGCCTGATGATCGCCGTGGAGCAGATGGTCCGCTTCGTGCGGCAGAGTGCCGTCACCGGCGGCCTGAGCACGGCGGCCTCGTCGGCGATCGGCCGTCTGAGCCGCGAAGGCCCGTATCGGCTGAGCGAGCTGGCCAGGGCCGAAGGTGTCTCCCAGCCGAACATGACCCAGCTCGTCACCCGTCTGGAACGTGCGGGCCTGGTACGCCGAGTGGCTGACCACAACGACGGCCGGGCCGTCCTCGTCGAAGCCACCGACAGTGGCCTCGAAGTCTTCCGGCAGCGGCGCGCCGAACGGGCCCATGCACTCGATCTGCTCATCGATGAGCTGACCGAGCCCGAGCAGCAGGCGGTGCGCACCGCGCTGCCCGCCCTGGCCCGCGCCATCCAGGACCGCCAGGCCCGCGACTGACCCACCCACTCCGCAAGCTGTCCGCTCTTCCGCACTGCCTCCCCACCCCCTCCCCACCCCTCTTCTCGACACTTTGGAGAGAACCGCGCATGAGTGCATCGCATGGAAAGGCCGCCAGTCCGTTCAAGCAGCCGAAAGCCGTCTGGGCCGTGGCATTCGCCTGCGTGATCTCGTTCATGGGCATCGGCCTGGTCGACCCGATCCTCCCCGCCCTGGCCGAGAACCTGCACGCCTCACCCAGCCAGGTCTCCCTGCTCTTCAGCAGCTACCTGATCGTGACCGCGGTCGCCATGCTCTTCGTCGGCTGGATATCCAGCCGGATCGGCGCCAAGCGCACCCTGGTCGTGGGCCTGGTCGTCATCGTCGTCTTCGCCGCCCTCGCCGGCACAGCCGGATCCGTCGACGGCATCGTCGGCATGCGCGCCGGCTGGGGCCTGGGCAACGCGATGTTCATCGCCACCTCCCTTGCCGTCATCGTCGCCTCCGCGAGCGGCGGTTTCGGCGGCGCGATCATCCTGTACGAGACCGCGCTCGGCCTCGGGATCGCCGTCGGGCCGCTGCTGGGCGGGGAGTTGGGCGGCATCAGCTGGCGCGGCCCGTTCTTCGGGGTCGCGGTCCTGATGGCCATCGCACTGGTCGCGACCCTCGCCTTCGTGCCCTCGCTGCCCAAGCCGAAGCGCCCCACCTCACCGATCGCGCCGCTCAAGGCGCTGCGCCACCGCGGTCTGCTGACGATGGGCATCATGGCCCTGCTGTACAACTGGGGCTTCTTCACGATGCTCGGCTACGCCCCGTACCCGATGAAGCTGGACGCGCACGAGCTCGGTCTGGTCTTCACCGGCTGGGGTCTGCTGGTGGCCGCCTTCAGCGTCTTCTTCGCCCCGCGTCTGCAAGCCCGCTTCGGCACGGCTCCCGTCCTGTACGTCAATCTGGTCGGCCTCGGCATCGTGATGGCGGTCATCGCCGCCGGCGTCAGCACCCCCACGGTCGTCATCGTGGCCGTCATCGTCAGCGGCGCCTTCATCGGCATCAACAACACCCTGACCACGCAGGCTGTCATGCTCGTCTCCCCCGTCGAGCGCCCCGTTGCCTCGTCCGCCTACGGGTTCCTGCGCTTCATCGGCGGCGGGCTGGCCCCCTTCGTCGCGGGCAAGCTCGCCGATGCCACGGATCTGAGCGTGCCCTTCTACCTGGGCGCCGCCACCTTCCTCCTGGCCATCCCCGTACTGGCCAGCGGCCACGGTCTGCTGCGCAAGGCCGAGGCGCAGCTGGGCGGGAGTGAGCCGGTCACCCCGTCGCTCACCCCCGTCGGCAGCCCGCCCGCCGCGACCGACGCGTCGCCCGTCATCGTCGCCGTAGGGGCCCACGGCGGGGCCGCCGCCATCGTCGACGCCGCGGCGAGGCTCGCTCGCGACACCGGCAGCCCGCTGGAGGTCGTCCACGTCCAGCAGACCGCCGTGGTCGAGGAACAGGCCGTCGACACCGAGACGGACGAGCAGGCCCGCGCGTTCGTGACCGCCCACCTCGACCGCCTCAGCGCGGACGGCATCGCCGCCACCGGCCAGATCCTGACGAGCGTCGGCGACCATGCCGCCGCGGGCCGGGCCCTCGCCCACCACGCGGCGGACATACACGCCCGCGCCGTGGCCATCGGGCACTCGCCGCGCGGCCCCCTGGCCCAGTTCGCCGACGGCAGTCTCACCACCGCTCTCACCCACGCCGCCACGTGCACGGTCGTCCTCGTCGACCCCGACAGCACACCCCGGCACCTGACCAAGGAGAGCCTCGCGCAGATGCGCAACAGCGCGGCCTGAGCGAACGCCCCGCGGGCTGCGGGGCGCACCGTACGTGCCGCAGCCCGCGCGCAACCGACACCAATTTCGGACCTGGTGTATCGGGCGGCGAGTGATGTCGGCAGACTTCATGCATTGCACTCCACCATCACGAGGGATTCACATGATCACGCTCACCAAGGAAGACGGACCGGCAGATCTCGACGGTGTGACCCACCTGTCAATAGGCGTGTCCTGGGACCCCACCGCCGGATCCAGCGGCGGACTGATGGGCAAGCTCCGCCGCAACGTCGGCACGGACCTCGACCTCATCGCCATCGCGCTGCAAGGCGCGGACCCGGTACGGCTCGCAGGCCTCGACTCCCTGGACCCGCTGGGCAACGGCTCCTTGGTGCACAGCGGCGACAACCAGACGGGGCGCGGCGACGGCGACGACGAGACCGTGACCGTCGAGTTCGGCCGTATCCCGGCGAACATCACCTCGATCGTGTTCGTGGCCGCCGCGTACAAGAAGTCCAGCTCCTTCCAGAAGGCGCGGAACATCAGCTTCAAGGTGTACGACGCGACCGGCGGCACCTCCGCGCAGGTCGCCGACATCTGGCCGAGCCTGCTCACCAACGACAATGGCTGCCGTGTGGCCAAAGCCATCCGGGTCGACGGCAGTTGGAAGCTCGAGGTGCTGAACGAGACGGGGAAGATCAAGCAGGGGGACGAGCGGGCGCTGATGCGTTTCGCGGTGAGCAACCGGTGAACGGGGATCAGTGACGGGGCTCCCGGCGCGCCGACGTCGAAGGGTCGCTGCCTGCCGTCAGGTACGTGGTGAACCACGACCTCGCGAGGTCGGCGACCCGGTCGAGCGCTCCGGGTTCCTCGAAGAGATGCGTGGCTCCCGGGACTGTCTCCAGCCGGTTCTCGCAACGGAGTTGAGCCTGGGCGGCTCGGTTGAGGTCGAGGACCCTCGTGTCTGCCCCGCCGACGATGAGGAGGGTCGGCGCCCGTACCTCGTCGAGGCGGGGCCCGGCGAGGTCGGGCCGTCCGCCACGGGACACCACGGCGCCGATGTCCGGGTCGTCGGCGGCCGCCCGGAGCGCCGCCGCGGCCCCGGTGCTGGCACCGAAGTACCCGATCGGTGCCGGCTCACGTTCGCGCAGCCAGCGGGTGGCTCCGGCCAGCCTGCCGGCGAGCGCACCGATGTCGAAGACGTTGTTCCGGTCGGCTTCCTCGGAGGGCGTGAGCAGGTCGAACAGGAGCGTGCCGAGGCCCGCTTCCTGCAGCACCTCCGCCACCGCACGATTGCGCGGGCTGTGCCGGCTGCTGCCGGAGCCGTGGGCGAACATCACCAGCCCCGCTGCCCCTTCCGGGAGTGCGAGGTCTCCGGCCAGCCGGACCCCGGCGGCCTCCACCTCGACCTCGGTCAGGGCCGGCGCCGGCCGGACGCGTGCGGGATCCGCCACTGCACGGGCCAGACACGCGGCCACTTCCTCGTCCGTGGTCTGCGAGAAGTCGCCGTACCACTCACCGACGGAACCGAACAGCGGCGGTACGGAGAGGCACACCACGTCGTCCGCCACCGCCCTCAACCGGTGCACCGCGTCGGGCGGCGCGACCGGCACGGCAAGAACCACGCGCGCCGCGCCCTGCGCCCGTACGACCTGGCACGCGGCCGCCGCCGTGGCACCGGTGGCGATCCCGTCGTCCACCACGATCACCGTACGGGCCTCGCGGGTCACCGTACGGTCCTCGCCGACCACCGTACGGGCTTCGCCGGTCACCGTTCGCGCCTCGTCCGCCGCGGGAGGCCGGCCGCCACGATATCGCCGTGCCCGCCGCTCCAACTCCTGTCGCTCCGCGCGCTCGACGGCCGCGATGTGTTCCGGGTCGATCCCGCAGTGGCGGACGACGTCGTCGTTGAGGACCCGCACGCCACCCTCGCCGATCGCACCGAACGCGAGTTCCGGCTGGTAGGGGACGCCGAGCTTGCGGACCACGATCACGTCGAGCGGGGCGTCCAGCGCACGCGCCACTTCGAAGGCCACCGGAACTCCTCCGCGGGGCAGTCCGAGGACGACCGGCTTCTCGTCACGCAGGTATTGCACCGCCGCGGCCAGCCGCCGCCCGGCATCGGTACGATCCGTGAACCGCACGGCGCTCGCCCCTCTCGGAGCCTCTCGCAGATCACTACAGGCACTTTCCTGCCTTACCTCCGGGCTAACCCCGTTCGCGGCGCCGCGCAACTCGGAACGCCTGCACCGCGCGACCCGAGACGCCGTCCGGCGCGACAATGGTGGTGCGGATGATGCGCTCCTTCGCGGAGAGGCGGCACCTGCCATGACGTACATAACGGTCACTGCGCTGAGCCACCCCGGGCTCAGGCGCGAGCACAACGAGGACAGCCTGGTCGTCGGCCCGTGGACGCTGTGCGGAACGGTGACGGAGAATCCGCAGACGATGGCGTTCCCGCTCGGCCGTCCACTCGTGATCGCTGTCGCCGACGGCATCGGCGGTCAGCCGGCCGGCGAGGTGGCCAGCAGCCTCGTCGTCCGCCGGCTCGCCCTGTTCGGGCCGGCGCTGGACGGCGAGGAAGCGGTGCGTGACGCGCTGGGGATGTGCAATCACGCCGTGTACGCGGCCGCCGACCGCGCCCCGGAGTTGTCCACGATGGGGACGACCGTCGCGGGTGTCGTCATCCTCGAAAGGGAACTGATCGTGTTCAACGTCGGCGACAGCAGGGTGATCGAAGTGAGCCCGGCCGGGGACGACAGCGACACGAGTGCCGAAGGTGGCCTCACCGCTGCCCGGACCGCCGTGGACGACACGCTCCACCAAGTGAGCGTCGACGACAGCCCGCCGCCCCCGCAGGGCCGGCGCACCACGTCGATCGTCACGCAGGCGCTCGGTGGCGCACCTGCGTTCAGCGCGATCACGCCGCACGTCAGCACGTCACCGCTCACCCCCGACACACGCATGCTGGTGTGCAGCGACGGCCTGACCGACCCCGTCCTCGAGAGCGAGATCGACGACGTCCTTCGGGCCCACGACGGCGGCCGGGCCGTCTTCGAGCTGTGGAAAGCCGCGATGGCTGCGGGCGGTCCCGACAACGTCACGATCGCGCTGGTCTCCGTCGCCGGCTGACCCGCTCCCACCGAGCGGTGGCGGGTCCACCCTTCATGACCGCGGCCGCTCCGGAGATTCATCGGATGGCGAGGGCGGGAACAGCGGCGGGGGTGGCGGAGGCGCCGAGAGAGGGCGGCTGCGCTGCCGGGGCGGGGCCTGCGAGGGGGCCGGGGGCGGCAAGGAGGGCGGTGGGGGCGGAGGCGGCTCGATCGCCGGCAGCAGCGGACCGCCCTCGCGCAGCCGGGCGATGGTCAGCTCGGCACGGCGGCGCGCCTGGGGGCCGTCGTCACGTCCGTAGACGAGTCGCACGCCCAGGCGGCCGAGGTTCTCGATGGAGTGCTGCCGATAGCCGAGCGCGTGGGCGATCTCTTCGATCCGGCTCAGCCTCGCGGCTGTGGCACGTCCGGGGATCAGCTCGACGCGGCCACGGCCGTCGAAGAGCGCACGTACCTCATCGTCATTCACGTGACTCCACTCCCAGGGGACGTGCGGCAGCCACCTGACTGTTCCACACCACGATCCGCCACTCCCCGACCGTAGAGCACCAGGGGTGCCGACAGCACCACAAGTCGGCACCCGATGCATGCGCGACCGGTCCAACACCCCTGCCGGGCCTCAGGTGTTGACGGTCTTGCGGAGTGCGGCGAGGCCGTCCGCGTAGATGCCGTGGAAGAGCTCCTCCGCCTCGGCCTCGCTGACGCCGACCGGCGTGAACGAGCCCGTCCATTCCACTCGCGATGTTCCGGGTGCGCCGGGTACGTCGCGCACCGTCAGGGTGGAGAGGTAGCCGGTGACAGGGAACGGCGCCTGCTCGATGGCGTAGGAATAGGTCCGGTTGTCGTGGTCGAACGCCTTGAGGCGTTCGACGATGACGCCGCCGTCCTGATTGGTCAGGTGGCGTACGCGGCCGCCCTCGCTCAGCTCGCTCCTGGTGATGTACGGGAGCCAGTCGGGCAGGGAGTCGAAGCCGCCGATGAGCTTCCAGACGTCGTCGGCGGGTCGGCGGAGGTCGATGGTGGCGGTGGCGGTAGTGGTGGTGGCCATGTGCTGCTCCTTGCTTGTGCCGTGCGGGTGGTTGTCAGGCCGTGGGGGTGGGGGCGTCCGCGGCGATGAGCCGCTCGTCGCGGAGGGCGGTCCAGAAGGCGCCCGGGACGTTTTCGTTGAGAGCGGCGATGTCTTCGGCGATCCGGCCGGGCCGGGTGGCACCGGGGACGACGGCGGCCGTTGCCGGGTGCGCCAGGGCGAACTGCAGGGCGGCGGCCTTGATGCTGACGCCGTGCGCGGCGGCGATTTCCTTGATCCGCTCCACCTTGGCGATGATGTCGGCCGGGGCCTTCTGGTACTCGAAGTGCTGACCGCCGGCGAGGATGCCGGAGCTGTAGGGGCCGCCGACGACCATGTCGACGTTCTGCTCGGTGGCGGCGGGCAGCAGGCGCTGCAGGGACCGGTTGTGGTCGAGCAGGGTGTAGCGGCCGGCGAGGAGGAACGCGTCGGGCGTGGGCTCGTCCAGGTCGAGGGTCAGCTCGATCGGCTCCACGCGGTTGACGCCCAGGCCCCAGGCCTTGATGACGCCCTCGTCGCGGAGGTTCTGCAGGACGCGGAAGGCGCCGGTGCGCGCCGTCTCGTAGACGGCGAGCCAGTCGTCGCCATGGAAGTCCTGGGCGACGTCGTGCACCCAGACGATGTCGAGGCGGTCCGTCTTCAGGCGCTTGAGGCTGTCCTCGATGGAGCGCAGGGTGGCGTCCGCGGTGTAGAGGTCGACCATCTTGTTCGCGCGGCCGTGCTCGAACAGGCCGCCCTTCTCACCCAGGTCGCGGTCGGCGGGGTCCTCCAGCTCGTCGAGGATGACGCGGCCGACCTTGGTGCTGAGCACGTACTCGTCGCGCGGCCGGCCGGCCAGCACCTCGCCCAGGCGCAGCTCGGACAGGCCCGCGCCGTAGAAGGGCGCGGTGTCGAAGTAGCGGATGCCCTGGTCCCAGGCGGCTTCGACGGTGGCCGCGGCTTCCTCGTCCGGGATGCTGCGGAACATGTTGCCGAGCGGGGCGGTACCGAAGCCGAGGGGGCCCGGCAGGAGGGACTTGATACCCATGAGCGAAATCTTTCTGTCTGGTGCGTCATGCGAAGTTCAGGCTGAATTCTCCTGCTCCGCGGCTCTTGCTCTGTCGAGGTTAGGATCGAGGAGTCAGACTGTCCAAGACTTGCTTGGACACACTTGAGTCCCTTGAGGTCTTACATGCTTGACCTGCGACAACTTCGCTATTTCGTGGCCGTGGCCGAGGAGGAACACGTCGGCCGTGCCGCCGATCGCCTGCACATCTCGCAGTCACCGCTGAGCCGGCAGATCGCCCAGCTGGAGAAGAACCTGGGCCTGACCCTGTTCGAGCGCAGCCAGCAGCGACTGCGCCTCACCTCCGACGGCCGTGTCTTCCTCACCGAGGCCACGGCCCTGCTGCGCCATGCGGACCGGCTCGAAAACCTCGGGCGACGCCTGGGCCGCGGCGAGGAAGGCGGCCTGTGCGTGGGATACGTCGGCGATGCCATGCACACCGGGATCCTGCCCCAGGCGCTGCGCGCCCTGCACGACGAGCGCCCCGGCATCCACATCGCCCTCTACGACCTGAGCGCGGCCCAGCAGTTCGAGGGCCTGCGCCAACGCAGCCTGGACATCGCCCTCGTGCCGGAGGCGCCCCCCGAGTCGGACCCCGACCTGCGCAGCGCCCTCCTCCTCGAAGACCCCCTGCTCCTGGCGGTGCCGAGCGGCCACCCACTCGCCGGGAGGGCGGAGATCCTGCCCGAGGACCTCGACGATCAGCCGTGGATCGCCATCGAGAACAGCCAACAGCCCGCCTGGCGCGACGACTTCGTCGCCTCCTGCGCGGCGGCCGGGTTCACCCCCGACATCCGGCTCGAAGCCCCCGAGCCCCTCACCGCACTCGGCCTGGCCGCGTCCGGCCTCGGCATGGCGCTCGTCCAGGCGAGCATGCTGCGAGGCGACACCCCTGGGGTCACCGTCCGTGAACTCCCCTGGTTCCGAAGGTCCGTACGGCTCTGGGCCGCCTGGCACCAGATCGATCTGCGCCCGGTCGTCGCGTCCTTCCGCACGACCGTGCTGAACACCAAGGACGCCGGGGACGAACCCGTCAGGTGAGGCCGGCGGCGGCCTGCTCCTCCGTGCCCAGGGGCGCCTTCTCGCGGCGCGGGAGCAGCAGCGGCGTGGCCAGGAGGACGACTCCGGCGATCGCGATGGCGGTGCGGGGGCCGGTGACGGCGGCGATCACACCCCATACGGCGGTCAGGGCCGCGATCGAGAGGCTGCTGCTGACCGACCACGCGGACAGCGTGCGGGCGACCCGGTCGGGGTCGGCGTGTTCGAGCCGGTAGGTGGCGAGTACCGGGTTGAACAGGCCGCAGCAGGTCACCAGGCCGAGCTGGACGGCGATGACGAGCACGATTCCGGGAACACCGGGCTGGACGAACGCCAATCCGAGAGGCCAGATCGCCCGCAGCGCCCCGACGGTGAGCATCACCTTGCGTTGTCCGAACCGCGCCACCAGCGGGTGCGCCATGCGTGAGCCGATGAGTCCACCGATGCAGGGGGCCGCGAACGCGAGACCGTACTGCCAGGGTGCGAAGCCGAGCCCGCTCAGCATGAGTACGGCGATCAGCGGCTCGGACGCCATGATGAGGCCGTTGACGACGATCGAGTTGAAAAACAGCGGGCGCAATGTGCGGTGGCCGAGGATGTAGCGCCAGCCTTCGAGCAGGTCGCCGGGGCGCAGCCGCGGTGCCGTGGCCCGCGCGGGGCGCGGTTCCGTCCCGCCGATGGCGCGGATGCCGAGCGCCGAGAGCAGGTAGCTGACCGCGTCGGCGACCACGGTCGTCACCGGTCCGAACATCCCGATCGCGGCTCCACCGAGCGGTGGCCCGACCACGATCGAGGTCCAAGTCGTGGACTCGAACCGGCCGTTCGCGACGAGCAGGTCCTCCGGCGGCACGAGCGCCTTCAGATACGCGCCGCTGGCCGCCTTGAAGGCGATGTCAGCCGCGGCGACGGCGACGGCGACGACGAGGAGCTGGGCGAAGCTGAGCCGGCCGAGAGCGAACGCGGCGGGGATGCTCATCAGGGCCGCGAACCGGATCAGGTCCATCGCGATCATGACGGGCCGCTTGCGGCGGAACTCCATCCACGGCCCGAGCGGCACGGCGACCACGGCCCCCACGGCCCGCCCCGCGGCGGCCAGCGCCGCCACCTGCGTCGGCCCGGAGTGCAGCACGAGGATCGCGATCAGGGGAAACGCGCCGAACCCGAATCCTGTGCCGTACGAGCTGACCGCGAACGCCGCCCACAACCACCCGAACCGCCGACCCAGCGCCCTTCTGCCCTTCACGCCCACCGCACCTCTCGCCGCCCCGCACAACCACACGCTGACCACCGACATCAAAGCGAGGAGCAGACGACGAGATCAAACAACCGACCCGCCATGAGAACACAACCCGTCGTTGTACCGAGACGCCGGTCGGTATGAACGTCCCTGATCCGGGCCTCAGGTCTGTGTGCCTCCCGTTCGTCGATACGCACGACGGCGCCCAGAACGTCGTTGAACGCCTCGGTGGAACTGGGGTGGGTGTAGATCTCCTGGCTCAGATCGGTGGCGGTGATGCCGTGCCGCACGGCCAGTGCGACGGTGTTGATGGGAGCGCTCGGGGCCGGGACCGACACGTGCCGGGCCCGTTGACATCGTTGCCGGCGACCGTGGTCCGATGGGCGCATGGAGATCAGGACCATGCGCGCGTTCGTGACGGTCGTCGAAGAGGGCGGGCTGTCCGCCGCTGCGCGCAGACTGCACATCAGCCAGCCCGCGCTGTCCCAGACGATGAACACGCTGGAGCGCGAACTCGGCGTCCGGCTGCTGGTCCGCAGCCCACCGGCGTCGAAGCCACGGACGCCGGGACGACCTTGCTCGGCGAGGCCCGCGGCGTTCTGGCCCGCCACGACCAGGGGTGGGCCCCCGCTGGTGCGGCGCACCTGGGCGGTGTGGGACGCCGGCTCCCACCGCCGCGACCTGGGACACCTCCTCGCGGCGCTCGACTTTTGCGGACCGAACTGATTCGGGAACCCGGACGCCGCTGGTGGCCCGGTCGCTTCCCCCACTCCGACGAGCGGAGGAAGCGACCTGACCTGTCGTGAGGAGGGCTCAGCGCTTGAGCGTGAAGGTGAAGTCGCCGGAGACCTTGCCGCTCAGGCGGACTGCCGAAACGAGCTTCCCCTCCTCGACCAGTCTCTCGACCTCGGCCCGCGACAGACCGCAGCCTTCAGCGATCAGTCGGACCGGCCGGACAGGGATGCGCGCCACGAAGCGGACCAGGACGTCGATCACCTCACGGTCCAGGTGATCCGATCCGCCGGTGTCGAGGCGCCAGGCGTCGGCCCAGTCGAGGGCGATGCGATTACGGCGCCGCACGACCGGGTCCTGGAGCAACTCAGCTGCCAGTCCAGGGTCGTTGTCATGCATCCGGTCCAGCAGGTCGGGCCGTACGGAGCGCACCTTCATCCGCTCCAGGACCGTGAGCTTCGTGGTTTCCCCGCAAGCGGTACAGAGTGCGAGGAGCCAGGCGTCGATGAGCTTGTGGTTGGCGTTGACGCGGAATTTTCCGTTCGCCCGGAAGCGGTCGGACGCGCACGCGTGGCAACGGCGGAGAACGAGCGGCAGGCAGGTGGGCATGACCACCCAGCTATTGAGCACAGAGGTACACCGGTTTCAGTGAGAAGTCCGCAGCAAAAAGGAGCGCGGCGCATATGCGCGACGCGCGACAACAGCGCTTGGGAGGTCTCACAGGGTGTACAACGGCACGTCCTTGCCTGGGCGACTCGGTCCGGCAGCACGCTAATGGCCCGCAGCGGCGCTGTGCCATTGGTTTTCGGATCCTGTCCGGCGAACTCCGGTCCGCCGGACAGGCCCTGGAGCGCTAGACGGCCGTACGGCCGCCGTCCACAGGCACGACGGCGCCGTGCATGAAGCCGGCACTGTCGGTGGCGAGATAGACGATGGCGGAGGCGATCTCCTCGGCCGTGCCGGGGCGGCCCGCGGGAGCTGCCGCGGCCAGAGCCTTGAGTTCGTCCTCCGCACCCGAGGTGCCCGAGGTGCCTTCGGTGCGGGTCGGGCCGGGGCTGACCGCGTTGACCCGCACGCCTCGCGGCCCGTACTCGGCGGCCCATGCCTTCGTGAGCAGCGTCAGCGCGGCCTTGCTGGAGCCGTACAGACTCATGCCGGCGGCGCCGAGTTCGGCGGCCATGGTGGTTACGTTGATGATCGCGCCACGGCCTCGTGCGGCCATGTCCGGCGCGAGTTCGGCCACCAGAAAGTAGGGCGCCTTGACGTTGAGGGAGTAGACCGCCTCGAACTCTTCCTCGCTGGTCTGCTCCGTGGGCCCGAAGGGGAAGATGCCGGCGTTGTTCACCAGTACGTCCACTTGGCCGGCCTCCTGCTTGGCGCGGCGGGCGAGGGCACGTGCGGAGGCCGCGTCCTTCAGTTCTCCGGGCAGGAACAGTGCCTGGCCACCAGCCGCACGGATCTCTTGCACGACCCGATCGCCCCGAGTCTCGTCACGCCCCGAGACCAGGACGTTCGCGCCGAGACGGGCCAGCGCGATCGCCGTCGCACGGCCGATGCCGCTGGTCGCACCGGTCACCAGTGCCGTGGTACCGGACAGTTCTGAAGTCATGATGGCTCACCGTTCCGCTGTGTCGATATCCGATCGGCCGACGCATCAGCCCGAAGGCCCGCCGGCCGCAGATGTAAGCCACGCCTTCCGGTTGACGCTTCCTGATCGGCGCATGGCTTCGCCTATGGCCGCCATAAGTAGCGCATTCATCCCCGCTGACCCCGCATTTCCTGCCGCATGTGTGCGCCCGTCCGTTGGGCGAGGAGTGATGATGTGGCATGGCGTTCTCGACGGCGTTCACAGAGTTGTTCGGCGTGCGGTGCCCGATCGCACTTGCGCCGATGGGTGGGTCGGCCGGCGGCGCACTGGCCGCGGCTGTCTCGCGCGGCGGTGGATTCGGGATCCTGGGCGGCGCTTTCGGGGACCCGGAATGGCTGGCGCGCGAGGTGCCCATCGTGGCGAGCACGGAAGGTCCGTGGGGTGTCGGATTCCTGACCTGGGGAATCGATGTCGCCGTGGTGGAGCGGGCTCTGGAGTACGGGCCGAGGGCCGTGATGCTGTCGTTCGGCGATCCGAGCCCGTACGCGGAGCGTGTCCGCCGAGCAGGGGCGCTGTTGATCCTTCAGGTCACGGATCTGGAGGAGGCCAGGCAGGCCGTGGATCTGGGCGCCGATGTGATCGTGGCTCAGGGGACCGAGAGCGGTGGGCACGGGGCTCGGTGCGGACGCTCCACGTTGCCGTTCGTACCCGCGGTCGTGGATCTCGTGGATCCGGTGCCGGTACTGGCGGCCGGCGGGATCGCCGATGGCCGTGGCGTGGCGGCCGCACTGGTACTGGGCGCGGCTGGAGCCCTCATCGGAACCCGCTTCCAGGCGACCGCGGAGTCCCTGGTCGACCCCTCGATCGCCAAGGCGATCGTCGAAGGGCGCGGGGAGGACACCGAGCGCAGCACGCTGCTGGACATCGCCCGCGGCTCCCGATGGCCCGCAAAGTACCCCGCCCGAACCCTCGGCCACGCCTACCTCGACCGCTGGCGGGGCCGGGAGGCCGAACTCGCCGCCGACCCCCGAGCGCGTCAGGACTACCAGGACGACGTGGCCCGCGGCACCGTCCCCCCGCTGCCGGTCTGGGCCGGCGAAGCCGTCGACCTCATCACCGACCTCCCCTCGGCAGCCGACCTGGTCGCCACCCTGGCCACGCAGGCCGAGGACGCGCTGGCCCGCGCGCGGCCCCGCTGACACACCAACTGCCCACGCGGCTAAGGCTCATGGGCCGAGCACCCAGGGCGTGGCCGACCGGCGACTACGGCGAGGAGTTGGCTCCACGCACCTTGAGCCACTCCTCCAGCAGGGGGATGACGACTCGGATGTCCTCACCCTCCACAGAGACGTCGGCTGTCTCGCGTGCCTGCTGGTCGGCATTGAACGCGATGCTCAGACCCGCCTCCCTGAAGAGCGGCAGGTCCGAGCGGCTGTCGCCGATGACAGCGCAGTCCTGAGGGGAAAGGCCGAGCGACCCGGCGCAGCGGACGGCGAAGTCACGCTTGCCGTACTCGTCGAGCTCTGCCAGGACGCGGCCTGTGAATCGTCCTTCCGCCGTCTCCAACTCAGGTCCGCAGTAGGCGTCGAACCCGAACCGGTGACAGAGGTGTTTGCCGATGGACTGCCAGGCGAGCGTGGCCAGAACGGGGATGAGTCCCTGTCCTCGGCACCACACGACGGTCTCCTGGATCCCATCGACGAGTGGAACGCCGGCCAGCCAGTCGTCGATCTCCCGCTCCGTACGGCCGGACCAGGATTTCGCGTCGACAGCGGCAACCTGAGGGTTGGTCAGCCTTCCCGCCGCATAGTCGGCCTCGGCTTCGGCCATGGCCGCCTCGGTCCCCAAGTAGCGGGCGACGTGGACGGCCGAGCCCGGAGACGGCACGAGCGTGCCGTCTATGTCGATGAAGACGACGCCTGTCACATCCGAAGGATTCGAGATCGTCAGCACAAGGTTGTCCCTAGCCCTTCCGACCGACCCCACCGAACATCGCCACTTCATCAGGCACCGCGCCGATGGCACCGTCCGGCCGCCAACGTGAGCAGGAGACCACGCCCGGGGCGAGCAGTTCCAGGCCGTCGAAGAACCGGGCGACCTGCTCCGGCGTGCGCTGGTTCAGCTTTGGTGTGCCGTGTTCGTTCCAGAACGCCACGGCCGCGTCCACGTCCGGCATGGCCGGGCTGGTGATGGTGTGGGACAGGACGAGATGGCTACCGGAGGGCAGCGCGTCGAGCAGGCGTCGCACGATGCCGTACGGGTCCTCGTCGTCGCCTACGAAGATGACCACGCCCAGCAGCATGAGTGCCACGGGCCGGGTGAGGTCGAGGGTCTTGGCGGCGGACTCCAGGATCTGCTCGACGTTGCGCAGGTCGGCGTCGAGGTAGTCGGTGCTGCCCTCGGGTGTGCTGGTCAGGAGGGCTTGGGCATGGCTCAGGACGAGGGGGTCGTTGTCGACGTAGACGATCTTCGCGTCCGGGGCTGTGCGCTGGGCGACCTCATGGGTGTTGTCGACCGTGGGCAGGCCGGTGCCGATGTCCAGGAACTGGCGTATGCCCACCTCGGCGGTCAGGTAGCGCACCGCGCGCCCCAGAAACGCCCGGTCGGCGAGGGCGTAGTCCACGATGCCCGGGTGGAGTTGCCGGATCTGGTCACCCGCTGCCTCGTCGACAGGGTAGTTGTCCTTGCCGCCCAGCCAGTAGTTCCAGATCCGTGCGGTGTGCGGCCTGCTGGTGTCGATCCTGCCGTCCTGGCCGCCGGGGCGTGCGTCGCGTGTCACGGTCCCTCTCCTGTCGTCCGCCGATCACGATCTCGGCCCTCACCCTAGATGCCACCGTCGAGGGCCGAGGCGATCGGGCGGAATCAACTCCTGGTCAGAGAAGGGTGGTTGAGGCGACAGTGTCGGCCTGCCAGGGGAAGTCGTCCGGGTCGGTGAAGGTCCCGGCGTCGCCGCCGAGTACGAGCCGGTGCGAGCCGCTGCCGTCGACGGGGACGCCGACATCCTTGGCCAGCGCGCGGCGCCCGTAGAGAGCCAGCTTGACCGGGCTCGAGGGCGTTTCGAACTCGACGTACTTGCGGCCGAAGCTCTTCGCCACAGTGAGACCGCGGTCGACGTAGAACTGCCTGCTCGCGGCCACGTCCGCCACTCCCAGCAGGAGCACGATGCTGTCGATCCGGCGGGTCGCCGGGCCGGTGTCCTTCCGCGCGGACGTGGCGACCTTCCATATCGTCCCGTCCGGTGCCTGTACGACGCCGCCGTAGCCCCACAGGGACTTCGTGACGGGCTTGAGCGGCGTGGCTCCGGCTTCGAGGGCCGTGCCGATGAGCGCCTTGACATCGGCCGGCTGGGACACCGTGAGCGACAGCGAGAACCCGCGGAAGCCGGTCGTCGTCGCCTGCGAGGCGCTCAGTCGAATCTGATTCTCCAGGCCGAAGGCGGCGGTGTAGAAGCGGTGAGCGGCCGTGGGGTCGGCCACCTCGAGGGTGATGGTTTCGATGGCGGTCATGTCCATCACGCTAGTTGCGGCGCGGTCGCGAGTGCTTCTCCATTCCTGACCGGTCCTGACGGCGTCCTTGTCGCGGCGACCGCCGCCCCGCGCCGGTACGCGCCGGGCGTCAGGCCGGCCAGCTCGGTGAAGCGGGCACGGAAGACTCCCTGCGACGGGAAGCCGACCAGGAAGCCGACCTCGGTGACCGTCAGGTCGCCATCGCGCAGCAGCGTCTTCGCCCGCTCGACACGACGCGCCGTCACGAACGCGTACGGCGACCGGCCGTACGCGAGCCGGAACTGCCGACTGAGATGGCCGGCCGGCCAGTTCACATCGTGGGCGAGCGCCGCCACGTCCAGCGGCTGCGCGTACTCCCGGTCGATCCGGTCACGGACACGGCGCAGGCGCGCCAGGTCCTTCAGCCGCTGCTCCTGGGCCAGTGCGCGCGCCCAGCCGGGATGACACATACGGCACCTGCCTTCATAGGTATGCGCGAGCGCCGGGGCCCACAGGGGCCGCCTGGCGCCGCGGGGCTCAGCGAAGCTCCTGGATGCGGACCATGTTGCCCGCGGGGTCGCGGAAGGCGCAGTCGCGGACGCCGTACGGCTGCTCGGTCGGCTCCTGGACGACGTCCACGTCGGCCGCCTGTACCTTCTCGAAGGTGCCGTCCAGGTCCCGGGTGGCCAGCAGGATCCAGCCGTAGGTGCCCTTCGCCATCATCTCGGCGATGGTGCGGCGCTCGTCCTCGCTGATGCTGGGGTCCGCCGCCGGCGGCGCGAGGAGGATGGAGGTGCCGGGCTGGCCGACGGGGCCGACCGTGATCCAGCGCATCTTGCCCTGCCCCACGTCACTGCGGACCTCGAAGCCGAGGACGTCGCGGTAGAAGGCCAGGGACGCGTCCGGGTCGTCGTGCGGGAGCGAGGTCGTGTGAATCGTGATGTCCATAGCCCCACGTTAGTAGCGGCCCGGCGAAATACGCTTCTCCGATCGTGACCTGTCGAGCCGCCCGTCCACCCTTGTGGGGTCAAGGCGTCACCCACGACTCGGCGCGGCTACTGCTCCAGGCTCCTCACGTTGTCCCCGAAGGTCCACCCCTTCGACCCGTCCCAGTTGATCGACCAGGTCATCAGCCCCTTGAGGCCGTCCCCGTACGTGTTCCATGCCTGCGAGACCAGGCCCGGCGCCATGTAGCCTCCGCCCGCGCCGGGCTGGGCGGGCAGGCCGGGGACCTGCTTGTCGTAGGGGACCTTGATGGTGGTGCCCTGGACGACGAGGCCCTTGTTCAGGCAGTCGGTCTGGGCGGTGAAGCCCTGGACGGTGCCGGCCTCGTACGAGTCGCCGGAGCAGCCGTACATGCTGCCGTTGTAGTACTGCATGTTGAGCCACCACAGGCGGCCGTTGTCGGCGTACTTCTTGATGACCGGGAGGTACGCGCCCCAGATCGATCCGTACGTGACGCTGCCACCGGTGACGTACGCGGTCTCGGGTGCCATGGTCAGGCCGAATCCGGCGGGCATCTGCGCGAGGATTCCGTCGATGATGCGGATCAAGTTGGCCTGGGAGGTGGAGAGTTGGGTGATGTTGCCGCTGCCGGTGAGGCCCGTCTCGATGTCGATGTCGATGCCGTCGAAGTTGTACTTCTTCAGGATCGGGACGATCGTCTCGACGAAGTGGTCGGCGACTGCGGCCGAGTTGAGGTCGATGCCCGCTGCCGCGCCGCCGATGGACATCAGGATCGTCTGGCCCGAGGCCTTGGCCTGACACATCTCGGCGGGGGTCGCGACCTTCACGTTCGCGTCCATGCCGTCCTCCCACAGCGCGGTGCCGTCGGAGCGGATCACCGGGAAGGCCGCGTTGATGACGTTGTAGCCGTGCTGCGCCAACTCGGGGTTGGTGATGGGGGTCCAGCCGAAGGGCGGGTGCACGCCGTTGGCCGCACCGTCCCAGTTCTCCCAGTAGCCCTGGAGGACCTTGCCGGCCGGTTTCGGCTTGGTCGCGCAGGTGTCGGCGGCGGGGGCGGCGGGTGCCGCGACCAGGACGGTGGAGAGGGACGCGGCCGCCGCGAGGGCCGCGCCGAGGAGACGGGACGTACGACTGCGACGGGACATGGGGGGCCTCCGCAGGATCGCCGGGCGAGTGGGGGTTGGCGTGAGCACGTCGCACGGTAGAGAGGTCCAGACCTTTCGTCAATGGGTATGGACCAATGGGGAGTTGGGGTCGCGTCGCGGTCCGGGTCAGCAAGTGGCGCGCAGCGGCTGCGGCCGGGGCGCGACTGCCATGTCCATGAGCGGTGCGTACCGCTGTCCCGCGTAACAGCCCGTGTCGTGGGGGCCGCCTTGGACCATCGGGCGCGGCAAGGAGACCTTGACGGCGAGGAGTGGTTGACCACGAGGATCTGGTCGGGGTCCGCGCCGTACAAGGCGGCGAAGAGGCTTGGGACGAGGAAGCCGGTGGCCACAAGGGCGTCGTAGGTGTCCCGGTCGTGACACCTGAAGTCGAAGGTGAGGGTGAAAGGGCCGGCATTTTTCGAACGCACCAGGGAGCAGTAGTCGAGCAGGGTGGTCTTGGGGGTTACAGCTCCGGGAGTTCGGATCCTAGGGGGTGTGAATGCGGCGGCCATGTCCGCGATGGCGTGGACGACTGGTCAGACCTTGGCCGCCGCCTCGTGTTCCGCATCGCGCCGTTTCGGTGTGATGGCTCCGCCTCCCCGCACCGGACTGCGGACCGCGTTCGCCGACCAAGGCTGGTTCTAGCCGTAGCACGTCAACAATCATGGGATCGGTCTTGCTGCCTCACGCGGCCTGTGTCTCAATGGGCGACGATTTCAGCACGTCACTCCCGTAACTGCATCCGCACCTGCACCGGGATCCGCACCTGCACCTTCCCCCCACTCGCACAGTGAAGGCAGGCTCCCATGAGGTATGGCAGAAGGCTCGGTATCGGTTCGGCCCTGGGCGTCGGCGTGGTCGCGGTGAGCGCGCTCGCGCTCGCGCCCGTGGCGACCGCGGTGACCCCCGACACCGCCACCATCTCGTTCGACTGCGGAATCTACGGGTCGGGCACGGCGACCCTCACGGCCACCCAGGACGGCACGGCCGCGACGATCAGCGTGTCCACCTCCGCCATCTCGGCGCCCATCGACGTCGCGGCGGGCTCGGTCGACTCGACGCTCACACTCACCAACAACGGCACCGGGACGTCCACGTTCACCGGCAACTCCAACCCGGCGATCCCCGCCGGCAGCCCCGTGTCCACCGGGCCGCTGAACGGGACCGTCGCCGCCGGGGACAGCCTGGAGGCCAAGTCCCTGAAGGTCGTGGTCATGGGCATCACCGTGACCTGTAACGCCACGTCCGCCCAGGCACCTGGTCCGTTCGTCTTCTGACGCGCAGGGCGGGCCTCGCCGGGCGGTGCCGCTCCCCTCGGGGGCACCGCCCGGCTCCCCCACGACTACTTCCTGACCGGGCACATCCCCTCGGAGAGCGTGTTGTACGTGGGAGCGCTCTGCGTCGTCGCCGCGCTGCCGCCGAGCTGGATGAGGATCTCGTCGGACAGCAGGTCCTCCTTGCCCTTCAGCGCGTCGGCGACCTTCGTGTCCTTCGGGAACACCATCTCCGCGGCGATGTTGTCCTGCACGATCCGGGCGAGATTGTCGAGCGCGGTGAAGATCGGGTCCTTCGGCGTCTCGAGGCCGGGCAGGTCGATCAGGTGGGTGGCGACCTTCGCCGCGTTCATGCAGTCCTTGATGATGATGGTGTTCTGGTTGAGCACGCTGGTGGTCCACTGGGACAGCACGACGCAGTACAGGTCCGCCCATGCCGCCTCGCCGACCTTCGCGCGCCAGGTCTTCATGGTGTCCTGCACGCCCTTGATCTGGGCCTGCGCGGCGTGCTCCATGTTGACGCGGATGTCGGGGTAGACGCTGCCGGAGAAGTCCTCGAACGACTTCATGTCGAACACCTTCGCCTGGACCGAGGCGTTGATGAACTTCAGCGCGGCGTCCAGGATGTTGCCGCACGACGTGGTCAGCGCGGCCGGCAGACCGGCGGCGGGAAGGTTCTTGCGGGCCGCGGTGAGGGTGGCGGCGTAGGCCTGCAGGGGTTCGATCCACGCGGTGGACCTGTCGTCGTTGAATGCGACCAGCAGGAGGTCATGCGGGTCGATGCGATCGGCGTTCGGCAGGTTCGGGATCTTGTCCGCGAGGTACGAGGCGATCACGGAGAAGCAGCCGAGCGGAACGTGAGCGATGGACTTCGCCAGCTCGAACGTCTCCGCGACGGGGTTGACGGACTCCTGGCCGTTCGCGGTCACGAGGGTGAATCTGCCGCCCTTCGCGTCGTTCTGCACCACGATCACCGGCGAGAGGTGCTTGACCAACTCCGCCTTGAGAGTGGCGTAGTTGGAGCGCATACCGGCGTTGACAGCGAAGATCGAGTCCTTTGCCTGCTGCTGGGTCACCGCCGACGCGCCCGTGCTCGTCGTGTCGGTCAGTGGGGTGTCCGCGGCACTCGGGGACGCCGAGTAGCCCAGCAGCGCCGCGGTGCTGATACCGGAAGCGCTGCCTATGAATCCTCTGCGCGTAGCCATCTTCGTTTTCTCCGTAGCGGTTCTGAGCGCGAATGTCGAGTGAGTTGGGGGGTCATCTGCATGGGGGGAACGTGAGGCATGGGGGGAAATCCATTGGTCGAGTGAGTCATTTGTGGGGGGCCTTACTTGTGGGGGTTTTTGGGGGGATCAGGGGGGATCGCAGGGGGCGGAGGGGGAAGGAATGCGCATTCCTTCCCCCGCCGAACTCCGAGCGAGGCGAGTACCGGGCAAGTACCAGGCGAGTACCGGCTACTTGAGAGAGCTCTGCTTGGGGACCACGACTCCGTAGAGGTCCTGAACCGTGGCGAGCGCGGCCTCGTGAACCTGCTTCGCGGGGATGCCGTTCGGGTTGCCCTTGAGTGGCAGCGGCCGGGTCGCGGAGGCGTCGCCGACCACGGTCGGGTTGTTGCCGTTGAGGAAGGCGCCCTGGGTGGTGAACAGGGTGCACATGTTGGTCATGAATCCGGCGATGATGACGTTCTTGCGCCCGGCCTTCTTGACCTCTTCGGCGAGATTGGTCTTGTGGAAGCCGTTGGGGACGGTCTTCTCGACGACGGGCTCGCCCTTGGCCGGCTTGAGCGCCGGAATGATCTGACCCGCCTTCGACTTCAGGTCGTAGCCCTTGTCGACGATGTGGATGACGGGCGTGCCCGCCTCACGGGCGCGCTTCAGCAGAGCTTCGGCGTTGTTCACCGCAGCCTGCCACCCGTCGAGTTCCATCACACCCTGGGTGTAGGTGTTCTGGTAATCGACGAGGATCAGCGTCGCGTCGGAGAGCTTCGCCGGGGTCTCGTCCAGCTTGTTGAGGTGCCGCAGGGTGGTCGTGTCCTTCGCGACGTTCTTCTGCGCGGCGTTCTCCACGGCGGGCGCCGGCTTGCGGTCGGTGCTCGACGCGGCTTCGGAGCTACTGCCGCACGCCGTCGCGGTGGCCGCGAGCACGGTGGCGAGACTCAGCGCGGCGGCTGAACGGAGCAGCTTCATCAGACGATCTCCTTCTGGGTCGGAACGACGACGCCGTACAGGTCGGCGATGGTGGCGAGGGCGCTGTAGTGCACCTGGCAGGCGTCGAGGTCGGTGCCGGCCACCGGCAGCGAGCGGGTGGCGGTGGCGTCGGCGACGACCGTGGGACGGTTGCCGCGCAGGAACGCTCCCTGCGCGGTGAACGCCACGCACATGTGCGTCATGAAGCCGGCGATGATGACGTCCTGCCCGTCCGGGACGTGCGTGCCCAGGTCGGTGTCGACGAACGCGTTCGGGACCTGCTTGACGACGACTGCCTCACCTTCGACGGGCGCGACACGGGGGTGGATCTGACCGATCTCGGCCCGGATGTCGTACGGGGTGCCCTCGCCGCCGTCGTTGATGACGTGCACGATCTTCGTGCCCTCCTGGCGGGCCCGTGCCAGGAGCTGCGCGGCGGCGTCGAGCGAGGCCTCCCACCCGTCGAGTTCCATCACGCCCTGGGTGTAGGTGTTCTGGAAGTCGATCAGGATCAGCGTCGAGTCGGCCAGCTTCGCGGGCGTCTCGTCGAAGCCGTTCAGCTCGCGCAGCGTAGTTCTGGACATGGGTGTACCGCCTTCGGTCTTCGCGTGAGAGGGGCAGCCCGAGCGATGCGGTGGGCTGCGAGTAGAACGCTATGACCCAGCAGGCGTGTCGACAATGACGTCTAACATGCAGATACCGACATGCCACTCGCGCACCACCGGTGGCACGGCAGACCGACCAGGGGGACTCATGCAGGACATCGCCGGACGGCTCATCGTCATCGTCCTCTTCGAAGGCGTCGACCTGCTCGACGTCACCGGGCCGCCGGAGGTGTTCTCCCTGGCCCGGCGCGAGACGGAGGACGCGGCGGGCTATCACGTCGTCCTCGCCGCCGAGAGCATGGACCCGGTGACCACTTCCGCCGGAGTCCGCATCCTCCCGGACATCACCTTCCGGGAGGCCGCCGAGGGGAGCATCGACACCCTCATCGTGCCCGGCTCGGTGGAGGTCGACAGCGAGCGCCGGGTACGCGCGCTCGTCGACCCCGAGCTGGTCAGCTGGGTGAAGGCCCTCGCCGACCGCACCCACCGGGTCACGTCCGTGTGCGTCGGAGCGCACCTCCTGGCCGCGGCCGGCCTCCTCGACGGCAAGCGGGCGACCACGCACTGGTCGACGGCGCCCCAACTGGCCGCGGACCACCCGGCCGTGGAGGTCGACGCCGACCCGATCTTCATCCGCGAGGGCAATGTGTGGACCGGAGCAGGCATCAGCGCCTGCCTCGATCTGTCGCTCGCCCTGATCGCCGATGACCTGGGCGAAGCCATCGCGCTGCGCGTCGCCCGGCAGCTCGTCATGTACTTGAAGCGGCCGAGCGGCCAGAGCCAGTTCAGCGTTCCTCTGGAACAGCTCTCCACAACACGGCGCATCGAGGATCTCCGCCACCACATCATGCGCAACATCAGCCGGCCGCTGACCGTTGTGGACCTCGCCGAGTACGCGCACGTCAGCGACCGGCACCTCACCCGGCTCTTCAAGACCGAACTGGGCATGACCCCGCACACCTACATCGAGTCCGTCCGCGTCGAGAAGGCACGCCACGATCTCGAATCCTCCGACGCCACCCTCGAACGCATCGCGTCCGCCTGCGGATTCGGCACGACGGACACCCTGGTCCGGGCGTTCCGACGACGGCTGAACACAACACCGACGGAGTACCGCCGCAGATTCCGGGTGCCCCAGACCCGCTGATGCCTGAGACGCGCCACCTCCTGCTCATCGGTCATAGACACTGTCTACGCCACAATGGTAGACAGTGTCTATGACCGATGAGAACTCTCTTCGCGAGCGGCTGATCGACGTCGGTGTGGACCTGGTCCTCACCGAGGGCTCCGCGTCGGTGGGGCTGCGGGAGATCGCCCGGCGGGCCGGGGTCTCGCACGGGGCCCCGCGCAGGTACTTCGCCACGCACCACGCCCTGCTCGCGGCCATTGCCCAGCGCGGCTTCCAGGACCTTGCGGCCCGGTTCGAAGGCGCCGACGACCGCGAGGCACCACCACGCCTTCAACTGGAGCGAATTGCCGGGGCGTACGTCGGGTACGCGCTGGAGCGCCGCGGCATGTTCGAGCTGATGTTCCGCCACGACCTGCTCGACGGGGCACAACGGGAGGCAGGCCGGCCTCAGTTGCGCACCTCCACGCTTCCGCTGTTCATGCGGATGGTCGAGCTGGTCAGCCTGTGCAGGGAGGACCCGGACGCCGTACATCGGCCCGACTCGCCCGGCAGTTCGGCCGTATCACCCGCGGTGACCGCCGCCGCCCTGTGGTCCGGGCTGCACGGCATCGCCCAGCTGTGGATCTGGGGAAGCCTGCAACTGGCCCTCGGCACTCCCCCGCCGGGTGATCAGGAACGCGACCGGCTCGTCACGGCAGTTCTGGACGCTCACCTGGGGCCGGTGACGGCGTGAGCACGGCGGCGAGGCGGCCCTTCGCTCTCCTGGCCTCCGTGTCCGGAGCGATGATCGTCGCACTGGACGGGACCATCCTGCTCGTGGCGCAGCCCAGCCTGCGGCATGATCTCGACGCGAGCGTGGCTCAGGTCCAATGGACGAGCACCGGCTACCTGATCGCCGTCGCCACGCTTCTCGTCGTCGCCGGCCGCCTCGGCGACCGGTACGGACACACGCGGCTGCTCCTGGTGGGCGTCCTCGGGTTCGGGGCCGCATCGACCGGCATCGCGCTCGCACCCTCCATCGGCTGGGTGATCGCACTGCGTGTCGCTCAAGGCGTTTTCGGTGCGCTGCTCCAGCCTGCGACGCTCGCCTTGCTGCGGCTGGCCTATCCGCCGGACCGGCTCGGCACGCCCATCGCCATCCGTACCAGCGCGATCGCGGTGGCGGCCGGGATCGGCCCGGTCCTCGGCGGGATTCTGGTGCAGCATTTCGGATGGCGTGCGGTGTTCTGGGTCAACGCGCCCGTCGCGCTCGTGATCGCCGCGCTCACCCTCGCCGTCCGTACGCCGATGCCTGAACGCGCAGGTTCGCAACGGCTGGACCTCGCCGGCACGGCCCTGCTCACGGCGGCACTTGCGATCCTCGTCCACGCTCTGACCGGCGTGCCGGGGCGCGGGTGGACCGCTGGGTCGACTCTGCTTGAACTCACCGGCGGCCTGGCCTTGTCGGCGGTACTCGTTCTGCACGAGCGCCGTGCCGCACACCCGATCGTGCCGTATGCCGTGGCCCGGTCCGTCCCGGTGACCGCGGCCATGACGCTCCTCCTGGTCATGAGCGCAGGTCTGTTCGGTGCCCTGTTCAAGGCCACGTTCTACCTCCAGGACGCCTTGCGGCTCGCCCCGCTCGCCACAGGCCTGCGCGTCCTGCCGCTGACCGCGCTGATGGTCCTGGGCGCGCCCGTTTCCAGCGCCGCACTGCGACGGTACGGCCCACGCCTCACCGCCGTCGCAGGCACGGTTCTCGTCGTGGCCGGCATCGCGCAGTTGTCTTCGCTCGGTCCGACCAGCCCGTGGCCGTCCATGACAGCCGCCTTCGCCGCACTCGGAGCCGGGTTCGCGACGGTGATGGTCACCGCCACCGGGACAGTCGTCGGCGACGCGCCACCGGGCTACGCCGGAGTCGTCGGGGGGCTCAAACAGACGGCGATGAACATCGGTCCGTCGCTCGGCATCGCCGTCGCAGCCGGCGCGACCAGTGCCTCCACCGCACCGATGAGCCGCAGCCTGGTGCCCCTGGCCTTCCTCGCCCTCCTCGGCCTGATTCCCGCCTTCCTGCTGCCTCGGCACGCGGACGACGACGCCGATGCCGGTCCCCCACCACGACAACTGGCCCCGAACAAAGCCCCTGTTGCAGATGTCGGCGAACGCCCGTAGCACCACGAAGCGCCGCACGCGCCCCACCCCCAGGGTCACGTGCGGCGCCGATTCGGGAGCGGTCAGAGCTTCAGACGGTGCACACCTCCCTGGACCGTGCCCACGTACAGCCAGCCGCCGTTGGCCGCGAGGGCGGTCGCGTCGAGGTTCTGCAGGCCGGTGGAGATGTTCTGCCAGGTCCGGCCGCCGTCCGTGGAGCGCAGGACCCCGCGGCCGCCGCGCGGCAGGGCCGTCTCCCAGTAGCTGGTGGTCGCCGCGTACAGCGTGCCGCCCACCTGGAGCAGGTCGCTCACCCGCATCGGCAGCTTGCCGGTTTCGCCGGTGCGGAAGGTCTTCCCGCCGTCCGTCGAGACCTTGATGGCGTCACCGCCGGTCAGCATCCGGGAGCCGGTGAACTCGATGGTGTCGACGCGCCCTTCGGCGACCTTGGTGATGTCGTCGCCGCCGTTGTCCGAACGGTAGAGGCCGTCGGGGGCACCGAGCCACAGGCGGTCCGGGTTCTTCGGGTCGCCGGCGACCGCGGTGAAGTACGTCCGGTCGTTGAGCAGGTTCTTCCACGTGGCACCGCCGTCCTCCGTGGAGAACAGGCCCATGCCCTGGAGGTTGCCGTACGAGACGTAGACGCGGTCGGGGTCGGCGGGGTGGACGGCGAGAGCGAACACGTTGCCGTTGCTTTCGCCCTTCTCCTCCCAGGTGGCGCCGGAGTCGCCGCTGCGCTCCAGGTGGAAGCCGCCGAACGCGTCGCCGCGCACCCGCCAGACGATCCGTGAGTCCTTGGCGGATGTCTGGAGCAGGCGGGTCGAGAGGCCGATCATCCCCTCGCCGCCCGTGTCTCCCCACTCGGCCCCCGACACCGGGAGCTGTGCGCGGTGCGTGCCCTGGTCGCCGGCCGCGAGGAGCTGGTTTCCGCTGACCGCAAGGGAGTTGACGGTGCCGCCCTGGACACCGAGGCGGTGGTAGTCCTTGCCTTCGGCCGTGCCTCGGTAGACACCTGCGGAGTCCGCGGAGACGGTCAGTGAACCGTCGGCCCAGCGGTCGAAGTCCGAGGCCGTCGAGGCGTTGTTGACGCTCGGGATGGTGCTCCACCGCCGGCCGTGGTCGCGGCCGACCCGGATGTCCCCGCCGTAACTGACGTACATGTCACCGCCGGTGAGGGTCATCCCCGTGCCGCCGAGGCCGTGGTCGTCAAGCGTCGACCAGGTCTTGCCGCCGTCGAAGGAGCCGACGACGCCCGAGCCGATCTCGTAGATCGCGACGACCTGGCTGTCCGCGGCGACGGTGACGGCGACCTTGCCGCCCGTCGATTCATGGACCTTGGTGGCCGGGCCGAGGGTGCCTGTGGAGAGGCCGTCACGCTTCCATAGGGATTGGCCGGCCGTGAAGTAGAGGCTGTCGCCGCCGATCGCCACGTCGTAGACCTCGTCGACGGGCACGCCGATCGGTTCCTTCGCCCAGGTGTCGCCGCCGTCCTTGCTGATCAGGAGGTCGGTCGGGGTGACGGCGACGAGGTTCTTCGCCGCCTCGTCGGCGAGGAACGCGGTGAGGGGGACGTCCGGTGTGTCCAGGGTCTTCCAGGTCCGTCCCCCGTCCTCGGTGCGCAGGATCGAGCTCGTACGGGGGATCCCGGACGCGGTGTTGGCGGCGTACCACCAGCGCTTCGCGTTCTTCGGGTCGACGACGGTGAAGGCCTGACCCTCCACGTCGCCGATCGGCAGCCTGGAGTGCTGCTTCCAGGTCTCACCCTTGTCGTCCGTCGACCAGGGGCCGAGCTTGTTGTACTGGGTGAGGAGGGCGGCCTTGGGGTCGCTTCCCGCGGTGGTGATGTTGCCGCTCTCCGAGTTCGGTCCGACGGGCTGCCAGCGGGAGTCGCGACTGTCCTCGGGGGTGACCTCGAAGCCGTCGCGGTTGCTCGTCAGGGTCTTGCCGTCGGTGGTCCGGCCGGTCACCGACACCAGGTGGGCGCCGACGCCGCGGCCGGTGATCTCTGCCTGGTAGACGTTCCCGGAGCGGAGTTCGGTGGTGACCGTGTAGGGCCTGCCGTGCGGCGGCGTCACCATGAGGACCGGCGGCTTGGCCAGCGGGGCGGGCGTGAAGACGACCGCGGTGGATTTGCCGTCGCTCGGGTCGGGTCCCGCCTGGACGAACAATTGCCGTACGACCAGGAGATACGGGACACGCAGGACCGCTCCGCGCTCCGGGGTGACGGTGACCGTGCCGCTGATCTCGGCCTCGCCCGACGGACGGTCGGCGCTGAGGGTGACGGTCGCGGTGGCACTGCCGCCGGCCGGGATGCGCAGGGTGCTCGGGCTGACCCGGGCCTCACCGCTCACCTTCAGCCGGACCGTGCGGGTCCGGGTGCCGGAGTTGTCGACCGTGAGCTTCCTGCTGCCGCCCACGGTGTGGCGGGCGAGATCGGCGAGCCCGTACGAGAGCGTGGCCGGAGTGGTGGTGATGGCGGCGTCCGCCCGGTCCGCGGCCGCGGCGACGTCGAGCCGGCCGGAACCGGTGGTCGTGGCCCCGTAGTCCTTCAACTCCTTCGCGCTGCCCACGAGTTCGGAGGTGACCTTCACCGGGGTCTGACCGGGGTGGAGCTGGCGCAGCAGGGCGGCGGCGCCCGCGACGTGCGGTCCCGCCATCGACGTACCCGACATGCGGTAATAGCCAGGCGCGTAAAGGGACTTCGGGACCGTCGAGCGGATGTCGTAACCCGGTGCGACGAGGTCCGGCTTGAGGTTCCAGTTCAGGTCGGGGCCGCGCGAGGAGAAGGAGGCGATCTTGTCGGTGACGTCCGTGCCGCTGATCGTCACCTCGACCTTGCCGTCCGCCAGGCGGCGGCCCAGCTCGGCGAACTGGGTTCCGTCGACGCCCAGCATGACCATGGAGTCCATGCGCAGCGAGTCGCCCGACTCCTTGACGGACGTCGCCGGGTCGAGCGGCACGGTGCCGTCCGCGGCAGCCGGCGGCTGACCCGAACCGCCCGGCCGGCCCGAGCCGCTCGCCCGACCCGGGCCGCCCGGCTGCCCGGCCGTGTCCGGCTCCCCGGCGAACACCGGTCCGCCGCCCGAGTTCTGCCCGCCGATGACGGCGAGCGCGCCGCGGCGCTCCGCCTCGCGGGCCGTCTCGATCTCCGAGGCGTACAGGTCGTCTCTGACGGCCGCGACCATCATGTCGATGCGGACGACCTTGCCCTTGACGTCTCCGGCCCGCTCCCAGTCCTCCGGGGTGCCCTGGCCGAGGTCGACGAGTTCGGTGGTGACGGGCTTGGCGGGCGGGTTCGCGGAGATCATGCCGCGGTACGTCTGGATCTTCTTGCCGCCCTTGTAGGTGGCGCCGGGTATGCGCAGCCCGCTGATCGAGGCCCCGACCGCGATGACGCCGTCGGCGGCGGCCGGGGAGCCGACGGTGCCGCTGTCCGGACCCTCGTTCCCGGCCGAGGCGACGACGACAACTCCGGCCTTGGTGGCGGCGGTCGCGGCCGTGCCGAGCGGGTCGTGGCCGTCTCCGTAGCCGCCGATGCTCATGTTGACGACATCGGCGCGGTGCGGATTGGCCGGGTCGATCGCGGCCT
Organism: Streptomyces sp. NPDC090032; assembly: GCF_044748025.1. Taxonomy (NCBI): domain Bacteria; kingdom Bacillati; phylum Actinomycetota; class Actinomycetes; order Kitasatosporales; family Streptomycetaceae; genus Streptomyces; species Streptomyces sp. NPDC090032. The sequence continues at coordinate 554,787 of NZ_JBIVFF010000007.1, read as the reverse complement.
CGATGCCGGCGACGATGTCGGAGGTGTAGCCCTCCCCCGCGGCGTCCATGACCTTGTACGCGAGGAGGTCCGCACCCGGTGCCACACCGGTGACGCCGCCCTTCTCGGCGGCCTTGCCCGCGATGATGCCGGCGACGTGGGTGCCGTGGCCGTTGTCGTCCATCGGGTCGGCGTCGCCGTTGACGAAGTCGTAGCCGCCGACGACCTTGTGGCCCTTGCCGAGGGCGCCGCCCAGGTCCGGGTGGCTGTAGTCGACGCCGCTGTCGAGGACGGCGACGGTGACGCCTTTGCCGTCGGCTCCGTTGCCCGCCGGGTCCTTGCGCTGCCAGACCTGCGGCGCGTTGATCAGCGGCACGCTGTCGTCGGTGAGGATGTGCACCTTGGTGTCGGGGACGACGGAGGCCACCCCGGGCAGTTGCTTCAGTTCGGCGACCTCGGAAGCCTTCACGGTCACGGCGACCGCGTTGAGCAGCAGGTTCAGGCGGCGTGGGGAGGCGATGCGCAGACCGGCGTCCTTCGCGTCACCGAGAAACGTCTTCTGCCGGGCGGCGAGGGAGGCGCGGTCGGCGCCGATCTCCTTCGCGTCGGCGGACCGCAACGTGCCCTTGCCCGTCGCGGCGGCGTCCCCGGACAGCGTGACGATGACGTGCTGCTCGGGGTCTTGATGTGGGTCCGCGGCGGCGGACTGGGGCACCGCGGACAGCAGGCCGCCGATGACAGCGGCCGTCAGCCCGGCAGTGAAGGTTCTTCGAGGGGTCATGCCAGACGAATTAATCGGACGCGAGTGGTCCAGACAACGATTTGGCCTGGCCCATTGCTGCCGCTGGCACACACGGGCCAGGATCCGCCCATGCCCCAACTGACCGCAGCCGGAATCGAAGCCTTCGACGAGAGCGTCTACCGCGCGATCCTCGTCCGGCACACCGCCGCGCCCGCCGACCTCGCGGCTGATCTGTCCTGCTCCACCGAGCGGGTCGCCCGCGCCCTCGACCGACTGCGTGAGAACGGCCTGGTCGGACGGCTGGCCGGAACGCGCCGCCGGTACGCGGCCATCGAGCCGGGCGCGGCCCTGGAGTCCCTGGTCCGTTCCCGGACCGCCGATCTCGACGGTGTCCGGGCGGCTGCGGGCGAGCTGTCGCGGCTGTTCGCCGCGGCCCGGCAGGGCGGTTCCGAACAGGTCGAAGTCATCACCGGCGGCGAGGCGTTGGGCCGCTGGTTCGTACAGCTTCAGCAGGAAGCACGCGACGAGGTCATCACCCTGGACCGCCCCCCGTACGCGCTGACCACCTCCAACCCGGTCGAGGCGACGGCCCTCACCCGGGGTGTCCGCTATCGCGCCGTCTACGCCCCGGAGGCGCTGGAGTGGCCCGGCGTCCTGGGCGACATCCGTGAGCTGGTGGCGCACGGCGAGCAGGCCCGCGTACTGCCGGGCCTGCGCATCAAACTGGCGATCTCCGACCGCCGCCTCGCCCTGATGCCGCTCTCCCTCGACTTCACCGCTGAGGTACGCGCCGCCGTCATCCGCCCGTCAGCCCTGCTCGACGGCCTGATCGACTACTGGGAACTGTGCTGGCGCACCGCGACTCCGCTGGGTGCGCCCGCCGGGGACGACCCCCTCGGCGAGGAGGACCGCCAGATGCTGACCCTCCTCGTCGGCGGCCTCAAGGACGAGGCGATTGCCCGCCAGTTGGGCTGGTCGGTACGGACGATGCGGCGCCGGATCAGCCGCCTCCACGAGGAGCTGGGCGCCGCGAACCGCTTCCAGGCGGGGGTGATCGCGGCGCGCCGGGGGTGGATCTGAATTCCCGTCAGGCGTAGGCCGGTTGGACGACAACTCCGCGAGGTGCGGCACCAGACCCCGCGAGCCCGGCGTGATCCAAACGAAAGACCCTAGCTCCCGGTGGCTTCCAGTTCGTCGGAGCGTCCGGCGTCCAGGCGGGGCCACTGGGCGGTGGGGCGTCCGTCGGTGCGCATGTAGCTACCGCTGGTCTGCGGCCAGCCTGCGGGCGAGTCCTCCCACGGCTCCTGCCGCCCGTAAACCGTCCGGTCCAGCAGGCTGTACGTCTGGTCCATGGCCTCGACACCGCGGCCTGTGGTCCAGTACGTCTCGAACACACGGTCTCCCTGGCGCAGATAACACGCCAGCATGAACAGGCCACGCCCCGCCATCAGCGTGTCGATCGACTCCTCGGCCGAGTACCAGGGCACGTCCCAGCCCATGAAGTCGCGGTAACGGGCGCTCACCTCGTACGGGCCCTGGCACAGCGTCGCGTAGGTGACGTCACGGGAATGCAGGTAGGACAGCTCGCGGACCTGACTGTTGAAGAACGTGCAGCCCTCGCACTGGTCGGCGGCGGGGTGGCCGGCGTGCCACATCTGGAAGTACGCGATGAGCTGCGTGCGGCCCTCGAACGCGTCCAGCAGCGTGAGCCGACCGGACGAGCCGGTCAGCGGGGCGCCGGCGTCCACTTCCACCATGGGCAGCCGGCGGCGGGCCGCCGCGATCGCGTCGCCTTCACGGGTGTACGCCTTCTCCCGGATCCGCAGCGCGTCCAGTTCCGCCTGGTAGGCGGCTCGGTCGACGGCCTTGGGGGCGGGTGCGCTCGTTTCGGTGCCCATGAGAACTCATCCCTTCATGTCCTTGTCCGGAGCGTCTTCTCCGGCTCGCTCCGGAGCGACTGTCACCCCACCGACGAAGGCGGACCGCCCGGATCGACACCGGCAGCGAAAAAGTTCGCCGGATGTGCACGACGTTAGTCACAGCTCGCCGTTTCCGCTGGTCAGCTCCCGGATGCGGCTGGTCAGATAGCGGCGCTCGGCTTCCGTCGGCGCCAGTTTCACCGCTTCCTCGTACGCGTGCCTGGCCTCGGCCTTCCGGCCGGAGCGGCGGAGCAGGTCGGCCTGGGTCGCGGGCAGCAGGTGGTAGCCGTCGAGCCGCCCGGACGCGGCCAACTCTTCGACCAGCGCCAGGCCGGCCGGGATGCCGTCCGCCATCGCGACCGCCACCGCCCGGTTCAGCTCGACCACCGGAGACGGGGCCAACCGGGCCAGCTCCGCGTACAGCACCGCGATCTGCGGCCAGTCCGTGCTCTCCGCGTCGGGCGCGGTGGCGTGACAGGCGGCGATCGCGGCCTGTACCTGGTACGGCCCACTGCGCCTCGTGGCCAGCGCCTCGTCAAGGGTCTCCACCCCCTCGGAGATCAGCCCCTGATCCCACCGGCTCCGGTCCTGCTTCTCCAGTGTGACGAGCACGCCGTCGGACGTACGGGTCATGCGCCGCGCCTCGTGCAGGAGCATCAGGGCGAGCAGCCCGCGTGGCTCGGATTCGCCGGGCATCAGCCGGATCAGGACCCGGGCCAGCCGGATCGCTTCGGCGGTCAGCGCCCGGCGGTCGTCCGCGCCCGCGTCGTCGTACCCCTCGTTGAAGATCAGGTAGAGCACAGCGAGGACGGCGGCGAGTCGTTGCGGGAGCAGGTGGGCGGGTGGCACGCGGTACGGGATGCCGGCCTCTGCGATCTTGCGTTTGGCGCGGACCAGGCGCTGCGCCATCGTCGGCTCGGCCGTCAGGAAGGCGCGGGCGATCTCGGCGGTGCTCAGCCCGGCCAGCGTACGGAGGGTGAGCGCGACCCGTGCGGGGAAGGGCAGCGCGGGGTGGCAGCAGGTGAACATCAGGCGCAACCGCTCGTCCGGGATGTCCTCCACCGGCGGTTCACCCGGGTCGCGGGTGATCACGGCGAGCCGGCGCAGCTTGGCCGCACCCACGGCGTCGCGCCGCAGCCGGTCGGTTGCGCGGTTGCGGGCGGTGGTGGTGAGCCATGCGCCGGGGCGGCGCGGCACGCCGTCGCGCGCCCAGGTCGTCAGCGCCGCGGCGAACGCGTCCTGCGCGCAGTCCTCGGCCAGGTCCCAGTCGCCCGTCGTCCCGATCAGGGTCGCGACCACCTGGCCCCACTCGTCCCGGAACGCCGCGTCGACGGCCGTCCGGACCCGGTCGTCCGGCGCGGTCATTCCCAGACCGGGCGGATCTCGACGCCACCCCAGCGCGCGTACGGATGGCCCTCGGCGATCGCAATCGCCTCGTCCAGGTCCGCACACTCGACGATGACGAAGCCACCGACGAAGTCCTTGGTCTCCGCGAACGGGCCGTCCGACACCAGGGTTTCGCCGTCCCGGACCCGGACCGTGGTCGCGTCCACCACCGGACGCAGCCGCGCGCCGACAAGCTTGCCGCCCCGCCGGTCGAGATCCGCGAGCCAGGCCTGGTGTGTCGGATCCGCCTCCAGCTCCTCGTTGCTCGGAGAAACCTTCTCGTCGTCGCAGATAAGCAGCACGTACTTCACCCTGTTCATTCTGCCCCCGATGCTCCCGGCGTGAGAGCGTCGCATCACGACGCAGGTACGGAGGATTAGCCTGGGCGCATGGCGTCTGCACAGCGCGAACGGTGGGAAATGTAGTGGATGTCGATCTGCGCAAGCTGCGCTATTTCGTGGTCGTGGCCGAGGAGTTGCACTTCGGCCGGGCCGCGGAGCGACTGCACATCACGCAACCGGTGCTCTCCCGGCAGGTCCGCGCCCTGGAGCATGAATTGCACGCGCAGTTGTTCGCCAGGAACAAACAGTCCACGGAGCTGACAGAGGCAGGCCGCCAGCTGCTGGAGGACGCCCGTCCCCTGCTGGCCGGCGCGCAGGCGCTCCAGCTTCGTGTCCAGCGGGCCGCGCACGGGAGGTCGACCTTCACGGTCGGCTTCATGCCCGGGATCACCGTGACCGGCGCGGTGCGGGCCTTCGCCGCCAGACATCCCGAGCTCGGCGTGGAGGTGGTGCGCACCTCCTGGGAGAACCAGGTTCAGGCGGTGCACGAGGGCCTTGTCGATGTGAGCTTCGTACGGTTGCCGGTCGACCACAGCGGTCTCGTTCTGCGCCCGGTCTTCCGGGAACCGCGCGTCGCCGTCGTGCCGGCGCATCACCGCCTCGCGGGCAAGGAGTCCATCGGTATCGCGGACCTGGCCGCCGAGCGCCTGCTGCAGGACCCCGACGCCGTCCCCGAGTGGCGCGACCTCCCCGACCGGACCGGCGGCGAGGCATCCGGCCCGCCGCCCGCGTTCCGCAGCGTCGAGGAGAAGCTGGAACACGTCGCGACCTCCGGCGGCGTCGTCGTCCTTCCGCTCTCGACCGCGGCGTACTACACCCACACGGATGTCGCCCACGTACCCATCGACGACATCGGCCCCAACGAGGTGTGCCTCGCCTGGAGCGCTCACCGGCAGTCCCCGCTGCTGCAGGAATTCGCCGACATCGCCGTTGCGCAGCACTGATGCCTTGGGGGCATCACCGACGACGGACTAGGTCTTGGACGCGGGGTGCGGCACGGGGCCAGGGTGGAGGAGCGGCGGACTTCCCGCCGCCATCCGAAAGGACCGTGAGGGCGATGCAGGTCTTCATCACGGGCGGCTCCGGGTACATCGGCCGCTCCACCATCAAGGCGCTCATCAGGCGTGGCATCGAGGTGACGGCGCTGGCCCGCAGCGAACGCTCCGCGCGCACCGTGTCGGACCTCGGCGCGACGCCTGTCGCGGGGGCGCTCACCGACACCGACGTCCTGCGTGAGGCGGCCCGCCAGGCCGACGGAGTGATCCACCTGGGGGTGGACTACGCCGAGGGCACCGCAGACGTCGACCGCGTCGCGGCGGAGGCCCTGCAGGACGGCGCGGCAAGCCACCCGTATGTACACACAGGCGGGGTCTGGGTGTACGGCAACACCGACGGAGTCGTCGATGAGACCGCCCCGCTCAGCCCGCCACGCATCACCTCGTGGCGGCTGGAGAACGAGAAGCGCGTGCTCGCGCGGGCCGCCACCGGGGAGCGCCCGGTGGTGGTGATGCCGGGACTCGTCTACGGCCACTCCGGCGGCCTTGTGCAGTCGTTCTTCGCCGAGCCGGGGCGCGCCGCCGGCGCCGTGCCCTGCATCGGGGACGGCTCCAACCACTGGGCCCTGGTCCACGTGGACGACCTCGCCGAGCTGTACGTACTGGCTCTGAATGCCCCGGCCGGCTCTGCCTACGCCGGGGTCAGCGACCAGAACGTCCCGCTGGCGGACATCACGCGAGCCCTCAGCCAGGCCGTCGGGTGCCCGGGAAGTATCGAGTCGCTGACGCTCGAGGAGGCCGTGCGGCGGATGGGCCCGGTCGCCGAGGCATTCGCCCTCGACCAGCAGTTCACCGGCGCCCGTGCCCGCCGCGAACTCGGCTGGACACCCACCCGTCTCGACGCGCTGACCGAGCTCGCGCGGGGCTGAACCGCGAGTCCGCTTCAGCCGGCCGTTCCCGACCGGCAACAAGCCCCGTCTAACGAATCCGCACGTCCCAGAGCCGGATCACCCGGTCCTGGCCACCGCTGGCAAGGGTGTGCCCGTCGGGGCCGAACGCCACGCAGATCACCGGCCCGACGTGCCCGGTCAGGGCGAGTCGCCGGTCTCCGGTGGCCGTGTCCCAGAGGTGGATGACACCGTCGTGGCCGCCGCCGGCCACGGTGCGGCCGTCCGGGGCGAAGGCCAGGGACGTGACTCTTTGCGGCTGTCCGTCCAGTACGCGCACATCCTCACCGGTACGAGCGTCCTTGAGGTGCACGGCGGTTGCGCCATGGGCCGTGGCCAGGATCTCGCCGTCGGGGCTGAACGCGAGGCTCGTGTAGGGAGTTCGGGCGGACAGCTTCCAGCGGAGCTGTCCCGTGGGGACGTGCCACAGTCGCGTCGTCTTGTCGTCTCCCCCGCCGGCGACGTTGCGGCCGTCCGGACTGAACGCCACCGATGTCACCCACCCACCGGACCAGTCCATGACCTGGCCCAGGGCGCCGGTCCGTACGTCCCAGAGGCGGATCGCCCCATCGCTCCCACCGGTGGCGATGGCGCCGTCGTCGGGGCTGAAGGCGAGACAGGACACCGATGTCGCCAATCCCGGCTGCCTCAGGGCGAGTTGCCGCTCACCGCTGTGCGCGTCCCAGAGGGTGGCGTACTTGCCGCCGCCGGTCGCGAGGGTGGTGCCGTCCCGGGCGAAGGCGACGGACGCGCGGAGCCCGCTGCCCAGGGAAAGTGGGCTGCGCGGTTCACCACCGCTGTGCAGATCCCAGAGGCGCACGACCTTGTCCCAGCCACCCGTGGCGAGAGTGCGGCCGTCGGGACTGAACTGCACGGACTGCACCGGGCTGCGATGGCCGGGCAGGGTGAGGTACGGCTCCGCGTACAGGGTCTGTGTCCGAGGGCGCCGGAGTGCTGGGAGCGTGGCCGGGCCGGGTGGAGCGAGTTGTGTGGCGGGCGGCAGGTCGGCCGGCTCCTGGTCAGAACCAGGCCTCCGGTCGGCCAACCCCTGGTCAGCATCACGCTCTCGGTCGGCCGGCCGAGGCAGTTCGCCCACAGCGGCCCGCTCACCGAGCGCGGCGCGTTCGCCCACCGCGGCCAGCTCTCCCGCAAGGGCCAGTGCGTCCGGGCGTTCGGCGGGGTCTTTGGCCAGCAGCCCGAGAACCAGACTCGTGAGGTGCTCGGGCAGGTCCGGGCGCAGTTCACGCAGTGGTACCGGAAGCTCTTCCAAGTGCTGGTGCATCAGGGCGAACACGGACGCCGAAGTGGTGAACGGCGGGCGCCCTGCGAGCAGTTCGTACAGCACACAGCCAAGCGAGTACAGATCGGTGCGGGCGTCGATGTCCGCACCGCGCCATTGCTCGGGCGACATGTACAGCGGTGTGCCCACCACACGCCCGGCCGTGGTCAGCACGATCGAGTCTTCGGCGGTGCGGGCGATGCCGAAGTCACAGATCTTCACCTGGTCGCCGGGCTGCACGAACAGGTTCCCCGGCTTCAGGTCCCGGTGGACGACCCCGCAACTGTGCGCGGCGGCAAGGGCGACCGCGGTCTGCCGGGCCACGTTCAGAGCCCGCTCCACCGGCAGAGGTCCGCGGTGGTCGGCCAGCAGTCGGGCAAGATCGTGCCCGCGCAGCAACTCCATGACGATGAACAAGCACCCGTCATGCTCACCGGCGTCGTGCACGACGGTGATCCCAGGGTGCTGCAGCATGGCGAGGGTGGACGCCTCCCGCTGGAAGCGCCGGACAGCGCTCGAGTCCATCAGGGGCGGCAGCACCTTCACGGCCACATCGCGCCGCAGCAACGAGGAGTCGCGCCCCAGCCACACCTCTCCCATGCCGCCGCGGCCGAGCAGTTCCCTCAGCTCATAGCGCCCGGCGAACGTCACACCGGAAAGCTCCATCCGCACCCCCGTCCGGACCGGTCGCGCGGCCGTCGTGGCATCCGTTCGAGGTATTGAACCTACGCCACGAGCGCATCGTACGAAGGACGGCGGGAATTCATCGGAGTCACGTCGGCCGAGCGCCCACCGCCGGTCCGGGCGCGGGCGGCTCCCGGGCCGGCGGTGGGGACGTCAGTCCTGGTGGACGACGTTCGTGCCGGGTCCGCCGGAGAGGGTGTCCGTGCCCGCTCCCCCGTACAGCTTGTCGTTGCCGCTGTTCCCGTAGATCGTGTCGTCGCCGGCGTCGCCGTACAGGACGTCGTCGCCCTTGCCTCCGTAGAGGTAGTCGTTCCCGCTGCCGCCGTGGATCTCGTCGTTCCCGTCGCCGCCGGACAGGCTCTGCCGGTCCGCGCCGCCGTAGATCACATCGTGGCCCGCGCTGCCGTCGACGGCGCTGTCCTCGCCGGTGGAGTGGATGGTGTCGTCACCGATGCCGCCCTGCGCGATCGTGCCGTCGGCTGCGTCGATCGTGTCGTTGCCGTCGCCGCCGAGCACCACCGTGACCGGACCCACCGAGAGCTTGTCGTCGCCCGTACCGCCGTCGACACTGTTGCCCTGAACGCCGCCGGTCTCGGTCAGGGTGTCCTTGTCGGCGCCCAGGTCGATCGATGCGTAGTTGTACGTCTGGTCGGTCTGGTTGTCGTAGGTGACGGAGTCGTTGCCGTCGCCGAGGGTCAACTCGAGGCCGGCGTACGGGTCCTGGCTCTCCACCGTGGTGACCGTGCAGGAGACCTTGGTCCGGTCCGTGCTGCTGGGGTACGTGCAGCCGTCGCCCGCGCTGATCGTGACGGCGTCGTCGATGACGTACGTGATGTCCGCGCCGTTCTTCGACGCCGTGACGGTCACCTGGTTGGTCTGGCCGGGGGCTGCCGTGTAGGCGACCGCCCGGCCGTCGATCGCGGCGGTGGCCGACGACGTCGCGGCGCCGGCCGTACCGGCCGGCAGAACCGGACCGGTCAGTCCGGCGCCGATGGCCAACGTCACCGCCGAGGCGGCGCGCAGCGTCCGGCGGCTTATGAGACGAGAGTGCATTTCTTTGCCCCCATGAGGAGTATGCGGCTCTAACAACTACATGTGACTCCCGTGGTATTCGCCTGGTTGCCTTGCCAGTTGACGCCGAATTCGTCTCACCGGTCCGGTGAAGACGCCGGAAAGAGCGATGAACTGCGGTTACCGGTAAAGCGATCGGCTTTTCTGGATTCCTGTCTTCAGTGACGGTCCAACTTGGGTTCACTCATTGGCCTCATTGCGTTCCTGCGTGCTCGGGCCGGGTGCGACTTGCGTCCACGGTCTCGGGCCCGGCCGACTGGTCGGCCGGCGGTGTGCGGTAGGCGCGCAGGGAGGCGTTGGACGCCGCTACCGCGGCGACGGCCAGTGTGGCGGACAGGCCGCCTGCGACCAGAGCGAAGGAGGCGGAGGTGGCCGACGCCATCAAACCGCCGCGGAAATTGCCGAGTTCAGGTCCCGCTACGCCGATGACGTGCTCCACGGAAGAGACCCTCCCCCGGTACGCGTCCGGGGTCTCCAGCTGGACCAGGGCACTGCGGGTGATGACGGAGACGGTGTCGGCGGCCCCAGCCACGGCCAGGCAGCCGAGGGCCGCCCACAGCGGCCCGGCCAGGCCGAAGCCGGTCAGCGCGAGACCCCACATGCCGGCGGCGCACAACTGGACCAGGCCGCCGCGACGTCGGCGCGTCACCGCGCCGGAGAGAAGACCGGCCGTGATCCCGCCGACCGCGACGGCCGAGAGGAACAGGCCGAGGGTCTGCGGGTTGCCGCCGAAGCGGATCTCGTCGACCAGTGGGAAGAGCGCGACCGGCATGGCGAGGAGTGTCGCGGACAGGTCGGTGGCCATCGACCCCCACAGCGTCGGGCGACGCAGGACGATGCGCCAGCCACCGCGCTCCGGACGGCGTCTGGCGACCTTCGTGTCAGTGCCGTCAGGCCTCATGGCAGGGAGGCGGATCACCGCGAGCATCGAGACCACCATGGCCACGGCCTGGGCGGCGTAGGCGGCGGGGAGGGTCCAGCGGGCAATGATCAGCCCGGCCAGCGCGGGCCCGGCCAGCATCGCCACCTGGAACGAGAGGTTGGTCAGGGCGAGACCGGCGGCGACCTGGTCGGCCGGCAGCAGCCGGACCGGGAACGTCCGGCGGGCAGGGGCACCGAGCGCGCCGCAGGCGGCCCCGGCGGCAACCAGGGCGAGCAGCAGCAACACGTTCCGGTTGCCTGCCAGGGCCTGGGCGGACAGCCCTGCGGCGACGAGGAGTTGGCCCGCGGTGGTGGCGCGCACCAGCGCACGGCGGTCGACACTGTCGGCCAACGTGCCGCCGAGGAGCCCGAACAGCACCATCGGGAGGCCGGTGGCGAGCCCGATGGCGCCGGTGCCGACCGTGCTGCCGGTCAGGTCCCAGACCTGGGCGAGCACCGCAACGGTTGTTACCTGGCTACCGAGTTGGGATGCCGAGGTGCCGATCCACAGGTGTCGGAACGGTCGGCTGCTGCGCAGCGGACGGGTGTCGAGGAACCGGACCCGCCCCTTCACTGCGGTGGCCCGGCGAGGTGGTGGTGGATTCGCTCGCGCATCGACCGTTGTTCCAGCGCCCGCAGCACCTCCTCGACGACGGCGGTCATCGCGTGCGGGGTCTCACTGTCCAGCTCGGCGACCGTCGCATGGGTGGCGCGCCACTCGGCCTCAAGGAACGGCACCAGCGACCGGCCGCGCTCGGTCAGGTTGATCCGGCGAGTGCGGGCGTCGGGCCCCGGTTCGGAGGTGACCAGGTCCTCCTTGCGCATGGCGGCGATGGTCTGGCTGATCGCGGAGTGCGAGCGGCTCAGTGACTGCGCGAGCTCGCGGATGGTCAGCGGTCCGGTGTGGGCGAGCCGGATGAGCGGATACGCGAACCGCGGCCGCACCCCCTTGATGCCTCGCTCGACGTAGACCTGCTCGATCTCGGCATCCATGGCGGCGAGGAGAGCGTGCAGCGACTGCCAGGGGTCGGGCTGCATAGTGGGGTCCGAAGATGTCATAGCGCTAATATAACAGCGCTCACATAACGCGCGCGGGTCGACTTGATAGGCAAGTGAGGAGTTGCCTATCATGCGGTCATGGCCGACGATCTCTTCAAAGCCTTGGCCGACCCCACCCGCCGCATCATCCTCGACGAGCTCACGGAGAAACCCGGACAGACACTGTTCGAGATCTGCGGTCGGCTGAGCATGAAGCATCAGCTCGCCATCTCGCGCCAGGGGGTCTCCCAGCACCTTGCCGTGCTGGAGGCCGCCGGGCTCGTCGAGACCAGGCGGGAGGGCCGCTACAAGTTCCACGACCTGAACACGGAGCCACTGCGGCACATCGCCGAGCGCTGGCCCGTGCCCGGGTCCCACCCATCCGGACCGGAGGAGAGCACCTCATGAAGATCCACCTGACCAGTGTCTTCGTCGACGACCAGGCCAAGGCCGAGCGCTTCTACACCGAGATCCTCGGCTTCGTGAAGAAGCACGACGTCCCGGTGGGCGAGGACGTCCGGTGGCTGACCGTCGTCTCGCCGGACGAGCCCGAGGGCACCGAACTCCTCCTGGAGCCCGCCGGCCACCCGGCCGTCAAGCCCTACCGCGACACGCTCGTCGCGGACGGCATCCCGCTCGCCCAGTTCGCCGTCGACGACGTGCGGGCGGAATACGAGCGGCTGAGCAGGCTCGGCGTCACCTTCACCCAGGAGCCCCTGGAGATGGGCCCCGTCACTACCGCCGTCTTCGACGACACCTGCGGCAACCTGATCCAGATCGCGACGAAGCCTGCATAGGCGCCGACGACCGCGTGCGGGGCCTGGACGGACCTACGCCTCGGCAGGCTCCGCGGCCGGTGCATGAAACCCTGTGGACCCTGTGGACCCCCTTGGGGCGTCGCGCCCGACACCCGTCATCCACCCTCCTGAAGCGACGCTCGCCACTGCGGCCCCGGGAACACCACCCGGAGCCTTTGGACTCGCCCCTCGCGGCGGAACATGAGCCAGGCAAGGTTCGACGGGCAGGGATCGACCGCGCCGACGGGGTTGGTGACGTCCATCTCCCAGATGCTGATGTCGCGGCTGGCGACCACGTGGCGCAGACGCTGGCGCACCCCGGCCTCCAAGGTCTGGCGCATGACCGGGACGGGATGGATGCGCTCACCCGGCCGGTTCAGGATGCCGACCAGCTTGGTCTCCTGCGGCCACAACTCCGAGATCTCCCGGGGCAGGGAGCCGCGCTCGGACGCCTGCAGAGTCGCCACGGCCTCGTGCCTGCTCTCCTCGGTGAGCGCCGACGCGTCGTCGTGCGCCTGCGAGGCGGTCGACAGGAGCACCTGGGCCATTTTCGCCCTGGCCTGGCTGAGCCGGCTGCGCACCGTGCCGACCGGTACCTCGCACGCGTCGGCGATCTCCTGGTAGGACGTGATGCCGCTGAAGTGGCGCAGCATCAGCACCAGTCTCAGCTGCTGCGGAAGTTCCTCCACCGCGTCCCAGATCCAGTCACGCATCGCGTGCTGCTCGATGAGCTGATCCGGGGGCGGCGCGTCGTGGGCGCGAAGGTGCAGGAAGTCGAGCCCGTCGAGGCCGGGCGTCTCCCGCGTGGCACGCAGGCGCATGCGGGAGGTGTTGCGCACGACCGCCCGCAGCCACGCTCCCACGGCCGCGGGGTCTCTCACGTCCCCGATGCGCCGCAGCGCGGTCAACGCGGCGTCCTGCACCGCGTCTTCCGCGTCGGGGCCGTGGCCGAGCAGGCTCATCGCCACCGCGCGCATCGGCGCCTGGTGGCGGGCCAACAGCAGCCCGAGGGATCCGGTCTCGCCGGCCTGGGCCCGGCGGGTGAGTTCCTCATCCGTGGGCGGGTCGAGGGGCACCATGTCTGAACGTCTCCGTGACGGTGTAAGCGATGGATCGGGGTTGGGATCGATTGTGGTCCTGGTCTCAACGGGTCAAGAACCTTGTACTGGAACGGAGTTGGAATCCCCCTTCTCCCCATCGGCAATGCGCGAAGAGTAGACCTTGAGTATCCGGTCGAGGGTCGCTTGCCGTGGAAAATGCGCCGGCCGTACGTCAGGACCGGTCGGCCGGCTCCGGCAGCCAGCTTCCGTGGAAGCCGGAGGGAACCGGGCAGGGCAGTTCCACCACCGCTTGTACGGTCAACTGCGCGGCGTCGAGTACGAGCAGCTCCCCCGCCTCGCCCTCGTCGTTCGAGATGAGCGACAGGAGCCAGCCCTCATCCTCGGCCGTGCCATCCGCCGCCGGAACGAAGACCGCCTCCCCTGCGAAACGGCTGCCGGGCGTCTCATAGGTGCGCCCCGTGTTCCGCGTGAGGTCGTGTTTGGCGATGCCGTCGCCGTTGACGGTGTACAGGTAGCGGTTCGGGCGCCCCGTGAGGGTCTCGTTGTGCGTGGGGAACTCGCTTGAGCGGTCGTCGAGTTGGGACTCGTACGCGCGACCGGTCGACGGGTCCAGCGTCCAGCGGTGCAGGACGGAATCGGCCCGGGAGGCGGGGCCCGGTTCCCGTACCCCGACCGGACCGACCGGGCCCGCGGGTCCGCCGATGTCCGTCCAGGCGTGCTGGAAACCTGCACGGTCGTAGCGCACCGCGTCGAGCACGATCCGGCCCTGCGCGTCCTCGTAGGCGTTGCCGACGTGGAAGACGTAGCAGGGATCGACGTCGTACCACCGCACGGCGGTGCTCCCGGGTGTGCGGGACATGACGCCGAGCCGTGCGCCGTGCCCGTCGTCCCACCGGTAGGGCATGCCACCCTGCCCGGCCAGGTCGGGGTCGAGGACGACGGGCAGGTCCATCCAGACGATGTGGTGCTCGGTGATGGCGAAGTCGTGCATCATCGTCGGGCCCGGTACGTCGATGGCCCGGCTGTCGAGCAGTACGCCCTCCGCCGTGACCCGGTGATACGTGAGGTGCGGTGGGGCGAACCCGGTTCCGAACAGGTGCAGTTCGCCCGTGACCGGGTCCTCCTTGGGATGTGCGGTCATCGAGGTGTTCAGCCGCCCCCCGAAGTCGTACGGTCCGACCGTCTCCAGCGACGGAGTGACCCAGTAGGGGAGCCCCACCTCGCACAGGGCGAGGACGGTGCCGGCGTGCCGGATCACGTGGGTGTTGGCCGGCGACGCGGCCAGGTCGACGGTGGAGTCCTCGCGGATGAACGGATGCCCCTCCAACTCCCTTGTGCGGACCCACCTGTTGCGGTACCACTCGGCCCGGCCGCCCCGAAGCCGGATGCCGTGGAGCATGCCGGGGCCGGTGAACCAGTGGCCCTTGTCCTCGCCGGGCAGCGGGTTGGGGCCGTTCCGCAGATAGCGGCCGTCCAGATCGGGCGGCAGGGAGCCTCTCACGGTGAGATCGGCCGCGTCGCGCTCCTCGGGGACCGGGGCGAAGCGGCCCCGGAGATACAGGGGAAGGGTGGTCTCATCGGTCATGCTGCTTTCTTCCTTGCTTCGTTGGCGCGTGGAGCCCCCGCGGATCCGAGAGGGGGCACGGGATCCGCGGGGAACCGGCTGTCTACTTCGCCGTGGTGTGGGCCGCGGCCTCGGTGGCCCCTGACGCGGCCTTCTTGATGAGCGCGGCCACCTCGGCGGGCCTGGAGACGTACACGGCGTGACTGCCGCCGGTCTCGACCACCGTCGCGCCGGCCCGCTCGGCCATGGCGCGCTGCGCAGGGGGCGGGATCATGTGGTCGTCGGTGGCGACCAGGTAGAAGCTCGGCCTGGACCGCCAGGCGGGCTGTCCGACCGTCCCGCCCAACGCGTACACGCCCCACGGCACTTGGGAGTCCGCGAGGAACCGGGCCTCGTCGGCGGGCAGGTCCCCGGCGAAGGACGCGGCGAACTTCTCCCGGTCCAGGAAGAGAAACCCTGCACGGGGCGGGAGGATCGGCGGGACGGGAGCTCCGGGCGGAGGGTCGGCGATGAGGGTGTTCACGGACTCGCCCTTGTCGGGCGCGAACGCGGTGACGTACACGAGCGCCGTCACGTTCTCGTGATTGCCCGCTTCGGAGATCACCGCGCCGCCGTAGGAGTGTCCGACGAGTACGGTCGGGCCGTCCTGAGCGTCGAGTGTCAGCTTGGTCGTGGCGACGTCGCCTTCGAGCGAGAGCGTGGGGTTCTGTACGACGCTCACGTTGTAGCCGTCCGCGCGCAGCAGCTCGTGGACCCCCCGCCAGCCCGATCCGTCGACGAAGCCGCCGTGAACGAGAACGACGTTCGTTGCTTGCGTCGCCTTCCTGGCGAGACCGGCGTGGCCTTCCTGCTCCGTCTGCTCCGTCTGCCCTGCTTCAGGTGTGGTGCTCACGATGCGCCGGCTCCTTCATTCGCTGTGGTCTCGGTGTTGGTGCGGGGAGAGGCCGTCACCGGCGCGGCCTGGGCGGCCAGCAGCCGTGCCTGGGCGCGGGCCGGATAGACCTTCGTGAAGACGGCGGGGCCGAGGAGACCGGCGACATGGGCCGCGATGCCCACCCAGGCGGGGGCGTCCACCGTGCCGCAGACAGCCAGGCTCACGCCGATGAAGGTGAAGCCCGAGCCCCAGGCGCTGGTGATGTGGTTGTTGACCCGGATGAACTCCGGCATGTCCCAGTACTCGCGGGGTGTCTGGCGTTTCGCGATGCCCAGCGTGAAGGGGCGGCGGATGGCCAGGCTCCCCCAGGCGGTGGCGGCCAGCCAGGCGAAGGAGATGACGTCCGTGTGGTCCGCCAGGCCGGAGTCGGGCCTTGCGACGGCGACGGCGCCGACCACGACGAAGTACAGGACGGTGCTGCTCTCCAGGATCAGAGCGTCGAGGCCGACCCCGCGACGGCGGTCCTGCAGCAGGAGCAGCAGCCCCGTGACGAGACCCCCGACCGCGCCCCAGCGCCAGTCGAAGGACGACACGACGCCGGCGACGATCCAGGGGATGAATCCGCGCAGATAACCCATTGAAAGTTCCTCGGTGAAAGGGAATCGACGGCTACGGGAGGAGTACGTTCCCGAAGCCGTCGAGTGACCGACACCGACAAGATGCGCGGCGAGCAAGGAAGTTCGGACCGGCTGGTGTGACGCTCGTCACATGCGGCTTCGGGATGCTCGGAGGCCGACAAGCGCTGCCTGACGGTCACATGACGCTCGTCCGCGGACTCACGACCGAGTCCGGGTCTCCCGAGGTCCATACCGTGTCGCAGGAAGTGCAGGCGAATCTGTTGGACAGGCCGTCGGTGTGGCAGCCGCAGCTGGGGCACTGTTCCGTCGTGAAGTAGGCGTTCACGACATACGAGCGTAGTCGTGAACGCCCTTGGCATTGTCGGCAGTTCGTGCGATTCATGATGTCCGAGGCTTCGCTGCCGAGCGGAGGGAAGTCCGGAGCTGACACATGACAGGCCAGGTCAGTCCAGGGCGAACGGGTCCTTCGACGGTGGCAGCGTGTACTGATCGAACGCCCCGTCCGGCACCGGTTCGACCGGCAGCGGCTCATCCCCCTGGTGGCCTTCGGCGCAGCGGGCGAACGGCCCCGTGACCGGGTCCATGAGGGCGCTCAGATGCGGGTCGACGTGGTGGACCCACCAGTTCGACATGCCCAAGGCGCCGTCCCAGCGCAGCGTCTCCCAGGCGCGCCACAGGGAGTCCAGCCGGGAAAGCGCCTGAGCGTGTCGGAACCAGCTCGGGCACCACACCCGCCCGGAGCCGGGGGTGGGGCGGGGGACCAGATAGATGAACCTGTCGGCGACGAATTCGGTGACGTTCGCGTAGAACAGCTCTGCCGGGCGGGTAGCCCTCTCCTCGTCACTCCGGATGTCCTCGAGCGACTCGGCACGCTCTTCGTCGGGCAGGGGTGATGTCACGGCGTCATGCTCCTCTTCGCAGCTGTACGTCGATGGCCTCGGCATGGCGGCCAAGGCGGTCCAGCACCCTGACAAGCGTTTTGAGGGCCCCGGTCAGCTCGGCCTGGTATGTGTTCGGGTCCTGGTCCACCAGGCCGCGGTAGATGCGGACGGCCCGCCGCGCCGGTTGTTCCGCACGGGCGGCCCGGCCCCAGTCCCGCCGGCCGCACAGGCTCAGCACTCTGGCCAGTCGGCGCAGGAGTTCCGCACGCTGGGCCGGCGGTTCGCCGGGACGATCGAGGAGCGCCCGGCAGGCCTCCTCCGCCTGTAGTGCGGTGCGCCAGGCCGTGGCCTCGTCCCCCGTCGAGGCCTGCCCCTCGGCCAGTCGCAGGAGAGCGAAGCAAAGGGGCCTCTCCTGGCCGGCCCGGCCACCGGCGATCAACTGGCGCCTCAGGCGCACCTCGTGCTCCGCGATACGAACGGAGTCGCGGAAGGAACTCGTCATCAGCAGTGCGCGGGCCAGCTGCGCGCACGTGGCGGCCAAATCCGGCTCGTGCCTGGCGTCCCCGGCCGACAGGTGTACGCGCAGCTCGTACGCCTCCCGCAGCGAGGAAACCGCCCGGTCGGCCGTCGCCCAGGACGTGGCGTAACTCGTGCCGAGGTCGTGCAGACACCATGCCAGCCCTTCGCGCCCCTCCTCGGTGACGCGGGACAGCCGGCGGTAGAGGGGCTGCGCCTGGCGCAGCAGGATGCGCTCCGCGACCGGCCGGTTGTACTTGCGGTACAGGTCGGAGAGGTCGTGGAGGGCGGTCGCATACCCCTCGGTGTAGAGGCTGGGGGCGTACTCCCTCAGGCGGCGGCGGACGGCGAGGGCCTCGTTCAGGGCGGCGAGCGCGTCCGCCGAGCGGCCCAGGACGTCGTAGGAGTGGGCGAGATTGAGACCTGTCCCGGACCTACTCTTCAAGTCGCTTGCGCTGAGCGGAAGTTCGGACCGCTCATAGGTCGCCAGTGCCTCCTTGAAACCCTCCACCGCCGCCCGGTGGTCGCCCGCGCTCGCATGGATGGTGGCGAGCGCGCTCAGCGACTGCGCCAGAGCGGGCTCCGGAGTCCCGTACGGCTGACGCGCCAGGGCCCGGCGATGCTCGACGGCCTCTGCGATGGAATCCCGCGCCGCCGCGAAGTCCCCCGCGTCGAGCTGCTCCCAGGCGAGGTTGTGCAGCATCTGCGCCAGTGTGGAGCGGTGAACGCCTGGAAGATCCCCGGACAGCGGGCGCATCAGTCCGATCGCTTCCCGTACCAGCTTCATGGCCTCGCCGGGCGGGCGCGTGGCGTTGCTGTAGTCGACCGCCAGGCCCATCAGCGCGTTCGCCAGGTCGGCGGAGTACGCGTCGGGGTTCTCCTTCGCCAACCGGCGCGCGGTCTCCACGGCCTCCTCGCTCAGCGACAACGCCTCCGAATGCCGCTCGAAGCGCCACAGGTTCGCGCCTCGCGCCGTCAGCGCCTTGGTGAGCAGGAGCGGATCCAGATCAGGGTGCCGGGCCACCAGGTCGCGCGCGCGCCGGACGGCCTCGTCCGTGTGGTCGTCGGACCTGGCGATCTGGTCGAAGGGAATCGCGCTCGGGTCGAGCCGCCACACCACCTGCGACTGGTTGATGAGTGCCCTCACCAGTCCGCGCTCGCGCTTCTCCCAGTCCTCGCCGCCCTGTGCCGCCAGTGTGCGGAAGAGGCCCAGCGCCTGGTCACCGGCGTCGTGCGCCTCCATCAGGTGCCTGGTCATGCGCCGGGCCAGCGAGAGCACCAGCAGCGAGTCGGCCCACTCCGTGCGGTGCGTCGTCGCCCCGTCGTCCGCCAGCGTTCCGCGGATCGCGACAGCGTCACCGGCCGCCACCCGGGCTTCCTCCCAGTCGCCGACCGCGAGGTGCCGCTCGGCCAGGTTGTGCAGCGCCCACGCGCGGCCGCGCAGCGCCTGCGGGCTGTCGCCCGACGCGCGGCTCAAGCGATCCAGTTCGCGGGCCACATCGAGGGCGTACTCGCACAGGACATGGGTCTGCTCCGGCAGTGCGTCGGAGTGCGCGCGCAGCACTGCGACAGTCAACGGCTCGCCGGTGAGGGCCGGGCTCACCACCTCGCGGAGCCGGTCGATGACGATGCCGGCCTCGCGCGTGCGGCCCTCGTTGGCATGGGCCACGGCGGACCGGGCCAGTACGGTGAGGGTCTGCACCCGCTGATGGTCCGGGGCTCCGGCGAACAGCCTGCCGAGCAGCCCCGCCTCGTCGATGACCTGCTCGGACGCCTGGTACTCCGCCAGCCGGTCCGGCTCGAGCCCGCCCCAGTGGCGGCCCTCGGGCGGCGGATACAGGTCGCGCAGCCAGGCGGCGATGTCCGCGGTCAGCGACTGCGGTTCGTCGGGCAGCAGCCGGGCGATGGTCGCGCGGGCTTCCCGCTCGTCCTGCGCGGGGCAGAGCACGGCCGCCGCCACGGCCTGCTCGAGCAGGTACTGCGCCCCCCGCCCCATGCCCCGTCCGGCCGCGGAATCCTGCCAGTACGTCTGCTCGTGCCACAGGATCTCGGACTCCAACGTGCCCCCGACCCGCTGAGGAGTCCGAACGCGGCGCAACAGCGCGGCCAGGGCCTCCATCTGAACCGTCAGCGCCGTCTCGACCCGTGGACCCGCCTCGCGGGTCGCGGCCGGGAGGGCGTCGGACAGCCGCTGCCGGTCGGTGTCCGTCCCCCCTGTCACCTCCGCCAGGCGGCCGGAGAGGTCACGGGCCGCCGCCAGGAACGCTTGCTCCCGGTCCGCGGCACGGGTGCTGAGCGAGTGCAGCCGAGTCTCGGGGAGGGCGCCCGTCGCCCTGGTCTGCCAGGAACCGAGCGATTGGGCGAGCAGCAGCAGGCGCACCGGATGCCTGGCCTCCTCGATCTGCTCCCGCAGCTCCCTGACCAACTCGGGCCGGGTCTCCGCGTAGTCGACGACGAGGAGCAGCGGATGCTGCACGATGCGCAGTGCCTCCAGGCCGCGCGGACTGTGGCGGACCAGTCCGGCCACCCAGCCGCGGCCGCGCAGCCGTTCCATCACCTGCCGCGCCAGCCGGGTCTTGCCCTGCCCACCCGGGCCGGTGAGGACACGGACGGCGGGGGCGCCCTCCGAATCCGCCAGGCACCACTGCTCCAGGTCCGCGAGAGTGTCCTCCCGGCCGTGGAACGACACCGCCTCGGCGTCGGCCCGCAACAGCATGGTGGGGGACGCCACCTCACGTTTGGACAGTGCGGACTGCAACATGTCTGCCAGCTCGGCCGGTTCGAGCCGCGGATCGACGGAGGTCGCCTCGCGGACCACCGCGCGGAAGTCGTCGCAGGCCAGCAGGTCCTCGCTGCGGGTGTACGTCAGCCGCGTGCCCTGGCGCGGCCGACGGTCGTCACGTACGACGCCGAGCAGCAGCTTCCCGCGTTCCCGGAAGAGGGCCGCGCCCGACATCCCGGACCATGGGGTGAGTTTCGCGGCGGTCTCGTGGTCGAGCCGTGCGGTGGAGTATCCCAACAGGCCTGCGTCGTCGATGATTTCGGAGATCCTGCCACGGTGCGGCCTGACCCGGCCGACGAGTGTCTCGCGGTTGCGGCTGCCGTCCTCGCTTCGCTGCTGGCGGGGGAATCCCGTGGCAGTGACCCGCATTTCGGAACCGCCCGTCACGCACCAGCCCCAGCGTTGCGGGAGTCGGCTGAAGGTGCCGCGCAGCGTGGCAGGCGTCTGCCATTCCTGGTCTTCGGCCGGGATCTCCAACAGGGCGGCGTCCACTGCCTCGTCATGCCGTCGCCACCGCACTACCACCGGGAACGGCGCCGCAGACTCGCCCAGCGCCACAGTGATCCTTGCCTGCCTGTCCGGCGGCGGGAGCAGGTGCGCGGCGGTCAGGACGAGCCGCGGCGCGATGAGATAGCCGCTGCCGATGCCCGCGCTGCGGACAAGAACGACCTGCTCCTCCTCCATCAGCCCATCACCGTGTCAATCGATGTCGCCCACGGCGACGTCTTCGCCATCGCGGCGCTCCGGGTTCAGCCGCAGGGTCACGCGCTGGGCGGACCGCGTCGAACGCTCCTGCCGGCCGTTGGCCTCCACTACGCCGAACCGCAGCGCCCCGCCGCCGTCTCGCCTGCGCACCAGCTCGATCTCGAACTCCGCGGTGATCTCGCCCAGCACGAACCGCAACTCTGATCCCTGGCCCCGGCGTTGCGCCTCCGACAGCTGGGTTCGCAACACCTCGATGGCGTCAGCCAGGTCCAACCAGTCCTCGTCGTGCCCTCTGCTCGCCACGCCCCGCCCCTCGTCACGACTTCAGCATGGGACCCATTCTAGTGATCCTGAGTCACTCTCACCGCTGCGATCCGTCATCCCGCACGAAACGAAGACCACGATCCGCGGAACGCCTCTTCGTAGAGGGCGCGGGCACCACAACTCACCTTTCCCGTACGACCTCAAGAACAGCACGCAGCGCGTTGGGGCGGCACTCGACGGGCTTGTGGTCGACCAGATGGACCTGGCAGCCGAGCGCGGCGGCCCCGACGTCCGCGACGCGGTCGTCGCCGACCATGAGGACCTCGCCGGGCGGCAGACCGAGCTTGTCGCAGGCCACTTGGAAGAGCTCCGGATCCGGCTTCTGCACCCCGTGTTCGAAGGACAGGGCGTAGGTGTCGACGAGGCCGTGGACACCGTGGTCGCGGAAGACGGGGCGCAGGTCCCAGCCGATGTTGCTCACCACAGCGACCGGAACGCCTCGCTCATGCAGGGCGCGGAGCGTGGCCTCTGTGTCGGGGTAGGGGCGCCATGCCGCGGGAGTGCGGTGTCGGTCGTACAGCGCGTCGGCCAGCTCCACCGACGGGAGCGACGCCTCCCGGGCGAGAGCGGTGTACGCGGCACGGTGTCGCTCGGCGCTCAGGTCGCGCTCCCGCCACAGCGTGTCGAGGTGTGCCGGCAGCGCGCGCGGCAGAGGCCCTCCGGGCAAGGCCCCCGCCTCCGTCAACCGACCTGCACAGGCTGCGAGTTCGTCCTCTGACATGTCGAGTCCGGCCTCCGAGACGACGGCTTCCAGCCACTGTGGAACCGACTCGATGTGGAAGAGGGTCCCGGAGAAGTCGAACATCACGCCTTTGATCATGCCGGCGATCCTCGCCTCCCCCAGCGGCGGTGCGCAAGCCCGGGAGCCGGCCAGGGAGTGGACGACGCCGTCGGCAGCCGCGTCACGGCTTCCGGTACGTCACCAGCGGCGTGGTGTCACCGAGGTTCCTGAGCTCCATCGGGCCGTCGGGAGTCTGCACCACGTACTCGGAATTGAACTCCTCGGGCGGGCAGTACGTGGTTTTCTCGCCCTCCAGAACCGTGGCTCCCCTGGGCTGCACCCTGTCTTCCCAGATGTTGATCACGTCCATGCGGACCCGGCAGGTGGGGCCCTCGAGCGTCTCGACCGTGGCCGAGGCGGGCACGTTGAGCCCGCTCTGCCGGAAGGTCACCTCGTGGCTGCCGTCCTCGGCCCGCCAGGTGCCGAGGAACCGCTCACCGAGCTTCTTGTACGTGGTCACGACCTCGCCGAAGCCCTTGCCCGCGCGCCAGCCGAGCATCGTCGTGGAGGCCGACGACTTGGACGAGAACGTCGCCGACTTCCCGTCGCGGGCGATGTCGACCCGGTCCCAGCCGTCCCAGTCCTTGGCGAGGTGGGTGTCCCACTTCCCGAGTCCACCGGTGCCGACGGCGGCGACGCTCTCCGTCGGCGGCTCGCCGTCCCGGCAGTACGGTCCGAAGCCGGCGCGCACGGTGACGGTGGCGCGAAGTACCTTCAGGTCGATGCCCCGGCAGGGGTCGGTCTTGGTGGCGTAGACCGTCTTCGACCTGGACCAGGCCTTGCCGTCGGCGCTCCGGTGCCGTTCGAGCAGGCCCGTACCGGCCTGGTAGCGCAGGGAGACCCGGCGTCCGTCGGACAGTTCGACGACCGCCTCGTCGTCGGTGTCCTTGACGACCCGGGCCGCACCGCCCGGCGCGGCCGCGGCGTCGCCCTGACAGGCGGTGATGCCGGCTGTGGCCAACAGCACGGCCCCGACGATCCCGAAGACAGACTCGCGTTGCATGTGACGTCCTTCAAGCATGGAAATGAACTCTCGGACAACTGACGCACGCCGAGCCAGGATCGTTGCACGGAAGGCGATATTCCGTAGCCACCCTCAGTGCATCATCATCACCGCCTGCCGCCGAACTGCCAGTTGTGGACCTCCACTTCTGCGTAGAGGCCCACGGTCAGAACGGCGCATGCCGCGTCCGGGTCCGGCGCCCGGACCAGCGCCGCCGTGCCCAGCCAGGCGGCGCCGTCGTCGGACAGCAGAGGGCCGTACGCGATCAAGTCCTCCTGGTCGGCGGGCACATCGAGGTCGGCAGGCCGCCCCGCGCCGAGGCCGAGCACGAGGTACCGGTCGCCTTCGGTCGGGCCACCGGGGTAGTCCCACATGGTGCGCCCCAGCAGATTGCGCCAGCGCCGCAGCATCACGTCCCGGTACACACCAGCCTGGTAGCCGGGTTCGTCGAAGGCGAACGCGCGCGCTGCCGCGGTATCCGGCAGGTCCACTATGTGCACACTGCCCGTCGGCTCTTCACCGTCGCTGCTGAAGGTCGGGCCGCGAGCGATCATCTCTTTGCCGTACTGGTCCATGTAGGACCAGTGGTCCTCCAACAGCTCCTGGCGCAGCGCCAGGGAGCCGAGGCGATCGCGGTGATAGCAGAAGAATTCCATGCGCACACTCTCCACCACCGGCTGGGCGCCGGCCGGCGGTGGTCCGAAGGCACCACCGGGCCAGGCACACCCTGCCGTCCGTCCTGTCCGGGCTATCCGAACTGCCCGGGCTGGTAGTCGCCGGCCGGCATCTGGATGATGACGTTCCCACGGTTGAACGTGTTGATGAGGGCGATCTGACCCACCAGAGCGGCGAGTTGGTCCTCGTCGTAGTGCTTGGCGGCATTCGCCCAGACCTCGTCCGAGACACCACCGGCCGCGTCCGCGATGCGGGTGCCCTGCTCGGTCAGCTCCAGCGCCGCGCGCTCGGCCTCGGTGTAGACCGTGGCCTCCCTCCACGCCGCGACCAGGTTCAGGCGCGTCGAGGTCTCACCGGCCGCTGCGGCGTCCTTGGTGTGCATGTCGAGGCAGCCACCGCACCCGTTGATCTGGCTGGCGCGGATCTTCACCAGCTCCAGCGTCGCGTGCGGCACCGACGACTCGGCGAGCACCTGGTTCGCCGCGATGATGTGCTTCCAGAACTTCATGGCGGTCGCGTTGCCGAACATGTCCAAACGGGCGTTCATCGTGAACTCCTCCGTCGTTGTCGATGCCTACGCCCCTATGACGGAATGGCTCCGCGCCCTGTGACATGGCCGCATGTGACCTGCGTCTCCCTGCCCTGCGCCGCGGGAGCGGCCACCGACGTGGAGGGCTACGGGATGAGCGTCGCGATGCCGGCGCAGAGCAGGTCGAGGCTGCGGGTGAACTTCTCGTCAGGGTGCTGGGCGGACGCGGCGGCAACCGTCCGGGGGTAGCGCCGCTGCAGATCGGCGACGTCCTCGGCGGTGACGGGCACCGCGGGTGGCTCGCTCTGCTCCTGGAGTGCATAGCCGGTGACATGGCTGAGCACGGTGTCCGCAGCGGTGCCGCAGTGCTCAGGCGGGACGCCGGCCTCGGCGAGGGTGTCGAGCAGCCGCTCCATCAGCGAGAGCGCGCCGGGGCTGAGCGTCTTGGGGCTGTCCGCGAGCAGGATCGCCCCGCCGGGATGCCGCTGGATGCTCTGCCGTACGGCGACGGCCTGCGCCGTGACCCGCGCCTGCCAGCGTTCATGCCCCGCGAGTTGGGCCAGGGCCGCGGTGCCGGCGTCGTACGCCTGCCGGGCCACTCGGTCGGCCATCAGCTGGAGCAGCGCGGCCTTGTTCGGCACGTGGTAGTAGAGGCTGCCGGCGTGTACGTGGAGCCGGTCCGCGACCTGCCGCAGGGAAAAGCCGTGGTAGCCGGTCTCGGCGAACACCGCCATCCCCGCGTCGACGATCCGGTCTGAAGTCAGCTTCACGACCGCAGTGTAACGGGCCTGATCAGTTTTCAAACAGTGTTTGAAAATGGCCACCGTCGAGCTACTGTCACGATCAGCGAATCGACAGGGGAGCGAAGGGGGGTGGTGACGATGGGCAGCCTGCTGTTCAGCGTGACCACGGCGGCACTGATGGCGCTGATCTTCAACGGTGGTCTGGCACTGGTCGGTCGGACCACGTTGGGTGGGCGGCGGATCCCTTGGGCGGCCGTGGGCCTGACCGGGATCGCGCTCGCCGGAGTCGTCCTCCAGCTCTGCTGGTCGGGTGCTATGGGGGCGCTCGACGCGGACCCGGCGAAGTCCGGCTGGTGGCGCGTGGTCACCTCGGTCTTCATGCAGAACGGGGGCTTCGGCGGGGCGGCCTGGAACATCGCGACCCTCGCTGCCGTCGCGGCCTTCGCCGAATGGTTCTGGGGGGCGCCGCTGACGCTCGCCCTGTTCGCCGCGGGCATTCTGTTGCCTGAGCGGATCGACGCGCTGTGGGCCCAGACCTCTCACAGCACCGATCCGCGCAACTTCGCGGGCAGTTCGGGCGCGACGTATTTCCTGGGCGCGACGCTGGCCGCGGCGCTGCTGCTGCACGGCGCTGCGGGCGAGGCACCAGGCAAGGGTTCCCCCGGCGCGAACTCCGAGACCCCGGACTCGGCCGAGGCGAGCGCGCGCCGCAGTGCCGTCCGCAAGCACCGGCTCCTCGCCCTCGCCGTGCCGGTGCTCGGGACGGCCATGTGGTCCACCCAGGAGAACGGCCACGGGCTCGTCGCCTGCTACGGGTTCACC
This sequence comes from Streptomyces sp. NPDC090032, assembly GCF_044748025.1. Lineage (NCBI taxonomy): Bacteria > Bacillati > Actinomycetota > Actinomycetes > Kitasatosporales > Streptomycetaceae > Streptomyces > Streptomyces sp. NPDC090032. Next base: position 528,790 of record NZ_JBIVFF010000007.1, on the reverse strand, counting down.
CTCGGGGCACTCGCCTGGACCGTGTTCCGCACCGTACTGCGCCCGGACCGCGACCTGCGGCAGCCACCGCGCACGACGATGGCCTCACTGGCGGGGCCCATCGGTCGCCGGACCCGGAGCGCCGCGTAATCAGTCGCCAGAGCCGGGCGCCTGGCCACGGTAGGTCCCACTCCCGGCCGCGCCGCAGACACGACGTCATATCCAGACGCTGCCACCCGGAGTAAGTACCCTGCACGCATGATCAACGGCGCTCACGTCATCATCTACAGCCAGGACGCGGAGGCGGATCGCGCCTTCTTCAGGGATGTTCTCGGGCATCCGCACGTCGATGCCGGCGACGGCTGGCTCATCTTCAAGCTGCCTCCTGCCGAGGTGGCGGTCCACCCCGCCGACGCACCGTCACACGAGTTGTACCTGATGTGCGATGACGTCAATGCGACAGTCGCTGAACTGTCGGCCAAGGGGGTCGAATGCACCCCGGTCACGAACGCCGGGTGGGGCCTCAAGACCGGGATCCGGCTGCCGGGCGGCGGCGAGCTGGGCCTCTACCAGCCGCGCCACGAAACGGCCCACAACCTCTGACGACCCCCGACAACTTCTGACGACTTCTGACGACTCTGACGACCTCTCCCGGTCCGGCGGGCTGGCCGTCAGGCCCGTGGAATGGCGCGTCCCGTGGGTCGGTACTCCATCATCAGCACCCTGCTGTCCAGGTCATGGTGGCTCACCAGCTCCAGGTCGGCCGACCCCACACCGTCGAACAACGGCTCGCGGCCCGACTCCCCCAGGAGCAGCGGAAAGGTCATCAGCCTCAGCCGGTCCACGAGGCCCGCGCCGAGGAGTTGCCGGACCACGGACAGACTGCCCATGGTCCGCAGAGGCACATGGCCTTCGCTCTTGAGCCGGGTGACCTCGGCGATCAGGTCGTCCTGGCACACGCGCGTGTCCTGCCAGGCGACCGTCTTCAGCGTCGACGAGAAGACGACCTTGTCCACACCGGGCATCGGGTCCGCGCCGGCGCCACCTGCCTCCCCGGGGAGATCCGCGAGGGCCTCGTAGGTGCGCCGCCCCATGAGCACCAGCTGCCGCCCGGCCATCTCCTCGTGGATCCACTCCTCGAGCATGGGTCCGTAGTAGCCGAAGTAGGCGGGCGATGTCGCGCTGCCGGCATACCCGTCAACCGAGACGAACACATCGACGGTGAGTGTCTGCATGGCCATACCTCCGAACGTCTCGCACCTTCCGTGCCACGTCCGCTCCCCTCGGCCATGGCCTCCAGTGGAGACGTCGGAGCGGCATCGCCTGTCTTGACCTGTTCAGCCAACCATGTCGCTCGCTCCTGCGGGTCGCTACGAGCCGCTGTCCGTGGGGCGGCGTGCGATCCAGAGCTGGCGCGTCGAGCGCACCACCAGGTCGTCGCGATGGCGTACGTCCGCCGGGCCGGCGTCCAAGAGGGTGTCGAGCGCTTCGAGGTCGGCCGGTTCGATGCGGCCGTCCAGGGCGCCGCGGATGCGGCTGAGCGTCCCGTGCGCGTAGAACCCGGCGCTGCCGCCCGGCGCCGGGCGCAGTTCGAGATTCTCTGTGCGCTCGTCCTCAAGGGTGAAGCCGGTCGACGCCAGCAGTGCGCCCCAGTCGGCACCCAAGTGGGGCACCCCTTCGGCGTGCAGCGTCGTGAGTGCGTCGCGGCAGCGGCCTTCCAGCCCTGGGCGCTCCGGTACCGCGTCGTCGGCGAGGAATCGCGGCATCCCGTCCAGTTCGGCGATGGCCAGGACCCCGCCCGGACGCAGCGCCTTGAAGATGATGCCGAGGGTCGCGGTGGGGTCGTCCATGTGGTGCATGGAGGCCGAGGCCCACACGAGGTCCACGTCGGTGACGCCCGGCAGGCTCGTACCGGCGTCCGCTTCCAGCGGCCGGACCCGCGAGGCCAGGTTCTTGGCGGCAGCGCTCCGGGTCAGCTGTTCCAGCATGTGAGCGGAGCTGTCCACGGCCGTCACCTGAGCGGAGGGAAACTGCTTCAGCAAGGCGAACGTCCCCGTGCCGCTCCCGGCACCTAGGTCCACGATCCGCTCGACGTCCCCGGCCGCTTCCACGATGGAACGCATCGCGGAAGCGAGATACGGCGCGAACAGTTCGGCATCGAGGTCGAGCAGCTCCGCGAGGCCGTCCTGCTCATGGGAAGCGGTGCCGTGGCTGTGGGTGCCGTTGCCGTGGGCGCCGCCGGCGCTGTGGCCTGTGCCATGGGGCCCATGCCCGTGCGGCTGGGAGTGTGCGGGAGAACCGTGCGGTGCGGGTGTGCGGTGCGTCATGACATCGACCGTACGCACCATTTCGTTCGACGCATAAGACCTTGCCTATGACGCAAGGAGATCCCTCACCCGACGGCCTCCTGCGCAAGGACGGCCTCCTGCGCAAGGAATCACGGCCTTGCGCGCCGCACCTGGCCGGTCAACCGACGACCCGGCCTCCCCCAGCCGCCTGACGACACCCCAGGCTCAGACCTGGTACCGGTCCGTCGCGAACAGCGCGATGTTCTCGGCCACCCACTGCGACGTCCGCTTCAGGCCGTCCTCCAGGGACACCTCGGGCTGCCACCCCGCCCACTCCCTCGCCCGCGCGTTGTCGGAGAGCAGCCGCTCCACCTCGCTACCGGACGGCCGCAGCCGCGCCGGGTCCACGACGACCTTCGCATCCCGGCCCGACGCGGCGATCAGCGCGGTCGCCAGGTCCCCGATGGAGATCTCCCGTCCGGTGCCGAGATTGACGGACTCGCCGAGCGCCCGGTCGCAGTCCGCGAGGGCCAGGAAGCCGGCCGCGGTGTCCGTGACGTACGTGAAGTCGCGGGTCGGGGTGAGCGACCCGAGCCTGATCTCCGTTGCCCCCGCGTGCAGTTGGGACAGGATCGTCGGTATCACGGCGCGCGCGGACTGCCGCGGACCGTAGGTGTTGAACGGCCGCACCACCGTCACCGGCAGTTCGAAGGCGTGCCAGTGCGACAGCGCCATCATGTCCGCGCCGATCTTGGAGGCGGAGTACGGGGACTGCGGCTGGAGCGGGTGGGTCTCGCTGATGGGGGCGGTGAGCGCGGTCCCGTAGACCTCGCTGGTGGAGGTGTGGAGCAGGCGGCGCACGGAGTGGCGGCGGCAAGCCTCGGCGATGTTCTCGGTGCCGACGACGTTCGTCTGGACATAGGCGCCGGGCGAGTCGTAGCTGTACGGGATGCCGATGAGCGCGGCCAGGTGGAAGACGGTGTCGCAGCCGGCCACGGCGTCCATCACGCGGCCCGCGTCACGCACGTCGCCGGCGATCATCTCGACGGGGCTGTGCGGGTCGCTCAGGTAGCGCGCCAGGTAACCCTTCTCCGCGTACGGCTTGTAGTGCACCATCGCACGGACCTTCGCGCCTCGCTCCACGAGCATGTCGACGAGTGTCGAGCCGATGAACCCCTCGGCGCCGGTGACGAGGACGGTGCGGTCGGCCCAGGGGTTGTGGGTGGTGGTCATGAGGTGAACTCCATTTCGTGGACAGGCGAGTTGGGCGCTGCGGCAAGGCTGATGACCTTCGCGGCGAGCAGGTCGGCCGCGTGCGCGTGGTTTCCGGGGTCGGCGGCACGGCTCATCGCCGTGAGCCGGGACGGGTCGGCGAGCAGCGGCTCGACGAGGACCGCGAGCCGCTCCGCGGTCGTCTCGCCGTCCGGTACGAGGTGGGCGGCGCCCGCGTCGAACAGCACGCGGGCGTTGTGCGTCTGGTGGTCGCCGGGGGCGTGCGGGTACGGCACGAGGACGGCGGGCACGCCGGTGGTGGCGAGTTCGGCGACGGTCGCCGATCCGGCCCGGCAGACGACCAGGTCGGCGACGGCGTACGCCAGGTCCATCCGGTCGAGGTACGGGACGGCTCGCGCGACCGGCGAGTCCCCGAGCCGCCGGCGGGTCTCGTCGAGCGCGGCGGGCCCTGTCTTGATCAGCAGATGGACGTCGGGGCGGTGCCGCCAGCGCGCGGCGAGTCCTAGGGCCGCCTCGGTGAGCCGCGCCGCGCCCAGGCTGCCGCCGTTGAACAGCACGACCCGTGCGCCGTCGGGTATCCCGAAGGCGCGCCGCGCCTCGGCGCGCAGGGCGGTCCTGTCGAGGGTGGCGAGCTGCGCGGCGATCGGCATGCCGACGGTGTCGGCGTTCCTGCCGCCGGACAGGTGCGCGCGGCTGCGGTCGAAGGCGACCGCGATGTGCGGGGTGAGGCGCGCGGCGAACTGGTTGGCGCGGCCCGGGACCGCGTTGGACTCGTGGATCACGCTCGGCAGCCCGGCCATGCGCGCGCCGACGATGACGGGGGCGCTCGGATAGCCGCCCATGCCGACCGCGACCTGGGCACCTTGGGCGCGCAGAATGGCGCGGCATTGGGCGCCGGACCTGAGCAACGCCGCGGGCAGCAGGTAGCGTTTGGCGCCGAGGGCGGGGTCGAAGGGGATCATGTCGACGGTGTGCAGCCGGAATCCGGCGCCCGGGATCAGCTTGGTCTCCAGGCCCCGCTCGGTGCCGACGAAGGAGATCACCGCGTCCGGGGCGGCCCGGCGCAGTGCTTCGGCGAGCGCGAGCCCTGGGTAGATATGGCCGCCGGTGCCGCCCGCACCGATCACGACGGAGAGTGGTGTGCGCATGGCGGCCACACTCGTGGAGCGGTCTAAGAGGGTTCTAAGAGTCCCGTTTGGCACTCTTACGGCATGACCAAGATCCTCGTAGTCGATGACGAGCCGGAAGTGCGGGCGGCCGTCGAGGACGGACTGGCCGTCGAGGGTTACGAGGTGCGCGGTGCGCGCGACGGCCTCGAAGCGCTCTCGGCGGTCTCGTCCTGGCAGCCCGACGCGCTCGTCCTCGACGTGATGATGCCGGTCCTGGACGGGCTCGGCGTGTGCCGTCAGCTGCGGGCGATGGGGGACCGTACTCCCGTACTCGTCCTCACGGCACTCGACTCGGTGAGCGAGCGCGTCGACGGCCTGGACGCAGGTGCCGACGACTACCTCGTGAAGCCGTTCGCCCTGGACGAGCTGGTGGCGCGCGTACGGGCGCTGCTGCGGCGGGCGGCACCGCCCCCTACGGAGGACGGGCTGGCTTACGCCGACGTGGTCCTCGACCCTGACACCCGTACGGGACGGCGAGCCGGCCGTCCGCTGGAGTTCAGCCGCACCGAAGCGGCCCTGCTCGAACTGCTGATGCGCCACCCGGGACAGGTCCTGCCACGCGAGCTGATCCTGGAACTCGTGTGGGGCCGCGACTTCGGCCCGGACTCCAACTCCCTTGCCGTTTACGTCGGTTACCTGCGGCGGAAGCTGGAGGCGGGCGGCGAACCGCGCCTCGTGCACACCGTTCACGGCATCGGCTACCGGCTGGACGTGGCATGAGCGGCGTGCGCAGACTCGGGCGCCGCTGGCGGCGGCAGCGGCCACTGCGCACCCGGCTCGCCGTGGCGGCCTCGGCGGCGGTGGCGCTGGTCGCCGTCGGCGTGTGCACGGCGGCGTTCTTCGTGATCCGGTACGAGATGTTCCACCAGCTCGACCTGAATCTGACCCAGTCGGCGACCCGGGTGATCCAGGAGAACCGGGACGGCGGACCGCAGGTCGTGGCCGGAGAGTGCCGGTACCTGTCGGCGCCGGCCTGTGCCCAGATCGTGCCGGCCCTTGTGGCGGAGGACCCCGCACAGCCCTATCTCCTGCCCGTATCGGCGCCGGTCCGCGAGGTCGCAACGGGCGAGCGTGCCCCCTACTTCAGCAACATCACGCTTTCCGGCAAGCCCATACGGATGCTGACGACCCCCCTCGGCCACGACAAGGCCCTTCAGGTCGCGCTCCGTTCGGACAGCGTCGAGAAGGGGGTGCGCCAGGCCGCCGGGCTGCTGGCCGTGATCGGCGCTGCGGGCGTTCTGCTGGCGGCCGGGCTCGGCTACTGGGTGTCCAGGACCGGTCTCGCGCCGGTGGCCCGGCTGACGGCGACCGCCGAACGCATCGCGTCGACCCGCGACCCGCGCCACCGCATCGAGCTGCCGCCCGGCCCGCCGGGGCGTGAGGACGAGGTGACCCGTCTCGCCGCGAGCTTCAACACGATGCTGGGCGAGCTGGAGCAGTCGGTGACGGCACAGCGCCGCCTGGTCGCGGACGCCTCGCACGAGCTGCGCACACCACTCACCGCGCTGCGTACGAACGCGGAACTCCTCGCCCGCGCCGACCGGTTGACCGATGCGCAGCGCGACCGGGCGGCGGGGGCGCTGGCACGGCAGCTGCGCGAAGTGACGGGCCTGGTGAACGACTTGATCGAGCTCGCCAGGGACGAGGAGCCCGCGCCCCTCCTCGAAGAGGTACGGATCGCCGCTCTCGCCGAACACGCGGTGACGGCGGCCCGCGCCCACTGGCCCGCCACCCCCGTCACCCTGGACATCGCCCCGGCTGCCGCCCAGGCCGTACGACCAGGGGTTCCTGCCCGGCTGACCAGGCTGCTGACGAACTTGCTGGACAACGCGGCGAAGTTCAGCCCGGAAGGGCTGCCGGTGGAGGTGGAACTCACCACGTCCCGGCATGCGGGTTCAGGGTCGGGTTCGGGTGAGCGTCTTGAACTGACGGTCCGCGACCACGGGCCCGGGATCACCGCACAGGACCTGCCGTACGTCTTCGACCGCTTCTACCGGGCGGAGACGGCCCGCGCCCTGCCGGGGTCGGGGCTCGGTCTGGCCATGGCCCGCCAGATCGCCCGGGCCCACGGCGCCGAGTTGACGGCGGAACAGGCGCAGGGCGGCGGGGCGGTGTTCCGGCTGACATTCGAGTGAGCGCTGGTGGCCGGACCGCGACGGCGTGGCGACGGTGGCAAGGGGGAAGACTGGCTGCCGAGATTCCATGCGCGCTGGAACACGGGGGAACATCATGATCGCGACGAATTCGGCACGGAGGCCGCGAGCAGGGTATGCGTATCGGCGGACAGCGGGCCTCGTGCTCGCCGCGCTGGTCGCCTTGGCCGTGGGTGGCTGCGACAGTTCGGACCACTCCGGCGAGGCGGCGCCCTCCGCCCCTCAACAGACGTCGAAGACCTCGCCGTCCCCGAAGACTCCGTCCACGCGGCCTTCGTCCGGGCAGCCGTCCGCGTCGGCGGCGGACGGGCGTGACGTCGGCGCCTGCGCGGACGGCAACTGCGAGATCGCGGTATCCAGTCCGGTGACGTTCCGCTTCAAGGGCCCGGACGGTACGGCGACACTGACCGTCACCGAAGTCGGCCCGGACAAGATCGAGTACACGGTGAAGTCGGGCAACGGCCAGTCCAAGGCCGGCGCGACCGGCCCCGGACAAGGGTGCATCACGGTCCTGCGCAGCAACGGTGGAGGCAACTCCTGCGGTGGCCTGGGGGACGCCACCCGGCCGAGCCCCGAGCCCGATGCTGTGGTGATCCAGGCGGCGACCGGCAAGGGCGGCACGGCAATCCTGCACATCGTGTCCGACTGACAGCGATCACGTCGTCGGCAGCCCGGCTCCCCGCCACCCCCGTGCGCGGAGAGCCGGACACGACTCCGGCGGTTCCCCCGCCCCTGGTCAGACCGCCAAGCCCTCTGGCGAAAGGCGCGGCGCGCTGCCCACGCCTGCCCTCCCCCTGCCGAAAGCCCTTGCGCCCCCGAGTCCCCCATGCGTCGTGCAGCGACCTTGATACTTTCTTGCAAACGCAAGGAGAGCAGCACCGCATCCCGAGTCGACTGACCGATACCGGTCGGTGAGGGCGCAGGGAACAAGCCCACGCTGCACAGGAGATCGCCGCGACGGCGCACCACCGGCGCCTCGACTCCGCTGTGTGCCGCCTGACTCGGGCCATGCACACGTCCCGCCGGCGGCGCGGTCTCTTCGCGGAGAGCATTCAGGCCTGGCACTCGGCCCTCGAAGCGGCCACCGCGCTCGACGACCCGTCTCTCGCCGCCCACACCCGCCGGCGCCTGGCTGTGGCACTGGCGCAAGCGGGGCGCTACGAAGAAGCGCTGCCCCATTCGGCGGACGCCCGGTCCCACTTCGGCGAGCACGGTGACACTTCGGGGCTCACGCGAACGCAGCACGCCATCGCCGAGGTTCATGTCCGGCTCAACGCCTACGAGAGCGCCCTGCCGCATTTCGCCGAGGCTCTCGACGGATACCGGCAACTCGGCGACCAGGTCGGCGAGTTCAACATCCTCAACGGAACAGGGTGGGCCCTCGCCCGGCTCGGCCGCTACGCCGAAGTCGCGGACTACTGCCGCCAGGCCCTGCCGCTGCTGCAACACCACGGCGACGGTGAGGGCCAGGCCGCCGCCTGGGACACCCTGGGTCACATCGCCCGGCACACCGGAAGAGCCGAACGCGCCCTGCACGCCTACGGTCAGGCACTTCTGCACTTCCAGTCCATCGGGAACGCCAACCGAGAAGCTGACACGTGGTCCAAACTCGGCGACATCCACGGCGAGCGCGGCGAAGATGCTCCTGCGCGCGCAGCCTGACCACCGCCCTGTCTCTCTGTCGGAGGCAAGGCCGGTCCGCCGCCGCAGACCGCATGACGACGAACCTGTCACCCGACCCCCGGGCCGACTGACACCAAGACGGGGCAACACCCCACGAAGGCAGTGAGATGACCATGCACACCGATCACGTCGACCACGAACTCATCAAGGCCGCGGCCCACGTCGCGCGCACGCGCTGCCGGGGCGACAACCACACGATGGCGTCCGCCGCCCGCGCCCGGGACGGCCGGATCATCACCGCGGTGAACGCGTACCACTTCACCGGAGGCCCTTGTGCCGAGCTGGTCGTCGTCGGGGCGGCAGCCGGCCAAGGCGCCTACGAGCTGGACACGATCGTCGCCGTGGGCGACCGCGACCGGGGAGTCGTTCCCCCGTGCGGGCGGTGCCGCCAGGTCCTTTTCGACTACTTCCCGGCCCTCAAGGTGATCGTCGGTGCGGGCGACCGGCTCCGGACCGTCTCCATCGCCGACCTGCTTCCCGAGACCTACGTGTGGGCCGACCACCAGCTCGTTGAGTAACGAAAGTAGTGCTGGGCCGGCCAGAACTCGTGCGCAGCGGCATCTCACTCTTGTGTGCCTTCTGGCCTTCCGTCTCGTCGGACGTCTTTGACGAGGCCGTCCGCGCCGGCGACGACGGAGCGTGGGAGCCGCCGCAACCAGCATCGGACACCCCACCACTGTCCGCCACCGGCCCCGGCCGCAGGGGCCGGACATCCGCCCCGCGTACGGCGGAGGCATCCAGCCGTGCGCCATGGCGCTTGACCTTGTCGCAACGTCAACGTTTCTACTGGTGCCATGCGAATCGGAGAGCTCGCCGGCATCGCCGGCATCACCACCCGTGCCGTGCGGCACTACCACCGCATCGGGCTCCTGCCCGAGCCTCCCCGGCAGCCCAACGGGTACCGCGAGTACTCCCTGCGCGACGCCGTCGAACTGGCGCGCATCCGTCGGCTGACCGAGCTCGGCCTGAGCCTCGACGAGGTCAAGGACGTGCTGGCCGACGATGCGGTCAAGGATCTCGTCGAGATCCTCACGGAGCTGGACGCCGACCTGGCCCGCCAGGAGAACGCCATCCGCGAACGCCGTACCCGTCTGCGGCTGCTGCTCGAACAGGCCGAGGTCACCGGACAGCTGCCCGCCGAGGCCCCCGTCTCCCCCGAACTGTCCGCGCTCTTCGAAGACATGGCCCGCGCCTCGGCGCGGCTGCCCGGGCCGGAGCCCGCGATGGCCGCCAAGGAGCGGGAACTGCTCGCGCTGCTGGAGACCGGTTCGCCCGGTGGCGACCGCGGCTGGCTCGACGCGTTGATGCACACCCTCAACTCCGACCCGGACGCCATGCGGCGCGCCTACGACGTCTACGCCCGGCTGGACGAACTGGCCGAGGCCGACGAGGACGACGTGCGAGTGGAGGAGGCGGCGCGGGCCCTCGTCGACAGCATCCCCGAGGCGGCGGTGCGAGCGATGAACATCCCTGCCGACGGCGACGTGGGTGAGGGCGGCGGTTTCGCGGACGCCCTCTTCTCGGACTTCGCCCCCGCCCAGGCCGCGGCTGTGCGCCGCGCCATCGCGCTGCTTCAGGAGCGTGCCAGGTGAAGGCGCTGCGGAAGACGGTGCGCTGGTCCTTCGCCGCCCTCGTACCGGGCGAGCTCGCGCTCGTCCTGTGCGTGGCCGGTGGGGTGCGACCGCCCCTGGCCGCCCGAACGGCGGTGGAGCTTGCGGCGCTCGCGCTCATGACAGCGACAGCTTTTCTCCTCCGCCTCGACTGGCGCCGCCACCGCCGCTCCGGTCTCGACCGTCGCGGCGCCTTCCTCGCCGCGGTCGCCGACTCCGTACCGGCGCCCGTGCGCAAACTGACCGCCCACGAGATCTCCCTCTCCACCAGCTTCGCGCGCTGGGTCGCCCGCCGCGGCCCGCACGGAGTGGGCGTAGGCGACGTGCCCGTCCCCTACGCCCCGGGGCAGACGTCGTTCATGTACGGCTTCCTCTTCGTCAGCATCGTCGAGACCGTCGCCCTCGCGTTCCTCATCCCCTGGCCCCTCCTGCATGCCGTCACGCTGGTGCTCGACGTCTGGGGCTGCTACTTCGTCATCGCCCTGCACGCCTCGTGCGTGGTGCGCCCGCATGTGATCGGATCCGACGGTTCCCTGCGCCTGCGCTACGGCGCACTGCTGGACATCCGCATCCCGGCAGACCGCATAGCCTCCGTACGCCAGGACCGTAAGTTCCCGACGAGCAGGCTGGCTGCCGTGGACGAGAACGGCGTCGCCGACCTGGCCGTCGGCGGCCAGACGACGATCACCGTCGAACTGACCGGACCGGTGCGTTACGTACGCGCCCTCGGCAAGCCCGCCGAGGCCCGCGCCTTCCGCTTCTACGCCGAGGACGCCAGCGCCGCGCTCACCGCGCTGAAGGCGTCCGCCGACCCGTCCACGCCCACCAAGCAGGCCGGAAACAGCCCCAGTTCCGACCCGGCCGGCGGCATCCACAGCCGGTAATTGACGAGCGGCTCGGGGCCGTAACTCGTAGTGTCCCTTGCGCACGTTCGACATCATTCGGCCTGCCCTGGAGATCCCCCATGCCCCGGAAGACCCTGTCCGAGGACGTTGACACGCGCACCGCCCAGGCAGTGCTGAACGAGGCCAATCACGCGCATGACCAGCGGTTCCGACTGCTTCACCGATTCGACGACGGAGTCCAGTCAGGAGCATGGCTCATCACCGACGAAACCGGCCGGCAAGCCGTACTCAAGTGGAGCCCGGACCTCGCCTGGGCTCCACAGATCGAGCGCGCCGCCGCGGCCGTCGCCAAGATCCGCGCTGCCGGATATCCGACCCCCGCATGGCTCGCCGTCGGCACCAGCACAGACGGCTTCGGATACCAGATCCAGGAACTCGCCCTCGGCCGCAGCGCGCAGCAACTGACCGCGCGCGAGGCCCGGTTGCTGACCGATGTCCTGGAGATGCACGCCGGTCTCGACCCCGACCCGCAGCGATGCTGGTCCGAATTCGTGACCACCCGCATGACCGGTGACGACCTGTGGCGCCAGACAGCCGGGACGGGCCCGACCGGCCGGGACCTGGTCAATGCCTGCGAGCGGCTTCTCGCTGCTCACGGCCCCGTCACCCTGCCCACCGGGGACCTGGTCCACGGCGACTTCCGTCCGGGCAACCTCCTCTTCCACGCGGACCGCGTCGGCGGCGTCATCGACATCGAGGCGCTGGGCAGCGGCACCAGGGTCTTCGACTACGCGACGCTGCTGAGCGCCCACGACATCACTCCCGAGGCGCTGGACCTGCTCTGTGCCGCCGGCGAGCAAGTAGCCGGACCAGGTGTGCTCGCCTACTGCTTCGCCCAGGTCGCCCTCGACCTCACCGTGTTCGTCCACGAGCGCAACCTTCAGCCAGGCATTCAGAACGTGGGCAAGCTCCTTGAACGCACACTGATCCTTCTGGATCGCGCGGAGGGACGTGGCTGAGACCCTCCACCGCATCGGGTCGTACAGCACGTAGATACATACGTACGCACGGGAGTTCAGCGGTCCTTCGGGTCGAGCAGCCACAGCCCGAGGACCACCAGGAACGACAGGCACAGGAAGCCCGCGCCCCACCAGGCCGTGCCGGTCTCGCCCGTCATCCACTCGTCGACCACCACGCTGAGGCCCCAGAGCTGGCCGATGACCACCGTCATCGCCAGGACGAGTCGGGCGGTGAGTTTCGAGGAGCGTTCCGGCTCCTGCTCGGTGCCGGCGCCGGGTCCCGGACCCGTGTGCTGGATGCGGGGGTCGCCGTAGCCGCTGGTCGGGCGGATCTGCGGGTAGCGCTCCTGGACCGGGCGGTTGAGGCGCGGCTGAGCACTGCCGGGGGTGTATGCGGGCCCTGGCGGGAAGCCTTCGGGTTCTTCGGTGCTCATGTCCGCTCGCTCCTCTCCCCGTTGGCCGCCCGCGCGACGGGGCAGCCGAGCTGGGCCCTCACTTCAGGCCGCGCGTCGGCGAACTCGCGGCACACCGCGTCCTGGGGGTTCTCGCCGGAGCGGGCCGTGGCGACCGCCCAGACGCTGCCGTCGGTCTGCTCGACGAGCAGCACCATGGGCAGGCCACGCGGTGGCGGGCCCGCGGTGACCTCGCCGGTGCGGGCGTCGAAGACGCCTTCGTGGCAGGGGCAGTACAACTCGCCCTCGCTGCCACGGTCCTTGCGCCACAGGACGCCGCAGGCCAGGTGCGTACAGACGGCGGAATAGCCGACGAGGCTGCCGTCCGTGAGGCGGACGGCGATCGCGCGGTCGTCCTCGCCGGGGAAGCGGAAGGCGATGGACTCGCCGGGTGCGAGCTGCCCGGTGACGCGCTTGGGTTCCGGCACGCTGTCGGTGTCGCCGTGCCGGTGCAGCACTCCGCCGGCGACGGCGATGCCTCCGACCGCCAGGCCGCCGGAGACGGTGGCGACGATGCGGAGGTAGTCGCGGCGCGTGGTGAGGGAGTCGGCGCAGATGCGGTCCTTGAGCGCCGCCTGAGCCGAGTGGCCGTCGGTGCCGGGCTCGGGGACGGGGGGCTGCTCGGTGACGCTCATCGGGCCACGTCCTTCCCGTTGATCTCGACGATCGGCAGTCCGCCGGGCACCGGCCACTGGACCTTGTCGGCGGGGACGACCATCGCGACGCCGGTGTTGACGACGACGTCGCCGAACGTGAAGGAGTCCGCGACCTGGACACCTGGGCGTTCGGCCTGGAGGTCCTCGAGCGTTCCGTAGAAGAGCGCGCCGGTCGGGCAGACCGTGGCGCACATGGGGGCGAGACCGTAGGCGGTGCGGTCGTAGCAGAGGTTGCACTTCATCTGCAGCTTGGCCTGGAGGTCGATCTTCGGTACGCCGAAGGGGCAGGCGTTGACGCAGTTGGCGCAGCCGATGCAGCGCGTGGTGTCGGCCTGCTGCACCACACCGTCGGCGGTCACCAGGATCGCGTCGGCGGGACACACCTCGGCGCACGGGGCGACCGGGTCCTCGCAGTGCATGCAGACCGTGGGCAGGGACGCGACGGAGTGGCCCTCGTCGGGGTAGTCGAGGTGAATCATGGACTTGCCCCGGTGCGAGTCGCATTCCCGGCAGGCGGACACACACGCCTGGCAGCCGATGCACCGCCCCGGGTCGATGAAGATCGTTCTGCCCATCATGGCGGGACCTCAGCTCCTCTCGGCGGTGCCACGGCCCTGCGGGGCCGTGGGCGGCAGGGGGTCGGTGCGGGACACCTGGGCTTCCGGGTACGCGACCTGGCCGGGCGCGGTCGGGGGCGCCGGCACCTCGTCGATCTGCTCGGCGTGCTCGATGCGGCAGGCGCAGACCTTGTACTCGGGGATCTTGGAACGGGGGTCGAGGGCGTCGATGGTCAGCGCGTTGGCGGCCGTGGGGACCGGCCAGTGGTACGGCACGAAGACGGTGTCGGGGCGGATCGCCTCGGTGACCAGAGCGGGGAAGACCTCGCTGCCCCGGCGCGTCACGACGCGTACCGGATCGCCGTTCTTGAAGCCGTGCGAGGGGTGGACCTCCGCCCATGGGCGCGGGGTCTGTTCGACCAGGGCGCCGAGCCTGCGGGTCTGGTTGCCGGACAGGAAGTGGGCGACGGTGCGGCCGGTGGTGAGCGACATGGGGTGGTCGTCGTCGTACGGGTCCATCGGCGGGTGCCACTCCACGGCCTGGAGGTGGATCTTGCCGTCGGGATGGTACGACTTGCCGTCCTCGAACAGGCGGGGGGTGCCGGGATGGTCGGTGGAGGGGCAGGGCCAGGCAATGCCGCCGGTCTCCTCGAGGCGGTCGTAGGTGATTCCGTAGTAGTCGATGACCGTGCCGGCCGACGCGATGCGCAGCTCCTCGAAGACCTCGCGGGAGCCCGGATAGTCGAACTTGTCCCCCACACCGAGGCGTCGGGCCAGCTCGCACATCACCCAGGTGTCGGTACGTACGCCCTCCGGCGGCTCCTGGGCCTTGTTGTGCTTCACCACCCGGGCCTCGGCGTTGGCCATCACCCCTTCGTCCTCGGCCCAGGTGGTGACGGGGAAGACGACGTGCGCGTTGTCCGCCGTCTCGGAGAGGAAGAAGTCCAACTGGGCGTGGAACTCGAGGGTGTCGTAACCGTCCTTGACCGTCTTGTAGTTGGGGAGGGAGACGAACGGGTTGTTGCAGATGCCGATCAGGCCGCGGATCTCCTGGCGCTGCATCTGCCAGACCATTTCCATCATCGACGTGCCGGCGGCGGGGAGTTCGGACTCCTCGATGCCCCAGATCTCGCAGATCTGCCGTCGGTGGTCGGGGTTCAGGATGGAGCGACCGCCGGGCAGCAGGTCGGCCTTCTGGCCGTGCTCGCGGCCGCCCTGGCCGTTGCCCTGACCGGTGAGGGTGCCGTAGCCGGCGCCGGGCTTGCCGATGTTGCCGGTGGCCACGCAGAGGTTGATGACGGTGAGGCAGTTCTCGACGCCCTGGGAGTGGTGCTCGACGCCCCGGGCGTGCCAGGCCATGGCGTTGTTGGCGCCCGCGAAGGCTCTGGCGACCTGGACGACCTGTGCGGCGGGGATTCCGCAGATCTCGGCGGCCCGTTCCGGGGTGTACGTCGCGACGGTGGCCTTGACCTCGTCCCAGCCGGTGGTGTGCGCGGCCACGTACTCCTCGTCGACGAGGTTCTCGCGGATGACGACGTTCAGTACGGCATTGAAGAAGGCGGAGTCGGTGCCCGGCTTGAGGGCGACGTGGATGTCGGCCGTGCGGGCGATGGACGTCTCGCGCGGGTCCACGACGATGAGAACGGCGCCCCGGTCGCGGGCGCCCCACACGTACTGGGTCATCACGGGGAAGCACTCCCCCACGTTCGACCCGGCGATCAGCAGGCAGTCGGAGAGGAGGATGTCGGAGAAGGGGTTGCCGGCCCGGTCGATGCCGAAGGACAGCTTGTTGGCTCCGGCGGCGGAGACCATGCACAGGCGGCCGTTGTAGTCGACGTGCTTCGTCTTGAGGGCGACGCGCGCGAACTTGCCGACCAGGTACGTCTTTTCGGAGAACAGGCTCGCCCCGCCGAGCAGCCCGAACGCGTCGTTGCCGTGGGCGGACTGGATGCGGCGGATCTCGGAGACCGTGAAGTCGAGGGCCTCCTCCCAGCTCGCCTCGCGGAAGGGTTCGTCGCGGGAGCGGCGCAGGAGGGGGGCGGTCAGCCGGTCCGGGTGGTTGATCTGCTGATAGGCGTTGATGCCCTTGGGGCAGAGCCGCATCCGGTTGATGTCGTGGTTGCGAGGCTCGACGCCGAACACCTTGCCGCCCTTGTCGACGCGCAGATACATCCCGCACTGCACACCGCAGAAGCAGCAGTGGGTGGGGACGAGGGTCTCGCCGTTCTGGTCGGCGTGCCACTGGTCGGCCGGAATGCCGCCCGCGTCACGGAAGTTGCGGGTGCCGGGCGGTGCGATGGAGGGGTCAAGCGGGATGTACTGCTGGGTCACTTGAAGCCCTTCTTCACGTCACTGAGGTATGCGGAACCGCGCAGCACCCGTTTGCAGCGCGGGCAGTACTCGGTCCAGGTCTCGAAGCCGAGGTTGAGATCGCGCATGGTGCCCTGGAGGTTCTCGACGTACGGGGCGGTGTCGATCGGCTGACCGCAGCGCTTGCAGTGGAAGACCTGTTCGTCCTGGCGGGCCGTGTACTTGAACAGCTGCATCCCGACGGCGGCCGGCCGCTGAACGATGTGGAAGAACTTCCCGAACGGGATGTAGATGAGGGTGAAGACCACCGACACCATGTGCAGGATCGCCAGGAACTCGTAGCCGCCGCCGTGCAGGAAGATCGACGAGAAGGTGAGGAGCAGGCCCGTCACCGAGATGACGATCAGGGCGATCAGCGGGACGAGGTCGTAGGCGAAGCGCTGGCCCGTCATGGCACCGCGGTCCTTCATGCGCCGCCACAGGAAGTACGAGGCGCCGGGGATCACCAGGACGGCGGCGATGTCGAGGCCGTGGAACATCAGCCAGCCGACGATGTTCAGCGAGTCGAAGCCGAGGACCTTCAGGCCCCAGATCCGCATCTCGTAGCCGGGCCCCGCGCTGGACGAGCCGGTGAACGTGAACCAGCCCCACGTCAGCGGGAAGGTGATCAGGGCGGCCAGGATGCAGCCCCAGAAGATCAGCTGGTGGGCGGCCCAGCGGGCCCGCGAGCGGGCGCCGAGGAACTTCTGGAAGCCGAGGTAGGTGGCGATCATCTTCGGCAGCGCGGTGGGCGCTCTGCGGAAGTTGTCGGCCGACAACAGGCTGCGCCAGCCCTGCTTGAACAGACGGCGTGCGCCGGGGGCGGAGATCCACACGGTGTAGCGGTAGGCGACGCCGAAGGCCAGGAACACGGTGGCGACGGCGTACGGGAGGAGCGCCGAGTCGAAGTCCTTGAGCATCCGGCTGCCGAACACGATGGCCAGGATCAGCAGTGCGGACACGAGGGCGCCGGCGAGCGTGGCCCGCCCCGCGACGGAACGCGGTCCAGGCCCGCCGGCCGCGCCGGTGGGTGGTGGCGCGGCCATGGCGGGGGCCGCGTCCGTGTCGGCGGCGGGCGGTGCGGGTGGCTCAGTCACCCGGCCCACGATAGGAAGATTTCTATGCGTTCCACCCGTTATGGGGGGCGCATGGGTGACGTGTCGGCCACCGGCGCACTCAACGGTGCGCGCCCACCCGGCCCACGGCGAGGGCCGCATGCGAGCTCTACGGCCGCTGCGCCCCGATGTTCCGCATGCGGCCGTACGCATAGACACAGCCGGCGAGCGCGAGGTCGGACAGGAGCATGAAGCCGATGGAGTACGAGTCCTTCGCGCTGTAGATCGCGCCCATGACGAGCGGCGGGACGAAGCCACCGAGGCCGCCGATCGCGCCGACGATGCCGGTGACGGAGCCGACCTGTGGCTGTGGGGTGACCTGGGAGACGAGCGCGAAGACGCTGCCGCTGGCGGTGCCGAGGCCGGCTGCCATCAGCAGGAAATTGACCGTGCCCATGGGGTTCAGCTTCGGGTCGAAGGCCTGGAGGATCGCGAAGAGCGCGACGACGGCGAGGGCGCAGGCGGTGACGGTGGCCGGGTGGATCCGGTCGGACAGCCAGCCGCCGATGGGCCGGAAGACGACGGTGACCACGGCGAAGCCGGCCGCCTTGGTGCCCGCGTCGGTGGGGTCGAGTTCGTACCAGGTCTTCAGATACGTGGGCAGATACACGCCGAACGCGACGATGCCGCCGAACCCGATCGCGTAGAGACCCGACAGCTCCCACGTCACCCGCAGTCGGCCCGCCTCGCCGAGCCTGGTGGCGAGGGGGCTGGTGGGGATCGGCCGGTCGGGGCGGTCGGTGATGAGGAGCAGGGCGAGCAGTGCGTACGCGGCCAGCGCGATGGCCACGACGATGAACGGGAGGTTCTCGCCGTGCTTGGCCATGCGCGGCGTGAGGTAGCCGGACAGGGCCACACCGCCCATGCCCATTCCGAAGATGCCGAGCGCGAACCCTCGGTGGGCGGGCGGGAACCAGGAGTTCACGAGCGGGATGCCGATCGCGAACGTAGTGCCGCCGAGGCCGAGCAGGAAGCCCACGCCGAGCATCGCGACGAAGGAGTTCCTGGCGGGGATGGCCAGGAGCACCGGGATGATCGTCAGGGCGGAGATCAGCGGGAACATCACCTTGGCGCCGTAGCGGTCGGTGAGCGCTCCGACGGGTACGCGGCCGAGGGACCCCACGATGACGGGCACCGCGACGAGGAACGACTGATTGAACGAGCTCAGGTTCAGGCGGTCCCCGAAGTCACTGCCGAGCGGGGCGATGAGCGCCCAGGCCCAGAAGGTCAGGGCGAAGCCGACGGTGGCCACGGCCAGATTTCGATAGGCCGCGGCGGGCGGCCGGGCGGTCGACTGCTCTGGTGCGAGGTGTTCCACGTGCCGATGCTAGGAAGGCCTGGGCTGTCCCTGCCTGATCTGGTGCTCCGATCGATTTCGCGGGCGCCTCTGCCGCGTCAGCATATGTTGACGCCGAGCGGCCGTCAGCATATGCTGACGCCCATGGAGAGCACACTCGAAATCGCCGAGGGCGCCGCCAGCAGCGACCCGGACACCGGGCTCCGCGCGGTGGCCGCCCTCCGAGAACTCACCGAACGCCTGGAGATCCTCCAGGTGGAGAACGCCCGGAAGCTGGGGTGGTCCTGGCAGGACATCGCCGAGCGACTCGGCGTCACCAAGCAGACCGTGCACCGCAAATACGGCCGCCTGATGGGGAGTCGATGATGTTCGAACGCTTCACACCGGACACCCGCGCCGTGGTGGTCCACACCCAGGAACACGCCCGCCGGCTCGGACACGACCACATCGGTCCCGAGCATCTTCTGCTCGCCCTCGTCTCCACCGACCAGCCCGCCGGCGCCGTGCTGCGTGAGCACGGCGTCACACCGGAGGGCGTGGAGGAGGAGATCGTCCGCCTGGTCGGACTCGGCGGATCCCGACTGTTCGGCGCCCTCGACCGGGACGCGCTGGCCTCCGTAGGGATCGACATCGACGCCGTACGCGCCAGGATCGAGGAGTCCTTCGGACCGGAAGCCCTCACGCGCGCCGACAGCACCGTCCACCGCGGGCCCCGCACGTCGCGGCGTGGCCCTCGTCGCGTGGTGTCCGCGGCCCTCACCCGGCACTGGCGAGGGCGGCGCGCCACCCGACGCCCCGCCCTCACCGCACCGACGCCCGCCCCCACCGGCCTGTACCAAGCCACCGGCGCACGCTCCGGCGGACACATCCGGTTCTCCCCCCGCGCCAAGGAGAGCCTCGCGAACACCGTCCGCGAGGCACAGGCCCGGCGTGACAGTTACATCGGCGTCGAACACCTCACCCTCGGCCTCATCGCCATGCCCAGCGGCATCGTGCCGTCAGTGCTGTCGGCGCTCGGCACCTCGGCCCCGGCCTTGCGCACCGCGATCACCGACCGGTACCGGTGAGCACCTCGTGTGGTGCCGCGAAGGTCAGCCCTTCCTCGTCGGCGGCTTGATGAGGTAGAGCCGACGGGCCAGATCCAGCGCGGTCAGCAGCACGCGGGCCCCGTTCCAGACGTGTTCACGGCGCTGCTGCCACACCTCGCCATTGCCACTCGGGTCGGCGGCACGTGCCTGAATGACGACCTGGGACTCCTGGTCCCAGCTCGTGATCTCGTCCGCGTGGCGGCCTACCTCCCAGTCCCTCCCGCCACGGATCGCCTGGGCGATGTACCCGGGAATCGCCTGGAACCGCGCCCCTTCGGCCAGGGCCACGGCCAGTGCCTCGACTCCGGTCTCCAGCGTGTGGGTGCTCGTGTTCGGGTCATGGTGGTAGATGTCGCGCACCGCGTTGCGGAGGCGGCTCCGGCTGATCGTGGTTCCGGCGAGATTCCCGTAGTTGACGCCCCAGCCGAAGTGCTCCCTGCGGACACCCGGGTACACGTTGCCCGGGACCATGTCCCTCGGGCGGCCGCCCACCTGCTCGGTGAACGTGTAGAAGACCCGGCGGCTCGCGTCCCGGTTCTCCACGTAGAACCCCAGCAGATAGTTGTCGGACCGGCGGAAGACTCCGCGGACCATGCCGCCCAGGACGAACTCGTCCTCGGTGAACCGGCCGATGTTGATCGACTGAAAGGCGTTGGCATCGGGGTTCTGGATAAGGTGGCCGGCGCCGGGCCGTCGGGCGCTCTGCTCCCCCAGCATCGCGTTGCGGATGTTCGCGACCGTACGGGTGTAGAGGTCGGCGAAATCCTCGTCGTCCGTCACCGCCTGCGCCTGCCCCTGGGGCTGGGCTTGGGCTTGGGCGCTCCGGTCCTGTCCCTGCCGAGCAGCTGTGCCGTAGCCGACCGCCTCCCCCACGCCGAGCGTGCCCGCCAGCACCGAGACCACCACGGCCACGCTGACCAACCGCCGCCGCACCGGCCCGCGTTCGGACCGTCCGGCCCGCTCTCCCCTTCGCGTCATCTTCGCTGCGTCTCCCATGTCAGGCCCAGAACTCGAACTCGGCCTGCAGGGTGCCCTTGGTGACCCGGCCCCCGTCGCTGTAGTAGAGGGCCTTGTACTCCGCCCCCTTCGTCAGGTTCGCATCGATCAGCGTCGAGCCGTACGCGCCGCAGTTGGCGTTGCCGCAGGCCCAGTCCCATGTGACGCGCCTGCCGTTGCTGTCCTGGATCTCGATCCAGTCCCAGCCGTTGTACGGATCCCGCCCCGAGGGCGCCACCCACGTGACACTGACCCCCTTGACGTGGGACTGGTACCAGTAGCCCCTGAACTGCGCCGGCGACACCTCACTGATCAGGTAGTCGGTGTTGATCTGGCCCGGGTGCGGGTCCGTGGGGTCGTCGCTCCGGACCGTCGGCGGCTGCCAGTGCTCACGCGGCGAGTCGGCCGCCGGAGCCGAACGGGCCGCGGCCTTCGCCGGCTCCTGCGAACCCTGTTGCGCCACGGCAGCCGTCCCCAGGCCCACCACCGACACACTCACGAGCACCCCGGCCATGACCGCGGACCGCCGCCGGGGCGTGTTCGCCCAGGCGTATAAGGAAGAGATCCTGCCCTTGCCTCGCGTGCGGAACAGCATGTGTACGTCACCTCGTCGCTGATCGAAGATCGATGCGAAGGAAACGCTAGGGAGCCGCGATCAACGTTCCATTGACGGCTGGTCAACGCGCGCCTTCACGAATGCAAGGCATGAGGCCGAGAAGACATTGGCGCGGCTCCGCGACTCCGCGCCTGTCCGGACACCCCCCTAGGGCGCTGTCGCCGTCGCCCGGTCGGGGGCGGGCGGGGCAGCCGGGTCGACGGTGAGGACGAGAAACGTGGCGACGAGCGCGCTGGCCCCCGCGAGCCCGGCGGCGAGGCGGCGGCGGGACGTGAGGGTGGGGAGGGGTGTGGGGCCTGCGGGCTTGCGGTGGCGTCCCATGGGTCTCTCTGTCAGTGGTGGTCGGCATTGGCGTGGTGGCCGGGTATCCGTGATGGCCGGGGTTTCCGTGATGGCGGCATCGGAGCCAGGTCAGAACGTGAAGCACTCTGCGTGGATGTGCCCCTCGGGCACCCCGGCCCGCACCAGCGCCGCCGTGGCCGCGGCCGTCATGCCGGGCGGCCCGCACACGTACACGTCGTGCTCGGCGAGTTCCGGTACGAGGTTGCGCAGTGCCTGCGGTGCGAGCGGGTCGAAGGAGGCGTCCGACGGGCCGAGCAAGTAGTGCAGAGCCGCCTGCCGGCTACGGGCGATGGCTTCCAACTCACCACTCAGCACCAGCTGTTCGGCCGTGCTCGCGCGGTAGAGGAGGGTGAGGTCGCCCGGCGCTCCCGGCAGCGTCTCGAACAGGGCCCGCAGGGGCGTGATGCCGACGCCGCCTGCGAGGAGCAGCACCTTGCGCCGGGTGCGGCGGTGCGCGGTGAGCGCGCCGAAGGGGCCCGTGGCCAGGACGCGCGTACCGGGGGTGAGCCTGCGGACGCGGCGCGTGTGCCGGCCAAGTGCCTTGACGGTGATGCGTAGTTCGTCGCCGCGCACCGGCGCCGACAGGGAGAACGGCAGCGACGTGTGCCAGAGCCCCGCCCTGAGGAACCGCCAGCGGAAGAACTGGCCTGGCTCGGCCCTCAGCCCGTCGAGCCCGATGCCCTGCATGACCACGGAGAAGACGCCGGGCCCTTCGCCGTGGACGGCGACGACGCGCAGACTGTGCCGCAACGCCTGGTGGACGGGCACGACCAGCCGGTACCAGACGAGCAGCACGGCGACGGTCGCGTGCAGAAGCGCCCAGAGCCAGCGCGTCACGACGTCGCCCGCCACGTCCGGGCCGGCGAGTTGATGTACGAAACCCAGCGCAGCGCCCAGATAGGTGAGGAGATGGAGGGCTCGCCACGTCTCGTGGGTGACACGGCGGCGCACCGTACGAGCGCTGCTCACACCGACCGCGACGAGCAGACCCGTACCGGCGAACGCGGCGGCAACGGCCGGGTAGCCGAGGAGGTCCACGACGGTGGAGACGAGGTCGGTGCCCGCGTGGGCGGCGTATCCGCACACCGCGAGGACCAGATGGGCCGCGCACAGCGTCAGGACGTGACGTCCACCGGCCGCGTGACGGCGGGCGAGGCGGTCGGCTCCGACTCCGTGCTCGACGGCGGGGATGCGCGCCATGAGGAAGAGCATGACGAGGATGCCGTATCCGGCGAGCAGTCCGGTGAGGTGTGCGCCGGTCGCGAAAAGCACGTCGAGCCGCGCCGACGGTTCGGCCTGCAGGGCCCACAAGGCGCTGACGCCTACGCCTCCCGCGACGACGCCTGCGCGCAGCGCGCCGGGCGAGATTCGCAGGGGAGCGGCGGGGCGGCCGACGCGGGGCCGGCGGACGGGCCGCGGAGGTATGGGCGGGCGCTCCGTGCCGGGGCCCTCGACGTGGCGCAGGTACGCGCTCAGGGCGGGGTACCTGGAGAGTTCGGATTCGCTGGCGGCCTCGGTGGTCACGCAGCCACAGTAGGCGCGGGAAGGGACCGAAAGGGCCAGGTCAGAGCCCTCACACTGATCCTTAAGGCGGGCTTGAGGATCGCCTCAAGAGTGCTTAAGTCACGGGCGTCCCCGCCTCGGTCGGGGCGAGGCACGTCCGTACGCCGGACACCGCCGCTCCCACGATTCCGGCCTCTTCGCCGGGAGGTAACCGGCCCGGGCAACAGTGACTCCCGTACCGCACAAGGGGACTTCACTGCGTTGTACACAATGTCGGACAGGCCGTAGAAGCGACGCCCCCGTGGAGCCTGATACAAACCCGCGACAGCCTGGTACAAAGAACACGTCTTCGGCTCCTCCCGACCGTGCCTCACTCATCGGACACGTCGTACGAGGCACGCATCCCGGCCAGACCGGCCCCTGCCGAAGCCCCCGCACCGAGCCTCGACCAGGCATGCCGGGCGCACTGATCGACAGGCGGCTCAGAGCAGCCACCACCCGTGCAGAAAGGCCGACGGTTTGAACCCGCAGACATTTCAGGACGAGGCACCTCCCCACATACCCGCGCCGGGCCAGCGCATTGTGATCATCGAGGACGACGAGGCCCTGGGGCGCTCCGCCGCCGCTCACATCGGCCGTTGGTACGGCACGGTGCACCGCCTGCCGCGCCCCGACGACGACACACTGCGCGCGCACCTGGAGCGGTCCGTCGACGCCGTCGCTGTCGTCTCCCGCGACGACATCGTGGCCCTGCGCTACGCCTTGCTGGCCGAACACCTCAAGCCCGGCATCCGGCTGGTCGTGACCCTCTTCGACCGGACCGTCGCCGACGAGGTCTCCCGCACCGTCCCCAACTGCACCGTCCTGAGCATGACCGATGCCATCGTGCCCAGTCTCCTGGCCGAATGCCTCGCTCCGAGCTACGCCATGCTCCAGCCCGACGGCGGCGGCGTCATCGCGGTCCGGCGGGAGGACGGGGCCACCTTCGTCGAGCACCTGCACGGACGGGCCCTCGCGGCCCACGCAGCCGTTCATCCCCGGGCGTCCTTCCGTGCCTGGCTGCGCTCCCTCGGGACCTCCGCGAAGACGCTCATCGCGAGTCTGACTGCTCTGTCGGTGGCCTTCTCGGTGGACATCGCGCTGGGCGTGCTCGTCCTGCACGAGCACTGGACCGACTCCACATGGAACGCGGCCCGCGCGCTCACCACGATCGGCTCCTCGCCGGCGGCCGAGCACGGACCGGGCTGGTACAAGGTCCTGTCCGCCGTCTCCATGCTCGCCGTCCTGGTACTGGCGGCCATCTTCACCGCGAGCGTCGTCGACCGTTTCACCGGGCACCGCATGACGAGCATTCTGGGCGCACGCTCCATCCCGCGCCGCGGCCACGTCATCGTCGTCGGCCTCGGACAGGTGGGCCTGCGGCTGTCGGCTCGGCTGAAGGACCTCGGCATCAAGGTCGTCGCCGTGGAGCGCAACCCCCAGGCCGCGTGCCTCCCCCTGGCCCGCTCCCTGAACATCCCCGTCGTCCTGGGCCGCGGCGGTGACCGTTTCCTGCTCGAACGCCTCTCCGTCCTGCGCGCCCGCGGCCTTGCCGCGGTCGGCTCGGACAGTCTGGCGAACATGGCTGTCGCCGTAGCGGCCCGGGCCGTCGCCCCGGACCAGCGGATCATCCTTCGCGCCGGCAGCGACGAGGTCACGACGGAATCGCAGTCCCTGTTCAGGATCGGTGCGGTGTGCGACTTCCCGCGCATCGTCGGCGCGTTCGTCGCCGCGTCGGTACTGGGCGCCGAACCGTCCAGCGTCTTCGTCGCCGAGGACCGCACCTGTGCTCTGTTCCCGGACGGCCAGGTCGTCGACCTCGCCACCTGGGACACGCGCCCCGCCGATCCCCGACAGGGCGCGGAGGAGAGCGAGGCCGGCCGCACCGCGTCGGACGTCGCCGCACCGGTGGCCACGAACTGAGACCGCCCTCATCAGCCGGTGACCTCAACCACCGCACACCGGCTCACCGTCCTGAATCCGACTACAGCCAGAGGCCTGCGCATAGATGGCCGCATGGCGGACCGGCTGCGATGCTTCACCCATGGCGACAAGACGGCGCAGCCAGGCCGAGCGGGACGCGATCACCGTCGAGATCGGCTATGCGCTGGCCAGCGCATGCTTCCTCGGTGGTGTCGTCTTCGCGACCATCGCCGGCCCCGCCGCCGTCTGGCGCCTCCCCCACGCCGTCGAACAGTCCTTGGTGGCCACGGGGACTGTGATGGGCGGTGTCCTGGCGGTGATGCGCGTCGTCCACGTTCTGTGGCGATTCGGCTCGCAACACGACTGACGGGTGTGACCAGACGCGGGCGGACGCCGCGTCAGCACGTGTTGCGGTAGGGAACGTCGGGGATGTGAGCCCTCCATTCCTGTGCCGTCAGGGGCCCGACCTGGCGCAGAGGTACCGGATCAGCCGCGCCGGGGCCCGTATGCCGACTGGTGTGCGGCGGCGAACAGCCTGCCGTCGCCCGGCCTGAATCCGCGAGGAAAGGCGTAGAGAGCAAGAAAGGCAAGGAGGACTTCCCACTCCTTGCCACTCTCAACTTATAGCGCAGTGGGGGCCTTGCGGCAAGGCCCCCGTCATGCCGCACAATCGCTGGCCGAAGCCCGAAGCTGCGGAAGTGGGAGACCAACGAAGTGCATGTGCTGTTGTCGGTTCATGGGTCGTGCGGTGGCGTCGCGCCGGTGTCGGCGCTCGGCGCCGTCATGCGCGTCTGCGCACAGTCGGACCTCGCAGGCCTGACCTCGGATCGGAGCTGATGACATTGACCTCCACGACCACCAGTTCGTTCGGCCTTCCCGAGCGTCTCTCCGCCAAGGCCGATCCGACGCTGATCACTCGGGACGAGGAGCACTTCGCGGCCATCGCGATGAGCCTCGACCAGACGATCACCGAGCTCTCCGACCGTCTCGACACCTTGCGCAGGGCCCCCGGTGGCATCGGCCGGGAGGCGATGGACCGGGACTCGGAGATCCACCGGCTGACCGGCCGCCTGCGCGCCCTGCGACGTTTCGGCCTGGACCTGTGCCTGGGCCGTGTCGTCGGCGCGGACGACGCGGATCCCCTGTACATCGGGCGGCTCGGCCTCACCGACAGTGAGGGCCGACGGCTGCTCGTCGACTGGCGTTCCCCGGCCGCCGAGCCGTTCTTCGCTGCGACCCACGCCAACCCGATGGGCCTGACGAGCCGCCGCCGGTACCGCTGGACCAACGGCCGGATCAGCGACTACTGGGACGAGGTGTTCACCGCCGACGGCCTGGAACAGCGCGCGGCACTCGACGACCAGTCCGCGTTCATCGCCAGCCTGGGCAGCAATCGTTCGGCCCGTATGCGTGACGTCCTCGGCACCATTCAGGCCGACCAGGACGCCATCATCCGGGCGGGGTCCCGCGGCGCCCTCGTCGTCGACGGCGGCCCCGGCACGGGCAAGACCGTCGTCGCCCTGCACCGCTCCGCGTACCTCCTCTACTCCGACCCGCGCCTCAGCCACCGTCGGGGCGGTGTGCTGTTCGTCGGTCCGCACCGGCCCTACCTGGACTACGTGGCCGATGTGCTGCCCAGCCTCGGAGAGGACGGCGTACAGACCTGCATCCTGCAGGACCTCGTCGCCGAGGGCGCCACGGCGAACGCGGAGACCGATGCGGACGTGGCCCGACTGAAGTCGTCCGCGGACATGGTGCGGGCGATCGAGAAGGCCGTCAGGTTCTACGAGGAGCCGCCCGCCAAGGGCATGACCGCCACGACGGCCTGGTCGGACATCTGGGTGAGTGCCGACGACTGGGCCGAGGCGTTCAATGCGCCGGGCCCGGGCGCTTCGCACAACGAGGCGCGCGAGCAGGTCTGGGAGGAACTGGCCACGATCCTCATGGACAAGCTGGCCATGGACGAGGACGAGGACGGCGTCTCGCCCGACCTGTTTCTGCGGTCTCTGCGGCAGGACAGGGATCTGGTCGCGGCTCTCCACAGCGCATGGCCGCTGCTGGAGGCCACCGACCTCGTCTCCGACCTGTGGACGGTCCCCGCCTACCTGCGCATGTGTGCCCCCTGGCTCGGCCGCGACGAGGTGGCGAAGCTGCAGCGCAAGGACGCACCCCAGGCCTGGACGGTGTCCGACCTGCCGCTCCTCGATGCGGCACGGCAGCGCCTGGGCGACCCGGAGGCGGCGCGGCGCAAGCGGCAGCACGACGCCGCGGTCGCCGCCGAGCGCGAGCGTATGGCCCTCGTCATCGACGACATCATCTCGGCCGCCGACTTCAATTCGGCCGGTGACG
Organism: Streptomyces sp. NPDC090032; assembly: GCF_044748025.1. Lineage (NCBI taxonomy): Bacteria > Bacillati > Actinomycetota > Actinomycetes > Kitasatosporales > Streptomycetaceae > Streptomyces > Streptomyces sp. NPDC090032. The sequence continues at coordinate 501,529 of NZ_JBIVFF010000007.1, read as the reverse complement.
ACAGTGAGGGCGCGGTGCGGATGCTGCGCGGGAAGGACCTCCAGGACAGTCTGATCGACGAGAGCGCGCTGCCCACCGCCGACCCGGACCGGCTCGCGGGCCCGTTCGCGCACATCGTCGTGGACGAGGCGCAGGAGCTGACCGACGCGGAGTGGCAGATGCTGCTCCTTCGCTGCCCGTCGCGGAGCTTCACCATCGTCGGGGACCGTGCCCAGGCGAGGCACGGGTTCACACAGTCGTGGGAGGAACGCCTGGAGGCGGCCGGTCTGGACCGGGTCAAGCTGGCCTCCCTGAGCATCAACTACCGCACTCCGGAAGAGGTCATGACGGAGGCGGAGCCCGTCATCCGGGCCGAGCTTCCCGACGCGAACGTGCCGACGTCCGTCCGCAGGAGCGGCATCCCCGTAGTCCGCGGACCGGTCACGGACCTGGACTCGGTCCTCGACACGTGGCTCGCCGCGCACGACGAGGGGATCGCCTGCGTCATCGGCGACCCCACGTTCCGGGCCACGTCGCGCGTCCGGTCCCTGAGCCCGGAGCTGTCGAAGGGCCTCGAATTCGACCTGGTCGTCCTCGTCGACCCGGAGGAGTTCGGCGCCGGCATCGAAGGAGCGGTCGACCGCTATGTGGCCATGACCCGGGCGACGCAGCAGCTCGTCATCCTGACGAGTTCCTGACCTGGGGAGGCCGGCGGGATCGTCGGCCGGTGTCGGTGGGGGTTGCCGCCGAAGGGTGACGGGTGTGCCCGGGTCCGCCGCGTACGTGGCGGACCCGGGCACACGGTCGTGTCGTATCGGTACGGGTCTCTTCGGGATGCGTCTCTCAGGTGCGGTCGTCGACCAGACGGACCGGCTCCTCCTGACCCGCCAGGGCGCGCGGCATCGGCAGTCCGCCGTCGGTCTCCAGTGTCATCAGGTGCGCGTCGACGGCAGCCTGGCCTTCGTGGAAGCCGAGGTCCATCAGAGCGTCCACCGGCCCGCTGCTGCTCCACGCGTGTTCCTGCCCGTCGCACCGGGCCTCGGTGCCGCCGAAGCCGAGCCGCTTGTCGGCCTGGACCAGGCTGCTGGAGACGAACACCGCGCGAGCGGGTGACGAGGCGTCGCAGCGGTAGGTGCCGGAAAGGGTAAGGGTTCCGCCCGGTGCGATACGGGCCTGCTCATGTGCGGAAATGCTTCCGCTGAAGGAGTCTGCCGACGCGCTCGGGCTGAGCACGACGACTGCGGTCAGGGCGGCCAGGGCCAGTGCGGGAAGGCGCATGAATTCCTCCGTGGGGGCTGGTCGGCGGTGAAGCCGTCGCACCGCATTGTGCTGATCACGCGTACGGAACTCACTCACAGTCACCCGGATGTCGGGGTCACTGCCCCGGACGGCCGCCGGCATGACCGCGCACGCCCACAAAGAGGAGAGTCTCCTTCTGGGAGAAGAAATCCTGGGAGGAGACTCCCCCCTCGACAGCAGAATGCCTCCATGCTCACGCTCACCGACATCGCCGAGGACCCGCTGATCCTGACGCGCGGCCTGCGCCTGCGCGACGCTTCGCCGGCTGTCCTGCGCCCTCTCGTCCACGCCGACGCGGAGCGCCTCGCGGACTTCCTCGCGGGGCTTTCCGCGCAGTCGAGGCGGCTGAGCACCTTCGACGGATACGACCTCGCGGCGGCCCGGGACCTGTGTGCCGCGATCGCGCGCTACGACAAGCTGCGGCTGGTACTCGAGGACGAGTCCTCGGAGCGGATCGTAGGCCTGTTCGAGCTGAGCCTCGCGCTCACCACCTCGGACATCGCGCGCTACCTGGCCGCCGGGATCCAACTCACCGAGCGGACCGACTGCCGCTTCGGCCCGACCCTGGCCGATGCGTACCAGGGCAGCGGGGCGGGCTCGCTGGTCTTCCCGTTCGTCACGGAGGCCGTACGACTGCTCGGCAGGACGCGGATCATCCTGTGGGGCGGCGTCCTCGCCGACAACGCGCAGGCGCTGCGCTTCTACGAGAAGAACGGGTTCCAGCACGTCGGTCCCTTCGCCGGACCGCACGGCACCCCATCACTGGACATGATCCTTCCCCTCCCCGGGCACGAACCACCGCTGACCACCTGACCTGCGCAATCACCGGAGCCGGTCACGGCCCCGGCAGCGGAGGCGGACTCGTCCTCAGGTCTCCGCCTCCACCCCCGGCCTGCACCCATGGCTCTACAAAAGGGGTTCTGCGGTCATACCGGGGGATGACCGGCCACCGCGTCCGACTACCGCAGGCGTGGGCCGGAGTCCGGCCCGGAGGCTGACATCCGGGCTCCGGAATGCGGCGACGATAGAGAGAGAAATCCTGCTGACTTCCCTGACGTGCCATGGCACCGCCGGGCGGTCGCCCCTGCCTCCGCCTCCACCCGACGGGAGTCTCTTTCGCCGTGGCTACCTTCCTTTACAAACTAGGGCGCCTCTCTTTCAGGCGGCGCCGCTATGTGGCACTCCTGTGGGTGCTGCTCCTGGGCGGCATCGGATACGCGTCTTCGGCCGCGCCGGCACCGCCCGCCGACTCGTTCTCCATGCCGGGGACGGACTCCCAGAAGGCCTTCGACCTGCTCGACGAGCGCTTCCCCGCCGCCAGTGCGGAGGGCGCGACCGCCCGTGTCGTCATCCGGGCGCCGGAGGGCGAGAAGATAACCGACCCCGCCGCGAAGGCCGAGGTCAAGCAGCTCGTCGCCGCGCTCGGCAAGGGCTCGCAGGTCGCCGGCGTGGCCGACCCGTACAAGGCGAACGCCGTCAGCAAGGACGGCACCACCGCGTACGCGTCCGTCACCTACAAGGTGATCTCGACGGAGCTCACGGACAAGACGCACGACGCGCTGACCGACGCCACCGACAAGACGCGCGCCGAGGGCTTCACCGTCGAGACGGGCGGTGACGCCGTCCAGGCCGAGCAGGAGATGGGCGGCTCGGCCGAACTCATCGGCATCGCCGTCTCCGCTGTCGTCCTCGTCATCACCTTCGGCTCGCTGATCGCCGCCGGCCTTCCGCTGCTGACCGCCATCATCGGCGTCGGAATCGGTGTCTCCGGCATCGCCGCCCTGGGCAGCGTCCTCAACCTCTCGGGCACGACCTCGACGCTGGCCATGATGATCGGGCTCGCGGTCGGGATCGACTACGCCCTCTTCATCGTCTCCCGCTACCGCGCCGAGATCGCCGAGGGCCGGGAACCAGAAGAAGCGGCGGGCCGGGCCACCGGCACCGCGGGCTCCGCCGTGGTCTTCGCCGGACTGACCGTCATCGTGGCCCTCGCGGGTCTGTCGGTCGTCCACATCCCCATGCTCACCAAGATGGGCCTCGCCGCCGCGGCCACCGTGGCCATCGCCGTGCTCATCGCGCTCACCATGATCCCCGCGCTGCTCGGTTTCGCGGGCAAGCGTGCCCTGCGCCGCAAGGACCGTAAGAACCTCGCGAAGCCGGCCGCCGCGCACCGTGCCGGGGATGCCGAGGGCGCCAAGCCCAACCTCGGCACCCGCTGGGCGCGCCTCGTGCTGCGCCGCCCCGTCACCGTGCTGCTGATCGGTGTCCTCGGTCTGGGCGCGGTCGCCGTCCCGGCGACGAGCCTGGAGCTCGGGCTGCCCGACGAGGGGACGTCGGCGCCGGACACCACGCAGCGCAAGGCGTACGACATGCTGTCCGAGTCGTTCGGGGCGGGCTTCAACGGCCCGCTGATGGTCACCGTCGACACGGGCGGAGCCAAGGACGCTGCTGCCGCCGCCAAGACGGTGAGCACGTCCCTCGCCAAGGTCGACGGCGTTGCCGCGGTCACCCCTGCCTCGGTCAACCCGGCCGGTGACACGGCGATCATCACGGTCGTCCCGAGCACCGGACCGAGCGACCACAAGACCGAGGAACTCGTCAAGACGATCCGTTCGACCACGAGCGGCCTGGAGGCGGATACCAAGTCCGATGTCCTGGTCACCGGGCAGACGGCGATGACGATCGACTTCTCCCAGACCCTCAACGACGCTCTCCTGCCCTACCTGGGGCTCGTCGTCGGACTGGCCTTCCTGCTCCTGATGCTGGTCTTCCGCTCGGTTCTCGTCCCACTGAAGGCGGCCCTGGGCTTCCTGCTGTCGGTCGCCGCGGCGCTCGGCGCAGTCGTCGCCGTGTTCCAGTGGGGCTGGCTCGCGGACATCGTCGGCGTCGACCAGCCGGGCCCCATCATGTCGATGATGCCGATCTTCATGATCGGCGTGGTGTTCGGCCTGGCGATGGACTACGAGGTGTTCCTCGTGACGCGGATGCGCGAGGCGTACGTCCATGGGGCCCGCCCCGCGGAGGCGGTCGTCACCGGCTTCAAGCACGGCGGCCGGGTCGTCGGCGCGGCCGCGATCATCATGATCAGTGTCTTCTCCGGGTTCATCATGGAGAACAACGACATGATCAAGATGATGGGCTTCGGGCTCGCCATCGCGGTGTTCTTCGATGCCTTCGTCGTCCGCATGGCCATCGTCCCCGCGGTCCTCGCGCTGCTCGGCAAGTCGGCCTGGTGGCTGCCACGCTGGCTCGACAAGGTCCTTCCGAACGTGGACGTCGAGGGCGAGAAGCTGCACAAGACCCTCGCGCCGTCGTCGCCGGCGGCCGAGGGCAAGGACGAGCAGGAGCGGGAACTGGAGCCCGTACGCGGCTGATCCCGCGGTCCCGCCCGGTCCGGGACCCTTCCCCGCCACAAGCCCGCCGCCCCGGTGATCACGGTCACCGGGGCGGCGGGCTTGCCTCGTCATCACGACCGCCCTTACGAAGACGGCGGTCGACGTATGACCTTCACCTTCAGCCGCGGATCATCGACATCAACTGCCGGTGGGTCTCGGCGTCGGCGGCCACCACAAGTCCGCGGCCCTCAGGACCAGTTGGAGCGCCGTCGATCCCGGTGACCACGCAGCCGGCGGCCCGGCACAGTGCGATGCCGGCGGCGAAATGCACACTCCCGCTGAGGTCACCGCCATCGGTGATGTACGCGGCGCGCTTGCCGGCCGCGACCCAGGCCAGCGCCAGCGTCGTCGACACGACCCGCGGCCTGAACCGCTCGACGAACGCGGGGTGGGCCAGCAGGTCGACGGCCCGGAAGCCAGGCCGGCCGATGAACGGCGGGTCCAGGTTGACGTCCACCAGCGAGGTGGCGGACGTCGGAGCCAGCGGCTCGTCCACCCCGTCGCGCCGCACCCACGCCCTCGTCCCGTCAGTGAAGAACACCTCGCCGCTGAACGGGTCGGCCACCGCCGCCGCACCGTCGCCCAGCGCCACGTTGACGGCAACGAGCATGCTGCCGACGGCGTAGTTCAGCGTGCCGCACAACGGGTCCACCAACCATTGGCGCGCGGCATTGGCAGTGCCCTGCTGCCCGCCTTCCTCGCCGACCACCGCGTCGCCCGGGCGGGCGGCGCGAAGGATGTCGACAATGGCCTTCTCGGCCTCCACATCGGCGGCGGTAGCAAAGTCCCCCGCGCCCTTGTCGATGCGGGTGAGGCGTCGCCCGTACAGGCTGCGCACCACGTCGGCGCCGGCACTCGCCGCGGCTATCGCGACCGCAGAATCGTCAGAACTCGCAAATGAGTTGATCACGCGGTGCAGAGTATCTGGCGGCGGTGCCGGACCCGGCGGCAGAAAGCTCACCGCCGGGTCTGACCCAAGTGCACATCGCGTTGCGGACGGGTCGTTACGACGCCACTCGCCGGCTCCGCGCTTCCACGGCGGCCGGTTCACTCAGACCGAGGTGGTCGCGCAGTGTGGTGCCCTCGTACTCCGTGCGGTACACCCCGCGCTCCTGGAGCAGCGGGACGACGGTGTCGGCGAAGACGTCGAGGCCACCAGGGGTGATGTGCGGGACGAGGATGAAACCGTCGGCCGCGTCCGCCTGGACGAAGTCGTCGATGGTCTGTGCGACCGTGGCCGGGGAGCCGACGAACGACTGGCGGTTGCCGGTCTCGATGACGAGATCGCGGATCGACCACTTGTTGGCGGCTGCCCGCTCGCGCCACTCACGGGCGGTGGCCAGCGGGTCGCGGTACATGCGGACCTGGGCGCGGCCGCGTGCGACGGTGTGCTCGCCGAGGTCGGGGTCGATGTCCGGGAGCGGGCCGTCCGGGTCGTAGCCGGACAGGTCACGGTTCCAGACGAACTCCAGGTGCTTGATCGCGGTGGCGCCGCTGACCTGCTGACGGCGTACCTCGTGGGCCAGTTCCGCCGCTTCGGCGTCGCTCTCGCCGAGTACGAACGTCGCCGCCGGCAGGATCAGGAGCTGGTCGTGCGCACGGCCGTGGCGGGCGAGGCGGCCCTTGACGTCCGTGTAGAACGCCTGTCCCTCCTTGAACGTGCTGTACCGGCTGAAGATCGCGTCGGCGCTCGACGCGGCGAACTCGCGCCCCTCGTCGGAGTCACCTGCCTGGAAGATCACGGGGCGCCCCTGAGGGCTGCGCGGGACGTTGAACTGCCCGCTGATGTCGAAGTGCTGTCCCTGGTGGACGAAGGCTCCGGCCTGGGCGTCGCGCAGGAAGGTGCCGCTCGCCTGATCGGCGACGATCTCGTCGCCGTGCCACGAGTCGAACAGCTCGCTCGCGGTGGTCAGGAACTCCTCGGCCCGCGAGTACCGCTCGTCCTTCGGCAGGAACCCCCCGCGCCGGAAGTTCTCGCCGGTGAACGCGTCCCAGGAGGTGACGACGTTCCACGCGGCACGCCCGTCCGAGAGGTGGTCGAGGCTGGCGAACTGGCGGGCCACCTCGTAGGGCTCGTTGAAGGTGGAGTTGATGGTGCCGGTCAGTCCGAGGCGCTCGGTGACGGCGGCGAGGGCGGTGAGGATCGTGAAGGTGTCGGGCCGCCCCACGACGTCCAAGTCGTAGATTTCTCCGCCCTGTTCCCTAAGCCGCAGCCCTTCCGCCAGGAACAGGAAGTCGAACTTGGCCCGCTCGGCGGTCTGCGCGAAGTGCGCGAACGAGCTGAACTCGACGTGGCTGCCCGCCTTGGGGTCGCTCCATACGGTGGTGTTGTTGACGCCCGGGAAGTGGGCCGCGAGGTGGATCTGCTTGCGAGACATGGTCTGTGGTCCCTCCGGCTCAGACGGTGGCGGTAGCGGCGTAGCGGTTGGCGGGGCGGGCGAGTCCGAGGAGTCCGCGCAGGGTGTCGGCCTCGTACGCGCTCCGGAACGCTCCGCGCCGCTGCAGCTCGGGGACGAGTCCCTGGGTGATCGCGGGCAGGTCGTGGCCTGCGACGGCGGGGCGCAGCCGGAAGCCGGTGAGACCAGCCTGCTGCAACTCCTGCAACAGATCAGCCAGTTGAGACGGGCTGCCGGTGAAGATCCGGGCGTCGCTCGTGTACGTGTAGCCCGCCAGGCCGTCGAGGCGTTCGCGCCGTGCCGCCGCGGCGGCCGGGTCGTCGTCCAGGAAGACCACCAGGTCGCCGAAGACGTGGAGGGGCTCGTCCGCCCGTCCGGCCGCGGCCTGTTCGGCGCGGATCTCGTCGACGACGGCACGCGCCTGGTCCGCGTCGTGCGGGGTCACGTAGCCGATGTCGGTGGAACGTGCCACGAGTTGGAAGGGCACGCTCCGGTGGGCCAGGGCGCTGACGACCGGCTGGCCTTGGGGCGGACGGGGCGTGATCGAGGGGCCCTTGACGCTGAAGTGCCTGCCCTCGAAGTCGATGTAGTGCAGCTTGTCGCGGTCGATGAAGCGGCCGGTGGCGACGTCGCGGATCTCCGCGTCGTCCTCCCAGCTGTCCCACAGCCGGCGCACCACTTCGATGTAGTCGGCGGCTTCGTCGAAGAGGTCGCCCGTCAGCTCCTTCGTCTCCGGGCTGTCCAGGTCCTCGACGCGCAGGGCGGGGAACGTACGGCGTCCGAAGTGCGCGGCCTCGTTCCGGCGTGCCGACACCTGTACGCGCAGCCCCGCGCGGCCCGAGCTCACATAGTCGAGCGTGGCGATCGCCTTGGATATGTGGAACGGCTCCGTGTGGGTGGCCACCACGGTCGGCACGAGGCCTATGTGCCGGGTCACCGGGGCGACGCGGGCGGCTGTGAGCACGGCGTCGAGGCGCCCGCGGACCTGGTCGGTGCGGGCGTCGGGCTCCGTGAAGTGCGAGGACTGGGGCCCGAGTCCGTCCTCGATCGTCACGAAGTCGAGCAGCCCACGCTCGGCCTCCTGGACGAGGTCGGCCCAGTAGCGGGCGGTGAACAGCTCCCGGGGCCGGGACACTTGCTCGCGCCAGGCGGCCGGGTGCCAGCCGGCGCCGTCGAGCGCCACGGCGAGGTGCAGCGGGGAGGACGAAAGGGGGGAAGAGGGCAGCGCAGAAGACGAGGACACGAAAGGGTGCCTTCCTGATCGACCGTACGAGATGGGCGCCCCTCTGACAGAGACAGAGGGTGCGACGGCGAAGAATCGGTCAGGAACAACAGAGCGCGCCGGCCACGCGCTGGAGGTCGATATGGGCCCGGGTGTACAGGTGCACGGGGCGGTACGGGGCGAGGACCAAGACCCGCAGGCAGGACACCTGGGCCATCAACGCCCCCTCCCCCTCATCGCCGGTGCACAACTGCATTGTCAGCAAGAACGGCCCGCCACCGCTGTCTGTTCCCGCTTCCGACCCCGAACTTGCACAGAACCCCTCGGTGAACAACGGGCGCCTTCAACCGAGGCCGTCCATGGAAACGTACGCGAGGTGCGGTTACGCGGCCGGCTTGCCCGGCTGGTCGTGGGTCGAGCAGTGGATTCCGCCGCCGCCACCCGCGATCGTGTCGATCTTCACGGGCACGATGTCGCGCGTCGGGAAGTGGTCCTGGAGGATCCCCTTCGCACGATCGTCGGCCCGGGAGTCGCCGAAGCGCGGCATGAACACGGCACCATTGGCGACGTAGAAGTTCGCGTACGTCGAGACGAAGTCGTCACCGCGGCCGGTGATCTTGTCAAGGTCCGGCTGAGGCAGGTCGATCACTTCGAGTCGCTTGCCGCGGGCGTCCGTCGCTTCCTTGAGGACCGACCTGGCCTGGTCCGCCGAGCGCGACCAGACGTCCGGCGGGCTGCCGGGGAACGCCTGGTCCACGAGGACGACCCCCGGCGCGGTGAACCTGACGAGGCTGTCGACGTGGGCGTCGGTGATGTCCTGGCCACGCACCCCGGCCAGCCAGAGCACCTTCTCGACACCCAGAGCGCTCTTGAGTTCGGCCTCGATCCGGTCGCGGCTCTTCCCGGGGTTGCGGTTCTTGTTGACGACCGAGCTCTCTGTGAGCAGCAGGGTGCCCTCACCGTCCGTCTCGAAGGATCCGCCCTCGGCGACGAGCGGAGCTTTCGAGCGCGCGATGTCGTACTTCGCCGGCAGGAGACGGCCGACCTGCGCGTCGTTGCGGTGCACCTGCTTGTTGCCCCAGCCGTTGAAGTTGAAGTCGACTCCCAGCAGGCGGCCGTCCGGCTCCTCGACGAACACCGGGACGATGTCGCGCGCCCACAGGTCGTCCACTTCGAGGGGGATGACCTCGACCTGGGAGCCGCAGGCCCGCTGGGCGGCGTCGGCCTGTTCCGGCCGCGCCATGAGCACCACCGCCTCGTACTCCGCCACGGCCCGCGCCACGCGCGCGATGTCGTCGCGCACGGCGGGCAGATCCTCGAACCACACCGATTCCAACGCGGGCCAGGACATGAACGTACGGGTGTGGCTGTCCCACTCCGCGCCGAACCTGCGGCCCGACGCCTTCACCCCCGCCGCGGAGGACGAGGACGCGGAGGAAGCCAGCTCGTCACCGGGACCGCAGGCCGCGGCTCCTAGGGCGAGCGCGCCGATGCCGGCGAAGGAACGCAGGGCGCTGCGACGGGACATGGGGGGATGAGGCACTGAGAACTCCGGAATTCGGCTGACGGGCCCCTCCAGGATCGCTGGATCCTGAATCGTGGGGCCCTGGGGAGAGGAAATATCCGACGAAGGTTGCCATTTCGGGCATCTGGATGCGTCTTCAGGCATCCGCGTGCGTGTGGGGGCTACGGGACGGGTTCGTGCATGGTGGAGCAGTGGATGCCGCCGCCTCAGCCCATGAGGCGGTCGACGTCGAGCTGGATCACCTCGCGCCCGGGGAACACGTCGGAGAGAGCCTCGCGGGCGGCGCCGCCCTTCGTCCGGCCTCCGAACTGCGCGGTGATGACTGCGCCGTTGACGACATGGAAGTTGACTCACCAGGGTCGAGCCAGAGGCCTCTACGGCGTTCACCGTCACGCACGCCGCTACGGAAGCCGACGGCCTGCGGCCCCTACGCGACTGTCGCACTCACCTGTACTCCCCTGTACCCCCCGGGGCGCATGACGCGACCCGGGCAGTGAGCGAGCCGGGCGGCTCGGTGTCACCATGCCCCCATTGTGACACTGACTGGATTTTCAGTCAAAGAGCCGCGCCTAGTTCTGTACGTTCAGCAACGCCTTCAGGAAACCGCCGGGTCTCAGCCCTGGGGATCAGGGCCGCGCATCAAGGAAGGAGCTCGCGCTCCAGCGCGGCGGCCACATGCGCCCTGGCCTCGGCGGTGGTGAGCAGGCCGGCGAGCCAGCGCCCGCTCAGCCCCTCCACCAGCGAAGTCAGCCGAACCGCGGCAGCGCGCGAGTCCACCGAGGCGGGGATGCCCCCCTCGTCCTGACCGTCCTCGATCACCTCGGCCAGCTCGACGAGCCAGCGTTCCGTCAGCGTCGCCAGGACCGGCCGCAGCACCTCGTCGAAGGTGGCCGCCGCCCGCACCTCGCCCCACACCGCGGAGTTCTCGCGTACGGCCCGCTCGTCCTGGAACTCCCCGACCAGCATCCGGAGCAGCAGCTCACGGATGGGGAGGCCATCACCGTCGGAGACACCCGAATACCCTTCGGCACGGTCGTTGACATACTCCAGGGCGCTCGTGACCAGGCCCGACCGGTCGCGGAAGTGGTAGTAGATCAGGGTCTTGGACACCCCCGCCTCGGCGGCGACCTCCTCGACCCGCAGTCCTCTCACTCCCCGCAGGGCGATCACACGGCAGGCGGCTTCCAGCAGTTTGGCGCGTCGCGTACTCACGTCCGTACTGTAACCAGCAGGTCACGGCGGGGCGCGGCGCACACCACCGGAGCGGACAGCACCGAAGCGGGCGCCACCGGGGCGAGCACCAACTACCGGCGCTCCAGCCGCCCCAGTTCGGCGTCGATGGCGTCGAGCATCAACTCGCGGGCGTGCTCGAGCGGGAGGATGCCGCTGAGCCAGCGCATGCTGATGCCCTCCACCAGAAGCGTCAGCCGCTCGGCCGAGGTCGCGAGGGCGGTGACGGTGGCCATCGGCCTTACCTGGCCGAGCAGTTCGGAGATCTCCTGAACCCAGACCAGCGTCGCCCTGGCCAGGTCTTCCCGCAGATCGGGGTCGAAGATGGCACTGGCGCGCAGCTCGCCCCATGCGGTGCTGTTCTCGCGTACGACCGGCTCGTCCTGGAGTTCCAGCAGGAGGGTGCGCTCCAGCTCCTGACGCGGGGTCAGGGGCTCTGCGTCCGCGTCACGCTCCGTGGTGTAGCGCTCGGCGCGGTCATTGATGAACTCCAGGGTCCGGCGCAGGATCCCGGCGCGGTCCTTGAAGTGGTAGTAGATGAGTGCGGTGGACACCCCGGCCTCGACGGCCAGCTCCTCCACCCGCAGCCCGCGCACTCCGCGGCGGGCGATGACCCGCGCGGCTGCCTCCATGATCGCTGTTCTACGGTCGCCCACGATTCCTACCCTAACCGCTTCCACCGGTCGAACCTCCCATCATATTGACTGAAACTTCAGTCACGGGCACCATGCAGTGCATTCCGGAGCGGCCATTCGTCAATGTGCACTCCCCTCACTCGTCTCGCCTCGTCTCGCGCGTGCCGCGCGCAGCCCCCTTCCCGACACCCCCGAGAGGGCCACCGCATGCCTCCGACCGGCGCGCCGCGCCAGCCCCCTTCGAGACCCTGGTCCCCGGGCGATCCGCAAGAGATGAACGGCTACCGGCTGTACGCCCGGCTCGACTCGGGCGGCATGGGCATGTCTACCTGGCCTTGGCTCCCGGAGGCCGGCCGGTGGCCCTCAAGGCGGTGGCGCCGAATTCGACTTCCCCGACGACAGCGACGCCTACATCGCGTACGACGACACCCTGCCCCCCGGCGGCTGCGAGGAGGGAATCCACAGCGAGCCGCTGACCACGCTGAAGTTCGACGACCTGGAGGGCTGGCGTCCGTTCTGCATCCGCAGCGGCGCGAGCGGCAAGGACATAGCGATCGTGCATCTCCTCGACGCCCCGACGGCGAGCGAATCCGTGTCCGTGACGGTCTCGCTCCGCTGCTACCGGAAGACCCCCTGACCCACGGCCGCCGGACTCCACGGGGGAAGGCACCCCGCCCGGCGAACGCTCGTAGAAGTCACACCACGGAAGTCACGTCACCCGTCTTGACTGACTTTTCAGTCAGTGACATCTTCGGGTCAGCACCTGCTGAGCCACCACAGAGAGCACCACCGCAGAGAGCACCACCGCAGAGAGCACACAGAGAGCGACTCACCACCATGCACCTCGACGACGCCACCACCCACGCGCCCACCCGGGGCGGGTTCAGGGAGCCGCCGGTATGCGGCTGACCCCGACGGAGCGCGACCGGCTGCTGCTGTTCGGCGCCGCCGAACTGGCCCGCGCCCGCCGCGCCCGCGGTCTCCGCCTCAACGTGCCCGAGGCGACCGCGCTGATCGCCGACACGGTGTGCGAGGCCGCCCGCGACGGCGCCCGGCTCGCGGAGGCCGTCGCCGTCGCACGCAAGGCCCTCGGGCCCGATGACGTCCTGCCCGGTGTGCCCGACGTGGTCACCGAGATCCACGTCGAGGCGGTCTTCGACGACGGGACCCGGCTGGCCGTGGTCAGCGATCCGTTCGGGGGCGGCAGCCTGGGAGCGCGGGCGCCGGGCGCGGTCCTGCCCGCGGCGGAGGCGCCGTCCGGGCAGTCGGCTCCGGTCCGGACGATCAGCGTCCGCAACACCGCCTCCGTTCCGATCAGCGTCACCTCGCACTTCCACTTCTTCGAAGCCAACCCCCGCCTGGACTTCGACCGGTCCGCCGCCTACGGGATGCGCCTGGCCGTGCCGGCCGGTGCGTCCACCCGGTTCGCGCCGGGGTCGGAAAGCGAGGTGGGGCTCCTTCCCATCGGCGGCGACCGCGTCGTGATCGGGTTCGCCGGTCTGGTCGACGGGCCAGTGGACGCGCCGGGTGTGCGCCGCGACGCGCTGCGCCGCGCGGCGGCCTGCGGCTACCTCGGCGCCAGGCCGGACGACGATCAGGAGGCTTCGGCGTGAGCACCACCATCGATCCGCAGGAGTACGCCGCCGTGCACGGCCCGCGCGCCGGCGACCGCGTCCGCCTCGGCGACACCGGGCTCGTCGTACGCGTCGAATCCGACTCGCAGGCCCCGGGGGACGAGTTCCTGGCCGGGTTCGGCAAGACGGCCCGCGACGGACTGCACCTCAAGGCCGCCGCTGTCCGTGCGACCTGCGACGTCGTCATCAGCAACGTGCTCGTGATCGACGCGGCACAGGGCATCCGCAAGACCTCGATCGGCATTCGGGAGGGGCGCATCGCCTCCGTCGGCCGCGCGGGCAACCCGGACACCCTGGCCGACGTGGACGTCGTGGTCGGCACCGGGACGACGATCGTCTCCGGAGAGGGCATGATCGCCACAGCGGGTGCCGTCGACACTCACGTGCACCTGCTGTCGCCGCGCATCATGGAGGCGTCGCTCGCCTCGGGTGTGACGACGATCATCGGGCAGGAGATCGGGCCCAGTTGGGGTGTCGGGGTCAACTCGCCCTGGGCGCTGCGGCACGCGTTCAACGCCTTCGACGCCTGGCCGGTCAACATCGGCTTCCTGGGGCGGGGTTCGTCCTCCGACCCGGCGCCCCTGGTGGAGGCACTCGCCGAGGGCGGCGCCTGCGGCTTCAAGGTGCACGAGGACCTGGGCGCGCACACCAGGGCGCTCGACACCGCGCTGCGCGTCGCCCAGGAACATGACGTCCAGGTCGCCCTGCACACCGACGGCCTGAACGAGTGCCTCTCCGTCGAGGACACCCTCAGCGTCCTCGACGGCCGCACCATCCACGCCTTCCACATCGAAGGCTGCGGCGGCGGGCATGTGCCCAACGTGCTGAAGATGGCGGGCGTACGCAACGTCATCGGTTCCTCGACCAATCCGACCCTCCCCTTCGGCAGGGACGCCGTCGCCGAGCACTACGGGATGATCTTCAGCGCGCATGCCCTGCAACCTGATCTCCCGGGCGACGCCGCCATGGCGCGGGACCGCATCCGCGCGGGAACCATGGGAGCCGAGGACGTGCTGCACGACCTCGGGGTCATCGGCATCACCTCGTCCGACGCCCAGGGCATGGGCAGGGCCGGGGAGACCGTGCGCCGCACCTTCGCCGTGGCCGGGAAGATGAAGGCCGAACTCGGGCCGATGGACGGCGACGGACATGACGACGACAACGCGCGCGTGCTGCGCTACATCGCCAAGCTGACCATCAATCCGGCGATCGCCCACGGTCTGTCCCACGAGGTCGGCTCGATCGAGAGCGGGAAGCTCGCGGACATCGTGCTGTGGTGGCCCGACTCGTTCGGCGCCAAGCCGCAGATGGTCCTCAAGGCGGGCTTCCCCGCGTACGGGGTGACCGGAGACCCCAACGCCGCCGACGACCGCTGCGAACCGCTCGTCCTCGGCCCGCTGTTCGGGGCGCATGGGGCGACCGCGGCGGATCTGTCGGTGGCGTTCGTCAGCCGGGCCGCGGCCGAGTCCGGCTCCTTCGGCCGGCCCTACGACGCGCTGGCGACCCGGCGCCGGCGGGTGGCCGTGCGCGGCACCCGCGGGATCGGCCCGGCCGACATGGTGAACAACGCCCGCCTGGGTGAGGTCCAGGTGGACGCCGACAGTGGCCTCGTCACTCTGGACGGGGCTCCGATCCGCTCGGAGCCGGCGTCCGAAGTACCGCTCAACCGCCTGTACTTCCTGTAACACACCAGACTTCACGAGTGCCGAGGCCGAACCATCGAGATCCTTCGACCCAGCGGCCTGACTGAATTTTCAGTCACTGATCCGACCTGAACCGGAACCACAGGCTGATCGACCCCCTGATGCACAGACCGACCGCCCCGGACGAACCCGGAGAAGGAGAACCCCGATGACCTTCCGTATGCCCGCCGAGTGGGCCGAGCACGAGCGCTGCCTGATGGCCTGGCCGACCCGCCCCGACCTGTGGGGGAACGTCCTGAAGGCGGTCAAGGGTGAGTACGCCGATGTGGCCCGCGCCATCGCCGGGTTCGAGCCCGTGACCATGGTCGCGCCGCCCGGCCACGGAGCCGAGGCCCGCGACCTGTGCGGTGAGGACGTCGAGGTGATCGAACTGCCCACGGACGACTCGTGGTTCCGCGACTCCGCGCCGCTGTTCGTGCTCGGCCCCGACGGGCGGCGAGCCGGCGTCGACTTCCGCTTCAACGCCTGGGGCGGCAAGCACCACCCGTACGACACCGACGACCGGATCAGTGCGCTGCTGCTCGAACGGCTCGGTGTCCCTGCGGACCGTTCCGAGATGATCCTGGAGGGCGGGTCGATCACCGTGGACGGCGACGGCACGCTGATCACCACCGAGCAGTGCCTGCTCCACCCCAACCGCAACCCTGGCCTGACCAGGGCGGAGATCGAGGCGGAGTTGAAGGCCCGGCTCGGCGTCACCAAGGTCATCTGGCTGCCGTACGGCGGGCTCCTGGACACCGAGACCGACGGTCACGTCGACGGCGTCTGTGCGTTCGTCGCCCCCGGCAAGGTCGTCGTACAGCTCCCCGATGATCCCGAGCACCCCGACTACGCGCGCATGCGAGCCAACCGGGCGGTCCTTGAGGCCACGCCCGATGCCATGGGCCGGACGCTCGAGATCGTCGATCTGCCGCAGAGCGCGTTCGTCGAGGTGGCGGGCGAGCCCGTCGAGGTCGGTTACCTCAACTTCTATGTGGCCAACGGCGGCGTGGTCGTCCCGGTGGCCGGGCTGCCTCAGGACGCGCAGGCCCTGGAGGTCATCGCGCAGGCCTGTCCCGGCCGCAAGGTCGTCGGCGTAGCCGCGCGCGTGATCGCCCACGGCGGCGGCGGTGTCCACTGCATCACCCAGCAGGTCCCCGTCGCGCGCCCGCGCGCCTGAGCAGTTCCTCACCCCTCGGCGACGTACGTACGGAGAGGAACCGCGCCGATGCACACCACACCACCCCGGCGGGAAGACGCGGGGCCCGCCGTCCCGCCCTGCTGGCCGCTGTTCTGTCCGCCGTCCTCCTCGTCCCCGCGTGTGCGGGACCGCCGGGCACGGGCGCCTCGGGCGCGGGGACCGACTTCCGGCTGTCCGCGAGCACGCCACGGGCGAAGGGCCGGATCGACTCGTTCACGTGGGCGCTGTACGCGGAGCCCTCGACGCTCGACTACATCTCAGCGTTCGACTACCCGCAGAACATGATCCTCTCCAACGTGTGCGAGAGCCTGATGCGGTGGACGCCCGACCTGAAACTGGCGCCGGGCCTGGCCAGGAAGGCGTCCCATCCCGACCCGCTTACCTGGGTGTACGACCTGCGCGGCGGCGTGCGCTTCCACGACGGGCGCGTCCTGACCGCCGACGACGTCCTGTTCAGCCTCGGCCGGCAGATGAACCCGCACAACGGGGCGGCGTGGGCGCAGGTCTTCGAGAACGTCGCCTCGCTCGACAAGACCGGCCCGCTCCAGGTCACGGTCAAACTGAAGCGGCCCGACTCGCAGTTCCCCCAGTACATGGCGACCGCCGCCGGAGTGGTGGCGAGCCGGTCCGGGGTCAGGGCCGCGGGCCGGGACTACGGCACGTCCGGTGGACTCGCCTGCTCGGGACCGTACGAGCTGGGCAAGTGGGACAAGGGGCAGTCGATCGAGCTGCGCCGCTTCGGCCGCTACTGGGGAACGAAGGCCAAGTCCGCGAGAGCGGTGTTCCGCTTCCTCAGTGACTCCTCCGCGCGGACCAAGGCCATGCTCAGCGGCGAGGTGGACGGCGGATACCTCATCCCCACCGAGAGCTACGGCGCACTGCGCTCCAGCGGCGTCGGGACCCTCTACTTCGGCGAGGGGCTCAGCACCGTCAACGTCAATGTCACCAACATGCGCGGACCGCTCGGCGATGTCCGGGTCCGGCGCGCGCTGTCACTGGCCCTGGACCGCCGGGGGTTCCTCAAGACGGGCCTGAGCGGCGCGGGAACCGTCACCAACTCCCTTACCACCAAAGCCGCTTGGGCAGCCGCCCCGCAGTCGGTACGCCAGGCCGCCTTCGACGAACTCCCGTCCGCCGAGCCGGACCTCAGCAAGGCCAGGAAGCTCATCAAGGAAGCCGGGGCCACCGGCAGGACGCTCACCGTCGCCACCAGCTCGATCGGTCAGGACGTGTCCCTGCTCGCCACCGCCGTCCAGGCGGCCGGCAGTGAGATCGGGCTCGACATCAAACTGAAGACCGTCGCTCCCAACGCCTTCACCGCGCTGTTCACGGACCCGCAGGCGCGCAAGGGAATCGACATGTTCCCCGAGACGTACTACGACTCGATCACCGATCCGCTGGACCTGCTCGGCAACTTCCGGACGGGCGCCTACCAGAACTTCGCCGGCTACAGCGACCGCTCCTACGACCGACTGGTCGACCGGGCCCGCGCCACCTACGACCCGGTCGAGCGCCTGAAGACGGAGGCCGAACTCCAGCGGAAGGCGGCCGGTCAGGTGCTGTGGATCCCGGTCGCCGAGTGGCCCACCGCCCTGTTCCTCAACAAGCGGATCACCGGCGCCCCCACCACCATCTCCTACCTCTACTCCCCCTGGGCCGCCGGCGTCGGGGCCGCGCGATGAACTTCGTGAAATTCACCGTTCGAAGGCTGGCCGAGATGGCCGCCACCCTGCTCGGCGCCTCGTTCGTCATCTTCGGCGCGATGTATCTGGCGCCCGGCAGCCCGGCGAGCTTCCTCCTGTCGGGGCGGTCCGCCTCGCCGGACGCGCTGCGGGCAGTAAACGAGCAGTACCACCTCGACGACCCGTTCGCCGTGCGGTACTTCAGCTGGCTCGGCCAGTTGCTGCACGGCGACTTCGGCCGCTCGATCACCTACCGCACCGACGTGTCCCGGCTCCTGGCCGACCGGCTTCCCAGTACCCTGCTCCTGGTCACGATGGCTCTGGTCCTCGTCGTGGTAGTCGGCCTCGCCCTCGGCCGGATCGGCGCGGTCCGGGGCGGCGCGGCCGATGCCACGATCCTGGTCACCACCACCCTCGCCGTCGGCACTCCGTCCTTCGTCGCCGCGGTCGTCCTCCAGGGCGTGTTCGCGGTGCGGCTACACTGGTTTCCCGCCGGTGGGACCGGCGAAGGGTTCGGACAGCTGCTCTGGCATCTGACTCTCCCGGCCGTGGCCCTGTCGCTGTACCTGATCGGCATGCTGGCCCGCGTCACACGCAGTGCCATGCTCGACGTCCTCGGCCAGGAGCACGTCACCGTGGCCCTCAGCCGGGGCGTCCCGAAACGTCACGTCATCAGCCGGCATGTGTTCCGTAACGCGCTCGGCACCGTGCTCACCACCGGCGGGCTGATCGTCTCCACCCTTTTGGTGTGCACCGTCCTGGTGGAGTCCGCGTTCGGTGTCGGCGGCATCGGACAGCTCCTCGAACTGTCCATCACCACCAAGGACTTCCCCACCGTGCAGGCCATCTCGCTGACCATGGTCGGGCTGTTCATGGCGGTCAACCTCGTCGTCGACCTCGTCCACCCCCTCGTCGACCCGCGTATCTCCCTCGGCCCGGGGAGGTCCGCCGCATGAGTGTCGCCGTTGCGCGCCGCCCCGGCCTCGCCCGGCTCCGCACCAACCGCCCCCTCCTCCACCTCCTCTGCCTCGGCTTCGTCTGCGTGGTCGTCCTGACGGCCCTGCTCGCCCCTTGGCTGGCCCCGGCCGACCCCAACGCGGCCGACCTCGGCAACGCGCTGGCAGGCACGTCCACCGCCCACCCCTTCGGCGTCGACGCCTCCGGCCGCGACACGCTCTCCCGCCTGGTCATCGGCGCGCGGACCTCCCTGCTCGGCCCGCTCGGCGTGGTCGCCTTCTCGACCGTCGCCGGCGTCGCCATCGGGATCGCCGCCGCCTGGCGGGGCGGCTGGCTCGACTCCATGCTGTCGCGCGGCACCGAACTGGTCTTCGCGTTCCCCGGAATGCTCCTGGCGATCCTGATCGTCTCCGTGTACGGCGAGGGCCTCTTCGCCCCCGTCGTCGCGCTCGCCGTCGCCTACCTCCCGTATGTCAGCCGACTGACCCGCTCGCTGGCGCTGGCCGAGCGCGAACGCCCGTACGTCAGCGCCTGTTCGGTGCAGGGACACTCCGGGTTCCAGGTCTGTCTGCGGCACGTCCTGCCCAACATCGCGCCCGTCGTCCTCGCCCAGTCCGCCATCAACTTCGGCTACGCCCTGATCGATCTGGCGGGTCTGTCCTTCCTCGGACTCGGCGTACCCGCGCTGACGCCCGACTGGGGCCGGATGGTCTTCGACGGCCAGACCGCCATCCAGCGGGGCTATCCCCTGTCGGCGTTCCTGCCGTGTGCCGCGATCGTGCTGACCGTCGTCGCGTTCAACGTGGTCGGCGAGCGCTGGGCCGACCAGGTCGCCAGGAGGGGCCGATGAACGACATCCCGACCGTGCTCGACATACGGGGTCTGCGGCTCCGGCTCCCGGACACCGCCCGACCGGTCCTCGACGGCGTGGACCTCAGCGTCGCCGCCGGGGAGACGGTCGCCCTGGTCGGCGAGTCCGGCTCCGGCAAGTCCCTCACCGCACGCACCATCCTGGGCCTGCTGCCACCAGGGGCCACCGCCGAGGGGACCGTACGGGTCTCGGGCGACGACGTCCTCACGATGACGCCCCCACGCCTGCGCGAACTGCGCACCGGCACAGCCGCCATGATCTTCCAGGACCCCCGCGCCGCCATCAACCCGCTGCGCCGGATCGGCGACTTCCTCACCGAGAGCCTGCGCCTCAACTCCAAGATGCGCGCCGAGGACGCCGACCGGCGCGCCGCGGAGATGCTCGCCGCCGTCGGTCTCTCCCCCGACGCCCTGCGCCGCCATCCGGGCCAGTTGTCCGGCGGCATGCTCCAGCGCGTCATGATCGCGGCCGCGTTGATGGGTGCCCCGGCGCTCCTCCTCGCCGACGAGGCCACCACGGCGCTCGACGTCACCACCCAGGCCGAGGTCGTCGCCCTCCTCGGTGACCTGCGCGCACAGTTCGGCACGGGCCTGCTCTTCGTCACCCACGACCTGGGGCTCGCCGCGACCATCAGCGACCGGGTCTGCGTGATGTACGCGGGGCGGATCGCCGAGACCGGCCCCGCCGAGGCCCTGTTCGACCGGCCGAGGCACCCGTACACGGCCGCTCTCCTCGCGGCCACCCCCCGCCTCGACGCACCACAGGGCCGCCTGGCCGCGATCGACGGCCAACCTCCGGACCTGCGACGGGAGTTGACGGGTTGCCCCTTCGCACCGCGGTGCGCGTACGCAACCGACATCTGCCGGAACGAGGTGCCCGCGGACCGGCCGGTCGGGGACAAGGACGGGCCGCTGCGGCATCGGGTCGCCTGCCACCACAGTGAACGGCTCGAAGGGAAGTCCGGCCATGAGTGAGACCGTCCTCCAGGTCACCCGAGTGAGCCGCTCCTACCGCAGCGTCCAGGCGGCGGACGACGTCTCGTTCACGCTTGGCGTGGGCGGATCACTCGGCATCGTCGGCGAGTCCGGCTCGGGCAAGACGACCACGGCCCGGATCGTCGTGGGCCTGGAGCGGGCCGACGCGGGCGAGGTCCTGGTGCGCGGCGTTCCGCGAACGGCACGGGCGCGGGGCCGGGCGGCCCGCCTGGCGCGGGCCCGGGAGGTCCAGATGGTGTTCCAGGACCCGTTCCTCTCGCTCGATCCGAGAATCACCGTCGACGCGGCGCTGCGGGAGACGCTGCGCCTCCACTTCCCCGACGGGGACCACTCACGGCGTCTCGACGAACTCCTCGACCAGGTCGGGCTCGGCAGCCGGGCGGCCGGCGCCCTGCCCCGGCAGCTCTCCGGCGGCCAGCGCCAGCGGGTCGCCATCGCGCGGGCACTCGCGGTCGAACCGGCCGTACTCGTACTCGACGAGGCCGTCGCCGCCCTGGACGTGTCGGTGCAGGCACAGATCCTCAACCTGCTCGGCGACATCCGCGAACAGACCGGCATCGCCTACCTGTTCATCACACACGACCTCGGCGTGGTGCGCTGCGTCACGGATGACGTGATCGTCATGCGCCAGGGCCGGATCGTCGAGTCGGGACCCACCTCGCAAGTCCTCGATGCTCCCCAACATTCGTACACACAGCTGTTGTTGGAGTCGATCCCGCGGCCCGGATGGAACCCGAAGGCGATCGCCCTGGCCCGCCGCGCGCTGTAGCCCGGGGCCCGGGGTCCGGGACCACCGTCCAGAGATCCGTACACCACAGATGGGAGATCACAGATGAACGACGACCGTGACCGTGCACCTCAGAGCCCGTCCCGACGGCTTCTCGGCAGGAGGAGCTTCCTCGCCGCGACGGGGCTGGCGGCCGGCGCCGCATGGACCGCGAACGGCGGGGGCAAGGCACTCGCCACCCCGGTTCCGGCCGCCGGTACGGGCTTCGCCGTGCCGCTCGACACCGTCCCGCACACCCGGACCTGGATGGCGTGGCCCGACAGCACCGCCATCTGGGGACGCGAGCTGGCCGGTGTGCAGGCGAACATCGCCCTCATCGCGAAGACGATCGCCAAGTACGAACCCGTCACCATGTGCGCCAACTCCGCCAGTGTCCCGCGGGCCCGGAGCGCCTGCGGACCGGCCGTGACCGTGATCGGTTCGATCCCGGTCGACGACTGCTGGATGCGCGACAGCGGCCCGGTCTTCCGCACGGACGGGGCGGGCGGGCTTGATGCCGTGGACCTGAACTTCAACGGCTGGGGCAACAAGCAGACCCACGCGAAGGACTCACTGGTCGCAGAGCGGATCGCGGCCGAGGCCGGGGTGCCGCTCACCACCGCCGGCTTCGTCGGCGAGGGCGGCGCGGTGGAGACGGACGGCAACGGCACGCTCATGGCCACCAGGAGCAGCCTGATCAACGCCAACCGCAACCCGGGCATGACACGCACCCGGATCGAGGCCGCGATGTGCGACGCCTTCGGGGCATCCAAGGTGATCTGGTTCAACGGAGTGAGCGGGCGCGACATCACCGACGACCACGTGGACGCCACCTCCCGCTTCCTCGCGGCGGGTGACGGCCTCGTCCAGATGCCCCTGGCCACCGACACCGACCCGTGGTCGAAGGACGCCCGTCAGCAGTACCAGCTCCTCTCCGCGTCCACCGACGCCGACGGCACGCCGATCGCGGTCACCAAGCTCCAGGGCCCCGACTACGCCCGCATCCGGTCGACCGACCCCGACTTCGTTGCCGCGTACGCCAATTACTACGTATGCAACGGGGCTGTGATCTCGGCCCAGTTCGGCGACACCCGCGCGGACGCCGGAGCCAGGGCCCTCCTTCAGCGGCTGTTCCCGGGCCGCAGTGTCGAGCAGCTCGACATCGACAGCCTCGGGGCGGGCGGCGGCGGCATCCACTGCGTCACACAGCAGCAGCCGCGTCCGTAGCGACCAGGTTCCGGTGCCGGAGCACCGCCCGGCACCGGACCCCTGAGGCGCCTGACCCCGGGTGCTCACCGTTTAAGATCAGCGACGCCGAGGCGGCAACCATGTCATCGGCCAACTCGACGCGGTGAAGGTGGAGCACCGCGTCAGGTACCGCGGAAGGGGCGGGGAGCACATCGTGAGCAAGGGTGGGGCGTCCATATCGGACGAGGAGTGGGAGCGTTTCCAGAAGGAGGCGGAGGCCGGGACTCGGGGTGCGCCCGAGGAACCGTCTGCTCGGGCCCGGATGGTGACGCGACGGCTGCGGGAGGAGACCGCCCGGCCCGCGGGGTGGCGGACGCATGAACCGGCCCGGCAGCGGCGGGGCAGGGGCTGGTACGTGGTCGGTCTGCTCGTCGCCGCGGTCATGCTGTTCGTGGCGCTGGATCCCGGGCGCGTGACCGATTGGTTCGGCGGTGGAGACCGCGCCGAGACACCGCTCGCCGAGGAGTCGGAACGTCCTGGCCGGCCGCCCGTGACGGAATCGGCGGCCCAGCGGCCCACCCTCCAGGAGCCGTTCAAGGGGTCGCCCGCGGCGCGGTGGGGTGACGGAACGGCGGGCATCACCGTCCCCGAGGCCCGGGCGACCGGCTGGATGAGCAAGGCGCAGGTCTCGCAGGCGATCGACAGGTCCCGGGACTTTCTTGCCGCGTCCAATCTGGATTCGGATGTGCTGCTCGGACGGCCGCCCGCGAAGGCGATCGCGTTGATCAATCCGGAGCAGAAGGACGTCCAGGACTACCTGGCGACCGCGTTCCGCACGCCGAGCCAGGACGACGATCCTCTGCTGCTGTTCAGCCGTTTCGCGACGGACAAGGTGCGTCTCGTCGGGGACGTGGTCAAGACGCGCGGGCGGATCACGTACGGGGAGGGCAAGCGCGGTGCGGTCGAGGTGACCACCGACGTCACGTACGTCTATCCGGTCGCCCACGCCGCGGAGGGAAGGGACGAGGTCGCGCGCACGATCGTGCGCCGCGAGGTGGTGATGAGCTGGGACGACCCGGCGAAGGTGATCACCGAACCGGGGACGTTCTCCCTCGTCTCCTACAAGTCGGACACCGCCAACGGCGGCTGTGACAACGACACCGGCTTCTACGTCCCGGAGTTCCCCTCCGCGCGCGCGGACACCGGCCCGGGAGCGGGCCCCGATGTCGACCCGTACGACCGGAGCACAACGATGGACGCGCGCGTGCAGGGCGCCGACGATGCGGAGTGCGGGACCGCGACACGGACGTGAGTGGTGCGGCGGAACAGTGTGAGCGGTGCGGGGTAGCGGACGGGACGCCAAGGGTGAAGTGGGACCGGTCGGCCTGGACACGGGGGCGCGTGCTCGCCGGGCTCGCGGTGGTCACAGCGGGGCTGTCGGCATTCCACCGGGTCGTACCCAATTCCGTGGGGCACCTGGGCAGTCTCCTGGAGCAGTTCCTGCCCTGGCTCGGCCTGGTGGTCGTGGTGCTGCTCGTCCTGGCGCTGCTGCGCCGTTCGGCCGTCGCGCTGGTGGCCCTGCTCCTGCCCGTGGCGGCTTGGACGTACCTCTGCGGCGGGCTGCTCCTGCCGGGGAAGTCACCCGGCGCACACGACCTGGTCGTCGTGCAGCACAACGTCAGTGACGAGAACACCGACCCGGCGGGCACCGCGCGCACCCTGGCCGACGCCGAACCCGATCTCATCGCGCTGGAGGAGCTGGTGCCGGCGGCGCTGCCCGGGTACGAAAAGGTGTTGGCCCCCCGCTACCCGTACCACGCGGTCCGGGGCACGGTCGGACTCTGGTCGAAGCATCCGCTCATGGACGCCCGGGCGGTGGACATCAAACCCCGGGGAATCACGGAGAGTTGGGAGCGTGGGCTGCGAGCCGCTGTCCGCACACCGCACGGCCAGATCGCGGTGTACGTCGCGCATCTGCCCTCGGTCCGCGTCGGGGCGAGCGGGCTGGGATCCACGTGGCGCGACGAGAGCGCGCGCATGCTCGGACGGGCCCTCTCTGCCGAGAAGTCGAATCCGGTGATCCTGCTGGGCGACCTCAACAGCACGGTCGACGACCGGGGGCTGACCCCGCTGACCTCACGCATGAACACGGCCGAGCGCGGCCTCGCGTTCAGCTTCCCGGCCGCCTTCCCGGTGGCCCGGATCGACCAGGTGATGGCCCGCTCGGCGACCGTCACCCACATCCGCACACTGCCCGAAACCGGCAGCGACCACCTGCCCGTCGCCGCCCGCGTCTCACTGGGCCGGTGAGGGGAATCGTCCGGGCCGTGCGTCCGTCACCGCAGGTGGGTGGCGGCCGCACGCGGCGTCAGGACAGCTGATCGGCGAGCGGTCCGATCACGGGGGTCCACTCCTGGACCGACACGTCTCTGACGAGCCCCTGCACGCGGAACGGGTCCGTTTCCGTGACCGCCAACGCCGCCTGCTTGTCGGCGGCGCGGAACAGGAGCAACGCGCCGGGCGCCTCCCCGGCGGCGAAGGGGCCCGAGACGAGGTTGATCCCCTGCTCGACGAGCGCCCCGAGGAACTCCCTGTGGGCGGGGCGGACCGCGTCGCGGGCCGCGGAGTCATCGGTGTAGGTGTAGGTCACGGCGTAGATAGGCATCGTGCTGTTCTCTCCTGTGAGTCCGAGGCAGGTACGAATCGGGCGGTAGGCCTGAGTCCCCAGGCAAGTCTGAGCCCCGAGGCAGGGCGGCGCGATCTCTGTGCGATTATGCTGCCCGGCCTGTCGAAGTGATCGGTACCCCGACCGTGGAGCCTGCTTTCAGGGCGAGCCCCCTCGGGTGGGGACGGCTTGGGGGATAGCGATGCGGGGACGTCCGGGCGGATGCCATTCCGGGACGGCGGCAGCGGTGGCACTGACGGTGGCACTCTGCTGGGGCCTGACCGCCGGGTGCTCGTTCGGCGACAGCTCCGACCCCAAGAAGACTGCGGCCCAACAGCAGCGGTTCTGCGCTCAGTTCGGCCAGTGGCAGCAGGACGACGCCACGCATGACGTCGACTCCGTATCGGCTCAGATGGTGGTCGACGCGGCGAAGGTACTGGACCGGGAGCATCTGGACACGGGCGGCAGTCACATCCTGCGTGACACCGAGGAGGCCGTGGTCCGCCACAGTCACTACAGCGCGGTCAGGGTGACCGCGTACTGCGACCGGGCTGGTTTCGAAATGCTGGTGGCCTCGCCCTAGGGCCTGTCTTCAAATCCCCTCCGTCCGCCCGGTCGGCGGGCCCCGCCGACACGCACGATCGCGTCCGGCCGGGCCTTCGCCACCGCCTCACCGACCGACACTCCGTCCAGCCCCGTCCATCGCGACAGGCTCGGCACCCAGCTCCTCGAGCGGGCCCAGCTTCGCCGTGCTCGTCGTCGTAGCCGTCACCTGGTGCCCCCGGGCCACGAGCTGCGGCACCAGCCGCCGCCCCACGCCCCCGGTCCCACCCGCCGCGAATACCCGCACGGCCATCACCCTCTTGATTCCGATTCGTTCCTTCCCATCTGAGACGGGACGGCGCGGCCTTCTGTGACATGGGGCGTATGGGCGCCCCCGTACTCAGCCGACGTGCAGCGGCAGTTCGGTCAGGCCTCTGAGCAGGGTGCTGGTGCGCCACGTGAGGGTGGCCGGGTCCGTGGCGAACTCAAGAGCGGGGCGGTCACGGAGAAGCAGGCGCAGAGCGATCGTGGCTTCGGCGCGGGCCAGGGGCGCGCCCAGGCAGTGGTGGAGTCCGTGCCCGAAGCCGAGGTGGCTGTTGGGCGCGCGGCGCAGGTCGAACCGGTCCGGGTCGGGGAAATGCAGTGGGTCCCGGGAAGCGGCGGCGAGCGAGACGAGGACCGCGTCGCCCGCAGGGATGTGTGTTCCGGCGATGTCGAGGGGTTCGGCGGCGAAACGGAACGCGCTCGCGTGAACAGGTGAGTTGTACCGCAGCGATTCCTCGATCGCCGCGCCCGTCAGCTCGGGTTCGGCCCTGAGCAGGTCGAGCTGGGCCGGGTGGCTGAGCAGGGCGTGGAGTGTGCCGGAGATGAGATTGACGGTGGTCTCGTGACCCGCGACGAGGAGGAGGAAGGCCATGCCGAGCAGTTCGTCGGTGGCGAGGGGAGCATCACCGGCGGCGCCGGCGACGAGGACACCGAGCAGGCCCGCGTCCGGCGTGCGGCGCTTGCGTTCGATCGACTCGCCTAGATATAGGGTCAGTTCGCTGGCAGCTGTGACCGCCTGCTCGGGGCTCGTCGGCATGACCAGCGCGTTGGACCAGGCGTGGAACGCGGCGCGGTCGGACGCGGGGATGCCGAGGAGATCGCAGATCACGGTGACGGGCAGAGGCAGCGCGTAGGCGCTGACCAGGTCGGCGACTCCCTGGTGCGGGAGTTCGGCGAGCAGGTCGGTGGCGATGTCTGCGATACGCGGGCGCAGGGCAGTGATGCGCCCCGGGGTGAAGTGGCCTGCGACCAGGCGGCGGAGGCGGGTGTGCTGTGGCGGGTCGGTCTGGAGCATGTTGCGCCCGATGGCGTGTCCGCCGTCGTCGCGCCAGGAGGCGGAGTGCCGGATGTCGTTGCTCAGGCGCGGGTCGGTCAGCGCGGCGCGCGCCGCGTCACGCGTGACGACCAGCCACGCCTCACCGCTCTCCGGGACGAGGACGCGGTGCACGGGACCCTTG
Organism: Streptomyces sp. NPDC090032; assembly: GCF_044748025.1. Taxonomy (NCBI): domain Bacteria; kingdom Bacillati; phylum Actinomycetota; class Actinomycetes; order Kitasatosporales; family Streptomycetaceae; genus Streptomyces; species Streptomyces sp. NPDC090032. Next base: position 474,162 of record NZ_JBIVFF010000007.1, on the reverse strand, counting down.
GCCCGCAGGGCCGCGTATACGGGGAACGGGTCCGCGGCCATGTCATGGCCGTCAGGTGCCAGGGCGTCGAGAGTGGGTGGCTCAGATGACTCGGACGACTCAGGGCGCTTCCCCATTCTCAACACCCCGTCCACAGGCGGGTCACCGTATCCGCGAGCGCCGTGGCCTGGGCATGGCCGGCGCGGGCGGCAGCGGGTCTGCGCGTATCGGCGGTCAGGTCGCGTCCCATGGCGCGACGGGCGGCACGGTCCGGTGACACGAGCAGGATGTCTGCTCCCTCGGCCGCGAGTTCGGCCGTCTGCTGCTGGGCGCTCGGGTGCGGGCCCGGTGCGGTGGTCAACGGAGCGATGACCAGGACACGGCGGTAACCGCGGGCGAGATGGATGTTGGCCGTGGCGCGGCTTCCGCCGTCGATCCAGCGGCGCCCGCCCGCCGTCACCGGCGGCCGGACGACGGGGACCGCGCAACTGGCCGCGACCGCTTCCGCGAGGGGGATCTTTCCGGCCGCGTCGAACGTCTCCAGCACTCCGGTGTGCGCGTCGATCGCCGTGATCCGCAGATCGGTGTTTCCGGGCCAGGCGGTGGCGTCCCGCAGCAGGGTGGCGATCGTGCGTCCGACGTCGGATTCGGGTGCGGTCCGAGCGGCGAGCGCGGCTCGCCCGAGCCGCTGTACGGATCGCTGCGAGTCACGGGACCCGAGTGCCGCCCACAGGAATCGCAGGGTCTGGGCGGCGGTGACCCTCAGGTCGATGCGATCGTCTCGGGCCAACTGCCGCTCGTACGACTCGCGGGCGGGTTCGCCGCAGGCCATACGTGCACCGAAGATCGCGCCCGCCGACGTACCGATGACCACATCGGCCCCACCGAGGAGATCGATCCCGGCGTCGGCGAGCCCGGCCAGCACCCCCGTCATCCAGGCCCCACCCACGGGCCCACCACCACCGAGCACCAACGCGGTGCCGTGGTTGTCGCCACTGTCGCTCACGCCATAGCCCCCTCGAAGCATAAATGGGGAGTGCTCCCCACTTCCTGCCGCGACGATAGCATCGGTTCCGGGGACCACTCCCCGGTACCGTTTGGGGCGATGAAGATGACAGACAGCGCAGACCGTCCGGAGCGGACCGCGGGCAGCGGCAGCAGCGGCGGGGAAGGGACGGGCACCGGCGCACCGGTCCGCCGCCGAGACGCACGGCGCAACAGGGACCTGCTGCTCGAAGCCGCCCACGAGGTGTTCACCGAACTGGGCCTGAACGCGCCACTGGACGTGATCGCCCGTCGCGCGGGCGTGGGAAACGCCACCCTCTACCGGCACTTCCCCCACCGGGCGGCCCTCGTCGACGCGGTCTTCCGCGATCAGCTGACCGGCACGATGGACGCCGGCGAACGCGCCCGGACCACCGACGACGCCTGGACGGGTCTGACCGGCTACCTCCACGCCGTCTTCACCGTCCTGGCCACCGACCGAGGGACGAACGACCTCATGACCACCCACCTCGAGGGTGTCGAGTCACTGGAGGCCGTGCACACCCACAACCACCGCACCGTGGAACTCCTCCTCGACCGCGGTCGCGAGCAGGGCACCATCCGCCCGGACGTCACCACCGAGGACGTGCTCTTCGCCCTCGCCGCACTCGGCCGCGCAGTACCTGCGCTCACCACAGCGACCACCCCCGACGCCTGGCGCCGCCCCCTCGCACTCCTCTGCGACAGCCTCCGCCCCACACCGGCGTCGCCCCCACTCCCCTCCCCCGCACTCACCCCCGCACAACTCAGCGACACGTTGCACCACTTCAGCCGCTGAGCATTACGGTGGCCAGGTGGATCAGGACGAACGTCTCCTTCACAGCTCGTCGTTCGGTGCAGCTGCGACCGCGTACGCCCAGCACCGCCCGGACTACGCACAGGCGGCGGTGCGCTGGGCGCTCGAACCCGCGCCCGGCCTCCGCGTGCTCGACCTCGGCGCCGGAACCGGCAAGCTGACCGCCACCCTGGTCGCACTGGGCGCCGAGGTCGTCGCGGTCGAGCCCGACCCGGCGATGCTGGCCGAGCTGCACCGCGCGCTGCCGGCTGTCCGCGCCTTGCCGGGCAGCGCCGAGGCGATCCCGCTGCCTGACGCGTCCGTCGATGCGGTCGTGTCCGGCAATGCCATGCACTGGTTCGACATGGACGTCGCGGGTCCCGAGATCGCCAGGGTCCTCGCACCCGGTGGCGTGCTGGCCGGCTTGTGGAACGTATTCGACAACCGGGTCGACTGGGTTGCCGGACTCGAGCGGGTCAGCGGCAGCGCGGCCATCGGCCCCCGGGACACGTTCGGCAACTGGCGCGCCCAGACGGCCGGCGCGCACCTTCCGAGCGCCGGCCTGGTCGCCCGGTTCGGCTCGCCGGAGCAGACCGAGGTCCCGCACGGGCAGCTGCGGACCGCCGACTCCCTGGTCGCGACATTCGCGACCAAGGCCGGGATGCTGGTCATGCCGGAACAGGAACGCGAGGCCGCACTCGAGCCGATCCGCGCCTTCCTTGCGAGCAGACCGGAGACCGCCCGCGGCGAGTTCACCCTCCCGATGCTGACCGGTGTGCTGCGCGTCCGGCGCCTGTGAAAGTCATCAACTCGGCGTGAACATCGGTAGTTTCCTCACCCGCAGGGAGTGTGACGCCATTGTGCCGCAGCCCGGCGAGCGCCGCCCCGTTTTGCGTCTTGGTGTCCGCGGCGCGGGCACCGATCGCGTGAACTGGTGTGCGTGCCAGGATTGTTGGGACGTAGGTTAGGCCGTGGAAACAGTTCACGCCTCGGCCGGAAGACGGACGGTACCCATGACGGACCACGCGACGACGCCCGGAGCCTCGTCTCACCAGAAGATCGACACGTCGGTTCCGCACTCGGCCCGGATCTGGAACTACTGGCTGGGAGGCAAGGACAACTACCCCGTCGACGAGGAGGCGGGCGACGCGTACAGCGCCGTGTTCCCCGGCATCTCCACCATCGCCCGCAGCAGCCGCGCCTTCCTGCGCCGCAACATCTCGTACTTGGTCACCGAGGCGGGCATCCGCCAGTTCCTGGACATCGGGACCGGACTGCCGACCGGGGACAACACCCATGAAGTCGCGCAGCGCCTCGCTCCCGAGACCAAGATTGTGTACGTCGACCACGACCCGATGGTCCTCGCGCACGCTCGCGCACTGCTCACCTCGACCCCCGAGGGTGCGACCGCCTACGTCGACGCGAACCTGTCCGACCCCGAACGTATCCTCGCGGCGGCCGCCGAGACGCTGGACTTCACCCGTCCGACCGCCCTGATCCTCAGCAACATCCTGGGCCACATGGGCGACTACGAGCAGGCGCGGGCCATCGTCAAGCGGCTGATGGACGGACTGCCGCCGGGCAGCTACCTCTCGATCAACGACGGGTCCCGCGGCATCGACGCGGGCTTCGAGCAAGCCCAGGACGGCTACAACAGCTCGGGCGCCGTCCCCTACTTCCTGCGTCCTGTCGACGAGATCACGGCGTTCTTCGACGGCCTGGAACTCCTGGAGCCGGGCGTGGTCTCGGTGCCGTTCTGGCGCCCCGAATCCACCTCGCCGGCTCCGGAGCTCATCGCCGAACACGGCGGCCTGGCACGCAAGCTCTGAGCTCTTCCGAAAGCGGAGGCGGAACCGGCTATGCGTCCGGGTTGCTCTTCCGCGACCAGGGACCGGCTCCGAGTCGGCGGCGGCCGGAGTCCGTGAGGTCCGCGTCGTCCGCGAGGCCCGGGTCGGGGAACGGGTCGAGTGGCTGTGGGGCAGCGCCTGCTCGCTCCGCAGCCGTGCGGCCTCGTGCGGCCCGCGCAGGCTCAGCGGCCTGGTCACGGCTCGGTCCGGTGCCCAAGGGGCGGCGGGTATGACTCACACGGGAAAGTCTCGCAGGTCGCCGAGCCGCGTTGCACAACACCCTCAGGACAGCGCCCGCTGAAGGCCGGACCTGTCGGCCGCCGCACCCCGGCCACCGGCCCCCGCCGGATGGCGTAGTGCGATGGCAAGGGGGCGGCAACGCCCCTACGTTGCGGCCATGAAGCGATTCGTGGGCTTTTACCCCTGTATTACCAAGTCAGTTGTCGCCTCGTTCGCCGTCGCGGCGATCGCGGTCGCCCCGGCCGGCGGCGTCGCGGCAGCCGTGCCTCGTGACGATGGGGTGGGCGACCAGATCCAGACCGCGCCGGGGACACCGGACGCTCCGGAGCTGTCCGCCCTGTCGTGGACCGTGACCGACGTCGACAGCGGAAACCTGCTCGCGGCCAAGGCACCCCACCTTCGCCTGCCGCCGGCCAGCACCCTCAAGACGCTGTTCGCGGTGGCGCTGCTGCCGCAGCTACCGGCCACCGCCGAGCACACGGCCGTCACTGCAGACCTCGCCGAGGTGGAGCCCGGCAGCAGTCTCGTCGGCGTGCACGAAGGAACCCGCTACACCGTCGGCGACCTGTGGCGCGGCGCCTTCCTCAGTTCCGGCAACGACGCCGTGCACACACTCGCCAGACTGAACGGCGGAACCCAGCGCACGCTCGACCTGATGCAGGCCACCGCGAACCGCCTCGGCGCGCACGACACCTCGGTCCGCTCCCTCGACGGCTTCGACACCCCGGGGCAGTTCTCCTCCGCGTACGACCTGTCGCTGATCGCGAAGGAGGGTCTGCGGAACCCGGACTTCCGTCGCTACTGCGGCACGAAGTCGGCCCAGTTCCCGGCCGCGGGCGGCTCCGACTCCTTCGGCATCCAGAACACCAACCGCCTCCTGGTCGGATCCCATGGTGTGGAGCCCTATCCAGGGCTGATCGGCGTGAAGAACGGCTACACGTCCGAGGCCGGCAACACGCTCGTCGCCGCGGCCACCCGGGACAACCGCACGATCCTGGTCACCGTCATGAATCCGCAGGACCAGTTGTCCAACGCCGTCTATGAAGAGAGCCGGAAGCTCCTGGACTGGGGCTTCGACGCGGCTCCGGACGCCGTGGCGGCGGGGATGCCGCGAGAGTCGGCCTCGCCCGCAGCGCCGAGTCACCCCGATTCGGCGCACCACGGGACCCCCGCCGTGCGGGCTTCCACCACGTCCGAGGACACGTCGTCCGGCCTCGCCCGTCACCTGGGCGCGGCCGCCGCACTCCTCGGCCTCGCCTGCGTGCCCTTCGTCGTCATGGCCGTACGGCGCAGGCGCAGCCGTACCAAGTGACGGTGCGCGCGCACCGGGGCCCGGCGCCGGACAGGCGCACCTCCTCGAATCCGCGCAGAATGAGGAGGTGGCCACGCCCGGCGCAGCCGTGAACCGGCGCGCCCATGGTTGAGGGCGTACGGGCCAGGAGGGTTTCATGGATCGCCCCATCGAACCGAGCGGCGGGCCCGATACGCAGAGTCATCCCGAGGCCGCCGCCCACGTCGCCCTGGCGGTCAACGGCATGGGCACCTTCTCCTGGGACGTGGCCGCCGGGCTGATGCACTACGACGAGGGCGGCCTGGCCGTGATGGGGTTCAGGCCCGGCGAGTTCGACGGCCGCCTGACCACGCTGGGTGAGCGGATGCTGCCCAGCGAACTCCCGGCCATCACGGATCTCGTGGAGCGTGCCCTGGAGGAGCGGTCCGGATTCAGCCTCTACTTCCGGGTACGGCACCCTGAGGGGCGGCTGCAGTGGACACATGCGCAGGGCCACATCGTCCGGGACGACCACAGCCGTCCCCTGCGAGTCATCGGGATCATCCGTGACGCGAGCCAGGAGCTGCGGGCGGTGGACCAGACCGAGCTGCTGCGGCAGGCCCGGGAGGAGCGCCGCCGTCCGTCCGACGTCGTCGTCCATGTCAGCGACGCGCTCGTGCCGACCGTCACCGTGGAGGACGTCGCGGACGCCCTCACCGACTCGCGGCTGATGGAGCGGATCGGTGCCTCCAGCGTCATCCTGGGCCTGATCGACAACGGCCGCATGGAACTGGTGGGCTCCAACGGAGTCCACGAGGACCTCATCCACGACTTTCACCTGGCGCGTCTGAGCGACCCGCTGCCGCTGACGGAGGCGGCCCGCTCCCGCGAGGCGGTGTTCGTGACGAACAGGCTGGAGTTCATCGCGCGCTTTCCTGCGCTGACGCCGTACCTGTCGCAGTTTCCCGAGGCCGCGGCAGCGGTGTATCTCCCGCTGATCGCCCAGGACACCCCGATCGGTGCCGTCGGGCTCACGTACGAGGGCCGGGCCAGCTTCCCGCCGGAAGAGCGCACCGTGCTGACCGCGCTCGGCAAAGTGATCGCCCAGTCGCTTCAGCGGGCGCTTCTGTACGACCAGGACCACGAGCTCGCCGCGGGGCTGCAGACGGCGATGCTCCCCGGGATCCTGCCGCACGTGCCCGGGGTGCACCTCGCGACCCGGTACCGGCCCACCCGGGCCCGGGGCGGCATCGGCGGGGACTGGTACGACGCCCTGACGCTGCCCGACGGACGGATCGCCGTCGTCGTCGGCGACGTACAGGGCCACGATGTGACGGCCGCCGCCGTGATGGGGCAGCTGCGCATCGCTCTGCGCGCGTACGCCGCCGAGGGGCATCCGCCGTCCACGGCCATGGCGCGAGCTTCCGCCTTCCTCGCCGAACTCGACACCGACCGCTTCGCGACCTGCCTCATGGCTCTCGTCGATCCGCTCACGGGGATGACCTCGGTGGTGCGTGCGGGCCATCCGGAGCCCGTGCTGCGCGCCGCCGACGGAAGCTGTGCCTGGCTCGACACGCCTGGTGGCCTGCCCCTCGGCCTCAACACGCCCAGTGGCCAGCCCGCGTACCCGGTCCTCGAGACGCTCATCGAACCCGGCTCGACTCTGGTGCTGTGCACCGACGGGCTCATCGAGTCGCGGGCCGAGGACATCGACGAGGGGCGTGAGCGGCTCCTCGACGCGCTGCGGGCAGGGCCCGGACAGCCCGACGCCCTCGCCGACCACCTGCTGGACACCATGGCCGCCTTCACCGGCGAGGAGGACGACGTGGCGCTGCTGGTCCTCCAGCGGTCCCGGGGGAAGGCGGCCCCGGCACCCCGGATGGAAGCGGTCATCTCCCCCACGGACCCCGACGCGCTGCGCAACGCACGGGTCGCGTTGCGCGACGCGCTGCACAGCTGGTCGCTGGAGGCTCTCAGTGACACGGCGGAGCTCCTCGCCTGCGAACTTGCCACCAATGCCCTGCTGCACACCGACGGCAGCGCCACCCTGACGGCCAGACCCGTACGGCACAGTGGCCGGGGCCTGCGTCTGGCCGTCAGCGACACGTCGACCGCGTCGCCCCGGCGCCGCGCCGCCCCCGAACGTGCCACCTCCGGCCGCGGCATGATGCTCATCGAGGAACTCGCCACCGCCTGGGGCGTCGAACCCCGCGGCAACGGCAAGACGGTGTGGTGCGAGCTGTCCCTCGATCTGGTCTGACAGGCGTCAAGTACCGCTAGCGCAGGGTGATGTACGGCTCGAAGGCGTCCAGCAGCAGCTCGCGCATCCGTGCCGCGTCCATGTCTCCCGTCCCCGCGAGGACCTGGATGGCCATGCCGTCGACCATGCTGGTGAAGCGGCTGGCCATGGCCTCCGCGTCCGCGCCCCGTGCCATCCCTTCCCGCTGGCAGGTCCGCAGCAGGTCGAGGACGATCTCACGCCAGCGGACGTGGACGCCCTTCTGCCCTTCCCTCAGGGTCGGGTCGAGGATGGCCTCGTTCCACGACTGCACCCACACCGACCATTCGTCGGCGTCCTCTTCGGTGGTCGTCAGCTGCACCTCGATCAGCCGGCGCAGCTTCTCGACGGTGGTGTCGGCCGTTCTGAACTCGTCTTCGAGGCGCGCGTGGAAGCGGTCGGCGTAGAAGACGAGGGCGGCCCGCAGCGCGTCGTCCTTCGTCGGGAAGTGGTAGTGGACGGTGCCGGTGCTGGTGCCGCACGCGTGGGCGATGTCGGCGACCCGAACCTTGTGGAAACCGCGGCGGGCGATGAGCCGGGCGGTGGCTTCCAGGATCTGGGCGCGGCGCAGGTCGGCGTCCACGGCGTCGGCGCGGCGGCGGACGGGCTGCCCGCCGTCCGCCGCCCCGCGCGCGACGGGCGGCCTTCCCGCGCCGGTCCGCAGATACCGCTGGGACACCTTGCCGACCTGGGCGATCGCGGCGACCTCGTGATCCTTGAGACGGCGGTTGCCGCGCAGGGCCTTGGACAGCGCGGTGGGATCCATGCCCACGCGATCGGCGAACTCCCGCTGGCTGATGGGCGCCGAAAGCACCACGAGCCGCGCCCGCTCCGCCAGGGTCGCGGTGTCGTCCGCGACGCCCTCCGCCCCGCCCTGGATCGACGTCATCGCGCTGGGTCCGTTCAGCCTTCCGCTTGGGTCGAGAGTGCCGACACGACCTCGTCGGCCGCTCGCAGGCCCGACGAAATGGCGCCGTCGATGTAGCCGTTCCACACACTAGCCGTCTCGGTTCCGGCCCAGTGCACGGTCCCGGTGGGTTCCCGCCAGCCGCGCCGGCCGTATCCCCTCCAGCCGCCGGGAGTTACGTACGCCTCGTAGCCGCCCTTGGCGAAGGTGTCCTGCGACCAGTTCTTCTCCGTGTAGTCGAGCGGGCGTGCCGCGCGCTCACCGGCCACGGTGGTGAAACTGGCCAGTACGGCCTCGCGGCGGCGAGCGTCGTCGAGGTCGCTCCAGTCGGTGACCCGGTCGCCGTACACGAAGCCGACGAGCACGCCCCGGGAGGCGTCGTCCGGGGAGTTGTCGAACACGACACCCACCGGCCCGTCGTCGTAGAGCGTGGCGACGCCGGAGAGTCCGGCGTCGCGCCAGAACGGGGAGTCGTACACCGCGTGGACCTTGGCGACGCGCCCCATCGGGCTGTGGGACAGCCAGCCGTCCCTGCTGACGGGGAGTCCCGGGGTGAAGTGGATGGTGCGGACCGCTTGGGGCGGCAGCGCGACGATCACCCTGCGGGCCTCCAACACGGTGGACTCGGTCCGGACCCGGACACCGTCGGCGTACTCGATCGACCGCACCTGCTCACCGAGCCGGACGCGTTCGCCGAGCAGGTCGGCGACGGCGCGGGCCGGGCCGGCGGCGCCGGTGACGAAGCGGCTGTCCTGGGCGCAGTCCCGTGTCTCCATGAGCTGCTCGTACCCGCCGGCACAGGCGATGTAGAACAGCACGTGGAACAGGGAGATCTCGTCCGGCTCCGCGCACCACAGGCCCTGGACGGCGAGCGCCAGGCGGCGCCGGGCGTCCGTGTCGTGGGTCTGCTCGCGGAAGAACGACTCGGCTGTCTGGGCGTCCCACTCGGTGAACCGGGGTGTCCGCCAGGGCTGTTGGGTGTCCACGGTCCGGGCGAGGGCGTCCAGGACTTCGCTGACGCGGGTGTACTCCGCGATGCCGGGGCCGTCGGACGGTGCCGCGCCGAGGTAGGGGACGGTGCTGCCGTCGTGCCACACCTCGACGTGCTTTCCGGTCTCCCAGGTCGGGAAGGTGGCGCAGCCGAAGCGGTCCGCGAGGGCGAGCAGGTGTGTCTGGGTCGGGCCGACCCACTGTCCGCCGTGATCGAGGGTCACGCCGGCCTCCCGGATCTCGGAGAGTACGCGGCCGCCCACCCGGTCGGCGGCCTCGACGAGCGTGAAGTCGACTCCCGCGTCGTGGAGTTGAAGAGCTGCGGCCAGTCCCGCGTAGCCGCCGCCCACGACGACGACCTCGGTTTCGACCAGGTCCATTTCGGTCTGTTCCCACATGGCCGCAGAGCATGTCGCAAGACTGATGCGTCAGTCAATCGTTGCGATGAATCCGTCCGGAAGTCTTGACACGCCTCCCCTCGCCAGCATCATTGACCCACGCATCAATCTTGCGAATCGCCGCCCACCCCGGACAGGGGGTCCGCCCATGGCAACGTCACCTGACACCACCTCGGAAGCCGCACCCGACAGCTCGCAGGAAAAGGGCCTGCGCACCGGTGCGCTCGGCATGACGACGAGCCTGATCCTCTCGGTGGCGTCCGCCGCCCCCGCCTACAGCCTCGCCGCGACGCTCGCGTTCATCGTCGCCTTCGTCGGATTCCAGGCGCCGTCGATCGTCGTGCTCGCGTTCGTCCCGATCCTGTTCGTCTCCTTCGGCTACGCCGCTCTCAACCGCCAGGAGCCGGACTGCGGAACCATCTTCACCTGGGCCACCCGCGTCCTCGGCCCGCGCGTCGGCTTCATGGGCGGCTGGGCCATCATCACCTCGTTCACCCTGGTGATGGCGAGTCTGGCCCAGGTCGCCGGCCAGTACGTGTTTATCCTCTTCGGCGCGAAAGGCATCGGGTCCGACCCGTCGAGCCCCTGGGTCCTCCTGGCGGGGCTCGGCTGGATCGCCCTCATGACGGCCGTCTGCTACCGCGGCATCGAAGTGGCCGCCGCCGTCCAACGCGCCCTGCTCTTCCTCGAGTTCGCGATGCTCGGGGTCTTCTCCGTGGTCGCCCTCGTACGGGTCTACACCGGGCACGCCGGTACCGGCGCACGGCAACCGCACTGGTCCTGGCTCAATCCGTTCGAGATCTCCTCACCCAGCGCGTTCGTCAGCGGCCTCGTGCTGATGCTGTTCATCTACTGGGGCTGGGAGACCGCGCTCACCGTCAACGAGGAGACCACCGACCGGCACCGGACACCCGGCATCGCCGCCGTCTCCTCCACGGTCATGCTGCTCGTCCTCTACCTCGTCGCGACCGTGGCGACCCTGGCCTTCGCCGGCATCGGCACGACCGGCACCGGACTCGGCAACCCCGACAACTTCGGTGACGTCTTCTCCGCGATCGGCAGGGCCGTCTTCGGCGACAGCGGCTTCGGCTCCTTCCTGTGGCATCTGCTCGTCCTGATGGTGCTGTCCTCCGCGGCCGCGTCCACCGAGACGACCGTGCTCTCCCTGGGGCGCACGCTCCTGGCCATGGGAGGCCGCGGCGCCGCGCCACGCGTCTTCGCGAAGGTCCACCCGCGCTACTCGATACCGCAGTTCAGCACCATCGCCACCGGAGTCGCGGGGGCGGTCTGCTACGTCGTCATGAACTTCCTCAGCCACGGGCAGGTCATCGGCGACGCCGTGTCCTCCTGCGGCCTCATGATCGCGTTCTACTACGGCCTCACGGGCCTCACCTCGGCCTGGGCCCACCGCACCCGATGGCGGCGCACCGCCGCGGACTTCTGGCTGCGCCTCACCCTGCCCGCCATCGGCGGCCTGACCCTCGTCGCGGCCGGCTTGTGGAGCCTGAAGAACGACTGGGACCCGGCGAACAGCTACACGTCCTGGACCCTCCCCTTCACACCCCACTGGCGCGTCGGCGGAGTCTTCGTCATCGGCGTCGGGACGCTCCTCCTCGGCTACCTGCTGATGCTCACCTACGCGCGCATCGCACCGCGGTTCTTCACCGGGGCGCCCCGGGAGGCCGAAGCCGCCGCCGAGCGCCCGTCCCCGCAGACCGTCCCCCGGTGAACTTCTCAACCCCTCAGTGACCCTGCCACCACGGAGCTCGCCATGCCCTACCCCGTACGCGACGCGCTCGGCCTCTCCGCCGAGCAGCACGACTTCATCCGGCTCGCCCGCGACTTCGCCGCGGCCGAGATCCGCCCCCGCGCCCGCGCCGTCGACGATGCCCAGACCGAGTCGCCGCTCGACCTGTGGGACAAGGCAGCCAGGACCGGCCTGGCAGCCTTCATGATCCCCGCGGCGTTCGGCGGCGGCGGAGTGACCGACATGGTCACGCAGGTGCTCGTACAGCAGGAGCTGTGCCACGGCGACATCGCCATCGGGAACCTGCTGACCTCCAGCGGCTTCTTCGCCGATCCCGTCCTGGAACTCGGCACACAGGCGCAGAAGGAGCGGTGGCTGCGGCCGCTCACCACCGACACTCCCCCGTTGACCGCGCTCGCCGTCACCGAACCCGACCACGGCTCGGACGCCGCCGGCATTCGCACCCGCGCGGTGCGCGACGGCGACCACTACGTGCTCAGCGGTCAGAAGGCCTGGATCTCCAACGCCCCTTACGCACAGCGGTTCGTCGTCTTCGCCACGGTCGACCCGTCGCTCCGCTCACGCGGCGTGACCGCGTTCGTCGTCGACCGGGACACGCCCGGACTGACCGTGGGCAAGCCGATGCGCAAGATGGGGCAGCGCGCCATCGTCAACGCCGAGGTGTTCCTCGACAACGTACGGGTCCCCGCCGCCGACCGGCTCGGCGCCGAGGGACAGGGCTTCCTGGGCCTGATGCGCACCTTCGACGCCTCCCGGATCCTCATCGGCGCGTCCTGCGCCGGCCTGTGCCGGGCCGCTCTCGACCTGGCCGTGGAGTACGCCCAGGAGCGCGTGCAGTTCGGCGTGCCCATCATCGAGCACCAGGCGGTGGCGTTCCGGCTCGCCGACATGGCGACCCGCGCCGACACCGCCCACCTGGTGACGATGCGCGCGGCGCGCCTCTTCGACCAGGGGGAGAAGGTCACGGCGGAGTCGGCGATGGCGAAGCTGACCGGCTCGGAGAACGCCATGTTCAACACGTGGGCCGCCGTGCAGACGCTGGGCGGCTGGGGCTACTCACAGGAGTTCCTGGCCGAGAAGTGGATGCGGGACGCGAAGCTGGAGGAGATCGAGGAAGGCACCTCCGACATCCAGCGGCTGGTCATCTCCAGGGCGCTCGCGAAGTCATGACCACTCTCGACGTCTTCCGCGCCCCGGAGTCGGTCGCCGTCGTCGGCGCCACCGACAATCCGGCCAAGTGGGGCCACTGGCTCGCCCGCGGCGCCGTCGCGGGCGCGCACCGGCGCCACGTGCACCTGGTCAACGCGCGCGGCGGCGAAGTCCTCGGCCGTCGCAGCCACCCGAGCCTCGACACGCTCCCCGAGGTTCCCGATCTCGTCGCCTTCGCCGTCCCCGCCTCCGTCCTCGCCGGCGGAGTCCGCGATGCCGTCGCGCTCGGCGTGCCCGGCCTGCTCGCGATCACCGCGGGCGTCGAGGACGAGGCCGCGATCGGTGACGTGATCGCGGCGAGCGGGACCCGGATGCTCGGGCCCAACTGCCTGGGTCTCTACGACGCGTCGAGCGAACTGGAGCTGGCCTGGGGCCGGTTCACGCCCGGCGCTCTCGCGGTCGTCTCGCAGAGCGGACAGCTGGGCCTGGAGATCGCGGGGATGGCCGCGGACGCCGGCATCGGTGTCTCCAGGTTCGTCTCCGTCGGCAGCCAGCTCGACGTGTGCGCCGCCGAACTGCTCGCCGACCTGGCCCACCACGAAACCACCCGCATCGTCGCCGTCTATCTGGAGAGCTTCGGCGACGGCGAACGGCTGTTGGACGCACTGGACCACCTGCGCGAGGCGGGCAAGCCGGTGCTCCTGCTGACCGTCGGCGCCAGCAAGGCCGCGCGACAGGCGGCCCGTTCGCACACGGGCTCCATGACATCGGGCATCGACGTCGTGGACGCCGCCTGCCGCACGGTCGGCGCCGTACGCGTCGACACACCGGCTCAACTCATCGACACAGCACAGCTGTTGATGCGGTGCGCACCTGTTCGGGGGTGCCGGATCGCGATCGTGACCGACAGCGGTGGGCAAGGGGCCGTCGCCGCGGACACCGCGTCCCGGCTCGGCCTGACCGTCGCCGAGTTCCCCCCGGAGGTCCAGGAGCGCCTGGCGGACCGGCTGCCGTCGCACGCCGCGGTCGCGAACCCCGTCGATCTCGCGGGCGCGGGCGAGGAGGACATTTCCACGTACGCGTCGACACCGGCCGTCCTCGCCGACACCTGCCTCACCGACGCCATCGTGCTCAGCGGCTACTTCGGCAGCTACGGCCGCGACATCCCCGAACACCAGGCGGCCGAGTCGGAGGTCGCCCGGGCCATCGGATCACTGGCGGCCGAGCGGGCGCTGCCGATCGTCGTCCACTCGATGGCCGAACACACCGACACGGTAAGCGAGTTGCGCTCGGCCGGAGTGCCTACCTTCACCGACATCGAGGCTGCGCTGCGGGCGGTGGAGACAGCGCACCGCTTCACTCAGGCACCCCGGCCGCGCATACGGCACGCGTCCGCCGCGAAGTACCGAGTCGCGCCGGGTGCCGGATATTGGGCCGCGCGCGGGCTGTTGGCCGATGCGGGCGTCCCGTTCCCCGCCGCGCTCCACATCGCGCCGGGCTCGCCCGATCCCCGCGCGGCGATGCGGTCCCTCTCGGCTCCGCTCGTCCTCAAGGCCGACTGGCTGGAGCACAAGACGGAGCACGGCGGCGTCGCGACCGGACTTCACGACGCCGACGCGCTCGGCGCCGCCTACGACGACATGGTGGCGCGGCTGGGGTCCCACGGCTACGTGGTCGAGGAGATGGACCGGCGCGCCGACGTGGTCGAGGTGATCGTCGCCGCCCGGCGGGACCCGTCGTTCGGCCCGGTCGTCGTGGTCGGCGCCGGTGGAGTACAGGCCGAGCTCACCCAGGATCTCGCTCTTGAGCTGGCTCCGTGCTCCCACGACACCGCGCGCGAGATGATCCGCCGGCTCCGCTCATGGCCACTCCTGTCCGGCTGGCGCGGCAGCCGCCCTGTCGATGTCGACGCCCTGGCGGCAGTCGTCGTGGCCGTCTCCCAGCTGATCGCCGACCGTGGCGACCTCGGCGAGATCGAGCTCAACCCGGTCCGCGTCTCCCCGGAAGGAGTCCTCGCGGTCGACGCCCTCGTCATAGCGACAGCGGCGCTCGACAGTCCTCCCCGTCCATGACCGCGTCCGGCCGGCGACCACCGGCCGGAACCCGGTGTTCACAAACTCGACCACGTAGAGGTCTAGCCCCAGACCATTAAGTGTCGGCACTCTTGCGCCCGTTGTGTTCGGACGTACGCGTGAGACAAGGGTGAACCGATGACACCGATCAGCCGCAGAGGCTTTGTCGCGCTGGGCGCCGGGATCGCGGCCGGCGCCGCGCTGCCCGCCACCAGGGCGGGCGCAGCCACCACGGGCACCGTCAAGGACGTCAAGCACGTGGTGATCCTCATGCAGGAGAACCGCAGCTTCGACCACTACTTCGGCCGCCTCAAGGGTGTCCGCGGGTTCGGCGACCGCAGCGGCATCACGCTCTCCGGCGGGCAGTCCGTCTTCAACCAGCCGAGCTGGATCGGCCGCCAGTACCCGTGGAAACTCAGCTCCACCCCGGCCGCGGGCGGCGTGGACGGCGAGACGCTCGCCCAGTGCAACGGCGACCTGCCGCACAGCTGGTCCTCCCAGCACTCCGCGTGGAACAAGGGCCGGCTCGACCACTGGGTCGTCGGTGTCGGCAACGTACGCAGCCTCGGCTACCTGGACCGCGGCGACATACCGTTCCACTACGCGCTGGCGGACAACTACACCATCTGCGACGCCTATTTCAGCTCCACCCTGAGCGCCACCGGACCCAACCGCACCTACCTGTGGAGCGGCAAGGTCGACGGCTCCAGCTACGACGGCGGCGACGAGTCGGGGCTGACCTGGGAGACGTACGCGGAGGCTCTCCAGCGGGCGGGTGTCAGCTGGAAGGTCTACCAGAATGCCAATGACAACTACGGCGACAACGGTCTCGCCTACTTCTCGAAGTTCGCCGCTGCCAAGCCCGGCGACCCGCTGCACGACCGGGGCATGGCCTCCGTCCCCGCGGTGACCGGTTCCACGCCCGACGACATCGCCGCCGCGATCAAGGCGGACGCACTGGCCGGCACACTCCCCCAGGTCTCCTGGGTCGTCGCCAACCAGGCGTTCTCCGAGCACCCCTACGCCCCGCCCGGCGACGGAGCCCACTTCGTGGACCTGGTCTACCGCGCCCTGGCGGCCTCCCCCGAGGTCTTCGACTCGACCGTGCTCTTCCTGAACTACGACGAGAACGACGGCTTCTTCGACCACGTGCCCCCGCCGTCACCTCCCGCCGACACGGCCGGCGAGTTCCTGAACGGAACCCCCTTCGGTCTCGGCTTCCGCGTGCCGATGGTCGTCATGTCGCCCTGGACCAGGGGTGGTTGGGTCTCTTCGGAGGTCTTCGACCACACGTCCGTCCTGCGGTTCATGGAGACCTGGACGACTGCCCTCGGCACCCCGGCGACCTGCCCCAACATCAGCGCGTGGCGCCGCAAGGTGACCGGCGACCTGACCGGCGTGTTCGACTTCACCCGGCCCGTGTACGGAATGCCGTCAGGCCTGCCCGCCACCAAGGTCATCGGGTACGACACCTGCGGACCGCTGCCCAACCCCGCGCCGCAGACGAACGCCCTGCCCACCCAGGAGCCCGGCACCCGTCCGGCGCGCGCCCTGCCCTACCAGCCGAACGGCAACCTGGACCACTTCGAGTTCGGCGCGAGTGGCAAGATCCTCGCGTGGTTCTCCATGGCCAACCAGGGCAGCCCGGCGCGCAGCGCCGCCCACCTCTCCATCCACCCGAACGCCTACCGCGACACGACGCCGTGGCAGTACACGGTCGACGCGGGCGGCACGGCCACGGACTACTTCAACATCGGCACGGGGTTCGGATCGGGCGCGTACGACATCACGATGGCGGGGCCGAACCGCTTCCTGCGCCGCTTCCAGGGCGATGCCACGAAGGCCGGCAAGGCGATCGAGGTCGCGGCCCGGTACGCCGTCGAGTCCGGTACGGGCAAGCCTGCCATCTGGTTCAGGATGACCAACTCGGGCTCCGGGGCGGCGCAGTTCACCATCACGTCGAACAACTACCGCTCGGACGGCCCGTGGAACTACACGGTCCCCGCCGGTGGCTCGACGGAGGACTTCTTCAACGCCGTGGCGAACCAGAACGGCTGGTACGACTTCACGATCACGTCCAGCACGGACACGACGTGGTCCCGCCGCTACACGGGCCACATCGAGACCGGCTCGGCGTCCGTCAGCGGCTGATCGCCTTGAACCACTGATCTCCCTGAACCGCTGATCCCCCTGGCCGCACTCGCGGCGACCGGTCGGCCGGGAGCACCCGGCCCGCCTCGATCCCGGCTCCGGCCGACCGGTCCGCGACTACAACTGATCGCTTCTGACCGTTTCTTGCGAGGGGCTGTGACCGAGAGCGGCCGCACGGCAAGATGGGCCCGTGGTAGGCAACCTCCCCGTCATGACGACCAGTTTCGTGGGCCGCGACAGCGAACTGGCCGCCATCGGACGGGCATTGCAGGAACACCGGCTGGTCACCCTCACCGGCGGCGGCGGTGTCGGAAAGAGCCGGCTCGCGCTGCGCGCCGCCGAGGAGGCACGGGACGCGTACGCGGACGGTGCGTGGTGGGCCGACCTCTCCCATCTCTACGACGACCGTCTGTTCACCGCCACCGTCTCCGACGCCCTCGGCCTCCTGGACCACAATCCGCGCGCCCCGATCGAGGCGCTGAGCGAATGGCTGGCCGGGCGGCGTGTCCTCCTCGTCCTCGACTGCTGCGAGCGCGTCCTCGATGCCTGCTGGGACCTGGTGACCGCCCTCCTCGCGGCCGCCCCGCACCTCACCGTCCTCGCCACGAGCAGGCAGCCCCTCGGCATCCAGGGCGAGCACCGCATCGAGGTGGCGCCCCTCTCCACGGGCGACGAAGAGGGCGGCTCCGACGAGGCGGTGCGCCTGTTCCGTGAGCGCTGCGCGACGGCCGCGCCCGACGTGCCGCTCGACTCCCCCGGTGCCGCCGAGACGATCTCCCGTATCTGCCGCCGCCTCGAAGGCATCCCCCTGGCGGTCGAGCTGGCCTGCGCACGGCTGCGCGAGAACAGCCTCGACGAGATCGCCGAGCGGCTGACCTCACGGCTCGACACCCTCGTCGACGACACGATCTGGCCCAAGCGCCACCGCGCCCTGCGCACCGCGATCGGCTGGAGCCACGAGCTGTGCGCCCCTCTCGAACGCCTCGTGTGGGCCAGGCTCTCCGTCTTCCACGGCCCCGTCGACCAGGCGGACGCCCAATCCGTCTGCGCCGGCGACCCCCTCGGCGCCGACGAGATCCCCACGATCCTCGAACGGCTCGCCGACCAGTCGGTCCTGCAACGGGACGGCACCCGCTACCGGATGCTCGACACGGTGCGCGAATACGGCGCCCTGTGGCTCGATGAGCTCGGCGAGCAGCACACCCTGGCCGAGCGCCACGCCGCGCATTTCGCCGGGATCGTCGAGCAGGCCGAGGCCGGCTGGCTCAGCGACCGGCAGGTCGCCTGGTACACCCGCATCTCCGACAGCCACGCCGACGTACGCGCCGCACTCGACCACCTCTTCGTCCAGGACGCCGAGACCGCCGTCGACATGGCGGGACGCACCGGCCTGTTCTGGCCCTGCTGCGGTCACCTGCACGAGTCCCGTGACTATCTGGAGCGCGCCCTCAGGCTCGACACGCCACAGGGCCCCTCCCGCACCCGCGCCCTGTGGGCGCTCGGCATCACCCTCACGCTCCAGGGCGACCACCAGAGCGCCCTGCGCGTCGGCGAGCAGTGCGCCCTCGCCGCACAGCAGGACGACACACCCGAATCCGTACTCTTCGCCGCCCACACCCTCGGCCTCACACACCTCATGACGGGACATCCGCAGGACGCGTACGACGTCAGTGAGCACGCCCTGAACACCCGCGCCTGCACTCCGCCGACCGGCGCCCCGCAGCTCTGCTGCCTGGTGATCAGGGCCTTCGCCCTCTCCGCCCTCGGCCGGCTCGACGAGGCGCACGAGAAGGCCACCAGCCTGCGCCGGCTCAGCCACGAGTACGGCGAACACTGGGCGCGGTCCTACGCCGAGCATCAACTCGCCTTCATCAGCCTCCTCCAGGGCCGCCCGCGCGAGGCCGAGATCCACGCCCGCGCCATGCTCATCAGCAAGCACAACCTCAACGACAACCTGGGGATCGCCCTCGGCCTCGACCTGCTCACGGGAGCCAACGCGGCCCAGGGCAACGGCGTCGAAGCCGCCCGCACCTCCGGCACCGGCCTCGCCTACTGGCACATGCTCGGCCACCCGAACCGCGGCACCCCGGAGCTGTCCGAGATCCGCGACCAGTGGGAGCAGCAGGCCCGCAAGGCGGCCGGGGACAACGCATACGACACGGCGTACCGTCGCGCCCTGACCGACGACGCCGAACACGGCCTCGCCCACGCGCTCCAGGGGCACGCCGGTCCCTGAGGTAGGACCATTTGTGTACCCCGGGCCGCCGACACGTCCGCAGGCTCGAACGGCGGCACGGTCCGCCATACGCTCACGCAGTGTTCAACATGCCCGCTCTGGTCAAACGCCTGGTGATCGGCCGTGCCAAACGCAGCGAAGAGCTGGGCGAGACACTGCTCCCCAAGCGCCTCGCCCTGCCGATCTTCGCCTCCGACCCCCTCTCGTCGGTGGCGTACGCGACCCAGGAGATCCTGCTCGTCCTCACCCTGGGCGGGCTCGCCTACCTGCACTTCACCCCGTGGATCGCCGGAGCGGTGGTGGCGTTGATGACGGTGGTGGTGCTCTCGTACCGCCAGGTCGTGTACGCGTATCCGAGCGGTGGCGGCTCCTACGAGGTCGCGTCCACCAACCTCGGTCCTTCGGCCGGTCTGGTGGTCGCGGCCTCGCTGCTGGTCGACTACGTGATGACGGTGGCGGTGTCCGTCGCCTCCGGCGTGGACAACATCATCTCGGCGCTGCCGGCGCTGAACGACCACCGCGTGCTGCTGGCCGTCGGCTTCGTGGCCCTGCTCACCGCGATCAATCTGCGGGGCGTCCGCGAGTCGGGCAACGCCTTCGCCGCGCCCACGTACCTCTTCATCGGCGGCGTGCTGATCATGGTGATCACCGGCCTGATCCGGTACGCCCTGGGGGACGCGCCGGTCGCCGAGAGCGCCGCGTACGGCATCGTGCCCAAAGCCTCCGACGCGCACCTCGCGGGCCTGGCCCTGGTGATGCTCGTCCTGCGCGCCTTCTCCTCGGGGTGTACGGCGCTGACCGGGGTGGAGGCGATCTCCAACGGCGTACCGGCCTTCCGCAAGCCCAAGTCGAAGAACGCCGCCGCCACTTTGGTGGCCATGGGTCTCATCGCCGTGACCATGTTCGTCGGTGTGACGACGCTCGCGCTGATCTCCAAGGTGCACCTCACGGACGACGCGTGCCGGCTGACGGGACTCGACGGGGACTGCGGGAGCTACACGCAGCGCACGGTCATCGCGCAGGTGGCGGCGGCCGTCTTCGGCGGCGAGCACAGTGTCGGGTTCTTCTTCATCCAGGCCGCCACCGCGCTGGTCCTGATCCTGGCCGCGAACACCGCGTTCAACGGCTTCCCGATGCTGGCCTCGATCCTCGCCAAGGACCGTTTCCTGCCGCACCAGTTGCACAACCGGGGCGACCGGCTCGCCTTCTCCAACGGCATCCTCGCCCTGGCCGTCGTCGCCGCCGCGCTGCTCTGGGGCTTCAAGGCCGATGTCACCAGCCTCATCCACCTCTACATCCTGGGTGTGTTCACCTCGTTCACCCTTTCCCAGCTGGGCATGGTGCGGCACTGGAACCAGGAGCTGGCGACCGAGCACGATCACGTGGTGCGCCGCCGCCACCAGTCCGCGCGGGCCGTCAACGCCCTCGGCGCGTGCGTCACCGGCCTCGTCCTGGTGATCGTGCTCGCCACCAAGTTCACCGAGGGCGCCTGGCTGGCCGTTCTCGCCGCTACGGTGCTGTGGCTGATGATGCGCGGCATCCGCGGCCACTACGACAGGACGTCCGCGGAGCTGGCCGTCGAGGACCCGCACGCCGAACTGGCTTCGCCCTCAAGGGTGCTGGCCATCGTCCTGGTCTCCAGGCTCCACAAGCCCACGATGCGCGCCCTGGCCTACGCGCGGGCGTCCCGCCCCGACCACTTGGAGGCGCTGACCGTGTCGGTCGACCGCGACGAAGCGGCCGCGCTGCGCGAGAGCTGGGACGAGTACGGCATCGACGTACCGCTGAAGGTCATCGACTCCCCGTACCGCGAGGTGACGCGGCCCGTCGTCGAGTATGTGCGCGCCATCCGCCGGGAGAGCCCGCGCGACATCGTCGCCGTCTTCATCCCCGAGTACGTGGTCGGCCACTGGTGGGAGAACCTGCTCCACAACCAGTCCGCGCTCTGGCTCAAAAGCCGCCTCCTGTTCACGCCCGGGGTGATGGTGACGAGCGTTCCCTGGCAGCTCACCTCGTCCGCGCACGCCAACCACCCTGCCCGGCGCGCGCCTGGTTCCGTGCGCCGTGGCGAACCTCAGCGCCCGCGGGCCGGAGCGGGCCGTTCGCGCGGCACCGGGCACAGCTGACGAGCCGTTTACGACCCCGATCCGGGTTCCGCGGGACAGAGGGACGGCATCCCGCCAACTCTGGCGCGAATGAGCGTTGGGTATGCACGAACGAGCAGGTATTCAGGGGGCATGTACCTTCTGCCGATGAAATTTGGACCACTCAACGCAAAAATCGAAGTCCTCGCAGTGGCCCTCGTCCTCTTCGCCGTCGTCTTCCTCTGGTTCAAGCGCTTCCTGCCCCGCATCAACCAGGTGCTGGCCGAGCGCGCCGACCGTACGGAAGGCGCCCTGGAGCGCGCCGAGGCGATCCGCGCGGAAGCCTCGGCCGAGCACGCCGGCGTGCAGGCCCTGCTCGCCGAGGCCCGCCGCGAGGCCGCCAGGGTCACGCAGGCGGCGCGCGAGGAGGGTGCGGCGCTGATTGCCGCCGCTCGCGCGGACGGAATGCGCGAACGCGAGGCGATACTCGCCGACGGCCAGGCCCAGATCGAGGCCGAACGCATCGCGGCGGAGGCCGAACTGCGCCTCACCGTCCCCGAACTGGCCGCCGACCTGGCGAGCCGCATCATCGGGGAGCGCGTCCCGGTCTGACAACGAACCAGGGCCCGGATCCATTGGATCCGGGCCCTGATCGGCAGTAGCGGGGACAGGATTTGAACCTGCGACCTCTGGGTTATGAGCCCAGCGAGCTACCGAGCTGCTCCACCCCGCGTCGGTAGACACCACCGTACGCCATCGGAACAGCTGCTCCTGACCACCACCTGCCAGGACGGCAGGCACCGCTACCGCCAGGAGCTACGCGCCGCTCGCCTTGAGCATGTCGTCACGCTCGACGATCTTCACGCGCTGGCGGCCTTCCGGCTCACCCAGCGCCTTCTCCGCGGCGTCGAGGCGGTACCACCCGTCCCACGTCGTGAAGCGGACGTTCCGCTCGTTGAGGAACGCGTCCACCGCCTCCGGGTCGGGCGAGGCGGGAGTGTGCAGGCGGCCGTTCTCGCGGTCGTCCAGGAGGCTGGCGACCGTCTCGTTGGCGTCGCCCTTGGTGTGGCCGATCAGGCCCACGGGACCGCGCCGGATCCAGCCGGTGACGTAGGTCGACTGCAGGTGCTCGCCGGAGTCCTCGATCACCCGGCCGCCCTGGTCCGGAACGGTGCCCGACGCCAAGTCCCAAGGCAGCTTGGGGAGTTCGTCGGACAGGTAGCCGACAGCGCGGTAGACGGACGTGACGTCCCAGTCCTTGAACTCACCGGTTCCCCTGACGTTGCCGGTGCCGTCGAGAGCGGTCCGCTCGGTGCGCAGGCCGGTGACCTTTCCGTCCTCGCCGAGGATCTCGGTGGGGGACTCGAAGAAGTGCAGGAACAGCTTGTGCGGCCGGGTGCCGACGTCGCGGATGGCCCAGTTCTCGAGCGTCTTGGCGACCATGTCGGCCTGCTTGTTGCCGCGCCGGGTCGCGATCGAGCCGTCGTCGTAGTCGATGTCCTCGGGGTCGACGATGACCTCGATGTTCGGGGAGTGGTCGAGCTCCCGCAGCTCCATCGGGCTGAACTTCGCCTGCGCCGGTCCACGGCGGCCGAAGACGTGGACCTCCAGGGCCTTGTTCGCCTTGAGGCCTTCGTAGACGTTCGGCGGGATCTCGGTGGGCAGCAGCTCGTCCGCGGTCTTGGCCAGGATGCGGGCCACGTCGAGCGCGACGTTGCCGACGCCCAGGACCGCGACCTTCTCCGCTTCGAGCGGCCACGTCCGCGGCACGTCCGGGTGACCGTCGTACCAGGAGACGAAGTCGGCGGCGCCATAGGAGCCGTCGAGGTCGATGCCCGGTATGTCGAGCGCGCGGTCGGCCGTCGCACCCGTGGAGAAGATCACCGCGTCGTAGAACGAACGCAGGTCGTCCAGGCTGATGTCGCCCGGGTAGTCGACGTTGCCGAAGAGGCGGATCTGCGGCTTGTCGAGGACCTGGTGCAGGGCCGTGATGATGCCCTTGATCCGCGGGTGGTCCGGCGCGACGCCGTACCGGATCAGACCGAAGGGCGCCGGCATCCGCTCGAAGAGGTCGATGGACACACCGGGGTCTTCGGCCACCGCGGATTTCAGCAGCGCGTCAGCGGCGTAGATCCCGGCAGGGCCGGCTCCCACAACGGCTACCCGCAGAGGGCGAGGCATGATCAGGTTCCCTTCGTGGCATGGGCACTCGACGGGAAGCCTAAACTAAGGCAAACCTTAGTTAGTAGTCGGGCTGGACCTATGAACCCATAAGGCGGGCTTATGGGCTCCTGCGGGAGGACCTTATGGGTCGCGCCAGGCGTCAAGGGAAGCACATCCGTGACGGCCACGGCGGGCTTCTCGAGCAGGCCGAAATGCGCGTGAGGGGTCTCCACGGCGCTGCCATGCCGCGCCGGTGAATCGTGAACTGACATCAGCTCCTGGAGCGCGGTGCGCCCAGGGGCGACGAACGCGTATTGGATCTGGGGTGCGGCAGCGGGGAGTGGCCCCTGCGGGCCCTCGGCGCGCACCCCCAGCTGCGCGCCGAGGGCGTCGACATCTCCGCGGACGCTCTCGGCCAGGCACGCGAGGCCGCGCGCCCGAGGTGTCGGAGAACGCCTCGCCCTCCATCACCAGGAGGCCGCGGAGTTCCGCTCGCCGCACCCGTTCCTGGTGCTGAGTGTCGGCGCCTCGCATGCCTTCGGCGGCCTGCTTCCCACCCTTGCCGCGACACGCAGGAATCTCGCTCCGGACGGACGCGTCCTGATCGGTGACGGCTTCCGGGAACGTGAGCCGTCACGGGAAGCCGTCGAAATGCTGGGGGACTTCGGCGACTTGGCGACCACCGTGGACCGGGTCGTCACCGACGGATGGACGCCGGTCCACGGACACGTCAGCACGCGGCGCGAACTGGACGACTACGAGTGGGCCTGCTGAGGGTCGCTCGCGTCATGGGCCCTGGACCACCGCGACGACCCGGGCAGCGAGGAGGTACTCGCGACGGCCACGGCGCGCCGCGACGAGTGGCTGCGCGTCTACCGGGACACCTGGGGTTTTGTCAGCCTTGTCCTGCGGCCCACCGACGCGTGACGCGAACGCACCCCCGGCGAAGTCAGTGGTCGGAGTAACTGAAGTCGCCCACGGTCCAGGCGCTCACGTCCTGGATCGCGACGCGGTACATACCGCCCGTCTCGGGGATGCCGACGGTGCCCTGGAGAATGCGGGCCACATGGAAGTGCAGATGGGTGGGCGCGAGGCCACGATCGGGCTCGCCCTCTTCGTGTTCATCGGGCTTCTCGTCGGCGGTGAAGATCTCCGAGAAGGAGCCGAGGTGCTCCGAGTCCGTCAGGACCTCCGAGACGCGTCGCCTCCACACGGCCTCGGGGGCGAGACGTCCGGTGATCACCGCACCGCTGGTGACCACTGTCAGGGACATCTGATTGCTCTGCCCGGACTCGACCATGCCGGCGATGTCGACGAGCAGTTCGTCAGGGTTCGACATGAGAGCGGATTCTAACGGCAGACGCGTCCAGGGACGGCGCCGACGCCCACCTTCCCCAAGGGCTCGGCTTCAGGGCGCACACCTCACGGCCGAGGCCACGGTCGGCCGCCCAGGCGCTCGATGTCCATGTTGAAGCGCCTCAGGTAGGTGGTGAAGGCGGCGATGTCCTCGTCCGCCCAGTCGGTCATGACGCGGTCCAGGCTGCCCACGATGTGATCGCGTTCCTCGTCGAGGACGCGCGCGCCCTTGTCCGTGATACGGAACTTGCGGGCCATGCCGCCCTCGGGATCAGGGATGCGCTCCACCAGTCCGGCGCGCATCGCGGCGGCGGTCTGCCGGTTCAATGTGGAGGCGTCGAGCCCGAAGGCGTCGCTGAGTTCACCGATGGACATCGGCCCCTGCACACGAATGCGGCTCAGCAGGATGTAGGCGCTGCGCTCAAGGGTGCCGCTCTCGGGACGCCCGCCTTTGTGATGCACGAGTCCGTGGCGGCTGAGCAGCATCTGCTCGTACTCGAGCTCGTACGTGGGCCTGGCCATGCGTCTGCCGCCTCCTGCTGTCGTTCCGCGGAGTCGCACCGCGCGTCCGTGTACACCCCCGCGCCAATCGTCGCACAGCCAAATGTAGCTACCACACAATGTGCGCCATACATTAGATGTGTACGATGCACACCCTTACCCCGCCCAAACCCCTCAGTCACCCGAACCCCGCTGACACCCAAGGAGCCCCCTGATGGACGCCCCCCAGCCGACGGCCCGTGCCGGCGGTGTGGTCGCCACCCTGGCCTTCGCCGGCACCACGGCCGCGATCATGCAGACCCTGGTCACCCCGCTCATCGCGGAGCTGCCCAAGATCCTTCACACCACATCGTCCGACGCCGCCTGGGTCATCACCGTGACGCTGCTGGTGGGCGCCGTGTGCGTACCGGTCACCGGCCGTCTCGGCGACCTGATCGGCAAGCGCCCCATGCTGCTGGCGTGCTCGGTCCCGCTCATCGCGGGTTCCGTGGTGTGTGCGCTGTCGTCGTCCGTCGTGCCGATGATCGTCGGACGCGGTCTGCAGGGCATGGGGATGGGCATGGTGCCACTGGGCATCGCCCTCCTGCGGGACGTGGTGGCGAAGGAGAAGCTCAGTTCCTCGATCGCCCTGGTCAGCGCGTCCATGGGCATCGGCGGAGGCCTCGGCCTGCCCATCGCCGCCGCGGTGGCCCAGTACGCCAACTGGCGTGTGCTGTTCTGGGGTTCGGCCGTGCTGGCCGTACTGATCGCCGCGCTGATCTGGTTCCTCGTTCCCGACGTCCCGGCGAGCGCCAGGGGTCAGCGCTTCGACCTGCCCGGCGCGCTCGGACTCGGCGCCGGCCTGGTCTGCCTCCTCCTCGCGGTCTCCAAGGGCGCCGAATGGGGCTGGGGGTCGGCGACGACGCTCATGCTCTTCGCCGCGGCCGTCCTCGTACTGCTGGGCTGGGGCTGGTGGGAGACGCGTACCCGGGACCCGCTGATCGACCTGCGCACCACCGCCCGCCCCCGCGTGCTGTTCACGAACATCGCCTCGGTCTTCGTCGGCTTCGGCATGTACGCGAGCATGCTCGTGCTCCCGCAGCTGCTCCAGTTCCCCGAGGCCACCGGCTACGGCCTGGGCCAGTCGATGCTCGCGGCGGGCCTGTGGATGGCGCCCGGCGGCATCATGATGATGGTCGTCTCCCCGCTCGGCGGGAAGCTCACCGATGCCCGCGGCCCGAAGTTCACGCTCATCTGCGGTGTCCTGGTCATCACCGCCGGATACGGACTGTCGCTCGCGCTGATGGGCTCCGCCCCGGGGCTCATGGTGGTCTGCATGGTCATCAGCAGCGGCGTCGGTCTCGCCTACGGTTCCATGCCGGCGCTCATCATGAGCTCGGTGCCGCTCTCGGAGACCGCCGCCGCCAACGGCTTCAACACGCTCATGCGCTCCCTCGGCACCTCGGTCGGCGCCGCGGTGACCGGCGTGATCCTCTCGCAGATGACCACCACCATGGGCGGCTACAGCTTCAGCTCCGAGGCCGGTTTCCGTACGGCCCTGATCGTCGGCGGAGGCGTCGCGCTCGTCGCCGCGCTGATCGCGGCGGTCATCCCGGCCGTACGTGCCACCCCGGTCGAAGGGGGCACCGAACCGGCTGCAGCCCCCGCCGAGGCCAAGGCATAGGCGCGGGTCACTCCCTGGAGAGGTCGAGAACTGGACTTGCGGGTCCAATTTCTTCGGCGCAGAGTCGGTCTCGCGGTCCGGATCAACGGACCGCCGGGCCGAGTCGGACGGTGTTCCCCGACGGGCTCGTTGAGTGGGTGAAACGAGACTGAGGAGAGCCGACCATGAGTGGACGACTGCAGGACAAGACCGCGCTCGTCACGGGATCGACCAGCAACATCGGGCGGGCGATCGCCGAGAAGTTCGCCGCCGAGGGGGCCCACGTCATCGTGTCCGGGCGCAGTCGGGAGCGCGGCGAGCACGTGGTCGAGGGCATCCGTGCCGCCGGCGGGCGGGCGGACTTCGTCGAGGCCGATCTCGACGGCAGCGCGGACGCCTCCCGCCGCCTCGCCGCGCAGGCGCGTGAGGCACTGGGCGGGCGGCTCGACATTCTCGTCAACAATGCGGGCATCTACCCGCCCGCGACCACCATCACGACGGACGAGAAGACCTTCGACCAGGTCTACGCGGTGAACGTGAAGGCACCCTTCTTCCTGACCGCGGACGTCGCCCCGGAGATGGTGCGCACCGGTGGCGGAGTCATCATCAATCTCGGCTCGTGGATCGCGCGCCTGGGCATCCCGATGGGGTCGCTCTACAGCTCCACCAAGGGAGCCATGGAGACGCTCACGCGCGCGTGGGCTGCGGAGTTCGGTCCGCAGGGGGTGCGGGTGAACGCGATCTCCCCCGGCGTGATCGTCCCCCGCGCGGCCGACGGCACGGAACCGCACCCGGGCGAAATCATGATGAAGGGCACGCCGTTCGGCACGGTCGGAACGCCCGATGCCATCGCGCACGCCGCGGTCTGGCTGGCCTCCGACGAGTCGGCGTTCGTCCACGGCACGGTCGTGGACGTCGACGGAGGCCGCGTGGGCGCCGCAGTGATCGCCGCGTAACCCCGGACGGGCGCCTGTTCCTCGCGGAACCCTCGCATCCGCGCAACATCGATGGCCTAGCGTGGCCCCACAGTTCGAGTGGGCGCCACGCTCGCTCGTTGTTCACCCTCGGCGATTGCGACGTGATACCGCATGCCCCTCGGCCCCACCACACCCCAGCCTGTGCCCTCCCAGGGTGAACGTGCCCTGCAGGCCCACCTCGGCACGAGCGAGCGCGCCGATGACTTCTACGACCGTCAGGTCCAGCCCCGTCTGACGCCGGCGATGCGGGAGTTCATAGGCCGGCAGACCATGGTCTTCCTGTCCACGGCGGACACACGCGGCCACTGCGACGCCAGTTTCCGGGCCGGCCCACCAGGGTTCGTCACCGTCCTCGACGACCTCCACCTGGCCTACCCGGAGTACCGGGGCAACGGCGTCATGGCCAGCGCGGGCAACATCACCGAGAACCCCCATATGGGCCTGCTCTTCATCGACTTCACTCATGACCACATAGGGCTGCATGTGAACGGATCGGCCCAACTGGTGGGCGATCGTGAGCTACGGGCCATCTGCCCCACTCTGCCGAGGGACTCGGCCCCGGGGCGGCAGGCCGAGATGTGGATACACCTCACCGTCCACGAGGCGTACGTCCACTGCTCCAAGCACATTCCCCACCTGGAACCCGCGCACCAGCCGAACCGAAGAGCCTCTGGACGGCCCAAGGACGGTGACTACTTCACCGAGCAGACCACCCACGCCTACCTGGGGTGAGGGTAGGTCAGTTCCCGGCCGGTCCACGCCGCTTCCCGCGGCGACAGGCATATCCGGAGCAGACGGGGGCACACGCTCTGAACGGGGCCGACACGAAAGGCAGGGACATGACGGCAACTTCGGTGCACGCTCATGAGGATGCGCGAGCGCAGGCCACGACGGCAGACGACGCCGACGCGACCGTCGGCGCGGGCGGGCTTCCGTGGGTCGAAGAGGCCGCCAAGGTCGCGCCCAAGGACGCACGGGATCTCTCCCGGGTGTTCTTCGAGCAGCTTCAGGTACTCGAAGAGGGCACTGAGGACTACCAGTACGCCCGCAACACGCTCATCGAGATGAACCTGTCCCTGGTCCAGTTCGCGGCGTCCCGCTTCCGCCACCGTGGCAGTGGCGAGATGGAGGACATCGTGCAGGTCGGGACCATCGGCCTGATCAAGGCGATCGACCGGTTCGACCTCTCGCGTGAGGTCCAGTTCACCTCCTTCGCCGTCCCGTACATCGTCGGCGAGATCAAGCGCTTCTTCCGCGACACCAGCTGGGCCGTCCACGTGCCGCGCCGCCTCCAGGAGTTGCGCGTCGACCTGGCCAAGGGCAAGGACGAGCTGTCCACCGTCCTGGACCACGAGCCGACGGCCAAGGAGCTCGCCGAGCACCTGGAGCTCAGCGAGGACGAGGTCATCGAGGGCATGGTCGCCTCGAACGGTTACACCGCGGGGTCCATCGACATGCCGAGCGATCCCGGCGAGCGCCCGACGGACGCCTCCAGGACGTTCGCCGACGTGCTCGGCGAACCGGACCCGGCGATGGAGACGGTGGAGGACCTCCACACGCTGGCGCCGCTCCTGGAACAGCTCGACGGCCGTGAGCGCCGCATCCTCGAGATGCGCTTCGGCCAGGAGATGACGCAGTCGGAGATCGGCGCGGAGATCGGCGTGTCCCAGATGCACGTCTCCCGCCTCCTGAACCGCACCCTCACGAAGCTCAGAACAGGCATGTTCGCCTGACGACGCGCCCGCTATCGACGTCACCTACGCCCTCGGGCCCTCAACGGCCGTACGTCGTAGGCGTGCAGAGCGGTGCGCGCCGACGCGCACGCCTCAGGACGTTGCGCCGAACGGGCGACAGTGAATCCTTTCGGCTTCTGTCGCCCGTGTGACGGGCCGGCCCATGGGCGAAGCTGCCATGGACCGTCCCCAAGCACCGAATGAGGCTGTTCATGCGCCGTCGCACCACCGTTGCCGCTTCCCTCGCCGCGTTCGCTCTCGCGCTGAGCCTGCCGGCCTCCGCCCACGCCGCCACGGGCGAATTCTCCTACAAGTTCATCGGGCTGGATGGCCGGACGCAGTCGGTCACCCTGCTGGATCCGCCGACCTATCAGTGCATCACCCTTCCGGAGGTCGCGGACCCGGATTCCTCGGAGCCGGCGTTCGCCCCGCACAACAACACGGGCGACTGGGCCATGGTCTTCACCGAGCCCGACTGCGAAGGCGACTCCTGGACGCTGCGTCCGCACGGAAAGCAGGCCACCGACCAGCTCAAGCTGCGCTCCGTGCTCCTCACCCCGGCCGGCAACTGACCTGTCGTACGGCGGAGAGGGGGCGCCCTGCCCCCTCTCCCTCCCCCGTGGGTCTACGCCGACTGCCTGAGCACCAGTTCGGGCTCGAAGATCAGTGACGTGGGCTCGGCCCGGGTGCCCTCGATGTGCTCCTGGAGCAGGCGTGCCATCGCCCCGGCCATCTCCTCGACCGGCTGGCGGACCGTGGTCAGTTGCGGCTTACAGGTGACGGCCACACTTGAGTCGTCGAAACCGACGACCGCGACGTCCTCGGGCACCCTCCTCCCCCGTTCCCGCAGGATCCGGCACACACCCTGGGCCATCAGGTCGTTGGCCGCGAACACCCCGTCGATGTCGGGGTGTTCGCCGAGCAGCCGCTCCATCGCGACCGCCCCGCTGTCGAGAGTGAAGCCGCCTTCGGCGATCGGTACATAGGGGACGCCGCCCCGCTCCATCCCGTCGCGGAACCCCGCCAGCCGCTCCTGACCCGCCGGTACGTCCAGCGGCCCCGACACGGTCGCCACCCTGCGGCGCCCCCGCGACAGCAGGTGTTCGGCGGCGAGCCGGCCGCCGTCCCGATGCGCGAGATCGACGTAGCTGACCGGAACGGCGAGAGCCGGGCGGGCGAAGAAGACGGCGGGCAGCCGCTCGGCCGCGAGGAGCGCCGGCAGCGGGTCCTCGGCATGGGTGGAGACCACGAGCGCCCCGTCCGCGCTGCCCTGCCGCAGATAGGCGGTGACCTGCTTCCTGGCCGTGTCCGACTCGGCGAACATCAGGACCGGGTGCATCGAGCGCGGCCGCAGAAAGCCGACGACTCCGCTCACGATGCGCCCGAAGAACGGATCCGCGAACACGCGTGCCGCGAACGCGTTCTGCTCGCTGTCGGCCTCGTCCCCCGCGCCCGAGACCACCAGGGCGATCGTCTCGGCCCGCCGGGTCACGAGCGAGCGCGCGGCCCGGTTGGGCGCGTACCCCGTCCGGTCGATCGCCTGCCGCACCGTGTCCTGGATGTCCGGGTCGACGTTGCGTACGCCGTTGATGACGCGGGAGACCGTCGCACGCGAGACCCCCGCCTCCCGTGCGACGTCCTCGAGCGTCGGCGCCTGTCTGTTCATGTCGGCACCCTAACTTCCCGCCAGGGGACGGGAT
The DNA here is from genome assembly GCF_044748025.1 of Streptomyces sp. NPDC090032. Taxonomy (NCBI): domain Bacteria; kingdom Bacillati; phylum Actinomycetota; class Actinomycetes; order Kitasatosporales; family Streptomycetaceae; genus Streptomyces; species Streptomyces sp. NPDC090032. The sequence goes on along the minus strand of NZ_JBIVFF010000007.1, from coordinate 442,902 downwards.
AGAGCGCTCTCCCTCCCCTGGCTCCCGTGCGGCCGGCTCAGTTGTAGACGCCGAACTCGTAGAGCGAGTAGCCGTATCCGGTGCCGCGTGCCGTGCCGTTGACGCGGACGTAGCGGCCGGCGCCGTCGACGTCGAAGTCGTCGATCCCGCCGTTGCCCGCCGTCTCCTCGTGGACGGTCTGCCAGTTCTGGCCGTCGTCGGAGGTCTGGATCGTGTACGCCTTCGCGTACGAGGTCTCCCAGTTGAGCTGGACGTGCTTGAAGGACTGGCGGGAGCCGAGGTCGACCTGGAGCCACTGCGGGTCGCTCCAATCGCTCGCCCAGCGCGTGTCGTTCCTGCCGTCGAACGCGTTCGCCGCGGTGCAGGGGCAGTCGCCGCTCCCGGGCTGGTACGAGGACGCCGTGGCGGGCTTGCCGAGGGCGATGTCGGTGCCGCTGACGGGCGGCGGCACGACGCGCACCGAGCGGGTCTCGACGCCGACGTTGCCCTTGCCGTCGGTCGCCTTGACGTAGATCTTCCAGACCCCTGGCCTGTCGGGCGCGGTGACCTTGAACCTGCCTCCGCCCAGGTCGATGAACGGCACCGGCGTGAGCTGCTTGCTCGCGTCGATGTAGTTGCTGTTGGTCAGCACCTCGTACGAGATCTGGTCACCGTCGGGATCCGTGGCCCTGGTCGTCAGCGTGAGGTTTCCGCCGGCGGGCACTTTGGCTGCGTCGCCCTCGACGTTCAACTCGGAGATGACGGGCGGGGTGTTGTCGTGCGACGTGTCGGCGCCGTAGGCCTTCTTCACGGCGTAGTAGGAGAGGCGCTTCTGGCCTGCGGGCAGCAGGTTGAACCAGATGCCTCCGAAGTCGTACTCCGTGCCGTAGTGGAACATGGTGGCGCCCAGGGCGACGCCCTTGTGGCCGGTGACGCAGCCCCAGGCCTTGGTGTAACCGTCGGCCTTGGCCTGGTCGGCCGGCTCGGCAGGCACGCCGTTGGCGTCGTCGGGGACCTCCCACTCGCCCGCGGGACCGGTCTCGGTCACGATGTACGGCTTGGTGTAACCGCCCTGCTTCCAGGCCGACTTGACGTCACACACGGCGTTGTACGAGTTGACCGCGTAGAGATCGAGGTCGGGGGCGTTCTTCTTGTAGTAGGGCCAGGCTCCGACCCAGGCGTCCGTCGAGGTCACGGGGTGGTCGGGGTCGACAGCGTGGACCTTCTTCGTGATGTCGTTGACGAGTGTGGTGTAGGCGTCGCGCTGCTTCTCCAGTTCGTCGCCGCTGTAGCAGTTCTGCAGACCGAGTACGGACTCGTTGCCGACGTTCCACATGAGGACGCCCGGGTTGTCCTTGTAGGTGTCGACCCACTTGGGGAACTCGTCGAGCATCTTGTTCTTGTAGTCGGTGTCCGTGAGGTAGTTGACGCAGCCGCCACTGCCCGGGCCACCGCCGGGCTGGAGCCAGAAGCCCGCGATCACCTTGATGCCGTGGGCCGCCGCCGAGTCGAACAACGGTTTGCTGGAGCCGTCCGTCCCCCAGGTGCGGATGGTGTTGACACCCATGGACCGCAGATCCGGCATGTAGGTGTCGGCGTCGGCCACGGACGGCCCCCAGGTCAGCCCCTTGATCTGGTACGGAGAGCCGTCGACGGTCAGCTGCCAGTTCCCCTGGGAACCGGTGACTTTCACGACACTGCCGGCGGCCTGCGCCTGCTGCGCCGGGAGCGACAGGGCACCTGCGGCGAGCAGCCCCGCGGTGAGGGGAACCGTCAGACGGCGGCGGGATGTGCGAGGTGTACGGGATCTCTGCGCGGTCGTTGCCTGGGTGGCCGTTCCCTGCCTGGTCGTTCTCTGCATGGCCGTTCTCTCCCTGGACGTGGGGGTGGAGGGGGTGCGACGCGGGTGTGCGGCTCCCCGGGCCGGGGCGGCCGGTAACGGTCGGCCCGGCCCGGCCCGGGGAGCGCCTGGGTCAGGGCAGTTCGTAGTTCTCGTCGAGGGCGGCTCCGGCCTCGGGGTGGCTCTGGTCGTAGCCGCGGGGGTCGCACTGGAGTCCGCCGACGACGCAGTGGTCCACCAGCGCCTTCAGGGTCGGGGCGTCCCACGCGTTGAAGAAGTCGTAGTGGAAGGAGTAGCTCGGGCCGCTGGCGAGTCTGAGCTGCGAGAGGTCACCGTTGACCGGGAAGGCCATCTTGAACTCGATCATCGGCAGGGCGACCGGGTGGTCGGCCGGACAGGCGTTGTTGTTGGTGCCGGGGACGACGACCGGGTAGGCCATGTGGCTCTTGTGGTCCGGTGTGTCGAGGTACTTTCCGTCCCAGCAACTGGGCGCCTGGAAGCGGATGTTGAGCTGGGTGTCCGGTGTGGTGGGGCAGTCCTTGGGGAAGTCCACGTTGAAGTAGCTGGTGCCGCACTCCCATCCCTCGACGAAGCCGCGGTGGTCGCGGAACTCCTGGGCGGTCTGCATCGGGCTGCCGACCACGAACCGCAGCCCCTTGGGGAAGGGGCGGACGCTCGTGTAGTCGGTGACGCCGGCCTTGTAGTAGATGGTCTGCTCGCCGACCGGGAGCACGGGCTTGTCCCCGTTGAGCATCGTGGGCATCCAGTACCCGGACTTGTCGCCGGGTGCCAGACACGTGGTGGATCCCGCGTCGAGGGAGGCCGTGGTGCTGTTGGCGTCCGTCGTCGTGTTGCCCATGAAGGTGTGGTCGTGGGACTTGCCCGGCTGTCCCGGATACACGATGGGGTCGTCGGGGCGGGTGTGGGTCACCGTGCAGTGGGCCTGGAACTCGTGGAAGTAGCGGTGCGGGGGCTCCTTCGTGGAGGGTTCCACGCCGGTCACCGGCGGATCGGCGGGGATGTATCCGTCGCCGTCCGGGTCCTCCGCCGAGGCGACGGTGGAAGCGGCCATCACGTGACCCGTGTGCGCTTGGGCCGATGGCCGCGAACTCGGCTTCTCCTGGGCGGCGTTGGCGTTCATCGCCATGCCGCCCACGCCGAGCGACGTCACCAGCAGCGCGCCGGTCACCAGTAACCCTGAAACGATCTTCGATCTCCGTGCCATGGAGACCTCCTGCCACATCGGCATGGATGGGTGGGGGGTGGGTGGCCGGCGCACGTCCTGCGTCACACTGCCACCCGTGGAGCGGGCGCCCCTTGGAGCGGGGCGATGGGAGAGCGCTCTCCGAGTCGGAGTGTTGCGGCAGTGGCGCGAGACTGTCAAGAGACGGTCAACGCCTCTTCTTTCAGAGGGTGTTGGGCTGCCGCCGACGGCGAAGGCACCTCACCCCGAACCCCAACAGCCCCACGCCCGCCACTAATTTCGGCGATTCTGGATTTAAGTCTTGACGCATCGTTCACGCAGATGAAGCATTCGACCGCAAGAGAGCGCTCCCACCCCCCTCATTCGTTCATTTTCTGAACCAGGAGAGTCGCCCTATGCTCACGCCCCCCACGGACGGTTCACCCAGAGCCGGTTCCCCCACAGCAGGTTCCCCCTCCCCCGCTCCCGCCCGCCGCACGGTCCTCGGCGCCATCGCGGCGACCGCTGCCACCGCTCCCGGCCTCCTCGCACTCGGGTCGCCCGCCTCCGCCGCGCCCGCCGCCGACCCCCTGCCCGGCGGCGGTGACCTCGGCCCTCAGGTGATCGTGTTCGACCCCTCCACACCGGGCATCCAGGCCAAGCTGGACGACATCTTCAAGCAGCAGGAGTCCGCACAGTTCGGCACAGGCCGCTACGCGTTCCTGTTCAAGCCCGGCACCTACAACGGCCTCAACGCCCAACTCGGCTTCTACACCTCGATCGCCGGACTCGGCCTGTCCCCCGACGACACCTCGATCAACGGCGATGTCACGGTCGACGCCGGCTGGTTCAACGGCAACGCGACACAGAACTTCTGGCGCTCCGCGGAGAACCTCGCCCTCACCCCTGTCAACGGCACCAATCGCTGGGCCGTCGCACAGGCCGCGCCGTTCCGCCGCATGCACGTGAGGGGCGGCCTCAATCTCGCCCCCGACGGCTACGGCTGGGCCAGCGGCGGCTACATCGCCGACAGCCGCATCGACGGCACCGTCGGGCCGTACTCGCAGCAGCAGTGGTACACCCGGGACAGCTCCGTCGGCGGCTGGACCAACGCCGTCTGGAACATGGTGTTCTCCGGCGTCGAGGGCGCGCCCGCGCAGAGCTTCCCGAACCCGCCGTACACCACGCTCGACACGACGCCGGTCTCCCGCGAGAAGCCCTTCCTGTACCTCGACGGCGCCGACTACAAGGTCTTCCTGCCCGAGAAGCGCACCGACGCGCGGGGGACGACCTGGGGCAGCGGCACACCCCGGGGCACCTCGCTCGCGCTCACGCAGTTCTACGTGGCGAAGCCCGGTGTCAGCGCCGCCACCCTCAACGCGGCGCTCGACCAGGGCCTCAACCTCCTTCTCACGCCCGGCATTTACCACCTCGACGCGGCGGTGGAGGTGAAGCGCGCCAACGCCGTGGTCCTCGGCCTCGGGTACGCCACCCTCATCCCGGACAACGGCGTCACCGCGGTGAAGGTCGCCGACGTCGACGGTGTGCGCCTGGCCGGATTCCTGATCGACGCGGGAGCGGTCAACTCGCAGACGCTGCTGGAGGTCGGGCCTTCCGGCGCGTCCGCCGACCACTCCGCCAACCCCATCACCGTGCAGGACGTCTTCGTGCGGATCGGCGGCGCGGGCCCCGGCAAGGCCACCACCAGCATCGTCGTCAACAGCCGCCACACGATCATCGACCACACGTGGGTCTGGCGCGCCGACCACGGCGACGGCGTCGGCTGGGAGACCAACCGCGCCGACTACGGCGTGCGCGTCAACGGCGACGACGTGCTGGCCACCGGCCTGTTCGTCGAGCACTTCAACAAGTACGACGTGTACTGGGCCGGCCAGCGCGGCCGCACGATCTTCTACCAGAACGAGAAGGCGTACGACGCCCCGAACCAGGCCGCGGTCCAGGACGGCAACGTCAAGGGCTTCGCCGCGTACAAGGTCGCCGACTCCGTGACCACGCACGAGGGTTGGGGCCTGGGGAGCTACTGCAACTACACGTCGGACAACACCATCCGCCAGGACCACGGGTTCGCGGCGCCCAACACGTCGGGGGTGAAGTTCCACGACCTGCTCGTCGTGTCCCTGGGTGGCCAGGGTCAGTACGAGCACGTCATCAACGACATCGGCGCCGCCACATCCGGCACGACCACCGTGCCCTCGACCGTCGTCTCGTACCCCTGACCCCACCGGTGCGGGGCGACGGACCACGGCCTGTCGCCCCGCACCGGCGTCAGTCGATCTCCACCCGGATCGAGTGGTAGCCGCTTGCCCCGTCCGGTACGGGGTCGGCGCGCTTCGCCGTCTGTGTCCGGCCGGTGCCGTCGGTCGCACGGACGGTGAGGCGGTGTCCTCCCGAGGTCGCCTGCCACGGGTAGGACCACTGGCGCCAGGTGTCCCGGGTGTCCTCAGCGGCGAGCGTGGCCCGTTCCCACGGCCCGTCGTCGACGCGGACCTCGACCCTTTCGATCCCGCGATGCTGCGCCCAGGCCACCCCCGCGACCATGACCGTGCCCGCCTTGCGGTTCACGGAGGGCTTGGGGGTGTCGATGCGGGACTCCGTCTTGATGGGCGCCTGCTGGGCCCAGCTCCTCTTCACCCAGTACGCGTCGTAGTCGGCGAAGGTGGTGAGCTCGATGTCCTCGATCCACTTGCAGGCCGACACGTAGCCGTACAGGCCGGGAACGAGCATGCGCACGGGGAAGCCGTGGGCGAAGGGCAGGGGTTGGCCGTTCATCCCCAGGGCCAGCATCGCGTCGCGGCCGTCCATGATTGCCTCGACGGGGCTGCCGATCGTCATGCCGTCGACGGAGCGCGCGACCAGCTGGTCCGCGGGGCCGCCCTTCGACGGGGGCCTGACGCCGCTGTCCGCGAGCACGTCGGCGAGGCGTACACCGATCCAGCGGGCGTTGCCGATCAGGGAGCCGCCGACCTCGTTCGACACGCAGGTGAGGGTGATGGCTCGTTCGATGAGCGGCCTGCGCAGCAGGTCTTCGAAGGTCAGGGTGACCGGGCGCGTGACGCCCTTGCCGTGGATCCGCAGGCGCCATTTCATGGCGTCCACCATGGGCACGACCAAGGCGGTGTCGACCCGGTAGAAGTCCTTGTTCGGTGTGGTGAACGGGCCGATGCCGGGGATCGCCAACTGGGCGTTCGCCGGGGTGGGTCTGCCCGGTGACGCCGGGGCGGGCAGCTTGAGGTTGTTGCGGGACGCCACGGCGTTCACGTCCTGCCGGCCGAGCGTCGACCGCGCCAGCGCTCCGGCGCCGGTGGAGACGACGGCGGCGGCAGTCGCGAGGGTGATGAAACCGCGCCGGTCCCACCCGGGTTCGACGCTGCCCGGGGGCGGCTCCTCGGTCAGCGTGGTCCGCGAGCGGCCGATGAGTGCGTACAGGAGCCAGGCACCCACGAGCGCGCCGACCAGGGACGGCACGGCGTCGGCGATGCTCGTGGAGTCGGGGCGAGTGGTCGCCGCCAGTGCGCCGATCACGCCGAACAGCAGGACGCCGGCCGACCCGGCGCGGCGGTGGCGGGCCGCGACGACGCCCAGGACCACCGCGAGGAGGGCCAGCACGACGACGATGCCCAGCTGCAGTACGAGCTTGTCGTGCGTGCCGAAATTCCGGATCGCCCAGTCCTTGAGGGCAGTCGGCGTGCGGTCGATGGCCGCGCCGCCCACGGCCACCACGGGACTCGCCTGGGGACGGACGACGGCCGCCGCCACTTCGGCGGCGGCCAGAGCCGCGTAACCGGCCAGCAGTCCGCTCAGCGCGCCGAGGTACGCGCGCCGCCGCGCACCGCGCCGCCCCCGGAAATTCCGGCTCTCGCCCGCTCCAGAAATGGGGAAACCTTCCTCGCGGCATGTCCGCCGCACCCTCGAGCTTCGTCAGCCCGACCATGCTGTAGGCGATACCGCGGGCATTCAAGCGGACATGCGCGAGCGTACGGGCGCAAAAGGCGCGGGGGCGCGTCAGGCCGCGTTGCCCCTGAGCCCCCTCCCCTGCCGGTGCCTGCGGACGATGTCCGCGTAGCGGTGGCCGCTGCCCTTGATGGTGCGCCGCTGCGTCTTGTAGTCGACGTGGACCAGGCCGAAGCGCTTGTCGTAGCCGTAGGCCCACTCGAAGTTGTCCAGGAGGGACCAGGCGTAGTACCCGGCGAGCGGTGCCCCCTTGCGGGCGGCGGAGGCGCAGGCCGCGAGGTGCCCTTCCAGGTACTCGATGCGTCCGGGGTCGTCGACGGATCCGTCGGGCCGTACGACGTCGGGGAAGGCGGAGCCGTTCTCGGTCACGTACAGCTTGCGGACGCCGTACTCGTGGGTGAGGCGCAGCAGCAGGGTCTCGATGCCGCTCGCGTCGATCTCCCAGTCCATGCCGGTGCGCGGGACGCCGAGGCGGCGCACCTCGCGAGCGTGCGGGGCGGGGCCCAGGGGGTCGTCGGCGACGACGGCCGGCATGTAGTAGTTCAGGCCGAACCAGTCGAGCGGGGCGGCGATCGCCTCCAAGTCACCTGCCTGCTCGGGCAGTTCGACGCCGTAGACGTCGCGCATGTCGGCGGGGAAGCCGCGGCCGTGGACGGGGTCGAGCCACCAGCGGTTGGTGTGGCCGTCCATGCGGTGGGCCGCCGCGACGTCCTCGGGCCGGTCGGTTGCGGCCTGGACGGTGGAGAGGTTGTTGACGATGCCGATGCGCGCGTCGGGCGCCGCGGCGCGGATCGCCCGGGTGGCGAGGCCGTGGCCCAGCAGCAGGTGGTAGGAGGCGCGGACGGCGGCGGTCAGGTCGCTGATGCCGGGGGCCATGCGGCCTTCGAGGTGGCCGATCCAGGCCGAGCACAGGGGTTCGTTGAGGGTGGCCCACTGAGTGACGCGGTCGCCGAGGCGTCCGGCGACGACGGCTGCGTAGTCGGCGAAGCGGAGCGCCGTGTCACGCTCGGGCCAGCCGCCCCGGTCCTGGAGGGTCTGCGGGAGGTCCCAGTGGTAGAGGGTGACGGACGGCTCGATACCTGCTTCGAGGAGGCCGTCGATCAACTGGTCGTAGAAGTCGAGGCCCTTGGCGTTGACGGGCCCGTCGCCGCCGGGCAGGATCCGCGGCCAGGCCAGGGAGAGCCGGTAGGCGTTGGTGCCGAGCTGTTTCATGAGCTCGATGTCGTCGCGCCAGCGGTGGTAGTGGTCGCAGGCCACGTCCCCGTGGTCGTCGTTGTCGATCTTGCCGGGGGTGTGCGAGAAGGTGTCCCAGATCGAGGGGGCACGGCCGTCCTCGGCGACGGCTCCCTCGATCTGGTAGGCGGAGGTGGCCGTGCCCCAGGCGAAGTCCTTCGGGAGAGCGGCGAAGTCGATGGGCTTGGACACTGACGTCCTTTCGGGCGAGGGGGCGGCTGCTCGGCCGGCCGTACGGGTCACTTCACGGCCCCGGCGGTCAGACCGGCGACGAGGTAGCGCTGGAGCAGCAGGAATCCGGCGACCACGGGGATGCTCACGACGAGTGAGGCGGCCATGATCTGGTTCCAGTACACGTCGTTCTGGGTGGAGTAGTTCTGGAGTCCGACGGCGAGGGTGCGGGTGGTGTCGGTCGTCAGGACGGACGCGAAGAGCACTTCTCCCCAGGCGGTCATGAAGGCGTACACGGCGACCGCGACGATGCCGGGGATCGCCGCCGGGACGACGACGCGGAACAGCGCCTTGAGCGGCCCGCAGCCGTCCACCATCGCGGCCTCGTCCAGGTCCCTCGGGACCGATTCGAAGTACCCGATGAGCATCCAGATCGAGAAGGGCAGGGAGAAGGTGAGATAGGTGAGGATCAGTCCGCCGCGTGAGCCGAACAGGGCGATCCCGGTGGACTGGCCGATGTTGACGTAGATGAGGAACAGCGGCAGCAGGAAGAGGATGCCGGGGAACATCTGCGTCGACAGGACCGTCACCGTGAAGACGCGCTTGCCGCGGAACTGGTAGCGGCTGACCGCGTAGGCGGCGAAGACGGCGATCACGACGGAGCAGACCGTGGCGGCGCCGGCGACGATCAGCGAGTTCAGGAAGTACTTCGCCAGCGGGACGGTCTTCCAGATGTCGAAGTAGGGCCGGATGGTGAGCCCGCTGGGCATCCAGCGGAACTTGCCCGACACGTCCTCCAGCGGTTTGAGCGAGCTGGAGATCATGACGTAGACGGGCAGCAGGACGAAGCCCGTGAGCAGGGTCAGGAAGATCCGGCGGGACCAGATGAAGGAGCGCGGGGACGCCATCGGCGAGCGCGGAGCGCCGCGGGAGACGGTGGGGCTAGCCACGGGAGACCTTCCTCCCTCGTGAGGTGAGCACCAGGTAGATCCCTGTCACCAGGAGCAGGAACAGCAGCAGGAGCACGGACATGGCCGCGCCCGTGCCGAAGTTCCAGGTGGCGAAGGACGACTGGTAGATGTGCACGGAGATGAGGTCGGCCGCCTCGGGCGCCGCCCGCCCGAACAGCACGAACGGTGTATTGAAGTCGTTGAACGTCCACAGGAACAGGACGAGTACGAGCACCTGGTTGACCGGGCGCAGCGAGGGAATGGTGATGCGTCGGATCTGCTGCCAGATGCCCGCGCCGTCCATCGCGGCGGCCTCGTAGAGCTCCTTGGGGATGTTCTGGAGCCCGGCCATCACTATCAGGAAGGCGAACGGCCAGCCCTTCCACACCGAGACGGTCAGCAGTGCGAAGAAGCTGTTGTCGCCGATGAGCCAGAAGGGATGCCCGCCGGTGAGGCCGAGCTGGTCGTGGAGCACGTGGTTGACCAGGCCGTTGTCCCTTTGGAACATGAACGCCCAGGTGATCACGGCCGCGTAGACGGGCAGCGCGTACGGGACCAGGAACAGGGTCCGCAGGAAGCCGCGGCCGGTGAACGTCTCCTGCATGAAGACGGCCGCGGCGGTGCCGAGCAGCCAGCACAGGCCGACCGACATGAGCGTGAAGACGCAGGTGATCCAGAACGAGTGGAGCAGGGCCTTTCCGACGGGTGCGTTGAAGTCGACGGCCACGTCGAAGTTGCCGAGGCCGGCCCAGGGAGCGGCGCCCCAGTCCCGCAGATAGAACTGGGTCAGCTCCTTGAACGCCATGAAGAACCCGATGGCGATCGGCAGCAGGTGGACGAGGATCTCGAGCAGCAGCGCAGGGAGCAACAGCAGGTACGGAAGTCCCAGGCGGCGGATGCGCCCGGGGCGGCGCGGCTTGCGCGTCGCCCCGGGGGTGTCCACACGCACCGCCGGATCCCCCTTCGGGGAGTTCACGATGGTGGTCATGGGCACATCACTCACTGACTGGCCATCTGCTGCTGAGCCTTGGTCAGCTCGGCCTTGACGTCGGCCGTGGAGAGCTTCTTGCCGTTCGCCGCCTGGGCGAAGAGGTTCTTGACGGCGGTGCCGACCGAGGTCTCGAACTGGGACTCGTCCGACACCTGGGGCAGCGCGGTGGCGCTGGTCCCGAGGGTCTCGCGCAGCACCTTGAGCTCGGGCCGGTCGAACGCCGGGTCGCTCTGGGCGGCCTTGACCGGCGGGATGGAGCCGTAGGTCTTGCAGAGCAGCTTCTGCTCGGCGTCGCTGGTCATGAACTTCACGAACTTCATGGAGCCGTCGATGTTCTTCGTGTTCTTGAAGACGGCGAGGTTGATGCCCGCCACCATCGAGTTGGTGGCCTTGCCCGCGCCGGGCGCACCCGACTGGACCGGCACCGGGGCGACGCCCCACTCGTCGTCCTGCATGCCCTGCGACTTGAACGTGGTGGCCGCGGCCTGCCACAGGACCATGGCGGTCTTGCCCTTGGAGAAGTCGCTGAGGGACTGGTTCTTCGCGTACTCGGCGTTGCCGGGCGCGATGATCTTGTTCGTGGCCATCATGTCGACGTACTGCTTGACGGCCGCGACCGCCGCGTCGTTGGTGAAGTCGGCCTTGCCGTCCGCGGTGAAGAAGTCGCCGCCGTGCTGCTTGGCGAGGACGAACACCTGGTGGATGTTGTTGGAGAGGTTGGAGCCCTCGGCGCCGAGTCCCCACTTGCCGCCCTTGGATATCTTCGCGCCGTCCGCGGTGAGTTCGTCCCAGGTCTTCGGCGGCTCGGTGATGCCGGCTTCCTTGAACATCGCCTTGTTGTAGTACAGGGCGTACGCCATCGAGTAGAGCGGTACGGCGGCCGGGTCCTTGCCCTGCGCGCCGGTCGAGCCGAGCGCCGACTCCACGAAGCGGTCCTTGCCGCCGATCTTGTCGAAGTTCTTCTGGTCCCACGGGACGAGGGCGCCGGTCGCCTGGAGCGAGGACGACCAGGTGTTGCCGATGTTGAGGACGTCGGGGCCCTCACCCGAGGTGGTCGCCGTGAGGATGCGGGTGAGCAGGTCGGACCAGGGGACGACCTCCAGCTTGACCTTGATGCCGGTCTGCTTCTCGAACTTGTCGAGTTCGGGCTGGAGGATCTTCTTGTCCGCCTCGACGTTCGGCCCCTGGTTGGACGCCCAGTAGGTCAGGGTCTTGGGCGACTCGTTCGATCCCTCGTCGGATGAACCCCCGCCGCAGGCGGTCGCAGCGGCCAGCAGGGAGACGACGACCGCGCTACTGGCGAGTGCTCGAATTCTTTGCATGGCTCCAGGTGTCCCTTCCTCAGGAGCGTCCAAGCCGGGGCGCGGGTCTGCAGGCCGAAGCGCTCGGCGTTCAGTTCCTGAAGTCACCCACGACTTAATTTAGGCTGTGAGTTAAACCGCGCGGAAAGGTCGCGTCAAGGGTTTGGGCAGGGGTACCTTGCGTCTGTCGCAGGTCAGGAAGGAGCCCAGATGGATCGGCGGAGCAGACGCACGGTGAGTGACCTGCGCAGAGCCAACCGAGCAGCGATACTGCAACAGTTGTATTTCGACGGCCCGATGAGCCGCCAGGCGCTGGGCCCGCTCACAGGACTGAGTTCAGGCTCCGTCAGCAACGTGGTCGCCGAACTAGCCGCCGACGGCCTCGTGGAGGAAGCCGGCAGCATGGACTCCGACGGCGGCCGGCCGCGCATCCTGCTCCGCGTCAGCCCGCACAGCGGCAACCTGATCGGCATCGACGTCGGCGAGACCCGCGTCCGCGTGGAGGTCTTCGACGTCACTCTCACCGAGCTCGCCCGCGCGGACGTCCCGTTGACGGGTGACGGCTACGACGTCTCGGTCGTCGTGGAACACATCCGCAGCGGCATCGAGCAGGTGCTCACCGAGGCCGGCGTGCCGGCGGACGACCTTCTCGGGATCGGGATCGGCGTCCCCGGTGTCGTCGAGCGGGTCCCCGAGTCCGGGGCCGTCGTCCACTGCCAGACGATCGGCTGGGACGCGGTCCCGTTGGAGGCGCTGCTACGGGCTTCCTCCCAACTCCCCTCCACAGTCCCGTACTTCATCGACAACGGCGCCAAGACGCTCGGGCAGGCGGAGATGTGGTTCGGCGCCGGACGTGGTGCGCGCAGCGCCGCGATCGTCCTCTTCGGCACCGGGGTCGGCGCCTGCCTCTTCGCGGACGGCAGGGGCCGGGCGCTGGAGTGGGGCCATCTGACGGTGCAGGCCGGCGGGCGGACGTGCCGCTGCGGCGCGCCGGGCTGCCTGGAGGCGTACGCGGGGGCCGAGTCCGTACTGGAACGGTGGCGCGAGGCCGGCGGGCAGCCGCCCCGGGGAGTCGACGAGGAGACCCAGTTGACGGCGCTGCTCGCCGCCGCGTGCCCGACGGACGGGACCGATCCCGACCCGGTGGCGTACGAGGTGATGGCGAAGACGGCCGAGTACCTGGGCGCCGGACTGTCCGACCTGATCAACCTCTTCCAGCCGGAGCGCATCCTGATCGGCGGCTGGGCGGGGCTCCAGTTCGGCTCCCGCTTCCTCGACGACGTGCGCAGGCACGCCACGAAGTACGCCCTGTCCTACCCGGCCGGAAGGGCCACCATCGAACTGGGCAGACTGGGCCCCGACGCGGTCACCGTCGGTGCGGCGACACTCCCCCTGGAGGACTTCTTCGCCCGCGGCGGCCGCCGCGACGCCCCTGCCAAGGAACCCACACCGCCCGCGTGGCGCACGGCACTTGAGGGCCGCGTTCTCGGGTGACCCGAGCCGGCTTCGTCACCTGGTGGCCGACCGCCGCGCGAGGTCTTCCAGCAGAGCCACCGCCTCCTCCGCCCGCTCGTGGGGGACGAAGAGGTGGTCATGATGGAACCCGGCCACGACGTTGCAGCTCAGGCCCGCGCCGGCGAGATCCTGGGCGACGGCCGCGGTCAGGCCCACGGCCTCCAGTGCCGAGTGGATGCGCAGGGTGATCCACCCTGCCACGTAGTCGTAGCCGAGACCTGCCGCGTCGGCCTCCTCCAGCGGGACCACCAGCGTCAGCGCCTCCCGCTCGGCGACGGTCACCACAGGGATGACGCCGGGCGGAATCGCGCCGGCGACGGTCGTGAAGACGTAGCGCCCAGGGTTCAGCTCCGGCCGCATGCCGCTCAGCAGTGTCCGCAGATCTCTCTCACCACTCATGATCACCAGAGTAGGCGGCCCGCGGCGACCGTCGGCCGACCCGCTGCCCACGGATCATGTTCACCGGCCCCACCGGCACCGCGTCAGGCCTCCGGAGGGGTCGGCAGGGGCCGGTGGGGGGCCATGGCCCAGCGCACCAGCGAAGTGACGCCGCGGCCGAGCGGCCTCACGGCCACGGTGTCGACCAGCGGCAGCCGGAGGAGCTTCAGTTCCGCCGCCGCCCAACCGGGCAGCAGGGAAACGGCGTTCGCGGCGAGAACCCCGTACGGCAGGCGGGCGGCCAGAGGCACCGGTGGGTTCAGGAGGAGGAAGCGGGCGGCGGCGCGGGCCTCGGACGTCGCACGCAGCTCACGCCGGTACGCCGTGAACCGGTCGGCGAGGTCCGCCCGGTTCGTGGGTGGGTCCGGCACGCCGAGCGCGGTGGCGACCCGCGCGGCGTCGGCGACGTAGCCGTCGTACTCGTCGCCGGTCAGCGGGTGGGCGCCGTACCGCTGATGGGCGCGCAGGAAGCTGTCGACCTCCGCGATGTGGACCCAGCCGAGCAGGTGCGGATCTCCTGCGTGGTACCGCTCGCCTTGCGCGGTCACCCCGCGCACCCGCGCGTGGACAGCCCGCACCTGGTCGCAGGCCTCCTGCGCGCCGTCGGCCGGGCCGTAGGTCGTCATCGCCAGGAAGGTGCTCGTGCGCTGGAGCCTGCCCCAGGGGTCGCCGCGGAAGCCGGAGTGGGCGGAGACGGCGGCCATGGCGAGCGGGTGGAGCGACTGGAGCAGCAGGGCGGAGATCCCGCCGATGAACATGGACGCGTCGCCGTGCACCGTACGGATGGGGCGGTCCGGGCCGAACCAGCGCGGTCCGGGGGTCTCGTGGATACGGGCGCGGTTCTTGGGCCCCTCCGGGCCCGCGACACGGGCGAAGAGGTTCTTTCCCAGCCGCTCCTGCACCCCGCGGCCGTCCGGTCCGGTCAGTCTCATGGTGACGTGACGTCCCTTCGGATGCGCGTATCCAGCCTACGTTGTCCGGTCGCGGTGGGTCGTGTGTGTCCGTCCCGGCCACCCGGGGAGACTTCGGCTCGGCGGTGCGGCGAGGATGGGGTCATGATGCAGCAGTCCGGCGGCCAGGAGGAACGGCCTTGAGCACAACGATCCGCACCGTGTCCTATCCCACCGGCAGGGAGCACAAGCCGCTCGACATCCACAACTCCCCTGCAACCGAAGACCCTTGCGTCCTTCTGTGGCACGGCATCGGCCCCGACGAGCGCGATGTACTGGTCCCGCTGGCCCAGGACATCGCCGAACTGGGCCTCACCGTCCTCGTCCCCGACTGGCGTTCGGACACCCCTGACGAAGGCCGCGCGCATCTCACCGACTCGTTGCGGTTCGCCCGCGACTTCGCCGGCCCCTCCCGGCAGCTGGTCGTCGCCGGCTGGTCGGCGGGGGCGGGCGCCGCTCTCGGGGTGGCCCTGGACCCGGAACTCTTCGACGGCCGGCCGCCCGCCGCCGCCGTCGGTATCGCGGGCGGCTACCGGCGCCCGGCGCGCACTACGGGAGCCGTGCCCCTCCAGGCGCTCGGGCGCGCCACGGCACGTGTGCCCGTACGGCTCGTGCACGGCACGGAGGACCCCGCCGTCTCCGTCGAGTCCTCTCGGGAAATGCACGAAGCGCTGCGCGCGCACGGCTGGGACTGCACCCTCGGCGAACAGGCCACCGATCACGCCGGGGTGCTCGGTTGCGTGTACGACCCGGGGGCGGGTCGCTGCGTGGCCGATGCCTCCGTCCGCGCCTTCGGCCTGGCGACGGCCGAGGTGGTGGCGGACGTCGCCCGGTCGGTCTAGCCGGGGGATCCGATGGCGGAGGCCATCACGGACGGCCCGCCTCTCTGTGCCCCCCTCCCCTCCATGACCACTCTCCCCTCTATGGGGACGCCGTCACTGGTCGCGGCGCAGCAGGTCCTCGTACGTCTCGCGGCGCACCACGGCGCGGGCCTCACCGTCGCGGCAGAAGACGACCGGGGGGCGGCGGGCGCCGTTGTAGTTGTTGGAGATCGAGTAGCAGTACGCGCCGGTGACCGGTACCGCGATCAGGTCACCGACGGCCGGGGCGCGCAGCGGTACGTCGCGGATGAGGGTGTCGCCCGACTCGCAGTGGCGGCCGACCAGGTCGCAGGGCTCGCCGCCGCCGACGCGGGAGGTGACGGTCGCCTCGAATCGCTGGCCGTACAGCATCGGTTCGAGGTTGTCGCCCATGCCGCCGTCGACGGCGACGAGGGCACGCGGACGGCCCCGCTTGACGGTGACCGCGCGGTACAGGGTGAGCGCCGACTCGGCGACCAGGGACCGTCCCGGCTCGATGATCAGCCGGGCGTTCGCGGGCAGGTGGGTGCGGGCGGCGTCGGTCAGGGTCCGTACGTACTCGTCGACCGTCGGCGCCCGGTCCTCGTAGGTGTAGCGGACGCCCAGGCCGCCGCCGAGGTCGTACACGGCGTGCTCGCCCAGCTCGCCGAGGGAGGCGATGGCCTCGACGGCGCGGGCGAACGGGGCGGTGTCGAGGAGCTGCGAGCCGACGTGGACGTGCACGCCGTCGAGGCGCAGCCGGTCGCTCGCGCGCAGCCGGGCCGCGGCGCGCACCGCGTCGGGCACGGAGAGGCCGAACTTGGAACCGGCGTGGCCCGTGGCCATCGCCTCGTGGGTGTCGGCCTCGACGTCCGGGATGACACGGACCAGGACGCGCTGCTCGTCCGAGACGATCTTCTCCAGGCGGTCGATGTCGTCGAAGTTGTCGATGACGATCGTGCCGGCTCCGGCCTCGACGGCCATGCCGAGTTCCTCATCGGTCTTGGCGTTGCCGTGGACGACGAGCCGGGCCGGGTCGGCGCCCGCGGCGAGTGCGGCCACGAGTTCCCCGCCTCCGGCGACGTCCACGCCGAGCCCTTCGTCGACCATCACCCGGACCACGGCGGTGCACGGGAAGGACTTCGACGCGAAGACCACTTGTCCGTTCGGCCAATAACGCTTCAGTGCGTCCACGTACTCGCGTGCGCGGGCCCTGAGAGCGCCCTCGTCGACGATGACGGCGGGGGTGCCGAAGCGCTCGGCGAGGTCGTCGAGGCGGCACCCTCCGACAACGATCTCACCGTCGGTGGCTAGTTTTGTCCCCTTCGGGAAGAGGTCGACGATGTCCGAGGTGGCGGTCGTGGCGCTCATGGGCGATGGCTCCTGTCCCTGGTCGATGGGCCTATCCTGACGGCTTCCCCCGTCGCCTTCACCGGCGTCCCGCCCCAGGAATCGAGGCCCCCGTTGTCTGATCGGACAATCCCTGACGGGCGGGCCGCGGGCTCCTTGCGCCTGCTGGTCGGCTCCACCGGCCCGCTCCGGGTCCTCGCCGCGCCCGGTGGTCTCGACGTCCCGGTGCGCGGCACGGTCATCCACGACCCTGGCGATCCGCTGCCCGCCGCTCCGTCGGCGCTGCTGCTGCTCGTCGGCGCGGACGTGGCCGATCCGCGTACGGACACGGTGCTGCGGCGTGCGGCAGGGCAGGGCTACGCGGGGGTGGTCGTCAAGTCCCGCGGCCAGGAGGCGGATCGGCTGACGGCCGAGGCCGAACGGTCCTCGCTGGCGGTCCTTGCCGCCGACGACGCGATGCCGTGGCGGTACGTGGATGCGGAGATCGGCTGCGCGCTCGCGGCGTACGGAGTGGGTGACCTGTCCCCGTCGGCTCCCGCCGGAACCGAGGAGCTGTTCTCGCTGGCCGACGCGATGGCCGCGGTGGTGGGCGGCTCGGTGGCGGTCGAGGACCTGGACCAGCATGTCGTCGCCTACTCGAACGTCCCGGGCCAGCGCATCGACAGCCTGCGCGAACGCGGCATCCTGGAGCGGCGGGTCCCTGACGATCCGGGCCAGCGGCAGCAGTACCGCGACGTGCTGGCGGCCGAGGGCGTGGTGCGCTTTCCCCGGGCTCGTGACGAACTGGCGCGGGCGGCGGTCGCCGTGCGGGCGGGGACGCTGCCGCTGGGGACGCTGTGGGCGATCGAGCCGGAGGACGGCCTGTCGGTACGGGCCGAGTCGGCGCTACGGGACGCGGCGCGGCTGGCGGCCCCGCATCTGCTGCGCGCGCTGAACGCGACCGAGGCCGAGCAGCGCATGCGCCGCGACACCCTGCGCGCGCTGCTCGACGGGTACGGGCCGCCGGCCGAGGAGGCCGCCGCGCGGCTCGGCGTCGGCCAGGGGCAGAAGGTGTGTCTGGCCGCGTTCGCCCCGGACGAGGGCGTCGCCCTCATCGCCCACCTGGAGTCGTCGCTGGTCCGGCACTGCGCGGCACACCTGCCGTCGGCGACGGTGACGGCATCGGCACGTGCGGTGTACGTGCTGCTGACCGCGCGCTCGCCCGCTGCCGCGCGGCGGTTCGCGGACGGTGCGCTGGGGACCGTACGGGCTGCTCTCGGTACGCCGGTGCGGGCCGTGGTGACGCGGGAGTACCCGGATCTGCTGCGGGCCGGTGCGCTGCGCCGCGAGGCGGACGACATTCTCCGGGCCACCGGTGACGGCGGCGCCGACGGCCCCACGGCCACCGCGGAGGACGTACGGCATGTCGTCCTGCTGAACCGGCTCGGCGACGAACTGCGTCGGGAGCCGTGGCTGCGGCTTCCCGGGGTCGCCGCGCTGCTGGCGCACGACGCGGAGCAGGGGACCGACTACGCGGCGACGGTCACGGCCTGGCTGGACGCGACCGGCGACGTCGCGGGCGCCGCCGCCGGTCTGCGGGTGCATCCCAACACCCTGCG
Source organism: Streptomyces sp. NPDC090032 (assembly GCF_044748025.1). Lineage (NCBI taxonomy): Bacteria > Bacillati > Actinomycetota > Actinomycetes > Kitasatosporales > Streptomycetaceae > Streptomyces > Streptomyces sp. NPDC090032. Next base: position 424,592 of record NZ_JBIVFF010000007.1, on the reverse strand, counting down.
CTACCGGCTCCGGCGCGTACGCGAACTCTTCGGCCTCGACCTCGACGACCACGAGGTGCGGCTGGCCGCGTGGCTCGAACTCAGGCTCGCGCAGCGGTAGTTGTCGCGACGGCCTCCTCCGCTGAAACGCCCCGCCCACGCAAGGCGGAGTGGCGGCGGCCGAACACCAGGTAGAGCACCGCCGCGAGCACCAGCCACACGCCGAACAGCACCCATGTGACACCCGGCAGCAGCCACGCGAGGTAGAGGCAGGACGCCGCGGACACGAGCGGCACCACCGGATAGCAGGGCACCTTGTACGGCCGCGGCGCGCCGGGGGCGATGCGGCGCAGGACGATGACGGCCGCCGCCACGGCCACGAACGCGACGAGGGTGCCCATGCTGGTCAGGTCGGCCAGGTACTGCAACGGCACGAACGCGGCCAGCGCTCCGACGCCGGCGCCCACGATCCACGTGTTGCCCACCGGTGTGTGCCGCTTGCGGTCGACCCGGCGGAAGATCTCGGGGACGAGCCCGTCGCGGGCCATGGAGAAGAGGATGCGCGTCTGCCCGTACAGGGTCACCAGCACCACGCTGAAGATGGACACCACGGCACCGGCCGACAGCAGTACGACGGGCCACCCGGCGCCCGTGACGTCGCGCAGGATCTCGGCGAGGACCGCCTCACCCGCGTCGGCCTGCGCACCGAACCGGCCGGTGGGCTGTGCGCCGACCGCCGCGAGCGACACCAGGATGTACAGCACCGTGACCGCGCCGAGCGTCAGGAGCAGCGCGAGCGGGATGGTGCGCCGCGGGTTGCGGACCTCCTCGCTCGCCGTGGCGACGGTGTCGAAGCCGACGTAGGAGAAGAAGACGGCGGAGGCGGCGGCCCCGACGCCGGATGCGCCGTGCGGTGCGAAGTCGGAGAAATGACCGGCGCTGAACGCGGTGAACGCCACGGCGACGAACAGCACGAGGACGCTCAGCTTGATACAGACCATGACGGCGTTGAGCCGTGCGGACTCGCGCGTGCCGCGTGCAAGGAGCAGGGAACAGAGCAGCACCACGACGAGCGCGGGGATGTTCACCACTCCCCCGGCCCCGGGCGGCCCGCTGATCGCGTCGGGCAGCGTGAACCCGAAGAGCGCGTCGGTGAGTTCGTTGAGGTACTGCCCCCAGCTCACCGCCACGGTGGAGACCGCGACGCCGTACTCGAGGATCAGACACCAGGCGACCAGATACGCCGCCCCTTCGCCGAGGGACGCGTAGGTGTACGAGTACGTGCTGCCCGCCACCGGGATCGCGCCGGCCAGTTCGACGTAACAGAGCGCCGCGAGTCCCGCGACGACCGCCGCGACCACGAAGGAGAGCACCACGCCCGGTCCCGCCTTGGGGACCGCGGTGCCGAGTACGAAGAAGATGCCGGTGCCGACGACGGAACTGATCCCCAGCAGGGTCAGCTGCGTCAGCCCCATGCTGCGCCGCAGACCGCCCGGCCCGGAGGCCTCGCCCTCCGCCTCGCCGATCATGCTCTCCAGCGGCTTACGGCGGCACAGTTGACGGACCGTCACGCGCATGCGTCCTCCTGGGTGTCCCGCACCCCGCGGTGGATCGCGAGGGGCTGCGGGGGATGCTGCGGCACCCGGACCACGCACTCAACGTCGGATCCGTGCAAGAGCCGCGGAACGCTTTGGCCGATGCGACAGGTGCGCGAACCATGCGTCGTATCGCCGGAGGCGCAGGTGGCAGCACGGGTGAATGCGCAGGTGAAAACGCCTTCTCCGATTGGCGGTTGATGTCCGCCTTTGTGTTGCTATTACGGCGTTCGGGTGCTCTGGGGGACAGGACGCAACCAACCGGTGGCCCGGCAGCCTCCTGACCGACACAGACCGACACTGTCCGACCGTCGTGAGGAAGTGCCATGAACTCTCCTGCCACCGTCCTGCCGACCCCCGACCTGAACGCGGGCGCCGACTTCCTGCTCCCGCTGCCCGACCCGGGGCAGCGCCTGGACCTGACTCCGCCGACCCGCACGTGCCTGACCTCCCGTGACCGGCACCGCCTCAGCCTGAACGCCACGCTCACCACCGCCGGGATCCCGCCCCACCCCGACGACATGGAAGCCATCGACGCGCTCAGCGCCCTCGACGACACCGTCGCGCTCGCCGTCCAGAGGTGGCTCGTGTCCCGCCCCGCCGCCCTGCTCGGGTGACGTGAGGCACCGGCCTGTCCCCGCCCGCGTGCGCCTTGCGGCGGCTGGTCCATCCGCACCTGCATCAGCCGCGGCCCGATGGCCTCGTAGAACGCTCGTGCCGCGGTGTTGAACTCCCATACGCTCGCGACCAGGCGCCGGCATCCGGCTCGGCGTCCCACGTCACGGACGGCTTCCGCGAGCGCCGCGCCGACCCCGCCCCGAGCGCCGGCGGGGTCCACGGACAGGTGCTCCCTGGAGACCAGCGCGGCGGGCAGGGGGACCAGGAATCCCTCTCATCTCTCGACGCGGCAGAACGTGTAGCCCACCACTTCGCCCTCGTCGGACTGGGCGACCAGGAGGACTTCGCCTGCGCCCTGCTCCGACGCCGAGCGCTCACATGCCTCCGCCGGGCACGCCGCAACGCTCCCGCTCCGAGGGCGTTGCGGCGTCGGCGTGTCACCGCCTCAGGCTCGACTCGGCCACCTTGGCGGCGATGGCGTTCACCTCGTTCTGGGGCAGCCCCGCCTCGCACACGATGGTCACCACGCGACCGTCGTCCAGCGTCGCCCGCCGCACCCCGACGCCCAACGGCACGGACGGTTCCCGCCGCTGCTCCACTTCAAGTTCAAGTTCCTGCTCGGGCATGCGCGCTCCAACCCTCGACGAGGGGCCACGGTAAGCACAGCCGGGAACCCGGATCACGCCAGCCACACAGGTGCTTCACACAAACGAGCTCCCACGTTCCACGCAGACGGAGCACCGCGTCCGTCGGCCGTCAGGACGCGCGGCGCACGCCTGCGATGACGGTGGTGGCCGAGAGCACGAACGCGTCGGGGCGTCGCAGGATGCCGTTCGGCGCCGTGTCGTCGAGCAGGACGTCTAGCGTCTTGCGGTCGTCGGCCTCCAGCGACTCGCTCATCACGTCGCGCAGCCGGGCCAGTTGGTTGCACACGAAGGTGCGGGCCGTCTCACCCAGGGGCGCCGGCAGGTCGAGCAGGTACGTGAAGCTGCCGACATCCGTGAGTCCTGCCTGGCCGAGCATCGCGGGCCAGTCCTCGACCGTGCTGGTGCTGCCCGGCAGCTCGCAGCGCATCCGCTCGAACCAGAACTCCTGCATCGCGTCGAGCCGCGCCTGGAGGCCCGGCGTGCCGATGCCGATGTCGCGGGGGAGGAAGCGCATCGGCAGTCCGCCCTCGGCGACCGCGAGCATGCCGCCGGGCCGCAGCGCGCCGGCGAGCGCGTCCAGGACTCCCTGCTGATCGCCGACGTGGTGCACGGCCTTGCTGCTCCAGATCAGATCGGCCTCGCCGAGACCGCCGCCCGCCTGACCGTCGCCGCCTTCCAGGTCGCCCGGCAGCTCCGCGTGCCGGATCGCCACTCGGCCATCGAGTCCGAGGCGCTCGGCGCGGGCCAGCGCGCGGTCGAGCAGCGCGGGCGCGCCGTCCACCGCGACGACTTGGGCGTCCGGGAACGCCTCGGCGAGCACGCAGGTCATCACCCCGGGCCCACTGCCGATGTCGAGGATGCGGCGGACCTGCTTGTCCGGGCCGAGCAGTTCAGCCAGGCGGGTCGCCGTCTGCTGCAGGGTCGGCAGGTGCAGATCGCCGTTGTTCTCCAGGGTGTCGGCCATGGCCTCCCAGTCGATGTCGGTGCTGTCGGAGTCGGTGCTGCCGGAACCGTGGTCATGCCGGTGCTGGTGTCCGTGGCTCTGCGTGTGTGTGCTCATGGCTGGGAGCGTGCACCCGTCGGGCACGAACGGCAATCTGTGTTGCCGTTTTCGGGACGGCCGGGTGGAATGCCCGCATGGACGATGTGGATGACGTGGACGACGTGGACAAGCCGGCGCCTTATCAAGCGGTCCTCGACGAGGTCGCCCCGCGGCTGAGACGGCTTCGGGACCGGCGCGGTCTCACCCTGGCGGCGCTCTCGGAAGTCACCGGCATCTCCAAGAGCACGCTCTCCCGCCTCGAGTCAGGGCAGCGCCGTCCGAGTCTCGAACTGCTGCTGCCACTGGCCGGTGCGTACGGCGTGCCCCTGGACGAGCTGGTCGGCGCTCCCGAGGTGGGAGATCCCCGGGTCCGGCTGACGCCCCGTCCGATGCCGAGCGGCGGCACGTTCGTCCCGCTGTCCCGGTCTCCCGGCCCTCTTCAGGCGTACAAGATGGTCATCACCGACCGGGGCCCCGAGCCGGAACTGCGTACGCATGAGGGCTACGAGTGGCTGTATGTGCTGGACGGCCGGCTGCGGCTCGTCCTCGCGGAGCACGATCTGGTCCTCGGCCCGGGCGAGGCAGCCGAGTTCGACACCCGGGTCCCTCACTGGTTCAGCAGCGCGGACGGCCGGCCCGTCGAACTCCTCAGCCTCTTCGGGAGGCAGGGGGAACGCATGCACGTCCGCGCCAAGCCCCACAGGTGAGCCGCCTCCCGCGGAAGGCCCGGCGACCGGCACGGTTAAGGTTCCGATGTGTCGTCGTACAGCATTGGCCAGGCCGCGCGCCTGCTCGGGGTGAGTGGGGAGACCGTGCGTCGGTGGGCCGACAGCGGGCGGCTGACGATGGGGCGGGACGGTACGGGCAACCGTGTCATCGACGGCGTCGGTCTCGCGCGGTTCGCCAGGAGCCGGGCCGCGCAGGCCGATCGGGGCGCGGCCGGGGCTCCGCGCACGTCGGTGCGCAACTCGTTCACGGGGATCGTGACGGCTCTCAAGACCGACGACGTCGTGGCGCAGGTGGAGATCCAGTCCGGACCGCACCGGATGGTGTCGATGGTGACGCGCGAGGCCGTCGAGGAGTTGGGCCTCGCCGTCGGGGTCACCGTCACCGCGCGCGTGAAGTCGACGAGCGTGCACCTCGACCGTTCGTAGCCGGGCTCTCGCGGCTCAGCAGCGCGGCCCAGAGGTCGGCGCGGTCGTACAGCCGGGAGAGGTCCCGGCCGGTGAAGTGCTCGATGCGCTGGACGCGGTAGTGGACGGTGTTGACGTGCAGATGCAGTGCCTCCGCGGTGCGCGCCCATGAGCCGTCGCAGGCGAGGAACGTCTCCAGGGTCTGCAGGAGCGCGGCCGAGGACGCGTTCGTCTCGTCGAGCAACGGGCCCAGGACGGTGCGGCCGAACGCGGCGCGCACCTCGGCGGGAACGCCCGTGAGCAGCGTTTCGAGGCCGGTGAGCGAGGCCGCGTCGGTCAGGCGTGAGGCCCTGGGCGTGGTCGCGCGGGACGAGGTCAGGGCGTAACGGGCTTCGGGCAGTGCCCCGTTCAGGTTCCGGGGCGCGGCTGCCGGGGAGGCGATGCCCGCGTGCAGCGGGTCGGACGGGTCGCAGGCCGCGAGCAACGGCCATGCGTCGGCCAGCGTTTCGCCCACGGCGTCCGCCCCGGCGACGACGGCGAACGCGGTGCCGTCGGGGAGCCGTCCCACGGCGGCGGCGGTGTCCTGGACATGGGCGGCCGCCTCGGTCAGCGCGCCCTGCGCCGAGTCCTCACGCCCCGAGCCGACTTCGGCGACGACCACGCGGTACGGGCCTTCCTCGGGGAGCCCGCAGCCTCGGAGCGCTGCTTCGAGGACGGCCTCGTCGGTGTCGGGCGCGGTGAGCAGCGCGCCGAGTTCGCGCACCGCACGGTCCTCGTCGGCCCGGCTGCGGGCCCGGATCTCCTGGCATCGGCCGAGGACCTCCGCGATCTCGTGCAGCATGCGCGGCGGGGCGCCGTCAGGGTCGGGGACGTGCAGATACCAGCGTTCGTAGGGCGAGACCGCGTCGGTGTCGGCCTGGACGGGCAGGGTGACGGACGCGCGGCCGAGCCCCGGACCGAGGCCGGCTCCCGAGGAGTTGCGACTGTTCCTCCGTGGTGGGGCCGTGCCCGTCGTGATCAGGGCGGCGGCGTCCCGTGTCGGGAGGTCGGCCGCGGCGGCGGTGGCGGCCACGGTGCGTCCCGTCGCAGTGAGGACGTGCGCGACCGGCCCGTCGAGGTGGGCGAACGCGGCGTCGACGATCGCGGCCGGGTCCGCATCCTGCGCCAGGAGCCGGCTCAGCGTGACGCGCACGTTCTCGGGCAGGGCGTGGTGGCGGCTGAGCTCGCCCCACTGCTGGAGATAGACCGTGTCGGTGATGGCCCGGAACATGATGTGCGCCGGGACCGCCGCGATGGGGAGCCCGTGGCGGCGGCACGCGTCGACGAGGTCGTCGGGGACGGCGCCGTGCGTCTCCTCCCCCGCGAGGAGCACGGCCGCGCCCGCCGTGCGCAGCGCGGAGACGAACCGGTCCGCCTTGGTCCGCCCGCTCCTCGCGGTCCACCACACCAGGCCGGTGAGTACGACCTCGGCCGTCCGCACGAAGCGGGCCGGGTCCTCCAGGTCGGTGACGGTCACGCCACTGATCTCCTGCCGCAGGTGCGGTTCGTCCGCCCAGAGCAGGCGCAGGCCGAGCGACTCGTCCCTCAGGAGATGTTCGATGTGCATGTGCGCTGACTCCCTGTGTACCCGGGGGCGCAGAAAGCGGCGCCCCCTTTCTCACATTCGCCAGGCGAGTGCGAGTCATCGCATCGTAAATGCCAGAGCGAACGAGCGAAATGCGCCTTGGTTGAACATCCAAGGGCAGGGCCTTCAGGGCTGGAGATTCCGTGCTGCGAACCAGCCGTCCGGACAGCCGCACCTCACACCTGTCCGCTCGCCGTCAGCACGACGCGGAAACGGGGCGCCCGCCTCCGCTCGTAAAGAAACGACCCTCAAACGACCCCGGGCATGTAGTGAAAACCGGCCGCTAGATCGTCACCGTAGAGGCAGGCCCTCCCCTGAGGTGCAACGACGCACTCAGGAGCGGGACCGTCCGACTGTTCCGGCAGCGGTCACATCACGTGGCCATCGAACGTGCCGGTCCGACCACGGGAGCAAAGTGAGGCGATACGTGATCCAGGTGCGCGCCGTCGACGCGAGAGTCCGCGCCGAGCGCACAGGCACGCCCCCGCCCGCTCCCGCCCGGTCCCTCCTGTCACGGAGGCCGTCCGGATGAGGCGTCGGCGGCCGTCCGCGATCGGCCACACATCAGCGAACCATCCCGCCGGCCCGGTCAGCCGTGCCTGATCCAGTTCCACTTCAGGACGACCATGATCGCGGGCCCGAACAGCATGGTGAGGATCCACAGGCCGACACTGGCAGGCGAGTAGATGACGTGCTGCCACGTGTCCGGAAGCGCCGCCGGCGCGAGGAACAGCACGGTCAGAACAACCGAGGTCACCGCCACCACAGTGATCATTCGCACAGCCGTCACATCGTCCTCCCCCTCCGAGACGGCCCAGCATAACCGCAGGCCACGGGCCGTCTCACGCCACCTCACGCCCCTGGCAGGGCTGAGCCTCAGGGGCGCCCCCCGGTCGCCGCGAAGGCGAGCGGCCCGTCCGTACCGAAGGCCAGCGCGTTGAAGCGTTCGCCGATCCGGCGCTGGGTCGCGGCGTCCGGGTGGAGCTGATCCGGCAGCGGCCGCTCGGCGAAGTCCGCCTCGCCGTAGAGGTCGCGGCCGTCGAGGTAGTACAGGTTCGCGTCGTCCGCCGACCGCTGCTTCACAAGACGCGCCAGCTCGTCCCGGATCACGTTGAGCGTCAGCTTCCCGGCCGCCCGCTCCGCCGGGTCACCGAGGGCCACGAACTGGAGCCTGCCCTCGCCGAGGTTGCTGAAGTCCGGGGCGCAGGGTCCCGGAGTGTCCTCGTGGATGGCGCAGTAGATCGGTGACACGACCAGCAGCGGCACGGTCGGGTGTCCCTCGCGGATCGCGTCGAGGAAACCGTGCACCGCCGGGGCGAAGGCGCGCACACGCATCAGGTCGGCGTTGACAATGTTGATGCCGATCTTGACGCTGATCAGGTCCGCGGGGGTGTCCCTCATGGCCCGCGCGGTGAACGGGTCGAGCAGGGCGCTGCCGCCCAGGCCGAGGTTCATCAGGTCCACGCCACCGAGGGACGCTGCCAGCGCAGGCCAGGTCGTGGTGGGGCTCGCGGCGTCCGAGCCGTGACTGATCGAACTGCCGTGATGCAGCCACACCTTGCGTCCGCTGTCCGGTGCGGACTCGACCGGGGCGTCGGTGCGCAGTGTGACCAGCTCGGTGATCTCGTTGTACGGCAGCCAGATCTCGACGTCCTTCAGCCGGTCGGGCAGGCCGGTGAACCGGACGCTGCCGACGGGGCCGGGCCGGGTCTCCCTGGTGCCGGTGGTCATGTCCATCATCTGTACGTTGCCGCCGGTCACGCCGGCCTGCGCGGCCAGGCGGCCGTCGACCAGCAGGTCGTACACGCCGTCCGGACCGGGCGGCGCACCCTTGTAGGCCATCTTGGTCCGGAGCGCGTCCAGCTCGATGACGGTGGCCCGGGTACGGAACACCAGCCGCACGCCGGAGGGCTGGGACTCCGCCATGGCCAGTTGACCGTCGGACCACTGTGCGCGCGCCCGCGCGGGCAGCCGGTGCGGGAGGACGCCGTGCTCGGTGCGCTCCAGCTCGCAGGCGCCGCGCACGAGGTCAGCAGTGACGGGTGTGGTGGTCCAGTTGTCGTTCATGTGCATTGCTGCCTCAACCTGTTGATCAATGTGTCTGGAGGGTCCGGGCCATCCGGCCCGAGCCGTGTGGCGCGTTCGACCGTGGTCAGGGTGCGGGCCAGTTCCGCAGCGTGGCGTCGAGGGAGTCGAGGATCCGCGACCAGCTTTCCTGCGAGTCGGGGGCGCTGTGACTGAACCCTCCCTGCATCTCCAGGCTGACGTAGCCGTGGAAGACGCTGCCCAGGAGACGGACCGCGTGGGTCTGGTCCGGTTCCGTGAGGTCGTAGCCACGCAGAATCGCCCGCGTCATCTGCGCGTGCCTGACGCCGGCACCGGCGGCCGCTGTCTCCGGGTCGAGCCGCAGCTGGGCTGCCGCGTAGCGACCGGGGTGTTCCCTGGCGTAGTCGCGGTAGACGTTCGCGAAGGCGGCGAGGGCGTCCTTGCCCGCGCGCCCGGCCAGTGCCGCGGCACCCCTGTCGGCCAGCTCCTCCAGGGCGAGCAGCGCGATGCCGGTCTTGAGTTCCTGGGAGTTCTTCAGGTGCGAGTACAGGCTCGCGACCTTGACGTCGAACTGTCTCGCGAGCTCCGAGACGGTCACCTTGTCGAACCCGACCTCGTCGGCCAGCTCGGCGCCCGCCCGGATCAGGCGCTCCCTGGTCAACCCCGCACGAACCATGACGTCCACCCCAATCAACGAAATCGATTATGCAGTTTCCTAATACATTTAGGCAACTTCTTAATCACCTTAGGGTCGACGTCCCAGGGCGGGAGCAGCCCGCAGGCGGATCGCTTCAGCGGCGCGTCGCCGGGTCGATCGGGGCCTGGAGTGGTGGCATGGGCGAGGTCATTACCGGTCGCGTCCTTGGGTAGGCGGCCGGATGATCGTCTGGGTGGGCACGCTCATCCAGGCAGGACCGAAGAACAGCGACACCTGGGAGGTAGCAATGTCCTCGAAGCGACGACGCAAGAAGAAGGCCCGCCGCAAGCACGCCGCGAACCACGGCAAGCGCCCCCAGTCCTGAGGGAACTCGCCGGACAGATCAGGGGCGGTGCCGGACGGCGCCGCCCCTGACCCGTTTCGCTCACACTCCTCCGGCATTCGTGTTCACCCGCGCGAGCGCTGACCGGGATCGTCTCGACGGCGACCTAGGATCCGCTGCGTGGCACACACCTTCGACGAACTCGTCGAGAGACAGCAGGCCGCGAACGCGGCACACCACGAGGTCCTGAGACTGCGGGACGGCTATGGACCACCGGGGCTCGAGCCGTTGAGCGAGTCGCAGACGCAGACCTACGAGACGGCCTGGCGCGCGTGGCGGGACCTGGCCCGCGATGTACAGCAGGCCGTCACCGAGTACGCCAAGGACGAGGGCCTCGCCAGGAACGACGTCGAGGCGGACGTGAAGGCGAAGGCGGGTGGCGGCGCCGGATAGCCCGGTCAGGTGGCGAAGACCTGCGCGTCGTCGGCGAACGCCTTGAACTCCAGGGCGTTGCCCGCCGGGTCGAGGAGGAACATCGTCCACTGCTCGCCGGGCTCGCCCGCGAAGCGGACATAGGGCTCGATGACGAACTTCGCGTCTGCGGCGCGGAGCCGGTCGGCGAGCTCCTGGAACGCCGGGATCGTGAGGATCAGGCCGAAGTGCGGGACGGGCACGTCGTGCCCGTCGACAGGGTTGTGGATGTGCTGGGCGCGGGTGGGGGCGAGGTGGGTGACGAACTGGTGGCCGTGCAGGTTCCAGTCCACCCATGTGCCGGCACTCCTGCCCTGCGCAAGGCCGAGCACCTCACCGTAGAAGTACCGGGCGGCGGCCAGGTCGTCCACGGGCATGGCCAGGTGGAACCGCGGGATCGGCGAGTCGGGTTCGGTCATGGTGAGGCGGTCTCCTTCCGGGAGACTGTGCGGTGACGAGGCGTCAGCAGAGCTTGCCGCGTCGGACGACCTTGGCGTACCCGTCCGCAGCGTCGACGTCACGCCGGCGAGGCCGCGATCCGTACGGGCGTCGGATCCTGGCGCGTTTTCGCCGCCCACCGCGACACGGGCCCCAGCGCGTACGAGGCCGCCAGGACCAGACCGCCGAGCAGCAGCCAGCCCGGCGTGCCCATTCCCAGCAGCAGCGCGGTGAGCAGCAGCGGGCCCAGTGTGCGGGCGACCGTGACGCCCGTACCGAAGAAGCCCTGGTACTCGCCGATGCGTCCGGCCGGGGCCAGGTCGAAGCCGAGCTGCCAGGATCCGGCCGACTGGAGCATCTCGGCGGCGACCAAAAGCACCGATCCCCCGACCAGCGCGGCGACCGCGGCCCAGACCGATCCGGAGGCCGAGGCGGCGAAGACACCGCAGGCCAGGAGCATCAGCACGCCTGACCGGCGGATGGCGCGGGCCGCCGTGGGGAGGCCGGAGACCGAGCGGGCCGTGCGGACCTGGAAGAGCATCACGGCGCCGGTGTTGAGGATGAAGAGGGCGGAGACGAGCCACGTGGGGGCTTCGGTGCGCTCGTTGATCCACAGCGGGAGCCCGAGGCTGAGCAGCGGCATCCGCAGAAGAAGGGCGGTGTTGAGGAGCGTCACGGCGGCGTAGGGCCGGTCCCGCAGGACTTCGAGCCGCGCGCCCCGGACGGCCGGGGCCGGTGCGACGCGCGGGAGCCGCAGCAGGACGAGCGCGCACAGGACGAAACTCAGGGCGTCGATCGCGAAGACCGCGAGATACGCGGACCTCGTCCCGGCGGACAGGGCGAGGCCGCCGAGCGCCGCGCCCACCGCGAGACCCGCGTTGAGGGTCGACTGCAGGTGGGCGAGCGCACCAGTGCGGTCCTCCTTGGCCACCAGACCGGCGAGCAGCGCCTGGCGTGCGGCCGCGAGTCCCGACTGTGCACTCGCGTAGAGGCAGGCGGCCACGAGGAAGGGGAGGAAATCGCGTACGACCAGGAAGGAGGCGACCGCCGCGCCGGTCGCGAGGGCGAGCAGGACCGCCGTCCCCCGGGGGCCCCGGCGGTCCGCGATCCGGCCGAGCGGCACCCCGACGACGGAGCCGGCCGCCCAGGCGACGGTGAGACCGAGGCCGATCCTGGCGGGCGCGAGGCCCACGACGTGGGTGAAGTAGAGCGCCGAGGTGACGTAGTACGCGCCGTCGCCCAGCGAATTGCTCAACTGGGCCAGGGCGAGGGTGCGTTGAGGGCCGGCGGGCGGCAGCAGGTTCGGCATGCCAATGACGGTACGCACGTATCGGCCCATCCATGTGGGGCAATTCCGGGCCTTGTACTTGGGCCATTTAGCAGGCGCACTGCGTGGCCGGAAACCGTCGTAGACTCGAACACATGTCCGAACTGCCGCCTGATCTGCCACGGCTCCGCACGCTGGAGACGTGGCTCGTGCTGTCCCTGGACAGGGTGCGCCGCAAGATCGCGGAGGCGGAGCGGCAGGAAGCGGAGAGGCGGCGTGGCGAGCGGGACCGGCCACCGGCCCCCGACTGGCTGCTAGAGATGGGCCTCGGCGGACGCGCCCCTGTGTACGTGCACGTCGGCGGCTGCCACATGGCGGGCAAACGGTCGCGAGGCGTCACGGACGACCAGGCGCGCCGCGCCCTCTGGGAGCAGGTGCCAGCCTGCCCGCACTGCAACCCCGACGCTGTGCTCGGCGTACTGGACTGAACCCTCACGGCCTCCCGTAAGAGCGCCGTCGCGAGGCGGCCTCCGGGTTCCCGCCCCAGGACGCTTCCCGGCCCAGGACGCCTGCCGGCCCAGGATGCTTCCGCCCCCAGGAAGGACCTCTCCCCCCTTTTCGCGCTCGCCCTCGAAAGAACCCGAGACCTTTCACGCGGCCGTCTCCTTCCATGCCACGTCGAGCGACATGTCCGTTGCGGGCGCCGGGCGTTGAGCCCAGCGGACGGCGAAGGGGGCCGCCAGGCCGGTGACGGTGAACAGGGCTCCCATGACGTACCAGCCGGGTCGGCCCCACGTGATGCAGAGCGCGATCAGCAGGCTGGGGCCGAGCGCGTCGGCGAGGCCCGCACCCAGTCCGAACACGCCGAGGTACTGGCCGGTGGCGCGTTCGGGGGCGAGGGCGAAGGACACCTCGAACCCCGCGGCGGAGTGCCACAGTTCGCCGACGGTATGGACCGCCACCCCGGCCAGGAGGAGCGTCGCGGCGGCCCAGGCCGGTGCGCCCGCGGACAGGGAGATCAGCGAACAGGAGACGAGGAAGACCACCCCTGCCCGCCGGTACGCGCCCCCGGCCGCCGCCGGGGAGTTGACGGAGCGGCTGGCCCGCACCTGAAGGGCGATCACGATGACGGTGTTGCCGAGCATCGTGCCCGAGACGAGCCAGTGCGGCGCGCTGGTGGCGACGACCAGCCACAGCGGAATGGCCACGGTCAGCACCTTGAACTGGATCGCCATGATGCCGTCCAGCGCCGTGAGCAGGAGGTAGGGCCGGTCCCGCAAGGCGATCCAGCGGGGGCCGGCGGGCATCGGTTCCGGAGCCACCGGCGGCAGGAAGAGCAGGATCGCGGCGGAGGCGCCGAAGGCGACAGCATTGCCGACGACCAGGAGCTGGTACGCGGTGTGGGTGCCCACCTGGAGAGCCACGCCCGCCAGCAGCGCGCCGAGGGAGATACCGGTGTTGGTGACGGCCCTGAGGTAGGCGCGGTACTCCTGCGGACGGTCCCCGCCGAAGCGCCTGATGAGCGGGCTGCGCGCGGCCCGTCCCGCAGCCGTCGCCCCCGTCGCGGCACAGACGGCCAGGACGAACGGCCAGAAGCTGTCCACCAGGACGAAGCCCGCCGTCGCCAGCGCCTGCACGACGATGGTCGCCGCGTAGACTCCGCGCGCTCCGCACCTGTCCGCGAGGTGGCCCGCGGCTATGCCCATGGCGAGCGAGGCGAAGCCGGCGACACCGAGCCCGAGTCCCACCTGCGTCGCGGGGAGACGGACGTCCTGGGTGAAGTACAGGACGCCGGCGGTCAGGTAGAGGCCACTGCCGACGGTGTTGACGAAGTTCGATGCGGCGATGACGCGTTGGGGTCCTGCTTCGGGCACCAGCTGGGGCATGTCGTGGCTCCGCGTCCTAGGGCGGGCGGTAAGGACCGGGCCAGCTTGTTGCACATTACGTGCAATAGCAAGAGAGTTGCGCAGTAACTCCGTCGGACAACCACTGAAGAGCCCGCACGCACAGAGCGAGCCCCGCCCGGCCGGGGGGGGTGGGCCGAGCGGGGCTCTGTCTCTATCTTCCAGGAAAATCGCCAGGCCACCGGACGCACGCGCCCGGCATTCGGATGACCCTGGCCCCATGGACGTCGGGCCGAACGCCGCGCACCGCACCTCGCCACAGGCGGGCGCAGAGTGGCGGCGCACGGACAGATCCCTCGGTCGCGCACTCCGACATCGCCGAGCCCCTGCGCCAGGCCGGGCTGTCGCCGGACGCGGAGATGCCGCTGCGGGCGAGACGGCCCGTCAGGTCCGCACAGTGCAAGCGGAATTGGCCATGACCGCACCCTTGCCTCCGGACCACCCGGCTCATATAACGTTGTAAAGCGCCACGCGATGAGCACACATGGTGAAGCACGCACGGTGAAGCACCGCCCCGCACCTGCGGTGTGCGCGGCTGCGCGTCGAGGCCGTGAACAAGAGCGCCGAGCCGCTACCTTCTCTGGCAACCCGTCAGCATTCATAGCCCCCTCCGCATTCGGCAACAGCGCCCCCGTGAACGGTGACAACGTTATCAATTGCCCTGCAGCCGTGAGCTGTTGAGCAGAAGGCGAGATCCCGCATGACGTCAGCCTTCCCTTCCCCCTCCTCTCCCTCATCCCCTTCCGCTCCCTCCTCCCCTGCCGACAAGAGAACCCTCACCCGCCGCGGCATTCTGCGCGGTTCGGTCCTGCTCGGCGCCACGGCCGCGACGTCCGGCCTGCTGGGCTCCCCTGTCGCCGCGGCGGCGGCAAGGCCCGTCGCGGCCTCGGGCGGCCGCCGCCTTCCCCCGGCGGACCGCGCGAAGGCGGCCCAGGTGCGCGCCGAGTTCCTCCATGGCTGGAACGGCTACAAGAAGGCCGCCTGGGGGCACGACGAGGTCAAGCCCGTGTCCGGCACGAGCAGTGAGTTCTTCGTCCCGGGCCACCCCGTCGCACTGTCGGTGATCGAGGCGCTGGACACGCTCTACGTGATGGAGCTCGACGACGAGCTGAAGCTGAGCTGCGACTACCTGGAAAAGCATCTCGACCTCGACATCGACGGCGACTTCCATGTCTTCGAGGCGATCATCCGCGTGGTCGGCGGACTCCTGTCCGGCTATCTGGTGACCCGCAGGCCGAGGCTCCTGGAGCTGACCCGCGAGGCGGCGGACCGGCTGCTCCCGGCGTTCACGAAGTCGCCGACCGGCATCCCGTACACGCAGGTCAACCTGCGCACCGGGGCCGTCTCGGGGAACACGCCCCCGCTGGCCGAAGTGGGCACGAACATCCTCGAGTTCGGGGTGCTCTCGCAGCTGACGGGTGATCAGAAATACTACCGGGCGGCGAAGAAGGCCTACCGCGAGACGATGCGGCGCATCTCGCCGCTCGGGCTGCTCGGTACGTCGCTGAACGTCGAGACCGGGAAGTGGGCCGACGGGACCGACACGGCTCCGAACCCGCCGGTGGACTCGTTCTACGAGTATCTGTGGGGCGGCTGGGAGCTGTTCGGCGACCGGGACCTGCTCGACTGGTACCGCGAGACCACGAACGCGATCCTGCGGCGCCAGTCGGTGACCGTCGACGGTCATCTGTGGTTCCGCCAGGTCGACATGAACACGGGCGAGACCACCGGGACCCGCGCCTCGGAGCTCGCCTCGTTCTACGGCGGTCTCCTCGCGATGGGCGGCGACCAGCCGCACGGCGAGGCGTACTACCGGTCCTGGTCTGCGGTGATGCAGCGCTATCCCGTGCTGCCGGAGGAGATCGACTACACCGACTTCTCGGCGACGCAGAAGGGTAACCAGCTGAGGCCGGAGTACGTGAACTCCTCGTTCAACCTCTTCCAGCTAGATGGCCGGCAGGAGTGGCGCGACACCGCGTGGACGTACTTCAAGGGGATGAAGAACCTGCGCGTCGACGGTGGTTACACCATCGCCTCGGACGTGACCACCTCGCCGATGACGCTCGGAGATCTGACTCCGGCGTACTGGTTCGCGGAGAACATGAAGTACCTCTACCTCATCTTCGCCGCCGCCCCGCGCTACGACTACAAGACCGGCTATCTCTCGACCGAGGGCAAGCTGCTGCGCGGCGTGCGCTGATCCCGGCGGGCCCCCGGCGGTACCCGGGGGTCGTCTTGTCATGACCCTGGACAGCGCCCCTGAGGGCGTGCTGTCATGCCAACTGCCCGTTCCTTCCAACGTTGTACAGACGCAGGCGACGAGCCGCCCCCCTTCCTCAGTCAAGGAGGATTCGTGCGCACCAAACGACTCAGAGGCCGACTGGCCATGCTGCTGGCCGCGGGCCTGGGCCTCGCGGCACTCACCGTGTCGCCGTCGGCGACAGCGGCCGGCGACCCGGTCGAACCACACGGCCTCAAAGGCGAGTACTACACCCAGTCCGCCCCCGGAGCCTTCGACTTCCACGAGCTCAAGGCCACCGGTTTCGACCCGAAACTCGACTTCGACACCCTCGAGCCGCGGCTGCGGACCGCCACCGGCCAGGCCGACGACGCCAGTGTGCGCTGGACGGGCAAGGTCGTACCGGAGAAGACCGGCGCGACAACGTTTTCCGTCACCGGCGACAACGGGTTCCGGCTGTGGGTCGACGGCAAGCTCGCCATCGACCACTGGGTCGACGACTGGGACAAGGAACAGACCTCCCAGCCCGTCGACCTGACGGCCGGCCAGGCCTACGACATCAAGGTCGAGTACTTCGAGCACTTCGGTGGCTCGAACCTCCATCTGCGCTGGACCGAGCCGGGCGAGACCAAGGAAGCGATCCCCTCCTCCGCCTTCCGGCTGCCCGACGGCTGGGACTACGACGGAGCGATATCGACGACCGTCCTCAAGGACGGCCGCACTCTCAAGCTCGACTTCGCGCAGTCCCTCGCGGCCCCGCCGGCCGGCATAGCGGATCACCTCCAGGCCGTGATCGGCGGCGCCCAGTGGCCGCTCTCCACGATCAAGGCCGACCCGGCCGACCCCCGCACCCTGCTCGTCGGGCTCAAGGAGCCGGTCGTGGGCAAGAAGGGCGGCGGCGCGTCCGGCCAGGCCGATGTCACGTACGACGGCAAGGGCGGGCTGACCGGAACGGGCGGCAAGGCCGTCGGCCAGTTCTGGAGCAGTGGCCCGAACGACTCCGAGTACGAGCTGCGCACCAAGTGGGCCGATGAGGTGGGGCCGAAGAACGCCCACCCCGAGTACCCGCGCCCGCAGCTCACCCGGGACGCCTGGCAGAACCTCAACGGCGAGTGGCAGTTCGCCGCGGCGAAGTCCGGCGACAAGCCGCCGGTCGGCAAGCAGCTCGGTGAGAAGATCCTCGTGCCCTACCCGGTCGAGTCGCAGCTCTCCGGCATCGAGCGCCACGAGGACCGCATGTGGTACCGCCGCACCTTCACGGTCCCCGCGGGCTGGAAGGTCGGCGACGGCAAGCGCCTCCAGCTGAACTTCGGGGCCGTCGACTGGCAGTCCGAGGTGTACGTCAACGGCACCAAGGTCGCCGAACACAAGGGCGGCTACGACAAGTTCAGTGCCGACGTCACGGACGCGCTGAAGCCGGGGCGCACCCAGGAGCTGATCGTCGGCGTCTACGACCCGACGGACGCGCAGGGCGGTGAGAACCCGCCGGTCGGCAAGCAGCGCCTCGACCCGAGCGGCATCTGGTACACCCCCTCCTCCGGCATCTGGCAGACCGTGTGGATGGAGTCGGTCGCGGCCGACCACGCCGCCGACCTCAAGATCACCCCGGACGTCGCGGCGGGCAAGGCCACCGTCGAGGCCAAGGGCGTGCGGGACGGCGTGCCCGTCACGGCGACGGCGTACGACGGCAAGCGGAAGGTCGCCACGGCGAGCGGGGTCACCGGCGCGCCGCTGACCCTGAAGATCGACAAGGCGCATCTGTGGTCGCCCGACGACCCGTTCCTCTACAACCTCAAGGTGAACGTCGGCAAGGACAGCGTCGGCAGCTACTTCGGGATGCGCTCCATCTCCGTCGAGAAGGTGAACGGTACGCCGCGCACCCTCCTCAACGGCAAGCCCGTCTTCATGATGGCCACGCTCGACCAGGGCTTCTGGCCCGACGGGCTGCACACCGCGCCGACGGACGAGGCGCTGGCCTACGACCTGAAGATGCACAAGCAGATGGGCTTCAACTCGGTCCGCAAGCACATCAAGGTCGAGCCCGACCGCTGGTTCTACTGGGCGGACAAGCTCGGTCTGATGGTGTGGCAGGACATGCCGGCCATGAGCGCGACGCCGGACACGGCCGCGCGCGCCGAGTACGAGCGTGAGATGAAGACGATGATCGACCAGCACAGCAGCCACCCCTCGGTGGTCATGTGGGTCACCTTCAACGAGGGCTGGGGCCAGTACGACGTGGGCCGCATCGCCGAGCAGGCCAAGGCCTGGGACCCGACGCGGCTGGTCAACAACATGTCGGGCCTCAACCTGGGGGCGGACGGCGGGACCGGCGACATCATGGACGAGCACGGCTACCCGAGCCCGGCCCTGCCGCCGCATCCCGACGGCAAGCGCGCCCTGGTCAGCGGCGAATACGGCGGCCTCGGCCTCGCGGTGCCCGGTCACGCCTGGGCGGTGCAGCAGTCGTACGTGGATGTCGACCCGGCGAAGTACACGGACGACTACCTCGCGCGGCTCGCCGAGGTGCACAAGCTGGCCTGCCAGGGCAGCAACGGCGCCGTGTACACCCAGATCTCGGACGTCGAGGGTGAGCTCAACGGCCTGCTGACGTACGACCGCAAGATCGTCAAGCCGGATGTGAAGCGGGTGAAGGCGGCGCAGGAAGCGCTGATCCGCGACGCGTCGCAGGCGACCGTGGCCGGCTGCTCCGGCAGCTGAGCGCGGTCGGTCCGGCAAGTGCCCGGTCCCCCTTTCGCGCCTTTCGGGGCGGAGGGGGACCGGGGCACGGCTCGCCCTCTCCCCTGTGCACGACCCCCTTCGCATCTCCTCCCCCGTACCCCTGAACAGGAGCACCCGCATGCCTGTCAGCAGACGCGCTCTTCTCGGCGTCGGCGCCCTGGGCCTGGGCGCCGCGGCGCTCGGCGGCCCGTCCGCCACGTCCGCGGCGGCGGCTTCACGGCCGTCGGCCGGCACACTGCTTCCGGATGCGTTCCGTAAGCTGCCCTCGGGCAGTGTCACCGCCCATGGCTGGCTCGCCGGGCAGCTGAAGCTCCAGCTCGACGGGCTGTGCGGCCGGTACGAGGACCTCTCCCACTTCCTGGACTTCGACAACACCGGCTGGGTGCACCCCGAGCGCGGCGCGTGGGAGGAACTTCCGTACTGGCTGCGCGGCTATGTACCGCTCGCGGTCGCCACCGGTGACGCACACGCTCTGGCCCGCTCGCGGGAGTGGATCGACGCGATCCTCGCCACGCAGGAGAGCGACGGCTTCTTCGGTCCGCGAGCACTGCGCACCTCGCTCAACGGCGGTCCGGACTTCTGGCCGTTCCTGCCGCTGCTGATGGCGCTGCGGACGTACGAGGAGTACACGCGCGACGAGCGCGTCGTCCCGTTCGTGACCCGCTTCCTGAGTTTCATGAACGCCCAAGGGCCCGGGGCGTTCAACTCCAGCTGGGTTTCCTTCCGTTGGGGTGACGGCCTCGACATCGTGGTGTGGCTGTACCGCCGTACCGGGGAGAAGTTCCTCCTCGATCTGGCAGGCAAGATGCACACCCTCGGGGCGGACTGGACAGGCGATACGCCCTCGCGCCACAACGTGAACATCGCCCAGGGATTCCGTGAGCCGGCCCAGTACGCGCAGCTCACCGGATCGGCCGAGCTGACCCGGGCCACCTACCGCGGTTACGAGGCCGTGATGGGCGCCTACGGCCAGTTCCCCGGCGGTGGCATGGCGGGGGACGAGAACTACCGGCCCGGCTTCGGGGACCCCCGGCAGGGCTTCGAGACCTGCGGCATCGTCGAGTTCATGGCCAGCCACGAACTGCTCACGCGCATCACGGGCGACCCGGTGTGGGCGGACCGCTGCGAGGAACTCGCGTTCAACATGCTGCCCGCCGCGCTCGACCCGCAGGGCAAGTCCCTGCACTACGTCACGAGCGCCAACAGCGTCGACCTGAACAACACCCCCAAGACACAAGGGCAGTTCCAGAACGGCTTCGCCATGCAGTCCCTGCAGCCCGGCGTCGACCAGTACCGCTGCTGCCCGCACAACTACGGCATGGGCTGGCCCTACTTCAACGAGGAGCTGTGGCTCGCCACCCCCGGCGACGGCCTCGCCGCCGCCATGTACGCACCCTGCACGCTCCGCACGCGCGTCGCCGGTGGCACCGAGGTGTCCATCGTCGAGGAGACGGGCTACCCCTTCACCGAGACGGTCGAGTTCCGGCTCTCCACTCCGAAGCCGGTACGTTTCCCGCTCCAGCTGCGTATCCCGGGGTGGTGCCGCGGGCCCGAACTCCTCGTCAACGGCAAGCACTCGGCGGCGAAGGACGGACCGGTCTGGGCCAGGGTGGAGCGCACCTGGCACGACGGGGACGTGGTGACGCTGCGCCTGCCGCAGCACACTTCGCTGCGCCACTGGCCCGGCAACCATGACGCCGTCAGCGTCGACCACGGACCGCTCACCTACTCCTTGAAGATCGGCGAGCAGTACGAGCGCTACGCGGGCGACGACACGTTCCCGCACTACGAGGTGCACGCGACCTCCGCCTGGAACTACGGCCTGTCGCCCGACGCCGGCCTCGCGTTCCGGCGCGACGACGGGCCGGTGGGGGACAACCCCTTCACTCACGGCACGACGCCGGTGCACATCACGGCGCGCGCCCGTCGTATCGAGGAGTGGGTCGCGGACGACGAGCACGTCGTCGCGCCTCTGCAGGGCGGACCGGCCCGGAGCGAGGCGCCCGTGGAGACGGTGACGCTCGTCCCGATGGGAGCGGCCCGGCTGCGGATCACTGCGTTCCCCCAGGCCTCGCCCGACGGCAGGGCGTGGACGCCGGAGCCCGCGTTCCGGCGGATCGCCAACAAGCACAGCGGGAAGGTCCTGGCGGTCGACGGGATGTCGACCGAGAACAGTGCCCGCGTCGTCCAGTTCGCCAACTCCGGTACGGGCGACCACGCGTGGCAGCTCGTCGACAAGGGCGACGGCTGGCACCTGATCCGCAACGGCCAGAGCGGCAAGGTCCTCGGGGTCGACGGGATGTCGACGGCCAACAGCGCACACGTCGTCCAGTACGAGGACAACGGCACCGCCGACCACCTGTGGGCGCTCGTCGACAGCGGGGACGGGTGGTACCGGATCCGCAACAAGAACAGCGGCAAGGTCCTTGGCGTGGACGGGATGTCGACGGCGGACAGCGCGCAGGTCGTCCAGTTCGACGACAACGGGACCGACGACCACTTGTGGCGGCTGCTCTGAGGTCGTGATCGGTTGTGGCGCGCCGGACGGATCCCGGCGCGCCACGCCGTCGGTGCGCGGGGGACGGGGGTCTGCTTCCTCGACGTTCGAGCCGCTGGTCCAGCGGCCGGTCCTGGGTGGATCCATCCCCTTGCCACCTTTCGCCATGCGGACGTATAACGTTGCAAGCCCGGCTCCAGAGCTTTTGCGCCGGGGCCATGGCTCCGGCGCCGTGCGGGCACGCACCGGTCCCCGGCGCCCGGCAGGCCACCGGAAGGAATGTTGTGCGGGTCAGCCTCAAGGACGTCGCCGCGCGTGCGGGCGTGTCGATCAAGACCGTCTCGAATGTGGTGAACAACTACCAGCACGTCACACCCGCGATGCGCGAGCGGGTGCAGCAGGCCATCGACGAGCTCGGCTACCGCCCCAACCTCACCGCGCGGCACCTGCGACAGGGGCGGACCGGCATCATCGCTCTCGCCCTGCCCGAGCTGGGCAACCCGTACTTCGCCGAACTCGCGGCCGCGGTGATCGACGCCGCCGCCGTCCACGACTACATCGTGCTCCTCGACCACACAGGAGGCCGGCGCGAACAAGAGGTCCTGGTCAGTCAGGGGTTCCGCGCCCGCGTCATCGACGGCCTGATCCTCAGCCCCATCGAGCTGGAGGCGGAAGACCTGCGCGAGCGGACGGAGAACGTGCCGCTGGTCCTGCTCGGTGAGCGCCACTACGACCTGCCGTACGACCACATCGCCGTGGACAACGTCGCCGCGGCCCGCGCCGCCGTCCGTCATCTGATCGACCTCGGGCGCCGCGAGGTGGCGTTCATCGGCGCCCGCCGTGGCCACAGCCAACCCGCCCACCTGCGAGTTCAGGGGTGGCGCGAGGAACTCCTGTCGGCGGGCCTCTCCGTGGACGACGGGCTGATCGCGACGACCGAGGGGTGGGGGCACGCGGACGGCGCGGCCGCGATGACCCGGATCCTGGAGACCGGACGCCGGCCCGACGCCGTGTTCGCGTACAACGACCCCATCGCCATCGGTGCGATGCGGGTGCTGTCGGAGCGTGGCATGCGCGTGCCCGAGGACGTCGCCGTGGTCGGCTTCGACGACGTCGTGGAGGGGCACTTCGGGGCGGTCACGCTCACCTCGGTGTCGCCGGACAAGGAGGCGATCGCGCGGATGGCGGTGGAGTCGGTGCTGGCCCGGCTCAGCGGCCAGGCGCCCGAGCCCCGACGCGTCTGGGCGGACTACCGGCTCATCGCACGCGAGAGCACGCTGGGGCGGAACACGTAGGCCGGGCGGCGGGGGCGGCCGCCCGCCCATTGCGCCGCGAAGGCGACTTCTCGCCCACCTCCCCGACCTGACAGGCGCCGGACGACCACCGAAAAGGCACCGGATTACCGAGGGCCTGACGCCGGAGGACCGAGGGGTCGGCGCCGATGACCGCCGGACAACCGAAAGATCCGAGCAGATACCTGTACCGGTCTCTTACAACGTTGTAATGTCCAGGCGTCCGCAGCTGCCGGTCTCCGGCTCCGTCCGCGCCCCCGCCGGCATCGCCCGCGTCCGGCGCCGGCCGGAGCCCGGCCCTCACCCCCGCGAGGAGCCCATGTCCTTCGCCGCCCCTTTCCCGGCACCCTTCGGCGCCACCCCCTCGGGCCTCCCGATCGAGCGCTGGACTCTGCGCAGTGCGAGCGGAGTTGAGGCCGCCGTGCTGACGTACGGCGCCGTACTGCATTCCCTGTCTGTCCCCGGCCCCGGGAGGCGGCCACCCGCCGGGGTCGTGCTCAGCCTCCCGGACGTGAAGCACTACGTCACCCATGGCGCGTATCTCGGCGCCGTGGTGGGGCGGTTCGCCAACCGCATCGCCGCGGGCTCGTTCACCCTGGACGGAACGCGGCACCACATCCCCGGCAACGACCGGGGCAACGCGCTGCACGGCGGGGCCGACGGGTTCGACCGCCGGGTGTGGCGGGCCGAGCCGTGCGAGCGGCCCGACGGCGCCGCGAGTGTGCGGCTGAGCCTGGACAGTCCGGACGGCGACCAGGGCTTTCCCGGTTCGCTCCGGGTGTCGGTCACCTACACCCTGACATCCGACGGGTCCCTCACGCTCGACTATCACGCCGTCACCGAGGGTCCCACGCCGGTCAATCTGACACACCATGCCTATTTCAACCTCTCCGGGGACCCGGACCGAGGGGTGCTCGACCACCTTCTGACCGTGGACGCCGCCACGTATCTGCCCATCGACGAAACGGGCCTCCCGCTCCCTGGAACTCCCGCACCGGTGGCCGGTTCGCCGTTCGACTTCACCCGGTCGCGGCGGATCGGTGCGCGGATCACCGAGCCCGACGTTCAGCTGACGCGCGCCGGCGGCTACGACCACTGCTGGGTGCTCGACGACCGCGTCCGCCCTTCTGGCGACGGGCAGTTGGGCCTGCGGCGCGCGGCTCGCCTGGAGGACCCCGGCAGTGGGCGCGTGCTGGAAGTGCACACCAGCGAGCCCGGGCTCCAGGTGTACGCGGGGCAGCAACTCGACGGCGGTTTCAGCGACTTCCTGGGCCGCAGGCTGGGCGCCCACGCGGGCCTGTGCCTGGAGACGCAGCATTTCCCCGACTCCCCCAACCGCCCCGACTATCCGGACACCGTCCTGCGCCCGGACCAGATCCTTCGCAGCCGGACCGTGCTCAGCTTCCCGCACCTCACAGCGGTCGCACCGTGACCGCGGCCGGGCGGGCCGTCCGAATCACAGGGCGGTCACGTCCCGTACAAAGGCTTTACACCCTCCTTTCAACGATGTAAAAACTCCTGCGGGCGGACCGGTAAAGGCTCTCGCCTCGTCGAGCCGCACACTCGCCGCCCTCGCTGCTCCCTGCCAACCCTCCGTCGCCGCGTCACCCGGATCGGGGTCACCATGAAGCACTTCACCCACCGCCGTCACCTCACCGCCCGCCCTGTGATCGTGGTCCTGGCCGCCGCCATGGCCCTCGCCGCCTCCGGCTGCGCCAAGTCCGAGGACGACGCCGCGAACAAGTCGGACTCCTCCGCGTCCGCCGCCGACGCGGGCCAGAAGGTCGTCACGCCGAAGCCCGGCAGCAAGGGCTGCACGATCGACGCGTACGGCGGGAAGAAGCTCGATCTCAAGAACGCCACGGTCGGCTTCTCGCAGTCCGAGAAGGAGGCCAACCCCTTCCGGATCGCGGAGACGGCCTCGATCAAGGCCGAGGCGGACAAGCGCGGTCTGAAGCTGCTCACCGCCAACGCCCAGTCCCAGTTCTCCAAGCAGATCAGCGACGTGCAGGACCTCCTCGCCAAGGGCGCCGACCTGTTGGTGATCGCCCCGCTCAACTCGGACGGCTGGGAACCCGTGTTGAAGGCTGCCGCGGCCAAGAAGGTGCCGATCGTCACCATCGACCGCAAGATCAACGCCACGGCGTGCAAGGACTACGTCAGCTTCATCGCGTCGGACTTCGTCGACCAGGGCGAGCGCGCCGCCGACCAGATGATCGCGGCGACCGGCGGCAAGGGCGAGGTCGCCATCCTGCTCGGCGCGGCGGGCAACAACGTCACCACCGAGCGCACCAAGGGCTTCAAGGACCGCATCAAGGAGAAGGCCCCGGACCTCAAGGTGGTCTTCCAGCAGACCGGCGACTTCGCCCGCGAGAAGGGCCAGCAGGTCACCGAGCAGCTGATCCAGTCCAAGCCCGGCATCAAGGGGATCTACGCCGAGAACGACGAGATGGGGCTCGGCGCGGTCGCCGCGCTCAAGGGCGCAGGCAAGAAGGCCGGGGACGTGAAGATCGTGACGGTCGACGGGACGCGCAACGCGGTCCAGGGCATCGTCGACGGCTGGATCAGCGGTGTCATCGAGTCCAACCCGCGGTTCGGCCCGCTCGCCTTCCAGACCCTCGACACGTTCACCCAGGGCAAGGAAGTCCCCCAGGACGTCATCATCCAGGACGGTGCCTACGACGCTAAGAACGCCAAGTCGGACATCGGCAAGGCGTTCTGACACTGCTTCAGACGGGCGGGGGCAGGGTCCGAGCGGCCCCACCCCCGCCCCCCGGTACTCCCCTTTCCTCGCCCGAGCCCTCACCCACCCTGGAGGCACAGGTGGCTCCCTCCGACGAAGTCCTCACCGTCCGCGGACTCAGCAAGTCGTTCCCCGGTGTCCGGGCCCTGGACGGGGTGGACCTCGCGCTGCGCGCCGGTGAGGTCCACGCCCTGATCGGCGAGAACGGCGCCGGCAAGTCGACGCTCATCAAGGTGCTCACCGGCGTGTACCGGCCCGATGCCGGAGACATCACCTACCAAGGCCGCCCGGTCTCCTTCGCGACACCGCTGGAGGCCCAGCACGCGGGCATCTCCACGATCTACCAAGAGGTCAACCTCATCCCGCTGTTGAGCGTGGCCCGCAACCTCTTCCTGGGTCGCGAGCCGCGCAACCGGTTCGGGCTGCTCGACTTCGGCCGTATGCACCGTGAGGCCGAGGAGACGCTGCGCGCCTACGGAGTGCGGGTGGATGTGCGCCGGCCACTTCGCATGCTGGGCGTCGGCGCCCAGCAGATGGTGGCCCTGGCCCGGGCCGTCGCCACCGACGCTCGGGTCGTCATCATGGACGAGCCGACCTCCTCACTCGAACCGCGCGAGGTGGAGACCCTGTTCGAGGTGATCCGCCGGCTGCGCGCGGAGGGGATCGCCGTCATCTACGTCAGCCATCGGCTCGACGAGCTGTACGCCGTGTGCGACACCGTGACGGTACTGCGGGACGGCTGCCGGGTGCACACCGGACGTCTCACGGATCTGGACCGGCTCACGCTGGTGTCCACGATGCTGGGGCGTGACATGGGTGAGGTACGCAGCGAGGGCGTCACCAAGTTCACCGGCGACCACCATGCCGCGGATTCCGAACCTGTGCTCAGCGCACGGAATCTGACGGTTCCTCACAAGCTGCTCGGAGTCTCGCTGGACATCCGTCCCGGCGAGGTCGTCGGTCTGGGCGGGCTCCTCGGGTCGGGGCGCACGGAGACCGCCAAGGCGATCTCCGGCGCTCTGCCGTCGAAGGCGGGCAGTGTCACCGTGGCCGGGGTCCCGCTGCGCGCGGGCTCCACGCCCGCCGCCATCCGCGCCGGCATCAGTCTGCTGCCGGAGGACCGCAAGAGCGAGGGCATCGTCCCCGGGCTCTCCGTCCGCGAGAACATCGCGCTCGCCGCGCTGCCGAGGCTCTCCCGCTTCGGTCTGGTCTCCGAGGCCCAGGTCGACAAGATCGTGGACACGTTCGTCAAGCGACTTCGTATCAAGGCCTCTTCGCCGCACCAGAAGGTGGGTGAGCTGTCCGGCGGCAATCAGCAGAAGGTGCTGCTGGCCCGCTGGCTGGCCATGCACCCGAAGGTGCTGCTCCTGGACGAGCCCACGCGCGGCATCGACGTGGGGGCCAAGGCCGAGGTGCAGAAGCTGGTCGACGAACTGGCCGAGGACGGCCTCGGTGTCCTGCTCATCTCCTCCGACCTGGAGGAACTCATCGAAGGGTCCGACCGCGTGGTCGTGCTGAAGGACGGCGCGGTCGTCGGCGAGCTGACCGGCGACGACGTCACGGAGGACAAGCTGATGCACACCATCGCGGCGGGCAGCCCCGCCCCTGGCGCCGCCGGGGAGGTGACCCGCCATGGCTGAGGCCGCGATACGGCCGGCCGTCCTCGACCGTGCGCGCGTCCTGCAGTGGATGCAGACGTACGGCGTGTACGCGGGCGTGGCCGTCCTGCTCGTCGTCAACATCGCCGTGACCCCGCACTTCCTGTCCGCGGAGAACTTCCGGACGCAGGCCGTGCAGGTCGCACCCGTGATCATCGTCGCGCTCGGCATGGCCCTGGCGATCGGCACCGAGGGCATCGACCTGTCCGTGGGTGCGGTCATGGCGCTCGCCGCCTCGGTCACGGCCCTCTATCTGGGGTACGGGCTCGTGCCGGCCCTGCTCGCGGTGGCGCTGTTCGCCGCCGTGGTGGGCCTGGCCAACGGGGCACTGGTCGCCTGGGTCGGCGTCCAGCCGATCGTGGCCACCCTCGCCCTCATGGTCGGCGGCCGGGGCGTCGCCCTGGTGCTGCTGCCGCAGCTCAAGGACCTGCACAACCCGGGGCTCGCGTCGCTCGGTTCGGGTGACGTCCTCGGCATCCCGTACCTCATCGTCATCGCCGCCACGCTCGCGCTGCTGGTCGCCTTCGTCGTCCGACGCACCACCTTCGGGCGGCAGTTGCTCGCCATCGGCGACAACCGGGCGGCCTCGAAGCTCGCGGGGCTCCCGGTGCGCCGCGTCCTGATGCTCGTCTACGTGGCGTGCGCGCTCCTCGCCGCTGTCGCGGGTGTACTCGCGACCGCGCGGCTCCAGGCCAGCGACCCCACGTCGCTGGGCAATCTGATGGAGCTGTCCGCGATCACCGCGGTGGTGGTCGGCGGCACCCCCCTGAGCGGCGGCAGGGTCAACATCGCCGGAACGGTGGCGGGCGCCGTCCTCATCCAGCTGCTCACCGCCACCCTCATCAAGCACGATCTGCCGCCTTCGTGGACGCAGATCGCCCAGGCCATCGTGATCGTGCTGGCGGTGTACGCGGCGCGCGGACGGGGGAAGCGATGACGGCGACCAGGACGGAAACGGAAGGGACCGTGGCCCCTACGGGGAAGGAACTGCTCGACGCCGCCGAGCCCGTGGGCAGCAGCCGCTCCGAGCGGCTGAGCGCGCTGGTCCAGCAGCACGGCGCACTCGCGGTCCTCGTGATCGTGTCGGCGGTGGCGTCGCTGAGCTTCGACTCGTTCGCCACCGGGGACAACCTGTCCAACATGGCGACGAGTTCGGCGTTCCTGGCGGTCGTCGCCCTCGGCATGACGTTCGTCATCGTCACCGGCGGCATCGACCTGTCCGTCGGCTCGCTCTTCGCCCTGGGCGGCGTTCTGGCCGCGTGGGGTTCGCAGTACGGCACCCTGGTGGCGCTCCTGCTGCCGATGACGGTCTGCGGTCTCATCGGTGTGGTCAACGGCCTGTTGATCGCCCGCTCGCGGCTGGCTCCCTTCATCGTCACGCTGGCCGCGATGCTGGGTGCGCGCGGCCTGATGCTCTCCCTCACCGACGAGGGCGCCGACACCTATCTCGTCAAGAAGGGGTCGTTCCTGGCCGAGCTCGGGCAGGGCACGACCCTCGGCGTCGGCAACCCTGTGTGGATCACCCTGGCCCTGTTCGTGGCGGGCGCGGTCGTCCTGCGCCGCAGCCGCTTCGGCCAGCATGTCTACGCGGTCGGCGGCAATGAGGACGCGGCCGCCCTCATGGGTGCTCCCGTGGCCCGTACCAAGATCCTCGTCTATACGCTGTCCGGCGTCCTCGCGGGCCTGGCGGGTGCGCTCAACGCCGCCTGGCTGGCCTCCGGCGTCACGATCCTCGGTAACGGCATGGAGCTGGAGGCCATTTCGGCGGTCGTCATCGGCGGGACCCTGCTGACCGGCGGCCTCGGCTACGTCAGCGGTTCCCTGGTGGGCGTGCTGCTCCTGAAGGTGATCCAGAACGTCATCAACCAGATCGGCTCCCTCGACTCCTCCTACCAGCAGGTCGTCAGCGGCGCGTTCCTGGCGGTCGTGGTCATCGCGCAGACGTGGCTCGGCCGGAGGCGGCAGTTGTTGTAGCCGACGGGCGCGGTGCCGCTACGACGCGGCCCCCATCGGGCGGGTCCGGCAGATCAGGAGGGCCACGTCGTCGTGGTCCTCCTGGGCGCGCAGTGCGACGAGGAGATGGTCGCAGACCTCGTCCAGGGACCCCTGCGGGTCGGAGAGCAGGTCGAGCAGTATGTTGATGCGGGCGTCTATGGCGTCGGAGCGCGTCTCGATCAACCCGTCGGTGTAGAGCACGAGTTGGTCGCCGCACTCCATCTTCACGGTCGTCTCCTGGAAGGCGATGTCGCCCACCCCTAGGGGTGTCCCGGTGGGCAGGTCGAGAAGTTCGGGGCGCCGACCGGATCTGACCAGTATGGGCGGCAGGTGGCCCGCGACGGCGATCCGGCACTCGCCGCGGTGCGGGTCGTACACGGCGTAGATGCACGTGGCGAACGCGGGGTCGAGTTCGGCGGCGGTGTGGTCGAGGTGGCGGAGCACTTCGGCCGGCGCGAGGTCGAGATCGGCCAACGTGCGGGTGGCGGTGCGGAGTTGGCCCATGGTGGCGGCGGCGTTGATGCCGCTGCCCATCACGTCACCGATCACGAGGGCGGTCTTGTCCCCGGCCACCGGAATGGTGTCGAACCAGTCGCCGCCGATCTCGCTGGCCGACTGGGCGGGCTGGTAGCGGTAGGCGATCTCCAGGCCGGGCCTGCGGGGCGGCCTGGGCGGGAGCAGGTGGCGCTGGAGGGTGAGGGCGGTGCGGCGTTCGCTCTGGTACGAGCGGGCGTTGTCGATGCAGACCGCCGCGCGGGCGGCCAGCTCACCGGCCAGGACGACATCGTCCTCGTCGAACGGTGACTCGTTCCTCGCGCGTGCCAGGTCGAGCGCTCCCAGCACTTCACCGCGCGCGATGAGCGGCACTGCCAGATAGGAGTGGAGTCCCGCGCTGGACAGGACCCGTGCGGACTCCGGATCGGGGGCGATGCGCACCAGGTCCGCTTCGCTCACGTGCTCCACAAGGACCGGGCGCCCTGTGGTCACGCACTGGGTGATGTACCGGTCGGCCGCGTAGCTGGCGATCTGCCCGGGAGCGTCAGCGGCGTGGAGGGCGTCGGTCGAGTAGGCCGCCTTCACCGCCAGGGCCCGGAACAGGGCTGGTCCTCCGGCGGCCGGGGTGGCCCGGCGCCTGCCCTGGAGCACGGCGTCGAGGATGTCGACCGCCGCGAGGTCGGCCAGCTCGGGGACGACCACCGACGCCAGTTCGTTGGCGGTCTGCTCGACGTCCAGGGTGGTGCCCACGGTCCTGGACGCGTCGGCGATGACGGCCAGGCGCCGACGGGCCCGTGCGGCTTCCGTCGAGGCCCGGTGCTGTTCACTCACGTCCACCACGGAGATCGCCAGTCCGAGGACCCGGCCGGCCGAGTCGTCCAGCCGGTAGTAGGACGCTGACCAGGCATGTTCCACGTCACCGGGGCCGCCGGGGCGGCCGAGGGTGAACTCGTTGAGCAGCGGGGTGCCCGTGGCCAGGACCCGGCGCATCGTGGACGTGATGGCGTCGGTGTCCAGGAACGGAAGGACGTCCCCGACAACGCGGCCGATGTGCTGCTCGGCGGACAGGGCGTTGATGCGTTCCAGCGCCGGGTTGACCATCACGTAGCGCAGGTCCGTGTCCAGGACCGCGAGCCCGATGGGCGACTGGGCCACGAGCTGCACGGACAGCGCCAGGTCCCTCTCGACGCTGCGCAGGAGAGCGCGGTCGCCGGCAAGGCCCAGGGCGTAGACGTCTCCGAGCTCGTCGTGGAGCCGCATGTTACGGAACTCCACGAGACGGGTGCTGCCGTCCTTGTGACGTACGGGGAAGACGCCTGCCCAGCTCCGGCCGCTCTCCATGACCTCCGCGAACAGGCTCAGTACGAGGTCGACGTTTTCCGGGGCGACCAGGAGCGGTGCGGCGAACTGTCCGAGCGCCTCCTCGGCGGTGAAGCCGAACAGTTCCTCGGCCTGCGGGCTCCACAGGCAGATCCGGCCCTGGGGGTCGATCATCACCGCGGCCACGCCCAGGGCATCCATGAGCCCGCCGGGCTCGGAAAACGTGCCCGCCGACGTCAGGCCCGTCCGTGACGATCCGATCGCATCCATCCAGTCACCTCCCCAGAATCGCCAGGGTCCGAGGGACGGCTGAAAGGGATCAGCCCGGTTCGGGATGTCATCGACTCCATCGAGGACGAGTATTTTGTCAGCCGGAGCCCAGGCGTGTGGTGCGGTCCAGATTCTCGGCCATGCTGCCTCCAGGCTCCCCACGGCATTTTATGCCCCTTTCCCGGGGAAGGTCATGTTCGCTTCCTTCTCTGCTGGTGGGCCGCGCCCGCCCTGGGCCGACGTTCTATCGCGCGCCGATCATCGCCAGGCTGTCGACCGCCGCAGGGGAGAGCTCGGAATCCCGCAAGCCGGACAGGGGCATCCAGGTGACGGCACTGGTGGAGTCGTCCGCCTCGGTCACCACGGGAGAGCCGGGTTTGAGGTCGACGCGGTAGAAGAGCCCCACCAGATGCCAGTCGACGCCGAGCCGGTGAGCGGTGTACGCCCGCGCGTCGACCAGGCGGGCGTCCAGGAGCTCCAGGCCCGTCTCCTCGTACAGTTCGCGCCCCAGCGTCTCGCGCGGCTGCTCCCCCGGGTCGATCCCGCCACCGGGCAGATGCCACAGACCGGGCTCGAACACCGGTGAACTGTCGGCGAGTTGAGTCAGCAGCAGCTGCTCGTCCAAGACGGCGATCGCATACGCCGAGACTCGCGAACGCATCTGACCTCCCACATTGCACCACTGCGGACATCGCCGTCCCGATGACGGCAGATGCAGGGGAACAACCTATCGATCACGCGTGCCGCACGGTCGGGAATCACGGTGAACGTGCTGAGCCCGTGCCGCGCGTCAACGTGACACTCCGATCCGCCCCGTGCGGGTGTCCCGTACGGGCATGGCAGAACATGGCACATGTCCGCTCGTTGGAAAACCCGAGGACGTCTTCGGGTTCCTGTCGTGGCGACGGCAACCGGTGCACACCCTGAGGGCGAGCCTCCATCACGGCCCCCTCCGCGCCCCCACCGGGTACGGAGGGGGCCTTCCTTCCATCAGCCGTTCGGTTGACCCCGATGTCGTCCGTCGGGCTCCCGCACCGCAGACGGCAGGCCGACCGGTGAGCCCGGGACCGGCCGGAGAATGGACACAAGGAACGGAAATCGAAGGCGCCCCCGTTTCCTCCCTACGGATCCTTCCCTGCGGATCTTCCCTACGGACATGGAGCACCGAGATGCACGACCGCGACCGCCGACTCCTGGACGCCGCTCGCCGCGGCGACGCCGCCGAGGTGCGCGCCGCCCTCGACGCCGGGGC
Organism: Streptomyces sp. NPDC090032; assembly: GCF_044748025.1. Lineage (NCBI taxonomy): Bacteria > Bacillati > Actinomycetota > Actinomycetes > Kitasatosporales > Streptomycetaceae > Streptomyces > Streptomyces sp. NPDC090032. The sequence continues at coordinate 392,348 of NZ_JBIVFF010000007.1, read as the reverse complement.
CTCGACAGCGACCTGCGACGAGGAACTGCGCTCCCCGCTGCTCCTGGCCGCGCTCAACGATCACGTGGAGGCCGCGCGGGTCCTGCTCTCGGCCGGTGCGGACCCGGACGCGCAGGACAGGCGCCACGACAGCCCGTGGCTCGTCACCGGCGTGACCGGCAGTGTCGCGATGATGCGCGTCCTGCTCCCGGCGGGCCCGGATCTCACCCTGCGTAACCGGTACGGGGGCGTCTCGGTGATCCCCGCCAGCGAGCGCGGCCACGTCGCGTACGTACGGGCGGTGCTCCGGGAGACGGACATCGACGTCAACCACGTCAACGACCTCGGCTGGACCGCTCTTCTCGAAGCCGTGATCCTCGGCGACGGGGGCCGCGCGCACCAGGAGATCGTGGAGCTGCTGCTGGCGGCGGGCGCCCGCCCGGATCTCGCGGACGCGGAAGGTGTCACGGCCCTGGAACACGCGGAACGCCGCGGCTTCGACGCCCTCGCCGCGCTGCTCACGGCGGCGGCATGACCGCCCGCGCGCGCGGTGCGCTCAGGGCGATGGCCGTCGTCCTCCTCGCGGCGGGGTGCACGGCGACCGGCACGGCCGACTCCACCGACGCCTCCTCACCGCGGGCCGCCACCGTCACTCCCTCGGTGCCGGCGCCCGCGCGGACCGCCCAAGGCACCCTGCTGGTGGCCGACTTCGGCAGCGACACGGTCACGTTCGTGGACCCGGAGCGCGGCGCCCTCGACTCGGTGAAGGTGGGCACGGCACCGTACGGGCTCGTCGTCGGCGAGGACGGCCGGGCCTGGGTGGCGACGGCTGAAGGCGTGGCCGTCGTCGACACCCGGACGCGCGAGAACGTCGGCCGCGTCCCGTACACGACGGAGACCGGCCCCGCCACGACCGGCGAGTACCGCGGCGGCGGCATGGGCATCGCGCTCGCGCCCGACGGGAAGCATGTCTACGTAGGCGTCAACGTCCCTGACAGGAATGGGGTGTTGGAGGTCATCGACACGGCGACGCGGAAGGTCACGGACAGCGTCCCGGTCGGCCGCCGCCCCTTCGACGTCGACGTCGCCCGCGACGGCAGCGAGGCGTACGCGACCGGGCACGACTCGTTCGACGTGACCGCCGTACGCACCGACACGCTCACTCCGCGCCGGTTCGAGGTCGCCCCGTACGGCACGGAGGGCGGGCTCGGCTCGTGGCTGAAGCCGCACTACGCCGCCGTGCGCGACGACGGGAAACTCCTGCTGCCCTTCGAGGGCGAGAAGCTGGCCGTGCTCGACCCGCGCACCGGCAAGGTGGCCGTCGAACCGATGACCGCCGACACACACCAGCACGGCGCCCAGCTCACCCCCGACGGCACCCTGCTGGCCGTCGGCACAGGACCCATCAGCGCCGGCGACCACGACGCCTCGCTCACGATCCGTACCGCCGGAGGGAAGGAGCGCGTCGTCCCCCTCGACGGCCCGCACGAGGACGTCGCCGTGTCACGCGACGGCCGCACCGCCTACGTCACCGGGGGCTTCACGCGGGACGGATTCTGGGACGGGATCACCGTCGTGGACCTCGACAGCGGGGACACCCGCAGGCTGCCCGCAGGCCATCGGCCGCTGGGTGTCGCCGTACTGTGACGGCGCCCGCCCCATGAGCGCCCGGCCGTGACTCAGATGCGTACCGGCAGCCCCGTCGGATAGGTGCCGTCGCCCGCGAACCCGACCCGCTCGACGGTGTCCCGCTCGACGGCCAGCTTCAGGCTGTCGCGGCGCAGGAACAGCTCGTCGAGGATGACCTCGGTCTGGAGGTTGGCGAGCGCGGCGCCGATGCAGCGGTGCGCGCCGTGCCCGTAGGCGATGTGCCCGGCCCCGCGCGCCACCTCGCGGGCGAGGTCGAGCCGCGTGGCTTCGTCGAACGTTCCCGGGTCGCGGTTGGCGGCGAGCAGACCGCTCGTCACGCCCTCGCCCTGGCGCACCAGGACGCCGCCGAGCTCCACGTCCTCGGTGGCGTAGAGGGTGGCGCCGACCCGCACCGCCGACACGTGACGGAGCAACTCCTGGACGGCGCGCGGCAGCAGGTCGCGCTCGGCCCGCAGCCGGGCCGTCTCCTGTGGGTGGTCGAGGAGGGTGAGGACCGCGTCGGTGAGGAAGAAGGCGGGCGGCGCGATCCCCGTGTTGATCAGCAGGAAGACGAGCGCGATCATCTCCTGCCGCGTGAGGCGCTGCCCCGGGGCCGCCGTCGCGCTGGAGCGCAGCAGATCGGAGACCAGGTCCTCCGCGGGGGCCGTGGCACGGAGGTCGAGCAACTGGCCGATGTGCGCGGCGAGATGGTCGATGCCGGGCAGGAACCTGTCCGGTTCTCCGGACTCGTAGTCCCTGATCCAGCCGGTCACCTTCGGCCGGTCGGCCGCGTCCACGCCGATGACCTCGCAGATGATGTCCGTCATGACCGGGTAGGCGAAGGCGCTCAGGAAGTCGAACTGGTCGCCCTTCGCGGCGAGTTCACCGGTCGCTTCCTGGACGATGCGCTCGATGCGCGGACGCAGTGCGGCGATCCGGCGTGGCGCGAAGGCCCGCATCACGTGCGTCCTCAGCCGGGTGTGCTCGGGCCCGTCGACCATCACGAGGATCTCCAGGTACTGCCGGTACTCGGGCGGCAGGCCCGCGTCGTCGAGCAGCTCCGTGCCGACACCCCCGCCCTGCGCACCGGGAACCTTCGCCAGGTCCCGCACGAATCGGCTGTCGCCGAGCGCCGCCTTCACCACGCCGTAGCGCGTGGCCAGCCACACGGGCGTCGTGGTCCCCGGGAGTGTCACCCGCACCAGCGGGATGTCATGACCGTGCGACGCCTCGTCGATATCGGCGTGGGTCAGTTCCAGTGGTGCGGCGGTCGGATCGGTCATGTTCTTACTCCGTTTCGCGAGCACGTCTCCCCTGACGTGATCTCGGTCGCCAGCATCCAATGGAACAGAGGTGCGAGTGGGGGGCGTGACCGGTTCGTGATGAAGGGGTGAGCCTCACGCTCGGTGACCGGTATCGCCTGCGGAGAGCCGCTCAACGGCCAGGGACGTTCTCTCGGCTTTCCGCTGGGCGGCCTTCCGTTCGCGTGCGGCGTCCCGTACCCGTACGGACGCCTCCTCCGCCGTCGCGGCAGCGGTGCGCCGCTCCTCCTCGGCCTCGCCGAGTTGAGCCGTCAGGAGTGCGACGCGTTCGTCCGCCGCGGACCGCCGTGCGGTGGCCTGCTCCAGCTCCTCCTCGGCCCGGCGCACGTCGTCTTCGCGGCGGCTCGCTTCGGCGGCGGCCTCGGTGGCCGCCTTCATCGCCTCCTTCAGGCGGGCGCGGCGCTTCTCCAGCGCGGCGTCGGGCGCCTTGCGCGCGGAAGTCGGCGCGGAGGCGGGAGCGGCCGCAGCGGGCTTGTTCGCCTGGGCGCTGCGAGCTGACACCTGCGCCAAAGAGGCCGTACCGGGGAAGTCGGTGGAGACAGCGGGGACCTTCGTGAGCATGCCCGTTGCCCATCGCTCAGCGACCTCCGGGTCGGCCAGCACCGCGTGGAGGATCTGCTCGACCTCGTGCAGCACGCTCACGCTCACCGGCTGGCCGGCCTGCCGGGCGAGACCGCCCGCCTGCCGCGCGAGGCCCGTGATCACCGCATGCTGCTGGTGACTGAGGGTCCGGAACTGCTCAGGGTCGAGCGTACGGTGCGCTTCCCGCAGCGCCTGCGCGAGTTCGAGGAGCTGCCCGGCCTCTTCCCTCTGCCGCGCCAGGAGGTTCGACACCCAGGCTGCGAGAGTCGGCTTGCGGAACCCGGCGATCCGGCGTGCGGTGGCCGCGTCACCGTCCCGTCTCGCCTCGGCGGCCCGCGCGCCACGCGCGGCCGTGAACTGTGCGGGCGGCAGGCGGTAGAGGTCCTCGGCGACATCATCTGCATCCACACGTCCACTCTGCCGTGCGGGCGGCGCGCTCGGCCGAGACGCGCCGGTCACGGCGGTTCAGCGCCTGTCCGGAGAGTCCGTACGACCGGCGAGGCGGTCGCCCGCCTCCGTCCGCCGGTAGACCACGCGTCGCCCCACCCTCGTACCGATGACCATGTCCGCGTCGCGCAGGACGGCCAGGTGGCCGCCGACGGTGCCGAGCGACTGGCCCAGTTGTGCCGCCAGTTCGCTGCTGGTCGCCGGGCGTTCGAGTTCGTGGAGGAGGGCGGCGCGGCTGCTGCCGATCAGCCGTTCCAGAGCCTGCGGCGCTCGCGCCCGCCCGGTCGGCCCGGCCGTGCCGCGGGCCGGGTAGACCAGGGCGTACCGGTCGGGGGGCGCCTCGGCGAGCCAAGTACCGCTCGTCACGCAGACCGGGACGAACAGCATTCCGTCCGCGCCGACGACGCAGTCGGGAGCCGGCTGGTCACTGAAGCGGATCCCGTCGGCGCCGACCCAGGCGCTGCGGCGGTTCATGTGCTGCAGGGCTCTGGGCCAGCCGTACGCGGCGAGCAGCCCCGCCCGGTACGTGACGTCCCGCTCCAACAAGGCGCGGCGGCGCGGCCAGTCCGGCGACACATGCGTCCTCCACACGTGCCGGAAGAGGTCGGCGGTCCGGGCTCCCCACCCGCGGCCGGTCAGCCACTCCAGATCATGGCGCTTCCAGCTGCGGGCCACGGCCGCGTCGAGGTCCGCGCGTATGTCGTCGTCGCTCGCTTCGGCGACGGCCTTCATTTCGTCGGCGAGCGTGGTGCGCATTCCGCCGGACGGCGGGCGGCTCACATATCCGGGGAGGTACTTGGTCGAGCAGATCAGCTCGACAAGGCCCCTCGCGAACGGGTCCGCGTCGAGCGTGGCATGGAAGCCGCCGTGGTGGCGGGCGTACCAAGGAGCGAGCCACGGGTCGGAGCAGGGCTTCATCAGGACACTCATCGACCCCAGCGTCTCGGCGCTCGGCGACAGCGCGAACCGGGACTGGGACAAGGCCATCGGACTCAACCGCAGCAGCACCATCTTTCGCCTCCTGCCGAAACGTTAGCGTGCGCGCCCGCGGTTCCCCACACTCGGGCCGATGCGCTCCTCCCTCCTCCAACAGGCCGCGTTCCGCCCGTTCTTCGCCGGACGTCTGGTGTCCCTGCTCGGCAGCTCGATGGCGCCCGTCGCACTCGCCTTCGCCGTCCTCGACGCCTCCGGCAATGGCCATGACCTCGGGGTGGTGCTCGCCGCCCACATGGTGCCGCTGCTCGCGTTCCTGCTGGTCGGTGGCGCGGTCGCCGACCGGTTCTCCCGCCGGACCGTCCTGGTGGCCGCCCATCTGGGGGCGGCGATCACGCAGGGCGCCGTCGCCGCGCTCCTGATGACCGGGCACTACTCGCTGCCTCTGGTGGCCGCCCTCGAGTTCCTCAACGGCGTGCTCGCCGCCTTCACGACACCGGCGCTGCGCGGCGTCGTCCCTCAGATCGTCGCCAAGTCCCTTCTGCGGCAGGCGAATTCCGCGCTCGGTTCGGCGGGCAACGCCGCGAAGATCCTCGGGCCGAGCCTGTCGGGTGTGCTGGTGGTGACGGTCGGGAGCGGCCCCGCCATCGCGTTCGACGCGTTCACCTATCTCGTGGCGGCCTGCTTCCTCGCACGGCTCTCCCTCACCGGCGCCTTCGAGGCGTCACCGCGGGAGACGGTGTCGGCCGATATCCGCGACGGCTGGAGCGCGTTCCGCGCGATCCGGTGGGTGTGGGTCGGCACACTGTCCTTCTGCCTGCTGAACCTCGTACAGACCGGCACCTGGCAGATCCTCGGACCTCAACTCGCCCGGCAGATCGGCGACGAGACGACCTGGGGGTTCGTCCTGGGGGTGCGCGGCGTCGGCATGCTGGCGTCGAGTCTGCTGATGTACCGGCGGGCGGTGCGGCACCTGTTGCGGTTCGGGCAGCCGGCCGGGGTGCTGGGCGCGCTTCCGCTGCTCGCGCTGGGTGCGCAGGTGAACGCCGTGTGGCTGATCGCGGCGGCGTTCGTCGCGGGGCTCGGTTCGTCCGTCACCGCGGTCGCGTGGGACACCTCGCTTCAGGAGCACGTCCCCGGGCACGTGCTGTCGCGTGTCGCGTCCTACGACGACCTGCTGTCGTACGTCGCGATTCCGGTCGGGCAGCTCTGCGTGGGCCCACTGGCCGAGACGTTCGGCGCGTTCCGGGTGACCGCGGTCGCCGGAGTGGTCGCCGCCGCTTCCGCAGCGCTGCCCCTGGCCTCCAAAGCCGTACGTCGCCTCCCCCACGCCCAGCCCGACACCGCCGCGTCGGGCGTACAGAAGTTGTCCGAGTCACTCGGCGGGACCCCTTGACAGTCACAGAAACGACAACCTACGTTCAGGGAGCTACGTCAGACATCTGATGTAGTTGGAACGGTCAAGGAGGTCGAGCAGCGATGGCGCTGTCCGATGAGATTGCCGAGCAGCTGCTGACGTCGATCATCGACGGTCACCATCCGGCCGGCTCCCTGCTTCCGGTCGAGGAAGAGCTGGCCCAGGCGTACTCGGCGAGCCGGCTCACGGTCCGTGAGGCCGTCAAGGTGCTGCGCGCGCAGAACATCGTCCGCATCCACCGCGGCCGCGGCACCTACGTGAACGCGCCGGATCAGTGGACCGCGATCGAGCCGATGATCCGCGCGGAGGCGCGCCGCCCCGGCGGCACCGTCTCCGAGAAGCTCATCGAGGCCCGCGAGCTGATCGAGGTCGGCTCCGTGCGACTGGCCGCGGCGCGCCGCACGGACGACGACCTCACCGAACTCGCCGAACTCCTGGACGAGATGAGGCAGGCGGCGCAGGCCGGCGACACCGACGCCTTCGTCGACGCCGACATCGCGTTCCACGAAGTGATCATGCGGGCGTCCGGCAACGCCTTCGTGCCGCTGCTCTTCCAGCCCTTCGGGCGGCTGCTCGTGGAGGGCCGCCGCGAGACCTCCGACGTGCCGCAGATCCGCGAGAACGCCATCGCCCACCACGAGCGCGTCCTCGACGCGCTGCGGGCCGGCGACGCGGAGCTGGCGCGGCAGGCCATGCAGGCGCACATGGCACAGACCGCGGACGACCTGCGCACGCACGTACTCAAGAACGACGGGCCGGACCCGGACAGCGGGTCCACCGAGTAGGCCCGCTCCCGCCGCCCGCCCTTCCCGTACGGCACACCCCCGCCGTAGGGCGCACCCGGCCTGCCCACACGCGGCCACCCAGCCACTCCGCACCGCACCAAACACCCGCACGAAAGAGCACCTTGATGTCGCATCCGACCCACCCCACGGCCCCCGTGCCTCTGGGCCACCGCACCGAGGCGGAGCTGCTGGCCGGTCTCCCGCCGGTCCGCGCCGTGCCCGCCGGCGAGGTCGCCGCCGCGATCAGCGGCGGCCGCCGGCTCGTCGTGCTCGACGACGACCCGACGGGCACCCAGACCGTGTCCGACGTCCCGGTCCTGACCGACTGGGCCGTCGACGACCTCCGCTGGGCCCTGCGCCAGGACAGCGGCGCGTTCTTCGTGCTGACCAACACCCGCAGCCTCGACGCGGCCGGCGCCGCCGAGCGCAACCGCCAGGTCGTACGCGCCCTGGTCGAGGCGTCCAGGGCGGAGGGCGTGGACTTCGTGCTCGCCAGCCGTGGCGACTCGACGCTGCGCGGTCACTTCCCGCTGGAGACCGACGTGCTCGCCGACGAGCTGGCCGCGGCCGGCGCCGGCGGTACCGACGGTGTGGTGGTCGTCCCCGCGTACATCGAGGCCGGCCGGCTCACGGTCGACTCGCTGCACTGGATGCGTACGGCCGACGGCATGCTGCCCGTCGGCGAGAGCGAGTTCGCCCGCGACGCCACCTTCGGCTACGTCCACTCGCGTCTGCCGGAGTGGGTCGAGGAGAAGACCTCAGGTCGCACCCTCGCCGCCGACGTCGTCCGCATCACTCTGGACGACCTGCGCGTGCACGGCCCCGAGCACGTCGCGGGCCTGCTCGGCGCGCTGCGCGGCGGCCGGACCGCCGTCGTCGACGCCACCTGCGACGACGACCTGCGCGTCCTCGCCCTCGCCTGCGCGCTCGTCGAGAGCCGCGGCAGCCGACTCCTGTACCGGGTCGGCCCCTCCTTCGTCCGGGCCCGCGCCGGACAGGCCGCGCGCGCCCCGCTCAGCGCGGCCGAACTGGGCACACCCGCCGCACCGCACGGGCTGATCGCGGTGGGCTCGCACGTCGGTCTGACCACCCGCCAGCTGGACCGGCTTCGCGAGGCGGGCGGTCTCGCCGAATTCGAGCTGGACGTACGCCAGTTGATGGACGACGAGCGCCGTGCCGCGCACATCGCGGAGGTCAGCGAGGCGGCCGCCGGCGCGCTGGCCAGCCAGGACGTCGTCGTACGCACCACCCGCACCGTCGTCACCGGCGCCGACGCCGACGCGTCGCTTGCGATCTCGCGCGGCGTCTCGGCCGCGCTGGTGGAGGCCGTACGCGCCATCACGGCCACCCGTACGCCCGCCTTCGTCATCGCCAAGGGCGGCATCACCTCCAGCGACACCGCCACCGAGGCCCTGGAGATCCGCCGGGCCTGGGCGCGCGGCACGCTGCTGCCCGGGATCGTCTCCCTGTGGGAGCCGGTCGCCGGGCCCGCCGCGGGAATCCCCTACATCGTCTTCGCCGGGAACGTCGGCGGCGACGACGCCCTGGCCGACGCCGTACGACTGCTCAGGAGCCGTTGATGCTGCTGCGAGGAACCGGCGCGCTGCGCGCCGCCGCCGAGGCCGGCACCGCGATCCCCGGCTTCGTCGCCTACAACCTCGAGACCGTCCAGGCCGTCGTCGCCGCGGCCGAGACGGCGGGTACGCCCGTGCTGCTCCAGGCCGGGTCCAGCGCCTTCAAGCACGCGGGCCGGGACGCGCTCATGTCCCTCGCGCTCGGTGCGGCCCGCCGCTCGACGGCCGACCTGGGCGTACATCTCGACCACAGTCGCGACCTGGCCGAGATCACCGCGTGCCTGGAAGCCGGTTACACCTCGGTGATGGTCGACGGTTCCCACCTGCCGTACGAGGAGAACGTCGCCCTCACCCGCGAGGCCGCCCGGCGCGCGCACGACGCGGGCGCGTGGATCGAGGCCGAACTGGGCGCGCTCGCCGGGGACGAGGACGTCTCCACGGGTGCCGCCGCGGCGGCCGGGTCGATGACCGACCCCGCGCAGGCGGCCGAGTTCACCGAGGCCACCGGTGTGGACGCGCTGGCCGTCGCGGTCGGCAACGTACACGGCTTCACGGCCACGCCCGTCCGGCTCGACCTGGACCGCCTGGCCGAGATCCACAAGTCGGTGCCCGTACCGCTCGTGCTGCACGGCGCGAGCGGGCTCCCCGAGGAACAGCTCCTGGGCGCACTCGAGCGCGGTGTCGCCAAGGTCAACGTCAACGCCGAGCTGCGCCGGGCGTATCTGCGCGCCGTCGCCGACGCACTGCCCACCGCGCTGCCGGGGTCCGACACCGTGGCGACCTGGGCGGCGGGCCGCGAAGCGGTCACCGCGGCGGCGCTCGACATCACCCGCCGGCTGAGCCGGGGCGCCAGGTAGGCGTAGGCCCATCCCTCAACACCCTTGCGTATAGGGCTTGTTGGGTCGCGCGCCTGCGCGCCGGCACGTACCTGCGCAGCCCGTGCACACCGTTGGCCGAACCCCTCGCATCCCCTCCACCACACGCCCGGCCGCATCCCACAGCCGGCGTGTCATCCACGGACCCGCGTTCCCGGCCGGTCCGGCGGACCAGGCATGCCTCATCCGGCCCCCGACCCCGGTCGGCCTGCCTGGTCCGCACCGCTCCGACTCGCCCCACGCGCCACCGCTCCACCCCCTCCACTCCCCTCTCTGAACCGCACCGCCCCGCACCGCTAGGAGCCGCAGATGTCCACCCCTGTCCCCCGCACCGCCGTGATCGGTCTCGGCGCCATGGGGCTGCCCATGGCGCGCCGGCTGGCCGGCACGCTGCCCGTCACCGTCTTCGACATCGCCGCCGAACGGCGCGCGCTGGTCACCGCCGAGGGTGCGGCCGAGGCCGGGACCCCGGCGGGCGCCGCCGACGGCGCCGACATCGTGCTGCTCGCCGTCCGCGACCAGAGCCAGGTCGACGCGGCCCTGTTCGGCGAGAACGGCGCCGCGTCCGTGCTGCGTCCGGGCGCCGTCGTCGTCCTCACCAGCACGGTGGGCCCCGAGCCGGCGCGCGCCACCGCCGCCCGCCTCGCCGAGCAGGGTGTGCACCTCGTGGACGCCCCGGTCAGCGGCGGTCCGACGCGGGCGGGCTCCGGCGATCTGCTGATCGTCGTCGGCGCCACCGAGGAGGCGCGGACCCTCGCGGCGCCGGTGCTCGAACGCCTGGCGTCCACCCTCACCGTCATCGGCGACAAGCCCGGCGACGGCCAGTCCCTCAAGGCCGTCAACCAGCTGCTGGCCGGCGTGCACATCGCGGCCGCGGCCGAGGCCGTCGCCCTCTCGCGCGGGCTCGGCCTGGACCCGAAGACCGTCATCGAGAGCCTGAGCCAGGGCGCCGCCGGTTCGTTCATGTTCAGCGACCGGGGTCCGCGCATGGCTCTCGCCTACGAGGACGAGGAGGTCGAGGTCCGCTCGCGTCTGGACATCTTCGTCAAGGACATGGGCATCGTGAACGGGGTCGCCCGGCAGGCGCACGTTCCGGTTCCGCTGGCCGCCGCGGCCGAACAGCTCTACCTCCTCGGCGAGCGCGCGGGGCTCGCGGCGCGTGACGACTCCAGCGTCGTCACTCTCCTCTCGCCACCGGAGGAGACCCGATGAGCACCCTGTCTCCCGCGCTTCTCGCCGCCGACACCCCGACCACGCCGGGGCTGAGCCCCGACGCACTGCTGCTGATAGCCGTGGCCGGGGTGGCCGCCCTGCTATTGATGATCATGAAGGCGAAGATCGAGCCGTTCGTCGCGCTCGTCGTCGTCTCCATCGGTGTCGCGCTCGCCGCCGGCGTGCCCGCGGCGGACCTGGTCGCCACCATCGAGGAGGGCATGGGGTCCACGCTGGGCCACATCGCCACGATCATCGCGCTGGGGGCCATGGTCGGCCGCATCATCGAACTGTCCGGCGGCGCGGCCGCGTTGGCGCACTCCCTCATCGACCGCTTCGGCAAGAAGCGCACCCCGCTCGCCCTCACCGCCACGGGCTTCCTGCTCGGTATCCCGGTGTTCTTCGAGGTCGGCCTGATCATCCTGATGCCGATCGTCTACGGAGTGGCCCGCGCCTCCCGCAAGCCGCTCCTGGTGTACGCGCTGCCGATGGGCGCCGCGATGCTCACCGTGCACGCCTTCCTGCCGCCGCACCCCGGCGCCGTGGCCGCCGCCACCGCCGTGGGCGCCCAGCAGGGCTGGATCCTGCTCTTCGGCATCCCGCTGACCGCCGTGGTCATCCTGCTCGGCTACCTGATGGCGCGCCGGATCACCCGTCGCACATACCCGATGGCGCCCGAGATCGCCGCGAAGGTTTACGGCGACGAGGCGGGCCCGGACGGCATGGAGAGCGCGGGCGACAATCCTGACGCGGGCGCGAGGAGCGGCCTGTCCGAGAGTGCGGGGCAGGCCGTCGAGAACCCGCCGTCGTTCGCGATGGTCGCGTCCCTCATCCTCACCCCGATCGTCCTGATCCTGCTGGGCACCATCGGCACCAACGCGCTCCCCGAGGGCAACACGCTGCGCGCCGTCCTGACCGTCCTGGGCGCCCCCATGGTCGCCCTGCTGATCGCCGCCGCTCTCTCCGCGTACTTCCTCGGTGCCCGCCGCGGCTGGTCCCGGCAGCACATCGGGCAGGTCATGGCCTCCGCGCTGCCCGGCGTCGCCATGGTCATCCTGGTCGCGGGGGCCGGCGGGGTCTTCGGGAAGGTCCTGGTCAAGACGGGTATCGGCAACGCGGTCGCGGACCTGCTCGACCGCACCGGCCTTCCGCTCCTGCTGCTGGCCTTCGTCATCGCGATGCTGCTGCGCGCGGTGCAGGGTTCGACCACGGTCGCCCTGGTCACGACCGCGGGCCTGGTCACTCCGCTGCTCCAGCGTGCCGACCTGTCCCCGCAGCAACTGGCCCTGGTCTGTCTGGCCATGGGCGCCGGCGGCCTGTCGCTGTCCCACGTCAACGACGCCGGCTACTGGATGTTCACCAAGCTGGTGGGCCTGGACGTGGGCACGGGCCTGCGCACCTGGACGGTCCTGACCACCGCGATGGGAGTGACGGGCTTCGCGCTGACGGCGGCGCTCTGGCAGGTCGTCTAGGAGGACCTCCGAGCCTCGGTCCCCGCGCGACCGCTCAGACCCCGCGCTCGCGCGCCGTCGTCGGTGGCACCCCGTCGAGGTGCACTTCGGCCTGGTCCGTCATGGGGAGGCCGTTGAGGAGCGGGCGGAGCAGGTGCCGGGCGGGTACGCGTTCGATGACGAGGAGCGCGACGTCGTCGTTGAGCTGCCCGCCGGTGTGGGCCAGCAGGTCACGGTGGATGTGGTGCAGCAGGGAATCCGGGCCGCCGGCGGGGAGCGAGGGGAAGGACGCGACCCGCTCGGCGAGCGGATAGAAAGCGCCGGTGGGCGAGCGCGCCTCGATGACTCCGTCGGTGTACAGGACGAGGAAGTCACCGGCCGTGAAGGCGAAGAGGTCGCTCTGGAGCGGGGCGACGTGCAGTTCGCCCATGCCCAGGGGCGGCGCGGGTTCGCCTGGTGCCAGCTCGATGACCTGGCGATCGCGCACCAGCAGCGGCGGTGGATGGCCGCAGGTCACCATCTCCGCATGCGGGCGCTCGTCCGGGATGTCGAGGACGAGGGCGGTGACGAAGTGCTCGCCGGCGTCGTGTTCGGTGTCGGCGACCTCCTCCAGATTCCGGGCGATGCTGTCGTCCATGGCCGCCACCAGCTCGGGCAGCAGCTCATGGCGGTGCGCGCCCTCGCGGAACGCTCCGAGCACGACCGACGCCTCACCGATGGAGGCGAGGCCCTTGCCGCGTACGTCGCCGATGACCACGCGGGTACTGGGGTGAGCGGCGCGGGCGACCGCGAACAGGTCGCCCCCGATCTTGGCCTCGTCCCCCGCGGCCAGATACAGCCAGGCCACGCGCAGCGGACCGACCTTGTGCGGCGGAGGTCTCAGCAGCACCCGCTGGGCCGCCTCGGACACCGACCTCACCCGGTTCAGCTCCCGGCTGCGCCGGTCCCGCGCGCGGGCGAAGAACACGATCAGCGCGGAGAGCAAGGTGATGGCGACGATCTGCGAGACGTGGTTGGTCGTGGCCAGACCGCCGTGCAGCGCCCCTATCAGGATCTGCGCGCCCACGGCCAGGAGTCCGACCAGGGCGGTCAGCCGGGGGCCGGCGACGGAGGCGGTCAGGGCCGGTGCGATGACGAGCAGCGGGCCGAGGTGGACGTCGGTCGGGGAGAGGACGTCCACCAGGGTGATCACCCCGATCAGACCGAGCGGAACGACCACCAGACCGCGGCCCGATGGCCGCTCCAGGAGGCGATCCATCGACCATCGCCGGAATCTCACAAGGGAATTTTATACCCCGGTGACGCCGGTGCCCTGTCGCACGGATGGCCCACCGACGCCCACCACACCCCTTGCGACCTGCGCAAATACCATGCGCACCCGGTACCGCACTCCCCCGGCGCGGGTGCGCCACTCGGGCGTTCCCGCGTCACCGGCAGGATGCGGGCCGCCGACGGGATCTCCGGACCTCCACACAAAAGGGAAGCAAAACTGCTCAGCTCAAACTGGACAGGTCAACCTGTCGAATCTACGCTGGGGGCATGAGCAAGAACGCCGGGACCCCGCCACGCACCCGCCAGAGGCTGACCCGCCCATGAGCAACCCCGACATACCCGCGACGACGGCCGACGGCGCCACCGCAGAGTCCGAACCCGGGCCGCGCGGCGCCCCGGCGGGACAGTTCGACCGCAGGCTCATCCCGCCGATGATCCTCGGCTCGGTCCTGAACCCGATCAACTCCACGATCGTCGCCGTGGCCCTCGTCCCGATCGGGGCGGCGTTCGGGGCGCCTCCCGCGCAGACCGCGTGGCTCGTCTCGGCGCTCTACCTGGCCACCGCTCTCGGGCAGCCCGTCGTGGGACGGCTCATCGACCTCTTCGGGCCGCGGCGCCTCTTCCTGATCAGCACGTCCCTGGTCGGCATCGCGGGCATCGCCGGCACGCTGGCCCCCAACCTGGGCGCCCTGATCGCCGCACGCGTACTGCTCGGCTTCGGCACCTGCGCCGGCTACCCGGCCTCGATGTCCCTGCTGCGCAGCGAGGCGGAGCGGACCGGCCGGGACAGTCCCGGCACCATTCTCACCACCCTCGCGGTGTCGGGGCAGACGATCGCCGTCATCGGACCCTCCCTCGGCGGACTCCTCATCGATGTCGGCGGCTGGCGGGCAACGTCGGCACTCAACATCCCCCTCGCGGCGGTCGCCCTGATCCTCGGCGCACGCCGGCTGCCCGTGCAGTCCCGCCCGCGCCGCACCGGGGGCAGGAGCATCGTGTCCGAACTCGACCTCCCCGGGATGGCCCTGTTCGCCGCGCTGCTGTTCTCGCTCCTGCTGTTCCTGATGAACCTGCACGCCGACACGTGGTACCTGCTCGTCGTCGCCGCCGCGTCGGCCGCGGCGTTCGCGGTGCGTGAACTGCGCGCTCCCGTACCGTTCATCGACCTCAGGGTGCTCGCCGGCAACACGCCGCTGCTCGCCACCTACGGCCGGGCGCTGGTCGCCTACGTGGTCTCGTACGCCTTCCTCTACGGGTTCACCCAGTGGGCGGAGGAGGGCCGTGGGCTCTCGCCCTCCCAGGCCGGCCTCGTACAGGTGCCGATCTTCCTCACCGGTATCGCCGTCTCCACCCTCACCGGGCGCCACCAGGCCATCCGCGGCAAACTCGTCATCGGAGCGGTCTTCCAACTGGCCGCCTGCACCCTCCTGTTGAGGCTCGGCGGCACGAGCCCCGTCTGGATGCTGCTCGCCGTCGCCCTGATCTTCGGGGTGCCCCAGGGACTCAACAGCCTCGCCCTGCAGAACTCGGTGTACTACCAAGCCGATCCGGCGCGCGTGGGCACCTCCTCAGGGCTGCTCCGTACGTTCATCTACCTCGGCTCGATGGTCGCCTCCGCGGCGAGCGCGACCGCGTTCGGACAGCACGCCGACACGGGTGGGCTGCACCATCTGGCCTGGTTCATGCTCGGTGCCGGGGCGCTCTTCCTGCTCCTGACGGTGTTCGACCGGGGGCTGCGCCGCATCGCCGTCCCGAGCTCCCCCGCCTGACCCCGGAGGTCGGCTACCGTGCCTTCGATGACCACCACAGCGATCGGCGCGGACTTCAACACCCCCATCGGGGAACGGTACTTCGAGGATTACGTTCCCGGGGCCGGCTACGTGTACGGGAGCCTCACGGTGACCGAGGAGGAGATCCTCCGGTTCGCCGGCGAGTTCGATCCGCAGGACATCCACACGGATCCCGAAGCCGCGGAGCGGGGCCCCTTCAAGGGGCTGATCGCGAGCGGCTGGCACACCGCCTCCCTGATGATGCGCATGTACGCCGACCACTATGTGAGCAAGGTCGCGAGCCTTGCCTCCCCCGGCGTCGACGAGTTGCGCTGGACCCGCCCCGTGCGGCCCGGTGACAGCCTGTCGATCCGTACGACGGTGCGCTCGGCACGTCCCTCGCGGTCCAAGCCCGACCGCGGCATCGTGCACACGGACATCGAGGTGTTCAACCAGCGCGGCGAAACCGTGCTCACACTGTCGGCGATGAACATCCTGCGGCGCCGGACGCAGTGACTGCGGGCGCCCGGCGGGGGTGACGCGGGCCGTCGGTCACGGACCCTCGGCGCCGCCCTCCGGTCGCGGCCTGGGTGCGAAGACCGTGAGCTGGGCGCCCTCGGGGTCGAGCAGGGTCACGGAGTCACCCATCGCCTCCGAGTCCCGGCCCTTCACCGTTCCGCCGTGCCTCACAGCGGCCCGCGCACACTCCTCTGCATCGGCGACGGTGAAGCGAACCTGCCAGCGCGGACGCAGATGAGGGTCGGGGGCCGATCCCAGCGCCCCGCCGACGAGCGCGGCCACCGGCTGTCCCTCGCAGACGAGGACGACCTCCTCGTCCTCGTACCGCACGTCGCAGCAGCCCGGGCTCGTCCACCCGAGGACTTCCCCGTAGAAGATCGCGGCGTCGAAGGCGTCGCGTGTGACAAGGCGCAGCCACAGGGGTGCCTCCCGGCGCCAGGCGCCGAAGTTGCGTATGAGCGCGCCGGCCCAGATCCCGAACACCGCGCCGGCGCGATCGGACACCAAGGCCGCCCGCCCGGTGGGGAAGCCGATCGGGCCGACCCCGACCGTGCCGCCGCGCTCCTGTACCCGGCCGGCCGTCTCGTCCGCGTCGGCCACGGCGAAATAGGGCGTCCACGCGACGGGAACCTGCAGAGCCGGAGCGACCGCCCCGATCCCCGCCACATCTCTCCCCTGCGCGAGCGCCACCACGAACCGCTCACCCAGTGTTCCCGCGCGGAACGTCCAGCCCAGGACAGCTCCGTAGAACGACTGCGCGGCCGCCAGATCGCGCGCCGCCAGGCTCACCCAGCAGGGAGAACCGAGGACCGCGTGGTGCGACGTGGAGTCGTCCGGTCCGGTCCTGGAGATCAGCTCGCTGCTCATGGAAAGCCGCCCCCTTTCGGTGCCCGGGGACTCGGTCGGGGCTCTGCCGACGACCGGGTACCCCCACCGCCGCGTCCGACACACCCCACTTCGGAGGAACACCGTCCGCCGAACGTCCATGACCTGCAGTGACGTGGCGCCCGTCGAGTCGCATCCGGGCACGTGCGGCCGGAGAATCGAAGAGCAGTCGCATGTCGATGCTTCGGACCGGAGGCACCTACCCGGCGAGTGGCGTTCCGCTCCTGATGGATGCCGGCGCCCGTTCCCGCGGCCCGCGCCGGCACACCGTTGAGGAGCGAACCACGATGCTCAGTGACCTCACTGCGGGCGCCACCCACCGCCGTCGGACCTCCCGCCGCGCCCATGACGACTCCCCCGACACGACGGCGGCCTTCACGCGCATGGCCGGTCTCGCCGAGGGCCCCGAGCGTGACCTGCTGTGCGAGGAGCTCGTAGAAGCATGGCTGCCCATGGCGCACCGCATCGCCCGCCGCTACCGCAACAAGGGCGAGAGCACGGAGGACCTGGAGCAGGTCGCGGCCGTCGGACTGATCAAGGCGATCAACCACTACCGGCCCGAGCGCGGCCCCTTCCAGTGCTACGCCGTGCCCACCATCACCGGCGAACTGCGCCGGCACTTCCGCGACCGGATGTGGGACGTACACGTACCCCGCCGCGTGCAGGACCTGCGCAACAAGGTCCGTGCGGCCCGCCGCGAACTCACCGAGCAGCCGGGCAGCCCCGAGCCCGGCATCGGCGCCATCGCCGCGCACACCGGGCTGACCGAGGCGGAGGTCCTCGACGGGCTCAAGGCGATCGAAAGCTACAGCGCCCTGTCCCTCGACGCGGAACTCTCCCCGTCGGGTCACGACGGACAGAGTCTCGCCGACGCGCTCGGTGCGCCCGACACCGCGTACGACCTCATCACCGACCGCGAGGCGGCCAAGACGGGGCTGCGCCACCTTCCCGAGCGCGAGCGCGCCATCCTCTATCTGCGTTTCTTCGAGGGCATGACGCAGGCGCGCATCGCCGAGCGGTTCGGCATCTCCCAGATGCACGTCTCCCGCCTCATCCACCTCAGCTGCGCGCGGGTACGCGCGGAGGCGGGCCGGGAGTACGGGGCGCCCGACGGTGTGCGGGTCGCCTGACGTCGGCGCTTCGCCCGGCGACGGGAGGACACTGGAACCAGGGGCTGAACTCCGCCCCCTGCCCCCGGCCCCCCTGCGGGAGCAAGGGTGGCAGCCGGCGGGGAGCGGCCGCCGCCGGGATGACTTGGGCGACGGCCGCTGGGCGCGAGGACGCAGCGCTTCCCCTCCGCAAGTGTCCTCGTGCCCGCCCCTCATCGCCCCCGCACTCGACGAGCGCCTCACCTGCATCACGGTCACCATGTTCGAGGGGGGTTACGGGGGATTTACGGGGCACGGCGCGGGAACCCGATCGCAGGTGACGGGAAGGAGGACCTCCGTGGCGCCGAGAATGGAACTGCCGGGGCGCGGCGAGTCGTACTGGATGCACACCAGCGGCACGACCGCCTACCCGCCGCTGGCCGAGGACATCGAGGTCGACGTCGCGGTGATCGGCGGCGGAATCGCCGGGCTCAGCACCGCCTGGGAACTGACGCGCGCCGGCCGGACCGTCGCCGTCTTCGAGGCCGACCGCATCGCCGCCGGAGTCACCGGCTACACCACGGCCAAGGTGTCCGCGCTGCACACCCTCGTGTACGCCCGCCTGCGCCGCACGCACGGCGAGGAGGCCGCCCGGCTGTACGCGACATCGCAACAGCGCGCGGTGGAGCGCGTGGCCGAGATCTGCGCCGGGGTGGCGATCGACTGCGACCTGGAGCGCGTTCCGGCCTTCACCTACTCGGTCCGCCAGGAGGGCACGGCAGTGCTGCGCGCCGAGGCCGAGGCCGCCCGTGAGGCCGGTCTCCCGGCGCGGTACACCGAGGACACGGGACTGCCCTTCGCCGTCGCGGGGGCGGTGCGGGTGGACGATCAGGCACAGTTCCACCCCCGCAAGTACCTGCTGGCCCTGGCCGATGATCTGGTCGCCCAGGGCTGCGTGATCTTCGAGCGGTCCCGGGTGACCGAGATGCTCGGCGGCACCCCGTGCACCGTCACCACCGACGCGCAGCACACGGTGACCGCGAAGGCCGTCGTCGTCACCACCCATTACCCGATCTTCGACCGCGCGCTCCTGTTCGCCCGCCTCCAGCCGCGCCGGGAACTGGTCGTCGCCGCCCCGCTCGCCTCCGACCCCGGCCCGCTCGGCATGTTCATCACCGAGGACGAGGGCAGGCGTTCGGTACGCACCGCCCCGTACGGCGCCGACGGACGGCGGCTGCTCATCGTGACCGGGGAGAGCTTCACACCGGGTACGGGCGACGCGACGGCGGCCTTCGCCCGGCTCGACTCGTGGATGCGCGAACGCTTCGCCGTCGAGGCCACCGCGTACCACTGGGCGGCCCAGGACAACGACTCCGGCGACGGGATCCCGATGATCGGGCCCCTGCATCCGGGGGCCCGGCACGCGTACGTGGCGACGGGCTTCAACGGATGGGGCATGAGCAGCGGTGTCCTGGCCGGGCAGCTGCTGAGCGGGCTGATCACCGGCGACTCCCCACCGTGGGCCGACCTGTACGACCCCCGTCGCCTGTGGAGCGCGGTGCGGGAAGCACCCGCTCTGCTGCGCCAACAGGCCGATGTCGCACGGCACTTCGTCCGCGACCGGCTGCACACCGCCCACGTCGACTCCGTCACCGAGATCCCGCCGGGATCGGGCGCGGTGGTGCGTGTCGACGGACACCGGTGCGCGGTCTACCGCGCCGAGGACGGCACGGTCCGCGCGGTCTCGGCGCGCTGTACGCATCTGGGCTGCATCGTGGCGTTCAACGCGGCGGAGACGACGTGGGAGTGCCCGTGCCACGGTTCGCGCTTCGCCACGGACGGATCGGTGCTTCAGGGGCCGGCCATGTGGCCGCTGGCACCGGTGGAACTGCCGGGTACATCGCTTGCACCGGATGACGGGGAAGGGGGCCCGAGCGGGACGTGACAGGACCGCCCGCTCCCACCGAGAGCCACAGACACACACGAGAGACACCGAGAGACACCGAGAGACACGGAGAACGACGTGAACGGCACATCAGCTTCGACGGCCTTCCCGGCGGAGGCACCCTCGGCCCGGGACCTGGTGGAGGTCGTGCTCGGCGACTGCTCCGCGCCGGACGCCGACGCGGTCTTCCACCTTCTGGCCGACCACTTCGACCACGACCGCGGCGAGGCCGTCCCGCACGGCAACGAGGGGCCGCGCCCCGCCGCCTGGACGGGCAACTTCCTGGTGGAGCACGTCCCCGCCGAGGTCGCCGGCATGGTGCTGGCCGGAACGGTCACGGCTGACCTCCAGGGCTGCCCCGTCGCCGTGGAACGCCTGTGCCGGACCCTGGACGCGGCCTTCGCCGTCGAGAAGGTCGGCACCGTCGCCGGCGACCAGGAGGTCGAGGTGCAGCTCCACCTCAAGAACCCGTGACCACCCCCGCCGTAGTTCGCTCAGGAGGGAACGACCATGCCCCGAGGGTCCAACGCCAAGCGGGAGCGCCAGTACGAGCACATCAAGGAGAGCGCCGAGAAACGGGGTGAGAACCGGAAGCGGGCCGAGGAGATCGCCGCCCGCACGGTCAACAAGGAACGCGCCCGCGCCGGTGAGTCCCGTACGGCCAGCAAGAGCTCGACGCAGGACATGTCGTCCGGCGAAAGGGGCGGGCGGCGGTCGCGCTCCGGCGCCAAGGGCCCCACGTACGACCAGTTGTACGCGCAGGCCCAGCGGCGCAACATCCACGGGCGGTCGTCCATGGACAAGGTACAGCTCAAGAAGGCCCTCGGCTCCTGAGCCCCGCCCGGCCGTACTCACTCCGCCTCACTCCGCCTCACTCCGCGGTGGCGACGGCGGCCTCCGGGACCACCGCCCGCTCGGCCCGGCGCTGCGTGCGGCCGACGCGGCGGGCGGTGGCCACGCCGAGGAGCGCCAGCGCGCCGCAGGACGCCCAGACCGTGTGACGTACGCGGTTCTCCGAGGCGACGTGCGCGCCGCGCACCTCCACGAGGAGACGGTTCATGACCGCGGCGAAGGCCGCGCCCGCCACCGAACCGGCCAGGGTCTTGAGGGTGTTGTACATGCCGGTTCCGATGCCGGTCTGGTCGGCGGGCAGGTGCCGGATGAGCAGCGTGGCGATGGCGGTTCCGACGCCCGCGCCGGCCACCATGCCGAGGACGGCCATCTGCCAGGGCGCGCTGTGGGCGAGGACCATCCCGGCGTAGCTGAGCGCCACCAGCGTGAAACCGCCGACGAGGGTGTGCTGCGGGCCGAACCTGCGCACCACACGGTCGGCGCAGGTGCCCGCCGCGGCCATCGCGACCGCGCCGCTGACCGTGAGCAGCGAGATGCCGAGCGTGTCCAGACCGAAGCCGAGGGGACGCGGGGCGGCGAAGAAGGACGGATTGGCGGTCTGGGACCCGTACAGCACACAGCCCGTGAGGAAGCTGAGGACGTAGGGCAGCGCCATGCTGGGCCGGGCCATGAGGCCGGCAAACGCCCCGCACGACGCTCGCAGTAGGCGCACAGCCCGTCGACCAGGGCGTGGATGGCGGGACGGGCGTGGTGCGACGCGTCCCACCCCGCGTACATGGGGACGGTCAGGGCGCGCGCATCGGCGAGCTGACGGTGGGGGCGACCGTCGTCGGCGGGCGGGTCGCCCATGACGCCGGCGCTCTTAAGGTCTCGTGAGCGGCCCGGGGCCGTCAGTCGCGCGCGGCCCCCCGTTCCTGGTGCAGGCGCCGGGCCGCCATCAGTTCGGCGAGCGTCCCGGGGGGCACGGCGAGTTCGCGTTCCGCGGTGGTGACGACCATGGCCGCCACCGCCGGGGGACGGTCGGTGCGTTCCGCGTTGGCGTGGACGCCCAGGCCGTCCAGGACCACGAGGATCTGGATCGCGCTCACCTCGGGGTCCTCGGTGCGGAAGACTCCGGCGGCCACGCCGTCGCGGATGAGCTGGATCAGGCGTTCGCGCCACCGGGCCTCCTGGAGGTCCACCCGGTCGCGCAGCCTGTCGCGGTAGCGGCTCAGGTGCCTGGCGTTGAGCCACAGCCGGCTCATGCCGTCGTAGCGGTCCCCCGCGGTCAGGAGGAAGAAGCGGGCCAGGTCCTCCAGCGCCTCGCCGTCGGGCCGGTCGGCGGGGATCAGCTCGTCCAGCTCGGCCGTCGCCGCCACACCGAATGCCTCGGCGACGAGGTCCTCCGCGACCGGGAAGTAGTGGCTGATCAGGCCGGGGCGCACCGCGAGCTCGTCGGCGACCCGGCGCATCGTGATGCATTCGAGGCCCTCATCGAGGGCGATGGCCGCGGCGGCGGCCACGATCTCGGCGCGGCGGGCCTCGGGGTTCTTCCGCACCCGTTTCGGCCGAGTGCTTGACGGCACCCCCTGCTCACTATTGGATACGTGGCCAATAGACAAGTCGGCTCCCGTGCTCGCCTGTTCGGAGGACTGCATGGCTCCCACGATCCCAGACCCCTCGGCGCCTGCCGCCGCGCCCCCCGCCGACCAGGCCGGGCGTGTGGAGGCGCACGGCATCGACTTCATCCCCGAGGCCGAGCGGCACGGCCGCGCCCGCGAGCTGTTCGCCGTGTGGGCCGCGCCCAACGTCAGCTACCTCAGCCTCGTGGTCGGCGGCGCGCTGATCCTGATGGGCCTCGGCCTCTGGCAGGCGCTGGCGGTGATCGCGGTGGGCAACCTGTGCTGGGCGCTCGTCGGACTCGTCGCCGTGAGCGGTCCCGCGGCCGGCACCCCGAGCCAGGTGATCATGCGCGCGATGTTCGGCGTCCGGGGCAACCGGGCGAACATCGCCCTGACCGGCTGGTTCGTGTCCGTCTGCTATCTGGCCATCAGCTGGGCCGCGGCCTCGCTCTCCGCCTTCAGCCTCGTCGACAAGGCCGGCATCGCCGTCACGACAGGCGTCAAGGTCGTCGTCATCGTGGCGCTCGCCGCGGCGACGCTCGCCATCAGCGTCTACGGCCACGCCACCATCGTGAAGCTCTACCTGCCGTTCACCCTGGCCCTGGCCGCGGTCTTCGTCGTCCTGTCCGGCTACGTCCTGGGCCACGTCGACTGGGGCTACGCGCCCGAACACCCGCTCCACGGGACGGAGTTGTGGGCCGTGGTGATGGGCGGCATCACACTCGTCGCCGCCGCGCCCCTCTCGTACAGCAACAGCGCCGACTTCGCCCGCTACCTACCCCGCACCACCTCGCCGGGAGCGATCGCCGGGTGGACCGCACTCGGTGCCTACCTGCCTGGCGTCCTGTTCACCTCGCTCGGCGCCCTCGCGGGAACCGCGCTCGACATGTCCGACCCGCAGACGGCTCTCGAAACCATCCTGCCGGCCTGGTTCAAACCTGCCTTCCTGCTGGCCGTCATCCTCGGCGCGATCTGCAACAACGCCATGACCGCCTACAGTTCGGGCCTCGCACTGCAGTCGATAGGCGTCCGGATCCGCAGGTCCCGCAGCGTCGCCCTCGACGGAGCCCTCGGTGTGGCGCTGACGCTGTACGCGCTGCTCGTCTCCAACTTCCTCGACACGGTGAACAACATGCTCGAACTCATGGTGGCGCTGATGGGCCCGAGCATCGCCATCTACGCGACCGACATCCTGTGGCGCCGCAACCGCTACGACGGCAGGGAACTGACCGACGAGACCCGGGGCAGCGCGTTCTGGTACACGGGCGGCGTCAACTGGGCCGGGGTGACCGCCCTGGCGGTCGCCACCACCGTCGCCTCCCAATGCGTCAACACGCAGATGTACACCGGGCCGATCGCCCGGGCGGCGGGCGGCACTGATCTCTCGCTGCCGGTCGGGATCCTGGTCGCCGCGGCCGTGTACCTCGCCATGATGCGTGCGCAGCGCCCTGCCGCGGCCGGGCGCGGGTGACCGGGGACGCCACCGCAGGGCAGGCGGTCACCCGGCGCCGCCAAGTGCCGCGCCGGGCCGGTCTGTTCACCTCACCTGAGCAGGCGCCTGCGCCTCGCGCTCGCCACGAGCTCGTCCACCGTGGCCAGCTTGACCCGTGGCCGGCCGGTCTCGCGACCTCGCGCGGCCTCCGCCCGTTCGATCGCCACCAGGCCCTTCGCGTCGAGGACACGCCGGTTGCGGCGCCTGGCCAGTCGGTGGAAGGCCTTGGGCGCGTGCGGTGGCGTCGGCAGCGCGCCGGAGACTGCGTCGGCCAGCAGCGTGGCGACCGTCTCGGCCGCGCAGGTGCGGTTGGCGCCGATGCCGCCACTGGGGCCGCGCTTGATCCAGCCCACGACGTACGTTCCGGGCATGCCGGTGACACGTCCGCCCTCGTGCGGAACGGTGCCGGTGGCCTCGTCGAAGGGGAGGCCGCGAAGCGGTCCTCCGCGGTAGCCGATCGCGCGCAGCACCATGCCCGCCGCGATCACCCGCTCCCCCGACGCCCCTTCGGTGCGCACGGCTTCGACCTGTTCGGATCCGAGCAGCTCGACCGGCGAGCTGTGGAAACGAAGGACGATGCGCCGCCCGGGCGGCGGTGCCACGTCCCCGTCGAAGGAGCCGCGGGGAACGCCACGCAGGACGGCGGCCCTGTCGTGGGGACCGGCCGCGTCGATGGCCGTACCGATCCTGGGATCGTGGTCGTCGACGAGCAGTTGGAGACCCGGCACGTGCTTGAGCGCGAGCAGCTCCGAGGTGGTGTACGCGGCGTCCTCGGGACCACGGCGGCCGAGCAGGACCACTTCGCGCACGGAGCTCGCGCGCAGCGCCTTCAGTGCGTGGTCGGCGATGTCGGTGCGGGCGAGGGTGTCCGGGTCGGCCAGCAGGATCCGGGCGACGTCGAGGGCGACGTTCCCGTTGCCGACTACCACGACGCGTTCGGCGGAGAGGTCGATCGCGTCGTGCGCCACGTCCGGATGGGCGTTGTACCAGGCGACGAAGGTGCGGGCCGAGATGCTGCCGGTGAGGTCCTCGCCCGGGACGGACAGGCCGCGGTCGGCGGTGGCACCGACGGCGTAGACGACCGCGTCGTGGTGCTCGGCCAGCTCCTGCGGGGTGACGTCCTCGCCCACTTCGAGGCCTAGGTGCATGCGTACCCGGTGATGGGTGTGGAACCGGGCGAAGGTCTCGCCGACCTTTTTGGTGGCGGGGTGATCGGGTGCCACGCCGTAGCGCACGAGGCCGCCGGCCACCGGCAGCCGGTCGATGAGGGTCACCTCGGCGTTGGTGTGCAGGAGCAGGTCCTGCACCGCGTACATCCCGGCCGGTCCGGTGCCTACGACGGCGATCTTGAGCGGTGCCAGGTCGGACGGCAGGACGCGCGGGAACGAAGGGCCGCCCCACGCATGGAAGTTGGGGCCGTCCTCGACCGCGCCCGTACCCGGATCCGTAGGCCCGTCCCTGTCTTCGAAGTACGCGGCGTTGATCGCGGCGTACTCCTGCTGAGACGGGGACAGGCGGTCCACCGGGAAGATCGCGTCGACCGGGCACGCGTCGGCGCACGCGCCGCAGTCGATGCAGGACACCGGGTCGATGTGCAGCATCTCCGTGCTGCCGAACGCCCGCTCCTCGGGGGTGGGGTGGATGCAGTTGACCGGGCAGACGGCGACACAGGTCGCGTCGCTGCAGCAGGTCTGGGTGATGGCGTACGTCATGTCGTCAGCTCACGTCGACTCAGATGAGGTTGGCACGCTTGTAGAACGCCAGCGCCGGCTTGGTGAGCAGCCGGGCGGAGGCCAGGAACTCCATGAGGCCCGAGCAGCTCGCACGCATCATGGACTTGTGGTGCTCGTTGGCCCCGGCCTCGGCCACGGCGCGCCGCACGTCGAGTCCGGCGCTCTCGTAGACCTGCCGGCGCACCATGCTCGTCACGATGAAGTAGGACGCCGTCGCGACCAGGAAGGCGTTGATGTGCCGGCGGATCCGGCCCGCGCCCGCGAGGCGCTTGCGCGTCTGGTCGCGGGCGAACTTCATGTGCCGTGACTCCTCGACGACATGGATGTTGTTGATCGTCCGGACGAACGGCACGACCCGCTCGTCGCGCATCCAGTCGCGCTGCATGACGTCGAGGACCTCCTCCGCCACCAGGATCGCGGCGTACGCCGCCTCCCCGAAGGCGAGCGTCTTGAAGACGCGGCCGAGTTCGATGACGAGCCGGTGCGGCCGGTAGGCCGGCGCCCCCAGCTTCTCGGCTCCGCGGGCGAACATGATCGAGTGGCGGCACTCCTCGGCGACCTCGGTGAGCGCCCACTGGAAGTCGGCGCTCGTCGGGTCCTTGGCGTACATGTCGCGCAGCACCATCTGCTGAAGGATCATCTCGAACCAGATGCCGGTGCTGGCCACCGACGCGGCTTCCTGTCGCGTCAGTTCCCTGCGCTGTGCCTCGGTCAGCTCCGCCCAGTACGCGGTGCCGTAGAGCGTGCTCCACTCCGGGCTCGCGCCGTGGAAGTCCTTGTCCAGCGGCGTCTCCCAGTCGACCTCGGTCGCCGGGTCGTACGCCAGCACGGCGGCCGACTCCAGCAGTCGCTGCGAGACGCCGCGCTCGTCGGGGAGTTCGTGCGAGTCCGGCCGAACAGTGCTGCTTGCCATGCTGCGGCTCCTTGGATCAGACGCGTGCGTTCCCTGTCGGTGCGCTGCCGTGCCCGTCGCGGCCCGTCGGCGGGGCGCCGCCTGCCGGCTCCGCGGGCTGCGCAAAGACACCCGGTCAGCACAGGTGGACGGGGGCTCCGCAGAGGCCACCCGCCCCCTTGTTAGACGGACCGTATAACAAGGGGGGCGCCTTGGCCTACCCCCCGGTAAGTAGCGGGCCACGGCCCCGTGCGCCCCTGCCGGTGGCGCAACGCGGTCATGCCTGCCGGTAGCCGCGATCCTGGACCAGGCCGCGCGCGACGCGGGCGAAAGCGCGCGCGGCCGCGCTCTCGTAGGCACTCTCCCTGCGCAGGAGCACGGCGGTGCGGGTCGGCAGCGGCGGATCGAGAGCGACGGGCCGCAGGTGCGGGTGGTCCTCGGCGATCGCGTCGGGAAGCACGGTGGCCAGCAGGCGGGAGCGGCGCACGATCTCGGTGAGCGCCAGGATGCTGTTGGCCTCGACGGCGACCGTCGGATCGACGCGGTGCGCGGCGAGATAGTCGTCGATGTGACCCCGCGTCGCGAAATCTCCGCTGAGCAATGCGAGTTGGCGGCCGGACAGATCGCGTACGGGTAGCGGCCGGTCACCCCCAGCCGCATGGCCTTCGGCGCTCACGACGAGGCTCAGATGTTCGGTGAAGAGCGCCGCGGCGGCGATTCCCGTCTGGTGCACCCCCTCGAAGGCGATCCCGAGGTCGAGTTCGTCGGCGAGCAGGCTCGCCTCGATGCGATCCTGCGTCATCTCCTGTACGTCCACAGTGATTCCGGGATACCGACCGCGCAGCGCGTCCACCAGTGGACCGATGAGGTAGACGGTGAATGTCGGCGTCATGGCCAGGCGGAGGTGACCTCGCGAGAGGTCCGCGACGTCGAGCACTGCGCGATCGGCGGCCGCCAGGTCCCTCAGGACGCGCTTCGCGTAGTACACGTACGCCTCGCCCGCGTCGGTGGGACGCACGGTCCGGCCGCTGCGGTCGAGGAGCTGGGCACCGACGACCCGCTCCATCTGTTTGATCTGCTGCGACAGCGTCGGCTGGGAGATGCGCAGCTCCTCGGCGGCGCGGGTGAAGTTGCCGTGCTCGGCCACCGCGATGAGATAGCGGAGATGACGAAGTTCGGGTCCCATGTTCCGACTATAGGCCGGGCCATAGATGTCATCGATAGGAGTCATGGTCATTGCGTCTTGGACGCTATAGGTACTGGTCATGCATGGTGGATCTCGTCAGCCCGACGGGCCGGCAGTCAGCGAAAGGAGTGACCCGTGCAGGACCTCTCGGACGGACTCGCGCGATTTCACCGCGATGTCTTTCCAGCGAAGGCGGGGCTCTTCGCCCGCCTGGCCACGACCCACCGCCCGACGACGCTCTTCATCGGCTGCTCGGACGCCCGCGTGGTCCCCGAACTGATCACGCAGAGCGAGCCCGGGGAGCTGTTCGTCGTCCGCACCGCGGGCAATCTGGTCCCGGCTTACGCGTCGGACCCCGACGGCATCGCGGCGAGCATCGAGTACGCCGTCGCCGTGCTGCACGTGAGCGACATCGTCGTCTGCGGCCACTCCGCCTGCGGGGCGATGACGGCCCTGGCCGAGGGGCACGACCTCAGCGCGGCGCCGGTCGTCTCCCGATGGCTGCGGCACGCGGACGCCGCCCGGGCGCGGGTCGCCGCGGTCCCGGCCGCACCAGGCCCCGCCAGGGTCGCCGCCCTGGTGCGGGCGAACGTGGCCGCGCAGTTGCAGAACCTCGCCACCCACCCCTCCGTGGCCCGTGCGCTGACCGACGGAACGCTCACCCTGCACGGCTGGGTGTTCGACATCGCCACCGGCTGCGTCGACCCGGTCGACGGCGCCGCGGTCGCGGCCTGACCGCACCAACCAGACCCACACACCGATCCCCGGACCCTGAGGAGGAACTCCCCATGCCGCACGCCCAGTTCGACCCCACCGCCCGCGAGACCCTCGCCGTCACCGCCGTCGAGGCCAAGACCCGCAAGGACCTGACCTGGCAGCAGATCGCCGACGCCGCCGGGCTGTCGCCGGCCTTCGTCACCGCGGCCGTGCTCGGCCAGCACGCCCTGCCGCAGACGTCCGCCGAGGCGGTCGCGGAACTCCTCGGTCTCGACGACGACGCGGCCCTGCTGCTCCAGACCATCCCGACGCGCGGCTCGATCCCCGGCGGCATTCCGACCGACCCGACCATCTACCGCTTCTACGAGATGCTCCAGGTGTACGGCACCACCCTCAAGGCCCTCGTCCACGAGCAGTTCGGGGACGGCATCATCAGCGCGATCAACTTCAAGCTCGACGTGAAGAAGGTCGCCGATCCCGAGGGCGGCGAGCGCGCCGTGATCACTCTCGACGGCAAGTACCTTCCCACGAAGCCTTTCTGAATCTGCATCAGAGGCTGTCAGTCACCCGTGCGCGGCCGGAGCCCGACCCGGCTCCGGCCCGCCGCCCCCGGCCCGCTCAGCGCCGCTGTGCCGGTCGGTCACGCAACTCCCCTGAGGACCCCCATGGACTTCGCCCAGCGCACCATCGACCTCGCCCGCCGGAACGTCGAAGAGGGCGGGCGCCCCTTCGCCACCGTCATCGTCAGGGACGGCGAGATCCTCGCCGAGAGCCCCAACATGGTGGCCCAGACCTCCGACCCGACCGCGCACGCGGAGATCCTCGCCATCCGCGAGGCCTGCCGCAGGCTCGGCACCGAGCACCTGGTCGGCGCCAGCATCTACGTACTCGCCCACCCCTGTCCGATGTGCCTGGGCTCGCTGTACTACTGCTCCCCCGACGAGGTCGTCTTCCTCACCACCCGCGACGCCTACGAGCCGCACTACGTCGACGACCGCAGGTTCTTCGAACTCGACACCTTCTACGGCGAGTTCGCCAAGGACTACACCGAGCGGCGCCTGCCCATGCGGCACGAGCCGCGGGACAACGCCGTCGAGGTGTACCGGCTGTGGCAGGAGCGCAACGGCGGCAGCCGCCGGGTTCCCGGCGCGCCGACTGCCTGAGTCCGGCCGCACGCCGCCTCACCCCGGGACGCCGCTGCCGACCTGCGCCGGAAGCGCGAACGCGGTGCACCCCTGTGGCACATCCGCCGTCGGCAGGCCGCCGCGGCTCCCCCGGTCGATGTCGGCGATCAGATTCCGCAGCGCGGCGCAGCCGTGCGGTGCCGGCAGCCGGGCGTCCACGGCGGCGAGCGTGCGGTGGGCGCGCTGCCGGGCCCTGCCGGTGCGGCCGTCGCTGTGGTCGACGACCGCCTGGGCGTAGCGGGCGACGAGACAAGCCCAGGCATCGCCTCGCATGCCGGGCTGGCTCAGGGCACGACGTGCGCTCCCGCGCGCCGCCCGCGGCGAGCGCACTGCCTGCATCACCGCGAGAGCGGCCAGGCTCACCGCGGGCGGCAGACCTCCGGGGGCGTACGGCGGGATCGTGTCCGCCGCCTCCTGGAACTGCTCGGTGGCCCGGTCGAGGTCGCCCTCATGGAGCGCCAGCATGCCCTGGACGTGCGCGATCCGCCCGATGGTCGCGTCGTCCCCCGCCAGGACCGCGGCCGGCCATGCGTGCTGGAGCAGTTCGTTCGCTCCCAGCGGGTCGCCGTACGCCGTGAGCCAGGCGGCGAGGCACAGGCCTCGCGCGATCAGGAGGGTGTCCGAGCGGCACATCGGGAGCAGCCGCAGCAGATGGCGGCGTCCCTCGTCGACGGCGTCGTAGACCGCCCACCAGAACCACAGGTTCAGCACGGACTCCAGGGCGGCCGCCGCGAGTTCGGGCTGCCTGGGCGCGTACTCCAGCATGGCCCTGAGCCCTTCGGCCTCCTCCATGACGAGCCGTACGGCCTGCGGCTGGCTGCCGAGGCTCCACAGGCTCTCCGCGAGTGCGGCGACCCGGTGGAAGTGGATCGCGCGGCGTTCGGCGGCGACGTCGAACTCCCTCGCCTCGCGCAGCCGTTCACCACCGAAGTCGTGGGCGACGGGGGCCATGCGGTAGCGGGGTTCGCGGATGCCTCCGGGGTCCCGTACCGGAGTCAGGACGCCGACCGCGGCGAGGCGGTTCAGGCACGCGGGCACCCGGGACGGTGCGAGGCCGCCGCCGGCGCAGACGAACGCCGCCGTCGACTCGTCGAAGTCCCCGGCCAGGATGCTGGCGCGGGCCCACACGATCCGCTCGTCCCGGTCGCACAGTACGTAGACCGCGGCGACGGCGTCCCTCAGCGACCGGTGCCGGGGAGCCGCCATCCCGGGGGCGCTCAGCCAGCACTGGTGTTCCTCCAGCCGGGCAGCGACCTCCTCCACGCTGCTCCTGGCGGCCTGCGCCGCGGCCAGCTCGACCGCGAGCGGCAGCCCGCCCACGGACCGGCAGATGTCCGCCGCCGGACCCAGGTCCGCATCGTCGGTGTCGAAACCGGCGCCCGCCCGGTCCAGGAGTCGGTCCGTGAGCCGGTCCAGGAACAGTTCCACCGCAGGCGCGGTCCCGTGGTCGTCCGCGGGCTCGGTACTGAGCGGCGCGAGGCGCAGCACGGCCTCCTCGCCGAGGCCGAGGGGCCGGCGTGCGGTCACCAGAACGCGCAGCGACGGTACGAACTCCAGCAGCGTCTGCACCATGCCCACGCACTCGGCATGAACCGGATCGACGTCGTCGAGAAAGAGCAGCACGTCGGCTGCGCGCAACCGGTCCCCGAGGGCGACGGCACCTGCCGCGCCGCGCCGCCCGCGCATCCCGGCCGCCGCCTCCATGACGGCCGCGGTCAGCGAGTCGGGCGCGTCCGGGTCGACACAGGGAGCAGCGTCCGGCTCGGCACCGGGCCCAAGGTCCGGCTCGGGACCAGGCCCGACGACCGCCTCGGCACCACACCCAGCGCCCTGCCCGCCCTCCGGCCAGCGGACGAACAGGATGCGCGCCTTGGACCCCTGAGCGCGGATGTCGGCGATCGCGTCGGCGGCGAGCCGGCTCTTGCCCACGCCCACCTCGCCGGCCACCGTCACCAGCCGATGGTTCTCCAGGAGCGTGCGCAGGGCCCGCGACTCCCGCTCCCGGCCCACGAGAGGGCCGGGCGCCTGGCCGCGGCTCTCCGGCGACGGTGTCCTGTCGCCGCCCCTGAGTGTCCACACGTCCGCCATGCTCCGCACATTCCTGCCCCTCGTCCGTAGACAGTCGCCGCCGTCCGTAGCCCGCGCCCACCCTGTGCAGAACCGTCACTGCAACCGCGTCACGGCAACCCCAACGCCTGAGCGGCCCCAGGGTGTCGTCGCCGGGCGAGGGTCCACCCTTCGCGCGGAACCCTCGAACCCGTGCCCGACTCCACGGACACGACTCCACGGACACGACTCCGTGGAAGTGAGGAGGGGCGGAGGGGCGGAAACGAGGGCCACCGGAAGTGAGCAGTTTTGGAGAAGCGCCGGTCATGCGCCGCGCCTAGCCTGAACTCCGTGGACAGCGCCCTTCACGGCAGCTTCCCGTCCGCCCGCAAAGCCGGCCGCCCGCAAACCGGGCGGCCACGCCCACCGACTTCAGGAGTGATCATGACCAGCTCTGCCACGCAGGGAATCAAGACCGTGCTGCACCCCGTCTCCGACGTGGAGAAGGCCAAGGCGGTGTACGCCGCCCTGCTCGGCGCGGAACCGACGGCCGACGCGCCCTACTACGTCGGCTTCGACGTCGCGGGCCAGCACATCGGGCTCGTGCCGGGCGGCGGGGGCATGACCTCGCCGGTGACGTACTGGCACGTTCCGGACATCGAGGCGAAGCTCGCCGAGGTGACCGCCGCGGGCGCCGTGGTGAAGGAGGCCGCACACGACGTCGGCGGCGGCCGCCTCGTGGCCACGTTCACCGACCCCGACGGCAACGTCCTCGGACTGCTCCAGGACAGTTGACGGACGGCCCGGCGGGCCGGGCCCCGGGCAGAAGCCCAGCAGGAGAGCCCAGCAGGAGAAGAGAACCAGGCGGAGGGCTCGAAACTGGTTAGATCGAGCCGGCGACGCCGACGGGGCCCGCGAGGGCGGTCCCGCGCAACAGATGGAGACACGATGAGCATGGCCAAGGGGACGCAGGCGCAGTCACCTGCGCTGCACGCTGCCGACAGCCACGATCTGATCCGCGTGCACGGTGCGCGCGTGAACAACCTCAAGGACGTCAGCGTCGAGCTCCCGAAGCGCCGCCTGACGGTGTTCACGGGTGTCTCCGGCTCGGGCAAGAGCTCGCTGGTCTTCGGCACGATCGCCGCGGAGTCGCAGCGGATGATCAACGAGACGTACAGCACCTTCGTTCAGGGCTTCATGCCGACGCTGGCCAGGCCCGAGGTCGACGTGCTCGACGGTCTGACGACCGCGATCATCGTCGGCCAGGAGCGGATGGGCGGCGACGCCCGCTCCACGGTCGGCACGGCCACCGACGCCAACGCGATGCTGCGCATCCTCTTCAGCCGGCTCGGCAAGCCGCACATCGGCTCGGCCAAGGCGTTCTCCTTCAACGTCGCCTCCATCAGCGGCGCGGGCGCGGTCACCATCGAACGCGGCGGCGAGAAGGTGAAGGAGCGGCGCAGCTTCAGCATCGTCGGCGGCATGTGCCCGCGCTGCGAGGGCCGTGGTTCGGTCACCGACTTCGATCTGACCGCGCTGTACGACGAGAGCAAGTCGCTCAACGAGGGCGCGCTCACCGTCCCCGGCTACAGCGTCGAGGGCTGGTACGGCCGTATCTACCGCGGCTGCGGCTTCTTCGACCCGGACAAGCCGATCCGCAAGTTCACCAAGAAGGAACTGCACGACCTTCTCCACAAGGAGCCGACCAAGATCAAGGTCGACGGCGTCAACCTGACGTACGAGGGTCTGATCCCGAAGATCCAGAAGTCGATGCTGTCGAAGGACATCGACTCGCTGCAGCCGCACATCCGCGCCTTCGTGGAGCGGGCGATGACGTTCACGTCCTGTCCCGACTGCGGCGGCACGCGGCTGAGCGAGGCGGCCCGGTCGTCGAAGATCAAGAAGATCAGCATCGCCGACGCCTGTTCGATGCAGATCAGCGATCTCGCCGAGTGGGTGCGGGGCCTCAAGGAGCCGTCGGTCGCACCGCTGCTGAAGGCGCTCGGAGACACCCTCGACTCGTTCGTGGAGATCGGGCTCGGCTACCTCGGTCTCGACCGCCCGGCGGGCACACTCTCCGGCGGCGAGGCACAGCGCGTCAAGATGATCCGCCACCTCGGGTCGTCCCTGACCGATGTCACGTACGTCTTCGACGAGCCGACGATCGGGCTGCACCCGCACGACATCCAGCGGATGAACGACCTGCTGCTGCGGCTGCGGGACAAGGGCAACACGGTGCTGGTCGTCGAGCACAAGCCGGAGGCGATCGCGATCGCCGACCACGTCGTCGACCTGGGCCCGCGCGCGGGCACCGACGGCGGCGAGGTGGTGTTCGAGGGCACGGTCGAGGGGCTGCGGGCCAGCGACACGCTCACCGGGCAGCACCTTGACGACCGCGCGAAGCTGAAGCCGACGGTACGCACGCCGACGGGGAAGCTGGGGGTACGCGGCGCAGCCACGAACAATCTCCAGGACGTCGACGTCGACATTCCGCTCGGCGTACTGACCGTCGTCACGGGCGTCGCGGGCTCGGGCAAGAGCTCGCTGATCCACGGCTCGGTGGCCGGGCAGGACGGGGTGGTCACGGTCGACCAGGCCGCGATCCGCGGCTCGCGGCGCAGTAACCCGGCGACGTACACCGGACTGCTCGACCCGATCCGCAAGGCGTTCGCCAAGGCCAACGGTGTGAAGCCGGCGCTCTTCAGCGCGAACTCCGAGGGCGCCTGCCCCACGTGCAACGGCGCGGGCGTCATCTACACGGACCTGGCGATGATGGCCGGTGTCGCCTCCGTCTGCGACGACTGCGAGGGGAAGCGGTTCCAGGCCTCGGTCCTCGACTACCACTTCGGCGGGCGCGACATCAGCGAGGTGCTCGCGATGTCGGTGGCCGAGGCCGAGCAGTTCTTCGGCGCGGGCGAGGCGCGCACGCCGGCCGCGCAGAAGATCCTCCAGCGGATGGCTGACGTCGGGCTCGGCTACCTCACCCTCGGGCAGCCGCTCACCACGCTGTCCGGCGGCGAGCGGCAGCGGCTCAAGCTGGCGACGCACATGGGCGAGAAGGGCGGGGTCTACGTCCTCGACGAGCCGACGACCGGCCTCCACCTCGCCGATGTCGAGCAGTTGCTCGGGCTGCTCGACCGGCTCGTCGACTCCGGCAAGTCCGTCATCGTCATCGAGCACCACCAGGCGGTCATGGCCCACGCCGACTGGATCATCGACCTCGGCCCCGGCGCCGGTCACGACGGCGGACGGATCGTGTTCGAGGGCACACCGGCCGAACTCGTCGCTGACCGCTCCACCCTGACCGGTGAGCACCTCGCGGCCTACGTCGGCGGCTGACCGGGAGGCGGGTGCGGACATCCTCCGGTGCGGACGCGAGCAGGTGGTGCGCATGCCACCTGCTCGCAACGGCGTGGGGCTCCCTGCGTGCCGTTTCACGGACCGACCGCTACCCGCAGCGGCGGCCCCACCGGAAAGCAAGCCTTCCCACCCGGCCGATTGCCCGAATCCGCCGGGCGCTACCGCAGCGCCGTCGCGACGAGCCCACGGATCTCCGGCTCGGAGACGCGTCCGCCGCCCAGCAGCCGGTCGAAGACCAGCCTGTCGACGCATGCCGGCCGAGTGAGGGTGCGCCCCTCGGCGTCCGCCACACCGCGCGCGGCCAGGTAGTCGCGTAAGGCGTCGCGCGCCGCGTTCTCGCGCGGCACGAGGCCGGCCCGCGGCTCGGGATGGCACACGCTCTCGACGGCGCAGGCGTAGCGCGCCAGGGACCGCCGCCGCCCCTCCCCCGTGAGCCGCTGCTCGATGAACTCGCCCATCTGCTCCGTCAGTTGGTCCGCGTCCCGCAGCGGCGGCAACTCCTCGCCCGCCGAGCGGAGTTCGGCCTGGTCGCGCTCCACGAGCCGCCGGACCAGCGCCGTGAGCAACGCCGCCACGTGCGAAGTAGGCGGCGGTGGTGCCCGCGGACATGGCGGACCGCGTCGCCCTCCTCGGTGACGCGGCGCACGCCATGACGCCGAACCTCGGCCACGGCGCATGCCAGGCCCTGGAGGACGCGGCCGTACTAGCCGCCCTCGCCGGTGAACCCTCCGTGGAAACGGCACTCGCCCACTACGACGCGCAACGCCGCCCCCGCAGCCAGTCCGTCGCCCACGCCGTCCGGCATGACGGTCCGCGCGATCCTGCGCCATGCGGACTGGGCATCTCCCCAGCTCCAGCTGCCGAGCAGCCCTGAGTCTCACGGAGCGTAATCGTCCACCGCGCGGCTTCGGTGGCGTCGTTCTACGTTGGTCGAGCAAGACCCGTACAAGACAAAGGAGTCGCAATGCCTGACAAGGGCGGCATGGACAAGGTCAAGGGCAAGGCCAAGGAGATGACCGGTAAGGTCACTGGCGATCGCCGCAAGGAAGCCGAGGGTAAGACCGACCAGGCTAGGGGCGAAGCCAAGAAGAACATGGGCGACGCCCGCGACCGCGCCCGAGGAGTCCACGACTCCCTCAAGCGCGACGGCTCCTGACCCGAGCCTCGTTGAAGCCCCCGCGCGCGCTGCGCGGGGGCTTCTCCCCTGCCGTCGAACAGCCCATCCGTTGAAGACGGCCCATCCGTTGAAGCGGCCTACGCGTAGAAGTTGCGCTGCCAGCGGTGCCCGGCCAGCACGGCGAGCTGCTCGGC
This sequence comes from Streptomyces sp. NPDC090032, assembly GCF_044748025.1. NCBI lineage: Bacteria > Bacillati > Actinomycetota > Actinomycetes > Kitasatosporales > Streptomycetaceae > Streptomyces > Streptomyces sp. NPDC090032. The sequence continues at coordinate 356,290 of NZ_JBIVFF010000007.1, read as the reverse complement.
GGTCAGTGGCCGTCCGTCGCTCAGGGCCGTGTTGCGCTCGACGTTGCGTACGGTGCGCATGCCCGGGATGACGGTGGAGACGGCGGGCGAACTCAGCACGAAGCGCAGTGCGTGCTCGGCGATCTCGTCGGGCGCGATGCCCAGGTCGGCGACGATGGCGGCGACTTTCTGCTCGACCTGCGCGGGCCGGTCGTCGCGGAAGTAGCGGGCACGGAAGTCGCCCTCGGGGAACGTCGTACCGGCGGCGATCCGGCCCGTGAGCCCGCCCTCGTCCAGCGCCACACGGACGATGACACCGACGCCGTGTTCTTCGCACACGGGCAGCAACGCGTCGGCGGGCGCCTGGTCGAAAATGTTGTAGATGACCTGCACGGTGTCCACGAAGCCGCTGCGCACGAGGACGAGTGCGTTGGCGGGCTGATGGTCGTTGACGGAGACGCCGAACAGGCGGATCTTCCCCTCCTTCTTCAGCTCCTCGACCGTCTGCAGCCAGTCGCCCCGGCCCACCCACTCGTCGCTCCAGACGTGGAACTGCACCACGTCGAAGTGGTCGAGTCCGCTGACCCGCAGACTGGTCTCCACGCTCTCGCGTATGTGGGCGCCCGGGAACGCATCGGCGGGGTCGATGCCGTCGGGCGCGGGCCAGATCCTGTTCATCGGCGGCACCTTGGTCGCCACCAGTACGTCGTCGCCGGCCCGTTCGCGCACGACCCGGCCGACGATCCGCTCGCTCTCGCCGTAACCGCGGGCGGTGTCGATGAAGTTCACCCCGAGGTCGATGGCACGGTGCAGGGCGCGTACGGACTCGTCCTCGGTGGCGCCCACCCACCCGGACGCACCGATGCCCCAGGCGCCGTAGCCGATCTCGGACACGGACATTCCGCTGCGGCCCAGCTCGCGGTAGCGCACTCTCACAACCTCCATGTCGTGGTTCTCGTCCGGGCCGCCGTTGACGCCGGTGCCCGGAAGCGTTCCGACGATCCATACCCTCTTCAGGGGCCTCGCGTCCCCGGATATGGACACTTTGCCTACGGCGCAAAGGTCACCGGTAGACTCGTTGGCTGATTCCTCCGGTGCCGGGGGCGTCGCCAGCCAAGGAAAGAGGGAAGTCTCGACGTGTGGGCCGCACAGCACGAAGCTCCGATCTACAGCCGGCTCATCCAGGAACGAGGCGACATCCCCGCCCAGGTCCGTGCCGTAGCCGAACAGACCCTGCGGGATCTGGAACGGGTGATGCCGGCGCCGCTGCCGCGCTCCATGCCGACGCAGGCGCCCCAGTCCCAGGCGCCGGCGCTCAACAGCGGCGGGCAGGGCTCGCTCTAGGACATCTCCTCATAGGACATCTCGCTCCAGGGCACGCGGGAGCCGGCGGCGCAGGGAATGATTCCCGAGCCGCCGGCTTCCGTCGTGTTCCGCTCCCGATCAGCTTCGCGGCCAAGTCCTTGTACGCCATGTCGAGTTGAGATCAGCCCAGGCCGAAACTCCACCGCCGCTGCGGCACTTCTGGTCTAGACCTTGACAGGTTCAGACCAGGTTCGCTTGAGTGACGGCACCCCCCATGGCGGCGCCGGGCTCACCAACTCGCGCCGCGCGAAGGAGCGTTGGCATGATCAAGCGCGTCACGAGTCTTGTCGCCACCCTGGCCGCGGTCAGCGCCGTGGTCGTCATCGGTCCGGCCGGCACGGCATCGGCGGCCGAGTGCGCCGCACCCTGGAACTCCTCGTCCGTCTACACGGGCGGCGGATCTGCCTCGTACAACGGGCACAACTGGAACGCCAAGTGGTGGACCCAGAACGAGACCCCGGGCACCTCCGACGTCTGGGCGGACCAGGGCGCCTGCGGCGGCGGCGAGACGAACCCCGGCGACCCTGATCCGTCCGGCTTCGTCGTCAGCGAGGCCCAGTTCAACCAGATGTTCCCGAACAGGAATCCGTTCTACACGTACAGCGGACTGACCGCCGCGCTCAGCGCCTACCCCGGCTTCGCGAACACCGGCAGCGACACGGTCAAGCGCCAGGAGGCCGCGGCGTTCCTGGCCAACGTCAGCCATGAGACCGGCGGTCTGGTGTACATCGTCGAGCAGAACACCGCCAACTATCCGCACTACTGCGACACCAGCCAGTCCTACGGCTGCCCGGCGGGCACCGCCGCGTACTACGGCCGCGGCCCGATCCAGCTCAGCTGGAACTTCAACTACAAGGCCGCGGGCGACGCGCTCGGCATCGACCTCCTCCACAACCCGTACCTCGTGGAGCAGGACGCGGCCGTGGCGTGGAAGACGGGCCTTTGGTACTGGAACACGCAGAGCGGCCCCGGCACCATGACGCCGCACAACGCCATGGTGAACGGTGCGGGCTTCGGCGAGACGATCCGCTCCATCAACGGCAGCCTGGAGTGCAACGGCGGCAACCCCGGCCAGGTCCAGAGCCGCATCGACCGGTACAAGGCGTTCGTCCAGATCCTGGGCACCACACCGGGCGACAACCTGAGCTGCTGAGGCGCCACCGCGTACGACCTGCCGCCGGGCGGGCCTGGAACCCACCAGGTCCGCCCGGTGCGCGCTTCTCTGAACACCCCTGGATGCGCGGCGAGTTGAACCGCCCGTGGCTGTCGAACCGTACGGCTTCCGCGCCGTCAGGGCTCCAGGATCTCGACGTGATCCGCCACCGCCACGACCACCACGCGTGAGTCCGGCTCGACGGCGTGCCAGCGGTGCCTTACGCCGCCGGAGAGCAGGATGCTGTCGCCGCGGCCGAGCCGGTGCACCCGGCCTTCCGCCTCCACCTCGACGGCACCGTCCGCCACGTACATCAACTCGTCGTTGCGGTGCCGGAATTCACGCCCGGCGTTCTCCTCGCCGGTGAACTCCAGGGCGTGGACCTGGTGCGTCCCGCGCGTCAGCGGGCGCACGCCGGTGCCGGACGCAAGGCCTCCCGGGTCTCCCGCACGGACGACATCGACGGTGCGGGTGGCGTCCGAAGCGGCGAGGAGCTGGACGGCCGTGGTGTCGAGAGCGTCGGCGATGCGCTGGAGCGAGCGCATGCTGGGGCGCGCCCGGTCGTTCTCGATCTGACTGAGGAACGGCACCGACAGACCGCTGCGCCCGGTGACCGCGGCGAGCGTCAGGTCGAGTGCGCGGCGGCGCCTGCGGACGGCGGCACCGACCCGCGGTGTCCGCTCCTGGTTCTCGGCGTTCCCGTCGGCGTTCCCGTCGGCGTTCCCGTCATCGTTGCTGCCCACGACAGCGCCCTTGCTCATGTCCGAACCCTAATCGTGGCCCGGCTCCGGTTTCGCACTGCCGTTACACCCACTTAACAGAACTTCACTACGGTCAAACTTGCTTGACCTCATCAAAGAAACTTTGAAACCTAGAGGGAGACATCCACGTGCCCGCCGTCGACCAGAACTCGCGCCGCCGCCACGCCACCGGACTGATCGCCCACGACCCGGACACCGCGTTCCCGGGCTACACCCTCTTCGCGCCGCTCACCGGCTCCGGCGAGGTGTACCTCGTCGACATGGAGGGACGTACCGCGCACGAGTGGAAGCTGCCGTACCGGCCGGGCCGGCACGCGCGGCTGCTGCCCGACGGCGTCCTCGCCTACAACGGCGTGCTCCCCGGCGAGGAGGCCCTCTTCCCCATGTGGCACAAGTACCGCGGTGGCGTGATGCTGAAGGCCGCTCCGGACGGAACCGTCCTGAGTGAACACCGCGACCCGCTCCAGCACCACGACGCACACCACCTCGACGACGGCCGGATCCTGTACACGGGCCTCGAACCCCTGCGAGGCGGGGACGCGGCCGGTGTGGTCGGTGGCGTGCGCGGCACCGAGGCCACGGGCGGAGTGGTCTGGGCCGACACCATCCAGGAGGTCGACGCCGACGGCACGGTGCTGTGGTCGTGGCGCGCCTCCGAGCACCTCGACCGGGACACCTACGCGCTGCACCCCGCGTACGCCCGCGAGCACTGGCCGCTGATCAACAGCGTCACACCGCTGGCCGACGGGAACATCCTGGCGAGCCTGCGCAGTGTCTCCGCCGTCGTCGTCATCAGCCGCGCGACCGGCGAGATCCTCTGGCGCAGCGAGCCGGGCACCGTCTCCCAGCAACACGCCCCGACAGAACTGGAGTCGGGCGCCTTCCTCGTCTTCGACAACGGCGTCTTCCGGCCCGACTGCGACGTTCCGTACTCGCGGGTCGTCGAGATCGACCCGGCGAGCGGGAAGGTGGCGTGGGAGTACCACGACCCGGCGCGTGAGTTCTTCTTCGCCCCCTTCATGGGCAGCGCGCAGCGCCTGCCGAACGGCAACACCCTTGTCACCGACTCCCCGTCGGGCCGCCTCTTCGAAGTGACGCGGGACGGCTACCTGTGCTGGGAGTACGTCGTCCCGTACTTCGCCGGCTACGGGGAGTCCGAGGTGCGCGGTCTCTTCCCGTCCGAGCCCAACGCGGTCTTCCGCTCCTACCGTTACGCCGCCTCGCAGCTTCCCTGGCTGACCACCGGCGGCGCGGCGTGACCGCCGTCCCGTCCCCGGTCGACGAACGCGTTCCGCTGCGGCGCCTCGTCCCCCTGTCCGTGCAGCACGTCCTGGCGATGGTCGCCGCGCCGGTGTCCACGGTGTTCCTCACCGCGGGCACCCTGCACCTGTCGCCCGCGCGCACCGCGTCACTGCTGAGCGCGGTCCTGATCCTGTGCGGGGCGGGGACGCTGCTCCAGTCCCTGGGGGTGTGGCGGACCGGGGCGCGGCTGCCGTTCGTGATGCTGCCCGGAGGGGCCGCCGCCGCGCTGTTCCTCCAGATCGCCCAGGACCACGGGGCGGCCACGGCGAGCGGCTCCGTGTTTCTCGCGGCGCTGCTCCTGGTCGCGGTCCTTCCCCTGTACGCGCGGATCGTGCGGCTCTTCCCGCCCCTGGTGATGGGGGTGACGGTGCTGTTGATCGGCATCGCGATGGTACGGGTGGCGGCGCAGCTGATCACCGGGCCCGACGGGCAGGGGCAGCCGCGCGCCGTGGCCCTCGCGGGTCTCACGGTGGCCGCGACCGTCGGCGCGTACCTGCTGCTGCGCGGGGTGTGGCGGCAGACGGCCGTCCTGATCGGCATGGCGGTGGGCGCGCTGCTCGCGGCCGTCACCGGCCTGGGCAGCTTCGGCTCTGCCGCCGGTTCCGGGTTCTCCCTGCCCTCCTTCCTCCCGTACGGCGCCCCGCACTTCGACGTCCTGGCCGCGCTCCCGCTGCTCATCTTCAGCCTCACGACCCTGGCCGAGATCACCGGGCAGACCGTGCTGGTCGGCGAGACAGTGGGCCACGCCGCCGCACCCGCACGGGACGTGCCCCGGGTCGGGCGCGCCGACGCGCTCGTCTCCGTGGTCGGCGGCCTCTTCGGTACGTCGCTGATGGTCACGAGCGCCGAGAACATCGGCATCGTCCGCCTCACGGGCGTACGCAGCCGCTTCGTGACCGCGGGCGCCGGTGCCCTCCTGGTCGTCATGGGCCTGCTCACACCCGTCTCGCGGGCCGTCGCGGGGATCCCGTCGGCGGTCGTGGGCGGCTCCTCGCTCGTCGTGTACGCCGTCATCGCCGTCCTCGGCGTCGACATGCTGCGCCGCGCGGACCTGGGCCGGGGTGCCGACAACTCGGATGCGATGGTCGCCGCGCTCGCCCTCGCGGCGGGTTTGCTCCCCCTGCTCTCCCCGAGCCTGTACGAGGGCTTCCCGAGCTGGGCCCGCGCGGTCCTGGGCAGCGGGGTGGTCGCGGGCACGCTGACGGCGGTGGTCCTGTCCGCGGTGTTCAGGTACTGGCGGCCCGGACTGTCGGAGGATGCGGGGGCCGGTGTGCGGGAGGCGGGTTGAGGGGTCGTCGAGGGGCCGTGGCGGGAGGGTGGTCGGTCAGCGTGCCGCCCGGGCGAATCGGTCGTGGTCGGCGATGACCTCGTCGATCACGCGGTGGTTGGACGCGGCGCTTTCCGGGTCGGTGCCGAGGGACTGGGACATGACCAGCAGGGACTTCCACAGGGCCCAGCCGCGGGCTCGGGCCCACGTGTCGGCGTCCTGGGCGACCGTGCGGCGGAAGGCCTCCCGGCTGTCTCCGGTGAACGTGCACCAGGCGATCACCAGATCGCAGGCGGGGTCGCCGACGCCGGACGTGCCGAAGTCGATGACGGCCGTGAGTCTGCCGTCGGCGACGAGCAGGTTGCCCGTGGCGATGTCTCCGTGGAACCACACCGGCGTCCCTTGCCACCGCGCCGCGAGCGCGGCCTCCCACACGGCGGCCGCCCGGCGCGTGTCGACATGGCCCTCCAGCGCCGTGAGGCAGCGGCGGGTCTCGTCGTCGTAGTGCGTGAGCGACGCACCCCGGTACCAGCTGTGCTTCCCGGCCGACGGCCCCCCGGTGGCGTCGCAGCGCTGCAGCGCGAGGACGAACTCGGCCACCGAGACCGCGAACTGCGCCATGTCGTCGATGCTGCCGCGGGCCGCCGTCTCTCCGTCCAGCCAGCCGCGCACGGACCACGGAAAGGGGTACTCCTCACCGGGCTCGCCCTGGGCCAGGACGGGCGGGACGGCCACAGGCAGCGAAGGCGCGAGGCGCGGCAGCCACTCGTTCTCCTTGGCCACCGCGGGAACGTAGCCCTCGGCGGTGGGCAGGCGGGCCGTCATGGCGTCACCCAGGCGGTACGTCCTGTTGTCCCAGCCGTCGACCTCCACCGGCGTCACCGGAAGGCCGCTCCACTGAGGGAACTGGGCGGCGATCAGACGTTCCACGAGCGCGACGGTGATTCCGGCACGGCCGTCGGAAGGGGAGGGACTCGGAGTCGAAGCCATCCAGGGATCATCACGCCCGGGAGCCGGGCGCGGCAACGGAATATCCACGCCCCCGACCCGCCGTGACTACGGCTTGCGACGCGGCTTCCCACGCTTGGCGCCGCCCTTGGAACCGCCCTTGGCCGCACCCTTCGGCCCGGCCTTGGTCCCGCCCTTGGCGCCACCCTTCACGCCGCCCTTGGCGCCGCCGCCGCGCGGGTTCTTCCCCGCGGCCGGCTTCTGCCGTGCCCCGCCGCTCCTGTCGGTGCGCGCGGCCTTGGGCTGCGGCGGTGTCGCCGTACGGCCGCGTGAGCTGTTGACCGTCCGCCCGCGGACGATGCCGATGAACTCCTCCACCAGGTCGGTGGTCTCGTCCTCCGGCCACGACAGTGCGACCTGGGACTCGGGGGCGTCGGTCACCGGACGGTAGGTGAGGTCCTTGCGGTGGTGCAGGCGCGCGAGCGACTGCGGGACCACCAGCACACCGATCCCGGCGGCCACCAGCTCGACGGCGTCCGCCGTCGTCTCCGGTCGCTCGAACGCGGGCTCGCCCGGGAGCTGCTCCCAGCCGAGGGTGTCGTCGAGGGGGTGCAGCACGGTCTCGTCGGCCAGATCCTCCAGGGACACCTCGTCGACCGCGGCCACGACGTGGTCCTTGGGGATCACGACCACGGTCGTCTCGGTGTAGAGGGGGATCGCGCTGAGCACGGTCCGGTCCACCGGCAGCCGTACGAGGCCGGCGTCCGCCCCACGGTCCCGCAATACGTCGGATGCCTCGCCGGCGGGCGTCGCGATGAGGGTGAGCGGAACGCCGGGCAGCCGCTCGTTCCAGATCCGCACCCACTTGGTGGGCGTCACTCCCGGGACATACGCGAGCCGGAACGAAGGGGATACTTCCGAGCCTGTCACTCCGCCAGGTTACCGGTCGTGGTCGGAGGTCTCGCACACAGTCGATACCCTTGACACCATGACGTCGCACCAGACCACCCAGACCATGAAGCCCGCGACCGCGGCGAAGAAGCTGGGTGTGTACCTCGAGGCCACCCCCGCCGAGTTCCAGGAGGGTGTCGTCTCGCGCAGCGAGCTCAACACGCTGCAGGCCGATCCGCCCGAGTGGCTCCAGGAGCTGCGTCGCAACGGCCCGCACCCTCGTCCCGTCGTCGCGTCCAAGCTCGGCATCTCCATCTCCGGTCTCGCCCGCGGCGGGATCACCGAGGCGCTCACCACGGAGCAGATCGAGGCGCTCAAGACCGAGAGCCCCGAGTGGCTCCAGCAGGAGCGCGCCACCCAGGCCGCGGTCCGCAAGGAAGCCACCCGCATCAAGGAGCGGAACGCGCAGCGCGCCGAGCAGTCCGGCGACCAGCGTTCCTGACGTCCCCTGACCTCGTTCGGCGGCCTCGGCCCGGTCCGCGGTGATCGTGCCGATGGCATCGTCATGGCGTCGACCACGTCGGGCGGGAGCGCGAGCGCGCATCAGGAGGACGAGCCGGTCGAACGGGCCAACCCGGTTGGGTTGGCCCGTTCGCGTGACCGCCGTGGCGGCGACAGCCCCCGTTGATACTGCCGTCCAGGTCGGCGCCCGCGAGGATGCGGTGGTCCTGCGCCCTCGTCTCCGCCGCCGTGTCGCCCCCGAGCGCGTGCCTGAACATGACGGACCCGCCCCCGGGGCGGCCAACAGGGGTGCGGTCACCACGAGTTGCCCGTGTGGCACAGGTCACCGGAACGCGTGCGTGGGTGCGGAGAGGTACCGGACGTGAAGCGCAACGAGAAGGAGTGCGGATGCGTGCACGGATCCGGGCAGGGGACCGCGAGGCGTTCGCCGACCTGTATGAGGAATACGCGCGGGCGATCTACAACCACGCCCTGCGTCTGACCGGCGACTGGTCGCTCGCCGAAGAGATCATGTCCGACACGTTCCTCACCGCATGGGCGACCAGGGAACGTCTCGACCCCGACGCCGACGCGCCACTCGGCCCCTGGCTCTACGGCATCGCGACGAACAAGGCGCACAACGCCCGGCGCGGGATGCGGCGCCGGCTGGCGTTCCTGGCCCGCCAGCCCGCCGCACCCGACGTGGCCGACTTCGCGGAGGAGACGGCGGGACGTATCGACGACGCTCGCCGACTAGCCCGTATCCACGGCTCGTTGGCCAAGTTGCGGCGGGCCGAGCGGGACGTGATCGCCCTGTGTGTCTGGGCCGGGCTCGACTACGCGCAGGCGGCGGACGCGTTGGGCGTCCCCGTGGGCACGGTCCGTTCCCGGCTGTCCCGGGCGCGCGCCAAGCTGCAGCAGCTCAGTCAGCAGGAAGCACCGGAACCGCGGCCCGGTCGCGGAGAGGTATCGAGTGAGGCCGCGTTCGCGGCCCTGCCCCTGCGGGAGGAGACCCGATGAACGCAGCACACCCCTTCGGGAGTGACCGCGAGGAGGCCCAGGAGGTGTCGCGGCTGCTGCCGAAGGCGCCCGAATGGGATCTGCCGCGGGGGCGACACCGCCACCACAAGGACATCCTGATGCAGCAGATCGACCGCCACCGCGAGAGCGTCGCACCCACCATTCCGCCGCGTCACCAGGAAGGCGCCACCGCCCGCCGGCGCTTCCTGCGCCCCGCGATGGCCGTGCCCGTCGCGGCCCTCGCGCTGACCGGCGCGCTGGCCGCCGCCTTCACCTTCGTCGGCGACGACCACGGCGCGGCGCCCGTAGCCCATGCACCCGCGCCGGACAGCGGAGCCACCGTCCTGCTGAACCAGATCGCCGACGCGTCCCTCAGGACGGACACCACACCGGTCAAGGACGGCCAGTACGTGTACGTCCGCAGCACGGTCCGCTCGAACGAGGGCACGTTCGCCGGGCCGGTCGAACTCGGCGCCCCGCACCGGCGCGAGGCCTGGACGGCGCAGACGTCCGAGCCGGTGAAGGACCTCGGCGTCATCAAGGAGACCGGCAAGGGCGTTCCGATGTCCGGGCAGCGGCTCCCCTACGAGTCGGCCGACCCGCTGGCACCCGGCCTCGACCGTCCGACGTACGCCTGGCTGGCCTCACTGCCCACCGATCCCGACCGGCTCCTCGACGAGCTCTACGCCGGGACCCGGCCCTCGGGCCGCGAGTCCAGGGACCAGGCCGTCTTCGAGAAGATCGGCTCCCTCCTCGACGAGACCGTGATGCCGCCGAAGAACGCCGCGGCGCTCTACAAGGCCGTCGCGCGGATCCCGGGCATCCAGCGGATTCCCGACGCGGTGGACGCCGCCGGGCGCCATGGGGTCGGCATCGCCCGTCAGGACGCCCGGTCAGCGACCCGCAGCGAGTGGATCTTCGACAGCGAGCGCCTCACCTATCTTGGCTCGCGCTCATACCTGGACAAGGACGGCAAGGGCATGAAGCTGGCGGGTACGAACGCGATCCTGCGCCGCACCGTCGTCGACAAGTCCGGCGCGATGCCCGCCGACACGACGGCCGACAGCTGACAGAACGGCAGGGGGAAGGGACGGAGGGACGGCGGGGCTGCTTCGAGCGGCACCGTCGTTCCACTCAGTCGCCCTCAGGCCCCCTCGGGCCGGTCCACCGTCTCCGCGCCGTCGAGCGGGCTGCGCTCCAGGAAGGCGGCCGCCGCGGGCACGGCCGTGCGCAGCCTCAGCAGTCCGGCCGCCGTCAGGGTGCGGCACACCGAGTCCTCCTCCGCCATGACGCGTTCGCCGAGGCGGGCGTGGAAGTCCGCAGGGGTGAGGGCCGCGCCCGGCCCGGCGGACCAGGTGCGGCCCGCGGGTGTGGGCCGCGAGGTCTGGGCGCACACGGCCAGGCGCCCCGACTCCACGTACCAGAGGACCACGGGCTCCGCGCGGGGTGGCTCGATTGTCTGGCCGGCGGTCAGGGACATGGTGCCGAAGCAGTCCGAGACGGCCTGCGCGGCCTGCTCGCCGGCCCTCCCGAAGAGGTCGCTGTCCGTCAGGGGGACCGGTGCGCAGGGGTCGAGGCCGAGGCCGGTCAGGAGTTCGTCCTCGCAGGATTCGATGGCGCGTCCCAGGTCGGCGAACTCGTCCTTGGGGTGCGTCACGGGGCGGGTCGAAGGGTCGGCGATCACCATGCGGATCCCGCGTTCGCGCAGGTCATGGCCCAGGGCGCGCAGGAGGTCGGCCGCGACGGGTTCGATGCGGCCGACCCGCGCGAGGTCCAGGACGAACCAGCGGGCGGCCTTCGGGAGGTCGCGGGCCGCGCGCAGGGTCTGTTCGGCGGTGGCGAAGTCCAGGTCGCCCTGGAGGACGTGGACGCGGATGCGGTCGGGCCGTTCGTCGAGTGCGGCCCGCTGGTCGCGGGGGCGATGGCGCAGCGAGCGCAGCGGGCCCGGGTCGAGGGAGCGCGGTGGGAGGGGACGGCCGCTGCTGCCGGTGGCGCGCATCAGGTGCAGTCCGAACTGCTCCGAGAGGAGGTGGCAGGCGGCGATGGCCCGGACGCTGTTGCCCTTCTCGTCCAGGGGCGGGCTGAACACACCGATGCCGAACTGGCCGGGCAGCGCCACCCCGATCCCGCCCGAGACGCCGCTCTTCGCCGGGAGACCCACGCGCAGCATCCACTGCCCCGAGGCGTCGTACATCCCGCAGGTGGCCATGACGGCGAGGACGTGCTGGGCGTGGCGGGAGGCGACGACCCGCTCGCCGGTGAGCGGGTTGGTGCCGCCGCCGGCCAGGGTCGCGTGCATCACGGCGAGGTCGTCGCAGGTCACGAGCACGGAGCACTGCCGGAAGTAGACCGCGAGCTGCTCCTCGACATCGCCGGTGAGCGATCCCGCGTTGTGCATGAGGTAGGCGAGGGCGCGGTTGCGGTCGCCGGTGGCGCGCTCGGAGGCGAAGACGGCGTCGTCGACGGTCAGGTCCCGGCCCGCGAAGGCTCCCAGGCCCGTGAGGATGCGGGCGAAGCGCTCGTCGGGGCTTGCCCCGGCCACCAGTGAACTGGTCACGATGGCACCGGCGTTGACCATCGGGTTGGGCGGGCGTCCGGTGCCGGGTTCGAGGCGGATCGAGCTGAAGCCCTCGCCGCTCGGTTCGGCGCCCACGCGCGCCAGGACGTCCTCGAGGCCCTGGTCGGCGAGCGCGAGCGCGAAGACGAAGGGCTTGGAGACGGACTGGACGGTGAACGGCACGTCGCTGTCGCCGCAGCTGTAGACCTGCCCGTCGAGGGCGCACAGGCTCAGCCCGAACAGGTCCGGGTCGGCCCTGCTCAGCTCCGGGATGTACGAGGCCGGCTCGCCGTCCGTGAGGTCGCGCAGCCGGATGCGGACGCGGTCCAGGAGCGCGGCGAGGGGATCGTCCGGCGGCTTGTTGTGCCTCACGCAGCAATCGAACACCACGGCCGGGCGATGCGCCTTCCCAAGCAGGCAACAGGAGCCCGCGATGCCCGGGTCAGATCCGGCTGCCGGACGCGGTGTCCGAGGAGAGGCGCTGGGCGAGGTAGATCGGGATGACGGACAGCAGGACGAGGACGGCGGCGACGACGTTGACGACGGGGGCCTGCTGCGGGCGGGCCATGTTGGAGAAGATCCAGACGGGGAGTGTCTGGATGCCGGGCCCGGCGGTGAAGGTCGTCACGACGATCTCGTCGAAGGACAGGGCGAAGGCGAGCAGTCCGCCCGCCACCAGCGCGGAGCGCACCAGCGGGAACGTGATGTCGACGAACGTGCGGAAGCTGTGCGCCCCGAGGTCCATGGCGGCCTCTTCGTACGACCCCGGCATGCGCCGCAGCCGGGCGATGACGTTGTTGAAGACGACCACGATGCAGAACGTGGCGTGGCCGACGATGACGGTGAACAGGCCGAGGCCGACGCCGAGCGGTTCGAGGACCGTGCGGAACGCGGTGTTGAGCGCGACGCCGGTGACGATTCCGGGCAGCGCGATCGGCAGGACGACGACGAAGGAGATGGCGTCGCGGCCGAAGAACCTGTAGCGCTGGCAGGCGAAGGCGATGAGCGTGCCGAGGACGAGGGCGATGGCGGTCGCGCCGAGCCCCGCCTTGACGGAGGTCCACAGCGCGTCGCGGGCGCCGGAGCTGTGCCAGGCGTCGACCCACCAGTCGAAGGTGAGACCGGGCGGCGGCCAGCCCGAACTTCGGTCCGGGTTCAGGGAGTTGACGAGGACCAGGAGCAGCGGGACGTAGATCACCGCGAAGCCGAGCGCGGCGGCGATGCGCAGGGTGATGCGCGCGGGGCGGGAGAGATTCATCGAGAGGGACCTTCGCTGTGCGTGATCCGGAGGGGCGGCGGGGCGGGACGTCAGGGGCTTCGGTGCAACCGGAGGGCTCCGGGCGTCACAGGCTGCTGAGGGCTCCGGTGCGGCGTACCGCGAGCAGGTAGAGCACGATGATCACCACGGGCACGGTGCCGAGCGCGGCGGCGAGCGGCAGGTCGAGGGTGATGTTGGAGTAGATGAGGTTGCCGATCAGCTGGGTCTTGCCGCCGACGATCTGTACGGCGATGTAGTCGCCGAGGCTGAGCGAGAAGGTGAAGACCGAGCCGGCGGCGACGGACGGCAGGATCATCGGCAGGACCACGGAGCGGAAGGTGCGGCCCGTGCGCGCGCCGAGGTCGGCGGAGGCGTCGAGGAGGCTGTCCGGGAGCTGTTCGAGTCCTGCGTGGATCGGCAGGATCATGTACGGCAGCCACAGGTAGGTCAGGACGAGGACGGTGGCGGTGAGGCCGTAGCCGGGGCCCTTGATGCCGAGCGGCCCCAACACCCAGTCCAGCAGGCCGCCTTGGGCGAGGATGAGCCGCCAGGCGTACGCCTTGACGAGGTAGCTCGCCCACAGCGGGGTGAGGATGGCGACGACGAGGAGCGGCCGCCACCGAGGGTTCGCGATACGGGCCGTGTAGAACGCGATCGGGAACGCGATGAGCACGCACAGCGCGGTGACCGCGAGGGCGACGCCGATGCTGCGCAGGGCGACCTGCCGGTAGACGTCGGTGGCGAACAGGGCGGTGAAGTTGTCCGTGTTCCAGATCTTCACGACGTTCGACGTGAAGGAGTCCGTGGTCCAGAACGCGGACAGGAACAGGACGGTGAGCGAGCCGAGATAGGCCAGGACGAGCCAGGCCAGTGGTGCGGAGAGCAGCAGGGACAGCTGTAGCCGGGGGCGGCGGTACAGGGCCCCGGCGAGCCGCCGGACGGGTCCGGCGGCAGGCGCGGTGTCGGTCATCGGCGGCAGGTCCTAGCCCTTGATCTCGGTCCAGGCCTGGACCCACTTGGCGTACGGGACGCACTTGGTGTCCGAGCGGCCGTCGATGCACTGGGCGATGGGCGTGGTCCAGAAGTGGACGTTCTTCCAGTACGCCTCGTCGGCCGCGTGGTAGGTGGCGCAGTGGTTCTTGTCGGCCGTCTGGTCGCAGGCCTTGGCGTTGGCGGGCGCCTCACCGAAGTATTCGGCGACCTGGGCGTTGGCCTTCGGCGAGATGATCCAGTCCATCCACTTGTAGGCGCAGTTGGGGTGCTTGGCCTTGGCGGAGAGCATCCAGGTGTCGGACCAGCCGGTGGCGCCCTCCTTGGGCAGGACGCCCTTCACGGGGACCTTCTCCCCCTGGGCGGTGTTGAGGATCACCTGCCAGCTGGTGCCGATCACGGAGTCGCCGCTCTTGAACGCGGAGACCTCCTTGAGGTAGTCGCTCCAGTATTCGCCGACGTTGGAGTTCTGCGCCTTGAGCAGCGAGACCGCCGCGTCGAACTGCTTCTGGTCCAGGGCGTACGGGTCCTTGATGCCGAGGGACGGCTTGGACTTCATCAGGTACAGGGCGGCGTCCGCGAGGTAGATCGGCGAGTCGTACGCGGTGACCTTCCCCTTGTGCGCCGAGGCCTTGTCGAAGACGGCGGACCAGGAGTCGGGCGCCGGGGAGACCTTCTTGGTGTTGTACATCAGGAGGTTGGCGCCACGGCCGTGCGGGATGCCGTAGGCGACACCCTTGACCGAGTTCCACTGCTGGTTCTTCAGCCCGGCGAAGACGTCCTTGTAGTTGGGCACCAGCTTGGTGTTGACGGGGGCGGCGTCACCCGAGGCGATCAGCCGCAGCGACGCGTCGCCCGACGCGGACACCGCGTCGTACTGGCCGGTCTTCATCAGGTTGACCATCTCGTCGGACGTGCCCGCGGTCTTGGTGTTGACCTGGCAGCCGGTCTGCTTCTCGAAGTCGGTGACCCAGTCCACCTTCGGGTCGTTCGAGCCGTCCTCGGCGTATCCGGCCCAGGCGATCAGGTTGACCTGGCCCTCCGTCCTGCCGAGGGTCTTCTGCGCGGAGAGCTTCGGCGGGGTGAAGTCGCCGCCGGGCGAGGATCCGGCGGTGTCCGAGGAACCGCAGGCGGAGGCGAGAAGCAGGGCGCCGAGCGCGGCCACCGCTCGGGACGTTCGGGTCAGTCGCACGGGGATCTCCACGGTGAGGGGACGGGCGGGCAGGCGGTAACGATCGTGCGGGGTCTACGGCGATACGTGCTTGCCAGGAGCGAGTGCGGCAGATGGCCAACCGGGGTCAGGAACCTGGAAGTTGTGCCGCCGGTGCCACTGCAGTCTGACCCGGGAGCCGCGCAGGGCGGCCACGTCCTCGGACGAGGTCTCCAGGTTCTGCTGGAGGGCGGTGAGCCGGCCTCCGGCGTCGAGGTCGACGAGGAACCGGGTCGCGTCCCCCAGATAGACGACCTCCGCTACGGTGCCGGTCGCGCTCGCGTGTTCCGGCTCGGCGGCGGCCGATTCCTTGAGCACGTGGATCTTCTCCGGGCGGATGCTGTACGTCGCCCGGTCCCCCACGACCTGCTCCGCCGCGTCGCCGGAGAGCAGGTTCGAGGTGCCGACGAACCCCGCGACGAAGGGGGTGGCGGGACGCTCGTATATCTGGGCCGGGGTGCCGACCTGTTCGACGCGGCCCTGGTTGAAGACCGCGATGCGGTCGCTCATCGTCAGCGCCTCCTCCTGGTCGTGCGTGACGAAGACGAAGGTGATGCCGATCTCGCGCTGGATCGCCTTGAGTTCGACCTGCATCTGCTCGCGGAGCTTGAGGTCGAGGGCGCCCAGCGGCTCGTCGAGGAGCAACACCTTCGGGCGGCCGACGAGGGCGCGGGCCAGGGCCACGCGCTGACGCTGGCCGCCGGACAGCTGGGAGGGCCGGCGCCCGCCGAAGCCTTCGAGCTGCACGCTCGCCAGGGCCTGCCTGGCCCGCTCGCGGCGCTCGGCCTTGGGCACCTTGCGGACCTTGAGGCTGTAGGCGACGTTCTGCTCCAGGGTCATGTGCGGGAACAGGGCGTAGTCCTGGAAGACGGTGTGCACGTCGCGCTCGAAGGGGGCCCGGCGGGTGACGTCGGCGCCCGCGAGCTCGATGGTCCCGGCGCTCGGGGCCTCGAAGCCCGCGATCATCCGGAGCACGGTGGTCTTGCCCGAGCCGGACGGCCCCAGCATCGAGAAGAACTCACCGTCCGCGATCTCCAGGTCGACCCCGGCCACGGCCTCCGTCCTGCCGAAGGACTTGCGCAGGTTCTGCAGGCGGACGGCCATTCCCTCCATGGGCGGGAACCTTTCTGGTGCTGTCGGGAGTTGCCGGTAAACATATGAAGCCATAGTTCTAATTTCAAGGCCCCGCTAAGGTAAAGGCTGCGTCAAGTGGCAAGGTGGTGACCGTGAACCGAGACAAAACCGGCGTCCGAAGAGCCGTCTTCACACCCGTCGACACGCTCGCCCGCGTGGACGCCGTGGTGCGGCGGCTCGGTGACGCCATCGACCTCGGGCTGCTCGCCGACGGAGAGCAGCTGCCCGGCGAGAGCGACCTCGCCGCCCAGCTCGGCGTCTCCACGGTGACCCTGCGCGAGGCCCTCATGGCGCTGCGGCAGCGCGGCCTGGTCACGACCCGCAGGGGCCGCGGCGGGGGCAGCTTCGTCACCGTCCCCGACGGCCCCGCCGAGGACCGGCTCCTGGCCCGCCTCGCCGACTGGAGCACCGAGGAACTGCGCGATCTCGCCGACCACTGGGCCGCCGTCTCCGGTGCCGCCGCCCGCCTCGCGGCCCGCCGAACGGAGCCCGCCGATCTGCGGCAACTGCAGAGGTCTTTGGGAGAGTTGATGGACGCCAAGGACTCGGGAACGCGCAGCCGCGTCTACGGTCGCTTCCATGTCGAGCTGGCAGCCGCCGCCCAGTCGGCCCGTCTGACCAGGGAAGAAGTCACTCTGCAGACCGAAGTCGGGGCGCTGCTACGGCTGGTGCTGCACGACGACGGACTGCTCGCGGACGCCGCGGACCGTCACCGCGCCGTGATCTCGGCCGTGCATGATGGGGCGGACGAGCGTGCCAGGGCCCTGGCCGAACAGTGTGTGCAGACCTCCATGGCGCGCCTGATCGAACTCCGCCTCGGCCCGGCCGGCGGCGCGAGCGGTCCCCGTCCGAAGGAGGCCCCCGATGGGCAGCAACCCCCGTCCCGCACACGCCGGATCGGCGCTGCTTGACGATCTGCCGGCAGTCGACGCGGCCGCCCGCGTCCGCGACGCGCTCGAAGGGGTCTTCGACGCCGTCGGCGCCACCGCCGCGGACATCGAGTCGGTACTCTCCTCCGTCGCCACCGAGGGCCGTCGGCCGGCCACGGACGACCTGACCGCACTCCGCCCCGGGCTGCACAACCGGCTCGACCGCTACGACCTGGTCTCGGGGATCGGCTTCGTCGCGGCGCCCGGCCTCCTCGACGGCGTACCCGCATGGCTGGAGTGGTGGCAGCGGACCGCCGACGGATCCGTGCAGCCACTGCTGCTCGACCTGGACCCGCAGCGCTCCGCGTACTCGGACTACACCCACTGGGACTGGTTCACGCTGCCCCGCGACACCGGACAGCGGGCCGTCGCGGGCCCCTACGTCGACTACCTCTGCTCCGACGAGTACAGCCTCACGCTCTCCGCGCCGGTGACGGTCAGGGGCCGCTTCATGGGGGTGGCCGCCGCCGACGTCTACCTGCGGCGTTTCGAGTCCGTCGTCATGCCGCTGCTCCAGCGCCTTGCCGGGCCCGCCCGCCTGGTGAACGCGCGCGGCCGCGTCGCCGCCTCCACGGACCCCCACCACCTCGTCGGCTCTCTCACCAAGGGCCCCGACTTCGCGGCGGCACTGGCCGGACCGGCGCAGGGCACGGACCACGACGGGCTGCGCCTGCTGCCCTGCGACGGCGTCCCGCTGATCCTGGCCACGACACCGCCGACGCCCTCTGCCATGCAGTCGTGAGCCTGTCCCCTCAGGAACCTGTTCCCTCAGGCGACACCCGGCCGTCGAGCCGCCGCCGCGACGGCGCTGTAGGCACGGCCGTCCACCACGTACTCACCCAGGGGTGTCATGCCGAACCCGTCCACGTGGACCCGCCAGGAGGGCCGGTTCGTCGACTCGATGAACGCGACCACCGCGTCGGCCCGCGCCGAGGCCGCCTCGACGGCCATGGTGAACAGGCCACGTGCCACGCCACGCCCCCGGTAGGCCGCGTCGACGACCACGGGCCCGTAGAGCAGCCAGCGCACCTCGCTGAGCGGACGGCCGTCCCAGCGCAGCGAGTCCTGCGCCGCGAGCAGGCCCACGACCGGTGGCGGCGGTGCGGCCAGGTCGTCGGGGCCGGAGAGCGCGAGGAGACCCGCGACCTGTCCCTCGTCGTCGGCGACCAGCAGGGTCCCGGCGGCGGCCATGACGCGGAGTGTGGCGGCGTCGAAGCCCCCTTGTACGAAGCCCTGTTCGTCCCGCTGCTCTTGCGTCAGGCTGTCGCGGTGGTTGGCGGCGAAGAGCGCGGCCGTGGCGGGGGCATCGGCCTCGGTCGCCCAGCGATAGATCATGGAACGATCCTGGCACGTCGGGCATGTCGAACATGACATCGACTACCCCAGGAACGAGACCACCGTCTGTGTGAAGCGATGCGGGTCGTCGACCCACGGGAAGTGGCCCGCGCCTTCCTGGACGACCAGTTCGGCGTGCGGCAGCAGCTCCGCGACAGCGGCGGCGACCCGGGGCAGCGGGCCACCGTCCCGCTCGCCCGCCAGGACCAGGACCCGCGCGTCCCAGCCGGCGAGGGCGGCACGGGCCGCGTCGGGGTCGAAGGCTCCGGCGGACGCGTAGGCGTCAGCCGCCTCCTCGTTGGTCTGCTCGACCTCTCCGGCGGCGTGCGCCTCGGAGGCCGCGTCCCAGCGCCCGTAGAAGAACGGGACCGCCGCGTCGAAGTCGTCGTCGGTCGCGGTGCCGTCCCACACCCGTCCGAACGCGTCGCGCGCGGCAGCGAACCACGGTTCGGCCGTGCGCAGGGCGGCCGCCTCGAACCGATGCTCCGTGGTGAACTCGACACCGAGGGCCCGTGCGCGGGCGGTGACCATCGTGAGGGTGCGGACGCGCTCGGGGTACCTGGCCGCGTAGAGCAGGGCGAGGTCCCCGGCCGCCGAGTGCGCGAGCAGATCGACGCTCCCCAGGCCGAGTTGGACGCGGAGCGCTTCGACGTCGTCGACCTGCCGGTCGCAGCGGTACGTGGACGGGTCCGCCGGGACGTCGGAGTCGCCGGTGCCGCGCAGATCGAGCAGCACCAGCCGGCGCCTCTTCGCCAGCCCGCCCAGGTCGCCGAGGTAGGCGGAGGCACGCATGGGCCCGCCGGGCAGGCAGATCAAGGGCTCGCCTTCCCCCACTACGTGGTAGGCGAGCCGGGTTCCGTCGGGTGCGGTGAAGGCGGGCATGGCGTCATCCTCGGGTCCGCGCGCCGATCATGGCAAGCGGACGGCCGCCCGCTGGACGAGGTCGCGAGTCACTGGCGGGGATCCGGATCGGGTACGCGCATGAACTCCCTTACGACTGAAGCAAGTTCGGCCGACCGGTCCAAGGGGATGAGGGTGTAGGTGTCCCCGATCTCGACCAGCTGTCCGTGCGGGAACAGTTCGGCGAGGCGCCGGCCGTGGGCGGGCGGCATCACGCGGTCCTCGCGGGCCCAGACGACGAGCGCGGGGCGGTCGAATTCCGGCAGGCGCTCCGCCGCCCCGAGCAGGACGCGCCGGTCGGCGAAGACAGCGCGCAGCATCCGTACGGCGTCGCGGCGGATCTCCGGCCGCGTGATGACCGGCCTCATCCACCGGCCTGTCGTGGCGCCACCCCGTTTGGTCAGCCACCCGAACGCGACGGGCGACCGCCGCACGGCGCCGAGCCGCATCTGCTGCATGAACAGCCCGAACATCCGCGGCGACAGTTTCCCCGCGAGAGCGAGCGTCCTGCCGGTCAGCCCGGGTGGCAGGTTGTCGAACGTCTCGCACGAGACGAGCACCACGCGCCCCACACGGTCGGCGGCGCCCTCGGAGACGACCAGTTGGACGAGCGCTCCGCCGGTGTCGTTGCCGACGAGGGTGACGTCGCGCAGGTCCAGACGGTCGAGGAACTCGGTCACGAGCCGGGCGACCCCGGGCAGCGACAGGTCGGCATCGTCGCGCATCGCGCGGCGGTGTGCACCCAGGGGCAGAGTCGGCGCCACGCACCGGTGTTCGCGGGCCAGTTCCGCGATCGGCCCGTCCCAGAGCGAGGCGTCCATCATCAAGCCGTGCAGAAAGACGACCGTGGGACCGGCGGCGCCTGTTTCCTCGTACTCGATGGTCCCTGCGGACAGCTCGATCTCCCTCATGACCGGCTCCGAGCCGCGGGATCGGCGGTCGCGGCGGCAGCAAGACCGGCGGGCGCATGGCCGGCGGGCGCATGGCCGGCGGGCGCCTCATCCGACAAGTGGCGCCGTAGAAAAGCGAGTTCAGCCTCGACGGCTGGTTCGTGTGCCTCCATGAAGGGCGCGTAGTGGCCTCCTGGCAGGTGAACCACCTCGGCCTGCGGTGCCCGCCGTGCCGCGTCGACAGCCGGCCCCGGCAGGGCGGACCGGTCCTCGTCGCACACGACGATCAGCAGCGGACACTGCGCCTTGGACACCTGGCGGCCCGGCCGGTAGAAGCTGAGGATCAGCGCCGAGCGGGCGGCGACCTCCTGCTGCCACTCCGGGTAGCGGTTCCCGGGATTGAGCGCCCGGTCCCCGTCGTTGCCGTCGGGCGTGGTGAGCATCGCCACCGTCCCGGGCGGACCGGCGAGCGCCATCAGCAAGGGCTTACGGCCGAACAGGCCACCGGCAGCGTCGATCAGGCCCCTGACGGTGAGCCGCAGCATGCCCCACGGCGTCTGATACGTCATCGCCTTGCGCGACGCCGCCAGACCGTCGGCCAGCGGTGTCTGCGCGATCGCCGCCGCCAACTGCGGTGCGCGCGCCGCGACTTCGAAGACGTGACCACCCGACGCCGAGAACCCCCAGGCCGCGACCCGGGCGGGGTCGACCTCCGGCAGGGTAGCGGCGCACTCGATCGCGGCCCGCCAGTCGGCGAGTTGCTCCTTGATGTTCAGGATCTGGCGCGGCGCGCCCCCGCTTTCGCCGAGGCGCCGGTAGTCGAAGGCCAGGACGCTGAAGCCGGCGGCGTGGAAGCGCGCGGCGAACGGGTCGGTGCCCGGCTCCTCGGTCACCCCGCCGCCCGGCGCCATGACCACGCACGCGCCATTGGTCCCCGGGTAGTGCCACGCGGCGCAGTCGGTGCCGCCGCTGGGGAAACGGACTTTCTCCCGCTCCATGGACATCCGCATGACCGGCCTCCGAGTGGACCCACATGGATCCGAGTGGACGAGAAGCACCCTCACAAAAAGTGAACCATGTGGTTCGCAAACTGTCCACGGACCCCGGCCACGGGGTCCGGTCATGAAGTCCGGTCATGGGGTCCGGTCATGGGGTCCGGTCATGGGGTCCGGATTCCGAACGCGGTCACTCCCCCGCGGCCTCCTCCCGCTCCAGCGCGCGGGCCAGCGCCTCGAACCCGGCGGCGACACCCTCGGCGTCACCACTGGTGCGCGCGTCCACCAGAAAGCCCCGGAGCGTGGCGAGGACCATCTCGGCGACCTCGAGTTTGCGGCGGTCGGACCACTGGTCGGGGCACACGGACAGCAGCGTGGGCAGATACTGCTGCGACGCCTCACGGCCCAGCGCCGCATGGCGGTCGGGGTCGTACATCGCCAGCCCGATGGCCTGGTCGAGTACGCGCGCCTCCTCCCCCACGAGGATCGGCCAGACCGCGCGCACCCAGTCCGCGAGCGTCCTGCGGTCGTGGCCCTCGGTGGCGGCTGCCAGCGCCCTCGCGATGCGCCGCTCACGCAACTGGACGATCGCCTGCGTGAGCAGGTCGTCGGCCCCGTCGAAGTGGTACAGGAGCACCTTGTGCGTGGTGCCGGCCGCCCGCGCCGCACGCCGGAGCGAGAAGTCCACGAGCCCGTTGACCGCGAGGTCGTCGGTGACCAGGGCGAGGAGTTCCCGCCGCCGGGCCTCGCCGCGCGGCGACCCGGCCGAGCGCCGGTAGCCCACCCGTCCTGGCGGGCCGTCGTCGGCAGGGGTGTTCACATCGGCGGCTTCCATGACCGGTCCTCCTCGCGCAGCGAACGCTCGGGCCGACCATAGCCCCGGGATCGGACCATGATCCGTACGTCCCACAGGGTCCCGGTCAGCGAGGGAGCGCCGCCACGGGGCGCGGGCGCCGCAGCAGCCACTGCCAGAAGCCGCGGCGGGGCGGCCTGGGCGGCCGTATGGTGAGGCTGCCGTTGTGCACCTCGCCCGTCATCTGGATGCGCAGCCTGACCGGTGCCGCGGGTTCGGGCCGCGCCTGATGGCGCACGCTGCCGCCGCGTACGGCCACGTCGTCGACGCCGGCGACGACGTCCGGCGGCACCAGCAGCGTCACCGAACCGCTGCGCACCGCGACCTCGATCTCCAGGGTGGGCGCCGCGACGACGGCCTGGGTGAAGTCGAGAACGACGGAACCGCTCCTCGACTCGATCTCCAGACGCCTCGGGACCACCCAGTCGCCGTCCCGCTTCGCGCTCGCGCTGTCGACGACGATCCGCGACATGTCCTTCGGGGTGGCGGACGCCACCCCCGCGGCCCACGCGGGGCCGGTGTCCGGCAGGTCGGCGAGCAGGGCCGCCAGCTCACCGTGGGTACGGGCGGTCAGGGCGACTCCGAGCCGTTCGTCCAGCTCGTCCGCGGTCAGCCTGCCGTCACCGGCGGCGACGGTCAGCCGCTCCACGACCTGATCGCGTTCCTCGTGCGACGCACGCAGTTCGCGGCGGTCTGGCAGCATTTCACCGGGCATGGACGCACTCTAGTGGCGTGGCCGCCACCCATGGAACCGGCCCGAGCGGCCACCCGCGACCGGCCCGCCCCCGTCAGGAGTCCAGTACCGCCGCGACGCCCTCGATCTCCACGAGCTGGTCGTAGTACCCGAGCACCGTGACCCCCATCAATGTGCTGGGGACGTCGTGGTCGCCGAACGCGTCCCGCACGACCTCCCACGCGGTCACCAGATCCTCCTGGCGCGTGGACGCGACGAGGACGCGGGTGCTGATGACGTCGTCCAGCGTGGCACCGGACTCGGCGAGCGCCGTCCGCATGTTCTCCAGCGCCTTGGCCGCCTGACCGGCGTAATCACCGACGGCCGCCGTGGAGCCGTCCTCGTTCAGCGGACAGGCACCCGCGAGGAAGATCAACCGTGCTTCGGCGGGGGCCGTGGCCGCGTAGGCGTACTCGGCGACATCGGACAGCGAGGAGGAGCGGATCAGCGACACGGAGCGGGGCACGTGGATTCCCTTCGAAGCGGGCACGACGGGCGGCCATCCTCGCAAGGAACGCGGGGCGGGCGCCCCCGATTTTTCCGGCGTGGGCGCGCGCGGACGGCCAACAGGCGCCGTCATCCGCACACGAGGTGAAGAATGGAGGATAGGGAAAAGCAACTCTCAGGACGGAGCGGGGCGCCGTGGGGACGAGCGAGCACAGCGATGCCGCCGAGCAGCGCTTCGACGTGGCGGACGCCGCGCCGGTGCTGCTCGACGCACACGGGATGGTGTCCGGCTGGTCCGTCGGAGGCGGGCAGCTGCTGGGATACGCGGCCGCCGAGGTCGTGGGCCGGAAACTGACCGAACTGCTGCTGCCCGCGGACGCGGCCCGGATCCCCGCGATCGGCGAGCAGTGCAAGAGGGAC
Organism: Streptomyces sp. NPDC090032; assembly: GCF_044748025.1. Classification (NCBI taxonomy): domain Bacteria; kingdom Bacillati; phylum Actinomycetota; class Actinomycetes; order Kitasatosporales; family Streptomycetaceae; genus Streptomyces; species Streptomyces sp. NPDC090032. Next base: position 332,452 of record NZ_JBIVFF010000007.1, on the reverse strand, counting down.
GGGAGCTGGTCCGGGATCCTGACGGCGAGGCACCGCGACGGACACCCGGTCGCCCTGATGGTGCGCATCGCGGAGGCTCAGCTCGGCCCGGGGTCCGAGCGCTGGATCATGCTCGTGACGGACCTGGCGGGGGCGCAGGGATGGGCCATGAGCCGCTCCGTCCTCGAGCAGATGGCCACGCGCTCTCCCCTGGGGATCGCCATCGTGGACACGGACCTGCGGTACGTGTGGTCGAACGACGCGCTGGCGCAGTTCGGCGGCGGCCCGGCGCAGGAACGTATCGGACGCAGGCTGGCGGACATCCAGCCGGGGCTGGACTCCGAGCGGCTCGAAGCGAAGATGCGCCAGGTCCTGGAGACGGGCGAAACGGTCGTCGGATACGAGCAGGTGGGCCGCGTGCAGTCGGCCCCGCACCGTCAGTGCTGCCACGCCATGTCGTTCACACGGCTCCACGACGACAGCGGGCACCCGCTGGGCGTGTACTACACGGCCATGGACATCACCGAGCGCTATCTGGCCCGGCAGCGGCTCGCCCTCCTGAACCGGGCCGGCGAGCACATCGGCCGGAGTCTGGACGTCATGCAGACCGCGCAGGAACTGGCCGACGTGGCGGTGCCCGGGCTCGCGGACTTCGTCGCCGTGGATCTGCTGGATTCGGTGCTCGAAGGGGCCGAGCCGTTGCCGGGGCCGCCGAGCGACTCGGAGATGGTCACGCTGCGGCGCGCGGGCCACCGGTCGGTGCGGGAGGGCGTCCCCGAGACCATCATCCGCATCGGGCAGACGGCCCGCTACCGAGCGGAATCACCTCCCGTCCGTGTCCTGACCAGCGGCGAGTCCTGGTACGAGGAGCAGGTGGATCCCCGGGCCATGGACTGGACCGCCACCGACCTCGACCGCGCGGCGGCCTCCCTCGTGGAGCTCGGGCTGCACTCGATGATGATCGTGCCGATCCGCTCGCGTGGCATCACGATAGGTGTCACCAGCTTCTTCCGCCGCGACCGCCCGGACCCGTTCGACGAGAACGATCTGGCTCTCGCGGAGGAGTTCGTCGCCCGCGCCGCGATCTGCGTGGACAACGCCCGCCGCTACACACGCGAACGCGACGCCGCGCTGGTGCTTCAGCGGAGTCTGCTGCCCAGCCACCTGCCCGACCAGGACGCGGTGGACGTCACCGCCTGCTACCGGCCCGCGGACGAACTGACGGGCCTCGGCGGGGACTGGTTCGACGTCATCCCGCTGTCCGGTGCCCGGGTCGCCCTCGTCGTGGGCGACGTCCCCGGCCACGGCATCGACGGCGCCGCGGCCATGGGACGGCTGCGCACCGCGGTCCAGACCCTCGCCGATCTGGACCTCCCGCCGGAGGAGGTGCTCGCCCACCTCGACGACCTCGTCATCAGAGGCGCGCGCGAGGAGGACGCCCCCAGCGCGGTCCAGGCCGTGGGCTCCAGCTGTCTGTACGTGGTGTACGACCCGGTCAGCGGCCAGTGCGCCATGGCCAGCTCCGCGCATCCCCCGCCCGCGCTCGTCACCCCCGACGGCGCGGTCTCCTTCCCCGACCTTCCGATCGGGCCGGCGCTCGGGACGGGCGGCCTGCCCTTCGAGGCGGCCGAGTTCTGCCTGGCGGAGGGCTCCGAGCTCGCGCTGCACACCGACGGGCTGCTCGCCGTCGACCGACGGGAACCCGGCCGCGAGCCCGACCTCGACGCGGGCAGGGAACGCCTGCGCAACGTACTGGAGTTGCGCACCCCGTCCTTGGACGGCCGCTGCGTGGCCGTCGTCGACGCACTGGTTCCTTCGCGCCCGAACGACGATGTGGCCCTGCTGCTCGCCCGCACCCACCGCCTGGGCACCGGGCAGGTCGCCTCGTGGGACCTGGAGAGCGATCCGGCGGTCGTCGCCGAGGCACGCAAGAAGGTCACCCGACAGCTGGGCGATTGGGGCCTGGAGGAACTCGCCTTCACCACGGAGCTCGTCGTCAGCGAACTCGTCACCAACGCGATCCGGTACGCGTCCGGGCCGATCCGGCTGCGTCTGATCGTCGAGCGGGCACTGATCTGCGAGGTGTCCGACGCGGGCGCCAGCGCACCGCATCTGCGCCACCCCCGCACCACCGACGAGGGCGGGCGCGGCCTGTTTCTCGTCTCCCAGTTCTCCCAGCGCTGGGGAGCGCGCTACACCCTCGAAGGGAAAATCATCTGGGCCGAGCAGTCCCTCACCGGCGAACCGGCCCCGGAGATCGACGAACCGACCGCTGACGCTTCGACGCGCTGACGCCTCGACGCATTCCCTCCAGGACTAATGCAGTTGACGTTCCACGAGGCCCACGATTTCCTGCTGCGATGACTGAACTGCGCATGGAGAAGGTACGGGGCGACGCCCTGATCGAGGACTGGCGTCACGTCCACAACCTGATCATCCCTGCCGACCCGCTGTGCCTCGACGACGTACGTGAGCGGGTGGGGCGCAATCATCTGGAAGTCGCCTATCTCGGCGACACCCCCGTGGGCTGCACGACGGTGCGCCCGCCGACGAACGACACCGCCACGGCCACGGTGATCGCCCGGGTGCTCCCCGACCACCGCCGGCAGGGCTTCGGGGAAGTGCTCTACCGGCACGGCCTGAAGCACGCGCGCGCACTGGACGCAGCAGTCATCGAGACGGTCGTCCTCGCGTCCAACGTGGCCGGGGTGCGGTTCGCGGAGAAGCACGGATTCGTGGAAGTGGAGCGCTACGTGCTGCCGGAGGACCCCGCACTGTGGTTCACGATGCGGCTCGCCGAGAACGGGCTCACCTGAGGTTTCGTCTATCTTGGCGCGTATGCAGTCCTACACGATCGGCCAGGCCGCCCGGCTCCTCGGCGTGAGCCCGGACACCGCGCGCCGGTGGGCCGATGCGGGCAGAGTCGCCACCCATCGTGACGCGGGTGGGCGGCGCCTCGTCGACGGCAGGGACCTGGCCGCCCTCTCCGTCGAGATCGCCAGGACCGGCGTCGAGGACGACATCTCCTACACCTCCGCGCGCAACGCCTTCCCGGGCATCGTCACCGCCGTGAAGCTGGGCGATGTCGCGGCCCAGGTGGAGATCCAGGCGGGCCCTCACCGGCTGGTGTCGCTGCTCACCCGTGAGGCCGTGGAGGAGCTGGGACTTGAGGTCGGCGCGGAGGCCACCGCCCGCGTGAAGTCGACGAACGTGCACATCGACCGCGCCTGAACGCCTGCGGGCAGCGGCCGTCTCAGCAGGCTCAGGAGTCGCCGGCCGAAACGGCGCGGGAGTGCGCGGCCTCGGGAGGTCCGGGGTGCCGGTGGCGCTCGCGCCCTGTCACGCCCACGACGTGTAACGGCCGTCCACGCGGATCGCGTTGATGCCGCTGATGTGCCGGGCACCGCAGCGGTCCTGGGGAAGGACGAGCTGCGGTCCGGCCCGGTCGAGGGGCGTGTCGTCGATGGTGACGGCGAGCAGGACGGGGGCCTGCCCGAAGTCCGGGTCGATCTCCGCCCAGGACAGCAGGGCGTGATGGCCGTCGGCTCCGGTCACCGCGATCAGGAACCGCAGCCGGTCCTTGCGCCGGGCGGGGTCGAAGCCGGGTCCCGCGTCGTGCAGGACGTCGTGCAGCAGCGGGCCCTCGAAGCTGTGCTCCTGGGTGCCGCTGGTGGCGCACTCGAAGCTGACCCGGGCCGTGTGCTGCGGCCAGTCGAGCAGATCGGGCACCGTCAGCCGGGCCGGGCGCGCGACGTCGCCGGTCAGGGCGAGCTCTGCCACCGGACCGGCGGCCGTAAGAGATTGACGCACGGACTACCACCTCCCGAAGGACGGTACCCGGGCTACGGCATCAGCACTCTCATACAAACGCACATGCCCGCCCTATTCGCGCATGATCCAGCTCATGCGATGCAACAAGAGACTTCTCCCTCGCATCTGCGGCAGTATGATCCGTGCATGCGCACCTACCGGATCGGGGAGGCGGCCGCCTTGATGGGCGTCAGCGCCGACACCCTTCGGCGCTGGGTCGACAGTGGGAAGCTGCATGCCGAGCGTGACGAGCTGGGCCGCCGGATCATCCCCGGGCCGGACCTGGCGTCCTTCACTCGCGAGTTGCACCGCGCCGAGCGGACGAACAACGGATCCTCGGCGCGCAACCGGCTGTCCGGCATCGTCACCGAGGTGATCCTCGGGGATGTGTCGGCTCAGGTGGAGATCCAGGCCGGACCCTTCCGGGTGGTGGCCATGGTCAGCCGGGAGTCGGCCGAGCAGATGGAGCTGGAACCCGGTGTGCCTGCCGTCGCCGTGATCAAATCGACCAATGTGGTCGTCGAGAGTCCTTGAAGTGTCCGCCGGACGCTTCGCGGAGAATCAGCCCGATTCTCCTCAAGAGAGCCCTAGGGAGTAACCCCGTGATGACCCGTTACGCGCGCCGTACCCGCCGGACCCTGCAGGTGACCGGCATAGGCGTCGCCGCGCTGCTGGCGCTGAGCGCCTGTTCCTCCGGCTCGGACTCGTCGCCCAAGAAGGACTCCTCCGCCTCGGCGTCCAAGGACTCCTCCAAGAAGCTGACGGGCACGGTGACCGTCTTCGCGGCCGCCTCGCTCAAGGAGAGCTTCACGACCCTGGGCAAGGACTTCGAGAAGGCCCACCCAGGCACGAAGGTGACGTTCAGTTTCGGCGGCAGTGACACCCTCGCCGCCAGCATCACCGGCGGCGCGCCCGCCGACGTGTTCGCCGCCGCCAGCCCCAAGACGATGGCGATCGTGACGGACAAGAAGGACGCGTCCGGCGCCCCGTCCACGTTCGTGCGCAACCAGCTGGAGATCGCGACCCTGCCGGGCAACCCCGACAAGGTCGCCTCCCTCAAGGACCTCACCCAGTCCGACCTCAAGGTCGTGCTCTGCGACAAGACGGTGCCCTGTGGCGCCGCCGCGCAGAAGGCGCTGGACGCCAGCAAGCTGAAGCTCACCCCGGCCTCGTACGAGCAGGACGTCAAGAGCGCCCTGACGAAGGTGGAGTTGAAGGAGGCCGACGCCGCCGTCGTCTACAAGACCGACGTGAAGGCCGCGGGCAACAAGGTGGAGGGCGTGGAGTTCCCCGAGTCCGCCAAGGCCATCAACGACTACCCGATCGCTCTGCTGAAGGACGCGCCCAACGCCGAGGCGGCCAAGGAGTTCATCGCGCTCGTGCAGTCCCCCGAGGGCCAGAAGGTCCTGACGGCGGCCGGGTTCCTCAAGCCGTGACCGAGCTCGACAAGTCCAGCGCCGCGGCCGAGGTCCGCACGGGTGGCGACACCCGTGGGGCCGGGCCGCGGCGTCGGCGTCTGCGGGCGGGCACAGGGCGCGGCGTACCGCTGCCGCTTCTGCTGCCCGCGCTCGTCGGCCTCGCGTTCCTGCTGCTGCCCCTGATCGCCCTGCTCGTACGGGCCCCTTGGCGCGGCCTGCCGGAACAGCTCACCAGTACGGAGGTCTGGCAGGCCCTCCAGCTGTCGCTGATCTGCGCGACGGCGGCCACGGCGGTGAGCCTGGTCCTCGGGGTGCCGCTGGCCTGGCTGCTCGCCCGCACGGAGTTCCGCGGGCGCGGCCTCGTCCGGGCCCTGGTGACGCTGCCGCTCGTACTGCCGCCGGTGGTGGGCGGTGTGGCCCTGCTGCTGGCCCTGGGCCGCAACGGCGTCGTCGGGCAGCTGCTGGACTCGTGGTTCGGGATCACGCTGCCGTTCACCACGGCGGGGGTCGTGGTCGCGGAGTCGTTCGTGGCGATGCCGTTCCTCGTCATCAGTGTGGAGGGCACGCTGCGCGCCGCCGATCCGCGGTTCGAGGAGGCCGCCGCGACGCTGGGCGCCTCCCGTTTCACTGCGTTCCGCAGGGTGACGCTGCCGCTGATCATGCCGGGCATCGCCGCGGGTGCCGTTCTCGCCTGGGCCCGCGCGCTCGGCGAGTTCGGCGCGACCATCACGTTCGCGGGCAACTTCCCCGGCCGTACGCAGACCATGCCGCTGGCCGTGTACCTGGCGCTGCAGAACGACCCGGACGCCGCCATCGCCCTCAGCCTCGTGCTGCTCGCCGTGTCGATCGCGGTCCTCGCGGGGCTGCGGGACCGCTGGATGACGGCGTCATGACCGGCCCCGCCCGCCCCCTCACGGTCCTCGCCGGACCGTCCGACCACCGGATGACGACCTCATGACGCACATCGACCAGGTCGCCGGTGGCGCCCCCGCCGAAGGAACCCGCGCCGAAGGGCTGGATTCCCACCTCGTCGTAGACCGGGGCACCTTCCGTCTCGACGTCGCACTGAACGTCGCCCCTGGAGACGTCGTCGCGCTCCTCGGGCCCAACGGCGCCGGCAAGACCACCGCCCTGCGCGCCCTGGCCGGGCTCACGCCGCTCACGGGCGGTCATCTGCACCTCGACGGCGCCGCGTTGGACCGTACGGCGCCCGAGTCGCGGCCGGTCGGCGTGGTATTCCAGGACTACCTCCTCTTCCCCCACCTGAGCGCCCTGGACAACGTGGCCTTCGGACCGCGCTGCCACGGCGCGTCCAAGGCCGAGGCGCGCGAGCAGGCCGCGAAGTGGCTGGACCGCATGGGCCTCGCCGACCATCACGGGGCCAAGCCGCGACGGCTGTCCGGCGGTCAGGCCCAGCGCGTCGCCGTGGCCCGCGCGCTGGCCACCCACCCCCGGCTGCTGCTCCTCGACGAGCCGCTCGCCGCGCTCGACGCCCGCACCCGCCTCGACGTGCGCGCCCAACTCCGGCGCCACCTGGCCGACTTCGAGGCGGTCGCCGTGCTGGTCACCCACGACCCGCTCGACGCGATGGTGCTCGCCGACCGCCTCGTCGTCATAGAGCACGGCCGCGTCGTCCAGGAGGGCGCCCCCGGCAACATCGCCCGTCGTCCGCGTACGGACTACATCGCCCAGCTGGTCGGCCTCAACCTCTACAAAGGGCAGGCCGACGGGCACGTGGTGCGGGTCGACTCCGGGCCGGAGATCGCGACCAGCGAGGAGCTGTCGGGACCCGCTTTCGTGGCGTTCCCGCCGATCGCCGTGACCCTGTACCGGGACCGGCCCACGGGCGCCAGCGCCCGGAATCTGTGGCGCTGTCAGGTCGCCGGCCTCGAGACGCACGGGGACCAGATCCGCGCGGACCTGACGGGTGAACTCGAGCTCGCCGCCGACCTCACCACGGTCGCCGCCGCCGAACTGAACCTGCACCCGGGGGCCCCGGTCTGGGCCGCGGTCAAGGCGACGCAGACTCACGCGTATCCGGCCTGACGCGGCACCCGCGAGAACCGGTGGCGGAGTCGGCACCTCCGACCTGCCAGTCACTCACGCCACTTCACCTCTCAGATGCGATGGGCCTCACACACGGCCGTACCCGACCCGGCTACGGTGAGCCCTACGCAGGCCCAAAGCCTGACATTCCATACCATTTCTGTGAGGCGTTCCGTATGAGCCTGAGCATCCGCAATCAGCTTCCCGGCAGCGTTACGGGCATCACCGCGGGTGAAGCCATGGCGACGGTCAGGGTCCGCCTCGACGGCGGCCAGGACATCACCGCGGCGATCACCCTGGACGCCGTCAAGGACCTCGGCCTCGCCGAGGGATCCGCCGTACGCGCCCTGGTCAAGTCCACGGAGGTCTCCCTCGCCACCGGCACGGTCGGGGGCCTGTCCATCCGCAACCAGCTTCCCGGAACGGTCGACGACATCGCTACGGGCGGCGCCATGGCATCCGTCAAGGTCAGCGTCCCGGGCGGCGAGCTGACCTCCGCCATCACCAAGGACGCCGTCGCCGACCTGGCCCTGGCCCCCGGTACCTCCGTCGTGGCCCTGATCAAGTCGACGGAGGTCTCGCTCGCGACCGCGTGACGTCGGGCACCGATCGGGACCCGACCGAGGGAGCGTGGCCGCCGGAGGAGGCGCCGCCCGGACTGCCGGCCGTCACATGTTGATCATGTGTCCGGCCAGCCCGTGGACCGCCTCCTTCACGGCCTCGCCGAGTGTCGGGTGGGCGTGCACGTTGCGGGCCACTTCGTGGACGGTCAGGTCCCACTGCTGAGCCAGCGTCAACTCCGGGAGCAGTTCGGTGACTTCGGGGCCGATGAGGTGCGCGCCGAGCAGTTCGCCGTACCGGTTGTCGCTGATGAGCTTGACGAAGCCCGTCGGCTCACCGAGGCCGTGGGCCTTCCCGTTCGCGGAGAACGGGAACTTCGCCACCTTCACGTCGAAGCCGAGCTCGCGGGCCTGGGCCTCGGTCCAGCCGAAGCTGGCGATCTGCGGCTGGCAGTAGGTGGCGCGCGGGATCATGGTGAAGTCGACCTCCATGGTCTCCGCGCCGCCGATCGTCTCGGCGGCGATCACGGCCATGGCCTCCGCCGCGTGCGCCAGCATCAGCTTCGCGGTGACGTCGCCGATCGCGAAGAGGTGGGGCACGCTGGTGCGGCCCCGCCCGTCCACGTCGATCGCGCCGCGCTCGGTGAGCCGTACGCCGGTGTTCTCGAGCCCGTATCCGGTGGTCCGCGGCGCGAAGCCGATCGCCTGGAGGACCTTGTCGGCCTCGATCACACGCTGCTGCCCGTCCTTGGAGACGGTGACGCGCACCTTGGCCGCCGGATCGCTGTCGTCGATGGACTCCACCCGGGTCCCGGTGTGCACCTCGATGCCCAACTTACGGTACTGGCGGGAGAGTTCCTTGGACACGTCGGCGTCCTCGGTCGGCACCATCCGGTCCAGGAACTCGACGACGGTCACCTTGACGCCGTAGTTGTGCAGGACGTACGCGAACTCGACGCCGATCGCTCCGGCGCCCGCGATGACGATGGACTCGGGGAGCGTCTCGGAGAGGATCTGCTCCTCGTAGGTGACCACGCGGTTGCTCAGAGCCGTGCCCGGCAGGAGGCGGGTGGTGGCGCCGGTCGCGATGATGCAGTTCCCGAAGGTGAGGGTCTCGGTGCCACCGGCCGTGAGGTCGACCCGGAGCGTGTGGTCGTCGGTGAACGTGCCGCGCCCGTCGTACTCGGTGATGTCGTTCTTCTTCATCAGGTAGTGCACGCCCGCGACCCGGCCGTCGGCGACCTTGCGGCTGCGCCGGTAGGCCTCGCCGTAGTCGAAGCTGACCTCTCCGTCGACGTGGATGCCGAACGTAGAGGCCTGCTGCGTGAAGATGTGCGCGAGCTCGGCGTTGCGCAGGAGCGCCTTGGACGGGATGCAGCCCACGTTCAGGCAGACACCACCCCAGTACTTCTCCTCGACGACCGCCACGCGAAGTCCCAGCTGGGTGGCGCGCACGGCCGCGGTGTAGCCACCGGGCCCGGCGCCCAGGACGACGACGTCGTAGTGCGTGGTACTCATGGAGCGTTCCTGCCGTTTCGGTGAGACACGAGTATGGCCCTGACGGTATTGGCCCTGACGTGCACGACGGTACGTCCGAGACCCCGGCGCACGCACATACGCAACGCCCACGCCTCTGAGATCATGACCATCCGTCATCATCCCCTGCGGCGTAAGGAAGTTGATCTGTCATGTCGTTCGTGCCCGCCGATCCGACCGTGCTTCACCCCATGCCGGAGCAGTCGCGGGTCGTATTGCTCAAGCCGCTTGTCACCTCGCCGCTGATCGAGGTCGGCGAGTTCTCGTACTACGACGATCCCGGCGACCCGACCGCGTTCGAGACGCGCAACGTGCTGTACCACTACGGGCCGGAGAAGCTGGTCATCGGCAAGTTCTGCGCGCTGGGCGAGGGCGTGCGGTTCATCATGAACGGCGCCAACCACCGTATGGACGGCCCGTCGACGTTCCCCTTCCCCATCATGGGAGGTTCGTGGGCGGACCACTTCGATCTCATCAGCGGCCTGCCCGGCCGGGGTGACACGGTCGTCGGGAACGACGTGTGGTTCGGCTACCGCACCACGGTGATGCCCGGCGTGCGCATCGGACACGGGGCGATCATCGCCTCGGGTTCCGTCGTCGTCGACGACGTGCCCGACTACGGGATCGTGGGCGGCAATCCGGCGAAGCTCATCCGCCGCCGCTACTCCGACGACGACGTCGAGCGCCTGCTCGCCCTCGCCTGGTGGCACTGGCCCGCCGAGCACCTCACCGAGCACGTGCGCACCGTCATGTCCGGCTCCGTGGACGCCTTGGAGGCTGTGGCACCGAAGCCGATGTAGGTGGCGTGGCGGGTTCCTCGTCGAGCGCCTCCCGTGCGTGCGCCCCGTTCGGGTACCACGGTCCGCGCGACCCCGCAGTCACGGCGCCTGCGGGGTCGCGCCTTGCACTTGGTACACGCCAATGCCTTGACGCCACGATGGGCACTCCTTTAAATCAAGAAGTGAAGGAAGTGCCTCAAGTGGCCGCCGTCGGCGTTCACTTCCGGATACTTCGTTCGCTTCTTTGTCATGCACGCGACCCCCCACACGCCCCCCCACGTGAAGCGATGTGATGACCTTGCGCTCATCCTGGCGCCGCCGCGCCTCCCTGTACGCCGCCTCCCTGGCCTGTTGCGCCGCAAGCCTGGCGGCGATACCCAGCGGCGCGTCCGCCGCCCCGGCGCCCATCGACAGTCCCGCGAAAGCCGCCGCGGCCACGTTCACCGATGATTTCAACGGCGCCGCGGGCTCTGCCGTCGACGGCGGCAAGTGGCAGATCGAGACCGGCGACAACGTCAACAACCATGAGCGGCAGTTCTACACCGCGGGCAACAGCAACGCCGCGCTGGACGGCCAGGGCAACCTGGTCATCACGGCCCGCAAGGAGAACCCGGGCAACTACCAGTGCTGGTACGGGCGTTGTGAGTACACCTCGGCCCGCCTCAACACCTCGGGCAAGTTCACCCAGGCCTACGGCCACGTCGAGGCCCGTATGAAGGTGCCGCGCGGGCAGGGCATGTGGCCCGCGTTCTGGATGCTCGGGGACGACATAGGCAGCGTCGGCTGGCCGGCCAGCGGCGAGATCGACGTCATGGAGAACGTCGGCTTCGAACCCAGCACGGTCCACGGCACGCTGCACGGCCCCGGATACTCCGGATCGGGCGGCATCGGCGCGGCGTACACGCTGCCTGGCGGGCAGGCCTTCGCCGACGGATTCCACACGTTCGCCGTGGACTGGGCCCCGAACTCCGTCAAGTGGTCGGTCGACGGCAACGTCTACCAGACCCGCACGCCCGCCGACGTCGGCGGCAACCAATGGGCGTTCAACAAGCCGTTCTTCCTGATCCTGAACCTCGCGGTCGGCGGCTACTGGCCCGGCGACCCCGACGGCAGCACGAGCTTCCCCCAGCAGCTCGTCGTGGACTACGTCCACGTCACCACCCAGTAGGAGGGGACGATGTCCCGGGGCGGCCGGTGTCCGACGGACCCCGCTGTCCCGGGACATCGACGTCCGGATCACGATGCTGCTGGGCCGTACCCGGTCAGCTCGTCCGTCAGGGCCATCAGGCGCCGACGCGCCTCCTTGTCGTAGGCCTGCTCGTGGGCGCGCGCGTCCCTGAAGCGGTCGAAGTACCGGCCTGTGGTGGAGGCGAGCTCCGGGTCCGTGATCAGCCGCACCGTCGGCCGTACCCCCTCGTCGATTCCCGTCACGGGGGTGAAGCCATACGCGCGCACGCCCTCCGTGTCCATGAGATGCGCCGGATGCAGGGCATTGACCGTGACACCCGTGCCTTCGAGTTCCGCACCCAGCGCGAACGTTGCCATGATCAGGGCGAGCTTGCTGCGGCAGTACGCCCGCAGCCCCTCGTAGTCCCGCTCCAGCATGACGTCGTCGAAGTCGATGCGCTCCTGCCCCATGGACGCGACGTTGACGACGCGCGTGGGGGCGGAGGCCTTGAGCAGGGGCAGGAGGCCACGGATCAGGGCGTACGGGGCCAAGTGGTTGACAGCGAACCGCAGTTCGTGGCCCTGCGCGCTCACCTCCCGCCGCAGCGGATCCGCGCCGGCGCCGGCGACCGCGTTGTTGACCAGCGTGTCCAGACGGGGTTCGGCGTCGCGGATCCGGTCCGCCATGGCCCGCACCTGGTCGAGGTCCGAGAGGTCGGCCAGGTACGTACGGACCGTGGCGTCCGGTGCGGCCTCCCGCACGTCGGCGGCGACCGCTTCGAGCCGCCCCGCGTCGCGGCCGTGCAGGAGGAGGGTGTCGCCGCGCGTGGCGAGGTCGAACGCGATGCCGCGGCCCAGGCCCTGGGTCGCTCCGGTGATCAAGGTGACGCGTGGGTTCATGACGCCCATCCTGGACGGCGCGGCGCCACAGATGGGGGAGCGTGCCACGCCTGGTGTTCCCACCACCACTCATCGACGCGCACGTCTCTCCTCCCGCCGTTCGACGACGGCCGTCGCCAGCTCCCGTACGTCGGGGTCCGGGTCGGCCACGAGGCGGTCGAGGAGCGCGTCGACCCCGGGCGTCGACCAGCCGGCGACCGCGTCGGCGAGAGCCTCGCGCACCGCCGGCTCCGGGTGGTCGGCGAGCCGCGAGAGGCGCTCCACCGGGCCCCGCCGACGCAGGCCGAACCAGTGCAGCGCCTCGCACAACGCCGTGGCGTCGCCCGGATCTCCGGCCGTCTCCACGCGTCGCAGCAGGACCGGCGCCGGGGGCGGCGGGCCGTCGTGCGGGTGCGGCCTGCGTTCACGCAGCCGCCGGGACCCGTATTCGCCTCGCACCCGACAGCCCGCGCACGTGCACGGCACGACGCCGTGCGCGTCGGGGAAGTAGCGCCATCCGGTCACCTGCCGGACGGCGCGGACGCGCTGTACCTCGCCTTTGGCAACAGCCCGGGGGACGAACACCTCCCACCCGCGCGGGTCGTCCATCGCGGCCACGCGGCGCACCGCGTCACTCGCCGTCGTCGCCAGCGGGGCGCGGTTGTACCGGCCCACCGTGACCGGCTCGTCGTCGGACAGCCGCACCTGGACGGCGACAAGCCCGCGCGGCCCGCCGTGCCGTGCCAGCTCCCGCAGCCACTGGTGCGTGAGCGTGTACGACGCGAGCACGGGGAAGCAGAACACCCCACGCCCGCCGTCCTGGTGCTTGCCGCCGGCCCGGATACCCGACCGCCTGATGCGCGTCGCGTTGGCCTGGGGCGTCAGGTGCACGAACATTGCCATGACCGCGATCCTAGGCGCCGCCGTCCGCAGACCGGCCGGGGTGTCACTTGCCCAGTTCGGCGGCGCGGGCCGCTCGGCGGGCGAACACACTGTCCTTCGTGTCCTCCATCTCGCTCAGCGCCGCCTTGCGTTCGCGTCGGGCGAGCCGGTCCAGGTACGTGCGGCCGTAGAGGTGATCCGTCTCGTGCTGCAGGCAGCGCGCGAAGTAGCCCCGCCCCTCGATCACCAGCGGATCGCCGTCCTTGTCGCGGCCCCGGACGACTGCGCGCTCCGGCCGAGGCACGAGCTTGTAGGGCCCGGGGACCGACAGGCAGCCCTCCGACTCCTCGGCCAGGACGCGCTGCGCCGCGGGCAGTTCGTCGAGGACGGGGTTGGCGATGTGTCCGACATGACGCACGCCCCAGTCGTCAGTGATGTCCCACACGAACAACTGGAGGTCCACGTCGACCTGGTTGGCGGCGATGGCCGCGCCGTCCGCGACGGCGTTCGTGGCAAACATGTCGTCGATCAGGCAAGCCAGTTGAGGGGTTCCGAACTGCGTCACCTCGCGGCAGCGGCGGTGCAGGATCTCCTCCCCCACGACGGTGATGCGGCGCACCGTTCCGCGCGCGACCTCGGGGGGAAGGGCCGGGTAGGAGTCCACCGCAACACCCTGCACCCGCACCCTGAGGTCCTGTGATGTTCCGTCACTCAGCCGAAAGGACATGGGTGTTGACGCCTCCTGAGCAGGCCGGAGAAGGACCGGGGCGCATCCCCCGGCCCGGCCCGGCAGACCTGACCGACTTGACCAACTGCTTTGCAAAGTAGCACTCTTTGCAAAATGAGCGACAAGGAACGATCCACAGCCCCCAACCGCCCCGGCCCTGCCGTCGGCTCCGGCCCGTGGATCCCGCCGCACGGAGCACGCCGCCCCCTGCCCGACCATCCGGTCCGGATCGCACTCCTCGACCTGCTCGCCGAGGTCGGCACGGTCACGTCCACCGAGGCCGCCGCCCGCCTCGGCCACAGCTCCGGGCTCTGCTCGTTCCATCTGCGCCAGCTCGCGCGCTACGGCCTCATCGAGGAGGCGCCGCCCACGGACGGACGGGCCCGTCCGTGGCAGTTGCGCTGGGAGTCCGCCCACCTGACGGACCAGGCCGGCCCGGTGGAGTTCACCGCGCCGACCCACGGCCTGGACGAGAGCTACCGGCACCGACTTGCTCACCTGGAACAGGCACCGGCGGCGTGGCGTCACGACGAGTCGTTCAGCGCCGTGCTGCGCCTCAGCCCCGAAGAGACGGCCCAGCTGGCCGCGTCCATACGCCAGTTGATGACAGAGTTCCAGGCGCGTCACGACGCGGCCGCGACGCGCCCGGCGGACACCGTGGCAGTCGCGGCCGCGGCGCGGCTGTTCCCCCTGTTCGACGAGGACGCGGCTCCCGCCCGGAGGGCAGACCGGACCCCCGACGTCGGCTAGCGGACCTTGAAGCTGTCCACGATCAGATAGGCGCCCGTCTTCATCACGCCCTTGATGGTGTGTTCGCCCGGCGTCAGGCCCGACTTGGTGAACACGGTCTGCTGATGCTGCCGAGTGGGGCTCGAGTTGTCGATCGTGCCCACCGGCTGTCCGTCCACGTACAGGTCGACCTGCCCCTCGTCGCTGTTGATCTGGGTGATGACGTCGATCGCCGTGCCGTTGAAGGTGAGCTCGAAGGAGTCGCCCTTGTTCTGTGTGGCGTGCACGTCGTCGGCCCAGCCGCCCGCGCCGCCGCGCGAGGCGTTCTTCCAGTCCCAGCCCGAGCCGCCGTACACGACCCCGGACGTGTTGTTGATCTGTTCGCCCGACTCGGGCTTATGGACAGTGAGTTGGCTGGAGGCCTGGCTGCGCCAGATCGTCAGCGGGACGTCGGCGCCCGGGGCCGAGCGGTTGTAGACGCTCCAGAAGCTGTCGCGGCCGGTGACCTTCTTGCCGTCGATCTCCCGGATGACGTCGTTCGTGCGCAGACCCTGCCGGTATGCCTCCGACGTGGTGGGGACGGTGGGCACATACAGACCGTCATAGTCGGTCAGACCCGTCGCCGACTTGACCGCGTCGGAGTAGATACGTGTCACCGATGCTCCCAGCAGCGGCTCCTGGAACGCATCGAGCGTGTCGGTGGGGGTGTCGTCGACCCATTCGAGCGGGGGCGGCGTGGGACTGCCGGCCTTCCCGAAGCCGTCCATCGCGAAGGGACGGAAGCCGAGGGCTCGGGCCGGGGAGTCCGCCTGGAGCGTGTAGTCGAGCTTCTTCGGGTCGGTGAAGGGCGAGGCTCCGGTGAACGCGGGGTCGGCCGTCACCGAGTGCCTGTCGAGGCCGAGGGCGCGCCACGCGTCGGTCACGCCGGTGACCGGCCTGCCGTTGTTCCAGAACAGGTTGTTGTCGACGGTCGGCCTGCTCTTCGCCATGTCGGCCTGGATCAGGCTGTACGGGGTGCCGGTGACGAAGATGTTCTTCTCCACCGTGTCGCCGCTGTCCGCGTACCAGACGTGGAAGTGGGCGCCGCCGTTGACGAAGACGTTGTTGCGCACGGTCCGGTGGAAGCCCTCACGGAGCTTCACCCCGCCGTTGAGGAGGAGGTTGTCCTCGATGAGGTAGTTCGAGCTGCCGTCGTCGAGGTCGATGTCCCAGTGCGAGGAGTGGCGGATCCGGTTGTGCCGGATGACGGTGGTGTCCATCGCGTCGAGCTTCGCGTACGACTTCTTCGTCGCGTCGTCGGCGGTCAGCGGCCAGAACCTGTCGCGGCCCCAGGAGTTGATCGGCCCATGGTCGGAGGTCTCCTTGACGCAGTTGAAGATGTCGTTGTTCTCGATGACGTGCCCGCCCCAGGTGCCGTCGTTGATGTCGACGCAGGCGCGTGGTCCGTCGTGGATCGTGTTGCCGTCGACGGTGACGCGCCGGCTCATCGAGATCTGCACGCCGGAGGTCTGCTTCTCGAACTGCCCGTTGTCATGCATGTAGTTGTCGCTGATGCGGATGTCGCGCGGGTAGTTCTCGGACTTCGGGCCGGGTGCGATGTCCGTGATGGTCTTGCGCATGCTGTCCCAGGTGGACGGCTCGCGTACCGCGTCGCGGTTACCCACCACGGCGACGTCGGAGGCGCCCGAGTGGCTGAACTCGTTGCCGGAGACGGTGTCTTCGCTGTTGTAGCCGTCGACGAAGAGGGCGTTGCCGCCGACCTGGTCGAAGAGCGAGTCGCGCACGGCGACGTTCTCGGTGTTCTTGAGGTGGACCGCCGCGGCGCGCGCGATCGCCCAGTCGCCGAGCTGGAGCTTCTCGTACGGCTGGTCGAACAGGGTGCGGTGGGTGCGGGCGAACGTGAAGCCGGAGAAGCTCAGATCGTGCACGGCGTCGTCCGGTCCGCGTCCCTGCACCCTGATGAGTTCGTCGAGTTCGGCGGTCTCGACGTGCGACGAGGCGAGATCGGCGCCCTTCGGAGGGAAGAAGTAGAGCTTCCCCGCTGGTTTGTCGTAGAACCACTCGCCGGGGGCGTCGAGCTCCTCGAAGACGTTCTCCACCATGCGGTACGTGGTGTGCAGGCCGCTGCCGCGGTTGTTGTCGCCCACCCAGTCGAGTTGCGGGGTGCCGTCGGCCTTCAGCCCGGTGACCCGATAGGAGTTGCCGCCCCACTCCCCCTGGTGCAGGCCGCGTACGAGCGCGGTGGTGGGGTTCTTCCAGCGGGCGACACGCTGCGCCGAGATGGCGTCCGCAGCGTAGCCACCCAGGATCGCGGTCTTGGGGTCGTAGTCGGGGTAGCGGGCGAGAACCTGGCGTTCCCCGTCCAGGAAGAGACCGTCGAAGTCCAGACCCGCGCCTACGTCGGCGACCTTGACGGTGTCGTTGTACGAGGTCCACTGAGGCCGCAGGGATCGGCCGCCGCTGATGACGACGCGTTCACCGGGTGCGGCGAGGTAGCGGACCGGGGCGCGGTCCGTGCCGGAGTCTTCCGGGCCGAACGTCAGGGTGTGGTCCAGCCGGTAGGTGCCCGCGTGCACCACGACGTCGACGGGTCGCGCCCGGTGCTTGCGCACCTCCTTGCGAGCGGCTTCCTGGGCGCGCTCCACTGTGCGGAACGGCCTGGCCGCCGAGCCGTTGGCGTGATCGTCGCCGGTGGGCGCCACGTGGAGGGTGACGGTCTTGCCGCCACCCGCGGCTGCCGACGCGGTGGGCGCGGTGGCGGCGCCGAGGCCCAACGTGACGGCCACCGACGCGGCGAGCAGACCGGGGAACGGAGATCTTCGACTCTTGCGGAAACCTGGGACGGTACGCACGGGGACTCCTGAGGCCGGGCAGGTCGGGATTGACCATCGATCTACGGACCGAACATCCAACGTTTGATGGACAGTTGGCTCAATTGTGGAGCGTCTGGCCACGGAAGCTATAAATTCATCGGATGACTGTCAAGGGATGCTGCACTCATCGGCTGCCCGACGCCCTCATCGAAGACATCCGCCGGACGGAGAGGCGATCAACTACCCTGCCTGCGACCGCTGCAGCAGGGCGGTCACCGCGGTACCCCCAGCTCCCCCACGCTTCCCGGCCCCAGTGGCACACCTCAAGAGATGCGGTCCGTCATGCGCGAAGACGCCCTCGTTCACGCCGCCACCGGCGTTCATCTGGTGCACGGCAGCAACACGAACTGGGTCATCCTGAGCGAGGGCGACGCCGTCACGCTCATCGACTGCGGCTACCCCGGCGACCGGCAGCAGGTCCTGGAGTCACTGGCCGATACGGGCCACTCCCCCGAGGCCGTCACGGCGATCCTGCTCACCCACGCGCACAACGACCACCTCGGGTCCGCCGAGTACCTCAGCCGCTCCTTCGGCGCCCCGGTGTACGCACACGAGGCCGAAGTCCCGCACGCCCGCCGCGAGTTCCTGCACCAGGTCTCGGTCGGCCAGGTCCTGCGCAACAGCTGGCGCCCCGGCGTCCTGCCCTGGGCCGTGCATGCCCTGCGCTCCGGCGGGACGAGGGACGTCCGTGTCGAGGAGCCCCAGCCGTTTCCCGCTCAAGGTGCCCTCGACCTGCCGGGTCACCCCGTCCCGGTTCACACCCCCGGCCACACCGCGGGCCACTGCGCCTACCACCTCCCCGGCGCGGGCATCGTCATCTCCGGCGACGGCCTGGTCACCGGCCACCCCACCTCGCGCACGCGGGGGCCGGGGCTTCTGCCGGCCATGTTCGACACGGACCGCGAGCGCACCCGCGACTCTCTGAGCGTGTACGAGAAACTCGCGGGCGACATGCTGCTGCCCGGGCACGGCCCGGTGCACCACGGCTCGGTGAGCGCGGCAGCGAGGACCGCACGCGAACGTGCGACCCCGGCGCGGCAGAGGTCTTCAGCGGTGCGCGCACGGGCCTGAGCGGCCCGTCTCAGTCCTGCGAGCCGGAGCGGCGCCTTGCGGCGTACACACCCGCGCCGCCCAAGGCACCGGCCACCAGCGCGGTGCCCGCCACGAGCTGCACGGTGTCGAGCTGGAAGAGGCTGCCGCCGGCTCCGGCTTCTACGCCCCGCGGCACGGAGGGCGAGTCGGGAGGGGCACCACCGTCTGTACGACCGCCGGTGCCACCACCATCCGTATGACCGCCCGTGCCACCACCGTCTTTACGACCACCGGTGCCACCACCGTCTGTGCGACCAGCGGTACCGCCACCGTCTGTGCGACCAGCGGTACCGCCACCGTCTGTGCGACCGCCGGTACCGCCACCGTCCGTACGACCACCGGCGCCACCACCATCCGTACGGCCACCGGTGCCACCGTCCGTACGGCCGTCGGTGCCACCACCATCCGTACGACCACCGGCGCCACCACCATCCGTACGACCACCGCTACCGAGGTCGGTACCGCTGTCGGAGCGGACGCCACTGTCGGATTCGTGAGTGGGCGCGGGGTCGCCACCGTCGAGGGGGGTGGTGCCGCCGACGTCAAGCGGCGCGGTGCCATCGGCAGCGAGGGGCGCGGTGCCGTCGGCATCAAGCGGCGCAGTACCACCGGCATCAACGAGGGGGGTGGTGTCCACAGCGTCGTCCGCCACGGACGCCGGTGCGGTCACGGACATGAGCGCGGCGGCGCCGAGCAGTGCTGCGGAAGCCAGACTTACGGAACGCACAGTGAACCCTCCAGACAGAAATACCCCCTGTCCATGGGAACGCTAGGTTCGGCCCCGGAGCGCAGCGACCCGGGCGCCGCCGAACGGACCAGCCCAGCGGCACTGCGCACGGGATCACGTTCAGTGACCGGCGAGGAGTTCCGTCACGAAGGCGTTGCTGAACTTCCCTGCCGGGTCCAGCTCTTGTCGTAGCCGCTGGAAGTCGGGGGCGCGTTCGTAGAGCGCGGCGACGCTGCCGGGGGCTGCCGTCGTCACTTTCCCCCAGTGGGGGCGTGCCCCGAGCGGCAGCAGCCGCTCCTCGACGGCACCGAGGACAGGGAGTACGTCGTCGGGGCGGGGCGCCCACGTGAAGTGCAAGGCGACGGATGCGCGGCCGTGGCTCGGGCTGAGCCACAGGTCGTCCGCGGCGACCGTGCGGATCTCCGAGACGAGGAGCACCGGGGCGATCCGGTCTCCGAGCGCACGCAGAGCCGACATGGCGTCGGCCGCGGCCTCGCGCGGCAGCAGCAGTTCGGACTGCAGCTCTTCGCCGTTGCTCGGGGTGAACTCCGGCCGGAAGTGCGGCAGGCGCTCGTGCCACGGTCCGGGGACGCCGAGTTGCCCGGTGCAGGACGCCGGAGGCATGCCGGGGACCGGGTGGCGTGGGCCGTCGGCGAGCCGGCCGCCCATCCACTTCTCCCCCGGGGCGCCACTCGGCAGCCGGTCGGTGCGGCGCTTCAGCCACACCGTGGCGGTGTCCGCGCGCCAGTCGGTGAACGCGCTGACGCTGTACGCGGCGCCGAACACGGCGTCGAAGTCCGCAGCGATCCGGTCCAGCGGCACGTCGTCGTACACCCATTGGGCGACGTCGAAGGCGGGCTCCACGGCGAGTGTCATGGCGACGACGACGCCGAGCGCGCCCAGGTTCACGACGGCTCCGGGGAATCGGTCCGGATCGGACGCACGGTCCAGCGTCGTCCGCGTGCCGTCGGGGCCGATGAGCTCGATCCCGGTCACTGCGGTGGCCAGACCACGCAGCGAGTCTCCTGAACCGTGCGTGCCGGTGGCGCAGGATCCCGCGACCGAGATGTGTGGCAGCGAGGCGAGGTTGGCGAGAGCGAGACCCTGGGCCTGGAGTGCCGAGGCGACCTCCGCGTACCGCATGCCCGCCGAGACGGTCACGGTGGCACGGTCCTCGGACACCCGCACCCGGCGCGTGAGCCCGTCAAGGAGCACCAGGTCGCCGTCCGTGTCCGCGATGCGGTTGAACGAGTGTCCGCTGCCGAGGACCCGTACCTTCTCGGCGGAGGCGACGGTCCGGCTCAGGTCGGCCTCCGACGTCGGACGGTGGACCCGCGCCGGGGCGAAGGTGACGTTTCCCGCCCAGTTCCGCAGTGGTGTGTCGGTCGCGGGCATCCGCATGTCCGTTCTCAGAGGGTTCGAAGATCACGGTTCGCGTTCAACTATTTCGGCACTGTAGCCGCATGTTGCGAAAAACTAGAAGGATCTTGCTGGTGCGTCAAGGCGCCATGGTGCGCCGATCCCCTTGCCCTGCCGCACCCCCAAGAAGTTACGATCCGTACCGTGAACTCCTCAGCGGTGCAGAAGAAGCAGACACCGGCGTCCAAAGAGGCCCCCGAGGCCGGCACGGCGACGCTTGCCGAGATCGCCCGCGAAGCGGGAGTCTCCGCTCCGACTGTTTCGAAGGTCCTCAACGGCCGGGCCGATGTGGCTCCGGCGACCCGCGAGCGGGTCGAGGCACTACTCCGCCGCCACGGCTACCAGCGCCGCAGGGCCAACACCCCGGCCATCCCCCTCCTCGAACTGGTCTTCCACGAGCTGGACAGCTCCTGGTCGATGGAGGTGATCCGCGGGGTCGAGAACGTCGCCCGCGAGGAGGGGCTCAGCCTGGTCCTGTCCGAGCACGCCGGGCAGCTCAGCATCGGACAGTCCTGGGTCGACGGGGTCCTCGCCCGCCGCCCCACCGGCGTGATCCTCGTGCTGTCCGGGCTCGACGCCGCCCAGCGGGCACAGCTCACCAGCCGCGACATCCCGTTCGTGGTGATGGACCCGGCCGGCGACCCCGGCGAGGACGTGCCCGCGATCGGCGCCACGAACTGGCAGGGCGGGCTCGCCGCCACACGGCACCTGCTGGAGCTGGGGCATCGCCGGATCGGTGTGATCGCAGGACCGACCGGGATGATGTGCAGCCGGGCCCGGATCGACGGCTACCGGGCGGCCCTGGAGACGGCCGGGGTCGCCTTCGATCCCGCGCTGATCCGCGAGGGGACCTTCCACCACGAGTCCGGCCACGCGGCCGGTCTCGAACTGCTCGGCCTGCCGGACCGGCCGACCGCGGTGTTCGCCGGAAACGACCTCCAGGCGCTGGGCCTCTACGAGGCGGCCCGCGAACTGGGCCTGCGGATTCCGGACGACCTCAGCGTCGTGGGCTTCGACGATCTGCCGCTGGCCCGCTGGGTCGGGCCGCCGCTGACCACCGTCCGCCAGCCCCTGGTCGAGATGGCCGAGGCGGCGGCACGACTGACGCTCGACCTGGCGCGGGGCAGGAAGCCCCCGACGCTGCGCATGGACCTGGCGACCCGTCTTGTCGTACGGAACAGCACAGCGGCGCCCACCGTGCGGTAGCCCTCGCCCCTCCCGCCTCCTCGCCGCGACGCTCCACAGTCCTCCCGCTCCGCGGTGCGGTCTTCGAAACTGTCGGAGCCCGCTGCCCGCACCCTCCTCGGCGGCCCGAACCAGGGTCGTCTCGCCGTCGCGCCCTTTTGCCGCAAGGCCCGACCTGCGCCAGGCGCCCGAACCGATAACGCTTCGGAAACCCGTACGCCGAGGGTTGACCGCCCCCTCGGAGCGCCTTAGCGTCACACCGCCCAGCATATTTCGCTGTCTTGACCGACACTTTCGAGAGGTCTCGAAGATGAAGACACCTGCACGGATCTCACGCGCCATCGCCGGAGGTGTGGCGCTCACTCTCGGTCTGACCCTGTCGGCCTGCGGCGGCGGTTCCTCCGACTCGGCAGGCGGCGGGGACTCCGACAAGATCCACGTGCTGGTGTACGGGGACGCTGCCAACAAGGTCGAGAAGCAGCTCGTCGCCACCTTCAACAAGACGTCGAAGGTCAAGGCGGTCCTGGACACCATCCCCGGCGCCGACTACCAGCAGAAGCTCCAGACCATCATCAGCACCCCGCAGGCCCCGGACGTCTTCTTCAACTGGGGCGGTGGCAGCATCAAGCCCTTCGTCGACGCCGACCTCCTGCTGCCGCTCGACGGCTTCATCAAGGACGACCCGGCCCTCAAGTCCAGCTTCCTGCCGTCGGTCTTCGACAGCGCGTCGGTGAACGGGAAGCCCTACGGCGTCCCGATGCGCGGCACGCAGCCCGTGCTGCTCTTCAACAACAAGAAGGTCCTCGCCGAAGCCGGTGTCACGCCGCCGAAGACCTGGGACGACCTGCTCGGCGCGGTCAAGTCGCTCAAGGCCAAGGGCGTCACCCCGATCGCGCTCGGCGGCGGCGACCAGTGGCCGACTCTGATGTGGTTCGAGTACCTCTACGACCGTGTCGCCGGCCCGGAGGTGTTCCAGAAGGCACTCGGCGGTGACAAGAGCGCCTGGGAGAGCGCGGGCAGCAAGAAGGCCCTGGGCATGATCAGGCAGCTCGTCGACGCGGGTGCCTTCGGCACCAACTACGACTCGGTCAAGTTCACCGACCAGGGCTCGCCGACGCTGCTCGCCACCGGCAAGGCCGGCTTCGAACTCATGGGTTCCTGGGAGTTCTCGACCCAGCAGGACTCCCACCCCGCCTTCGCCAAGAAGGACCTCGGCTACTCCTCGTTCCCGACGGTCGCGGGCGGCACGGGCGACGCCGGCAACCTCGTCGGCAACACCAACAACTTCTACTCCGTGATGAAGAAGACGAAGCATCCTGAGGCCGTCGCGGAGTTCCTGAAGCTCCAGTACTCCGACGAGTTCGTGAAGGCGCAGCTGGGCATCGGCAACCTGCCGACCACGACCAACACGGAGAAGTTCCTCGGCTCCTCCGCGAGCCCGGCGTACTCGAAGTACCAGTTCGACCTCGTGAAGAAGGCCCCCTCGTTCCAGCTCTCGTGGGACCAGGCCTACCCCCAGTCCGCCTCGACACCCATGCACCAGGCGGTCCAGCAGTTCTTCAACGGCGGGCTCGACACCGACGGCTTCATCAAGGCCATGCAGGCCTTGCCCACCGCGTGAGACCGGGTGCCGAGATGACCACCACCGTCACCAAGGCCGCGGTCGTGGCCGAACGACGGCCCGCCAGGGGGCGTGCGGGCGGCGTGGGCCGCCCGGGTTTCGCCTGGGCGCTGCCCGCCACCGCGTTCTTCGTCCTGTTCGCCGTCGTCCCGCTCGTCCTGGTCGCCGTGCTGTCCTTCACGAGCTGGAACGGTCTGGGCGCACCCCGGTTCGCCGGGCTCGACAACTGGACCAAGCTCTTCGACGACCCGGTGATGCTCAACAGCCTCTGGCTGAGCGTGCTGATCACCGTCCTGGGCGTGCTCGTCCAGACACCCCTGAGCATCCTGCTCGGCGTCTGGGCGGCGGGCCGCCAGCGCAACCGCGCCGTCCTGTCGGCGATCTACTTCATCCCGCTGCTGTTGTCCGCCACCGCGGTCTCCGTCCTGTGGCGCACGCTACTCGACCCCAACTTCGGTGTGCCGTCGCAGGCCAAGTGGCTGTTCGGCGACGGCAATCTGCTCGGCATGCAGAGCGGGGCCATCGGGGTGCTGGTCTTCGTGGGGGCCTGGCAGTTCACCCCGTTCCACACCCTGATCTACCAGGGCGCGGCGCGGGCCATCCCTCAAGTCCTCTACCAGGCAGCCCAGATCGACGGTGCGGGCACGGTGCGCCAGTTCTTCCACATCACGCTGCCGCAACTGCGCAACACCATGATCACGTCGATGATCCTGATGGTCGTCGGCGGCCTCACCACGTTCGACACGGTCCTGATCCTGACCCAGGGCGGCCCCGGCACGGACACCACCATCAGCGCCTACTACATGTACCAAAAGGCCTTCAAGAGCTTCGACTTCGGCGCGGGCTCGGCCATCGCGCTGCTCCTGGTGGTGGTCGCGACGGTCATCTCGCTCGTCGTCGTACGGGTCTCGGGCTACGACAAGATGCGCAGCTCGGTGGAGGGCCTGTGAGCAAGCAACGCCCCAACTACCTGGCCGGCCTGGGCTCCGTGGTCTGGCTGCTCGTCGTCGGCGCACCGCTCTACGTCCTGGTCTCGGCGTCCGTGCAGTCCCGCGCGGACTACGGCGCGAGCGGTCCGCTGAGCCTGCCGCGGCACTTCACGCTGCGGAACTACATCGACGACTTCTCCACAGGCTTCGGCCGGTACTTCCTCAACACCGTGATCGTGACCGTGTGCGTGGTCGCCATCGTCCTCGTGGTGGTACCGCCGCTGTCGTACACCATCGTCCGCAGCCGGGGCCGCGTCACGACCGCCGTCTTCCGCCTCTTCCTGCTCGGCCTCGCCATCCCCGCGCAGGCGGTGATCGTGCCGATGTTCTACGTCATCAGCAAGGCGGGGCTCTACGACAACCTCATCGGCGTCATCCTGCCGACCGCGGCCTTCTCGCTTCCCATGTGCGCCCTGGTCCTGACCGGTGTGATGCGCGACATCACCCCGGATCTGTACGAGGCGATGGCCATCGACGGCGCCTCCTCGTGGCGGGTGTTCGGCCAGCTCGTGCTCCCCCTGTCACGGGGCGGGCTCTCGACGATCGCGGTCTTCTCCGCCCTCCAGGCGTGGAACGGCTTCCTGTTCCCCCTGGTGCTCACGCAGTCCGACTCCACCAAGGTGATCACCTTGGGGCTCTACAACTTCCGCACCCAGTACGGCATCAACGTCCCGGGGCTGCTGGCCGCCGTGGTCCTGTCCATGGTGCCCGTCCTGCTCGTCTACCTGTTCGCCCGGCGCACCCTGGTCCAGGGGCTCATGGGCGTGGGAGGAAAGTGACCCACAACGTGGCCGTAACGACAGAATCCACCACACCCCTGTGGCGCGACACGACCCTCGACCACGAGACGCGCGCCGACGTCCTCATCGCCGAGATGACCCTCCAGGAGAAGGTCGCCCAGCTGTTCGGCGTCTGGGTCGGGGCGTCCGACGAGGGGGGCGAAGTCGCCCCGCACCAGCACGAGATGGAGGAGGCGGTCGACCTCGACGCGCTGCTGCCGCACGGTCTCGGGCAGCTCACCAGGCCCTTCGGCACGGCCCCCGTCGACCCCGCTCTCGGCGCGCTGTCGCTGCTGCGCACCCAGCGCCGCATCGCCGCGGGCAACCGCTTCGGCATCCCGGCCGTCGCCCATGAGGAGTGCCTCGCGGGCTTCGCCACCTGGGGCGCGACCGCCTATCCCGTCCCGCTGTCGTGGGGCGCGACGTTCGATCCCGCGCTGGTACGGCGCATGGCCCGGGCCATCGGGGAGGACATGCGCTCGGTAGGTGTGCACCAGGGCCTCGCCCCCGTACTCGACGTCGTGCGCGACGCGCGGTGGGGCCGCGTCGAGGAGACCATGGGCGAGGATCCGTACCTCGTCGGAACCCTCGGCACCGCCTACGTCCAGGGCCTGGAGTCCGCCGGGATCGTCGCCACCTTGAAGCATTTCGTGGGCTATTCCGCCTCCCGTGCGGGCCGCAACCTCGCGCCCGTCGGCATGGGGCCCAGGGAGCGCGCCGACGTGATGCTGCCGCCGTTCGAGATGGCGCTGCGCGAGGGTGGCGCCCGCTCGGTGATGCACGCCTACACCGACACGGACGGTGTCCCGTCGGCAGCCGACGAGCAGTTGCTCACCGGGCTGTTGCGGGACGCCTGGGGCTTCACCGGGACGGTGGTGGCGGACTACTTCGGCGTCGGGTTCCTCAAGACCCTGCATGGTGTCGCCGCCACCTGGGGTGAGGCGGCCGGGGCCGCGCTGGGCGCCGGGGTGGACGTGGAACTGCCCACCGTCAAGGCGTTCGGGCAGCCGCTCCTCGACGCGGTCGCGGACGGGACGGTGTCCGAGGTCGTGGTGGACCGCGCGCTACGCCGTGTGCTCGTGCAGAAGGCTCAGCTGGGGCTTCTCGACACCGGCTGGGACGCGGTGCCGCAAGCACTGGCCGGTGCCGACCTCGGGGATCCGCAGGCGCTGCGCGGCACGGTGGCCCTCGACACGGCGGACCGCCGGGCCCTCGCCCGGGAGATCGCCGAGCAGGCCGTCGTCCTGCTCCGCAACGACGGCACACTCCCCCTGGCGCGGCCCGCCAGGATCGCGGTCGTCGGCCCGACCGCCGACACCGCGACGGCCGTCCTGGGCTGCTACGCGTTCCCGGTGCACGTGGGTCAACAGCATCCCGAGGTTGCGGCCGGCATCGAACTGCCCACCTTGGTGGAGTCGTTGAGGGCCGAGTTCCCGGACAGCGATGTCGTCACGGCTCTCGGGTGCGGCATCGACGACACCGGCACCGACGGCTTCGCCGAGGCCGTGGAGCTGGCCCGTGGCGCCGATGTCGTCGTCCTCGCACTGGGCGACCGCGCCGGGCTCTTCGGCCGGGGCACCAGCGGCGAGGGCTGCGACGCCGCCACGCTCGCGCTGCCGGGCATGCAGGAGCAGCTCCTGAACACGCTCCTGGACACCGGCACACCGGTCGTGCTGACACTCCTGGCGGGGCGTCCGTACGCGCTCGGGCGTGCGGTACGGGAGTCGGCCGCCGTCGTCCAGTCGTTCTTCCCCGGCGAGGAGGGCACGCCCGCCCTCGCCGGTGTGCTCAGCGGGCGGGTCGCCCCGGCGGGACGGCTGCCCGTCAGCGTCCCGAACGCGCCGGGCGCGCAGCCGTCCACGTATCTGGCAGCGCGGCTCGGGCACGTCAACGGGGTGTCGAACATCGACCCGACGCCGGCGTTCGCCTTCGGTCACGGCCTGACGTACACCTCGTTCGACTGGTCCGACCTCACAGTGGACCAGTCGACGGTCGGGACGGACGGCGAGGTCCAACTCGCCTTCACCGTAAGGAACTCGGGCGACCGGGCCGGCAGCGAGGTCGTGCAGCTCTATCTGCACGATCCGGTCGCCTCGGTCGTGCAGCCCGTCCAGCGGCTGATCGGGTTCGTGCGCCTGGCGCTCATTCCCGGGCAGGCCGCGCGGGTCCGGGTGACGGTGCCGGCGGACCTCGCGTCGTTCACCGGGCGGGACGGGCGGCGGATCGTCGAACCGGGCGAGGTGGAGCTGCGGCTCGGCGCGTCCAGCGCCGACCTCCGGCTGACCGCGAAGGTGACGCTCACCGGGCCCGTACGGGTGGCGGACCACACGCGCAGACTGCACGCCGACTTCGGCGTCACCGCGTCCTGAACCAGCCGTGGCCCGTACTTTCCAGGAAGACCTCCTGGAAAGTACGGGCCACGCGTCGTCGGCGTGCTACCAGATGCGCACGCGGTCGGCCGGGTCGAGCCACAGGCCGTCGCTGTCCGACGTGCTGAACGCGTCGTGGAACTCGTCGAGGTTGCGCACGATGTTCGCGCGGAACTCCGGCGGCGAGTGCGGGTCGATCGTCAGGTACTGCTGCTCCTGCTCCTTGCGCCGCTTGGTGCGCCAGCAGTACGCCCAGTTGAGGAAGAGCCGCTGGGAGCCGGTGGTGGCCTCGTGCTCCGGCGACGGGGTGTCGCCGAGCGAGATGACGTACGCCTTGTGGCCGATGGTCAGGCCGCCGAGGTCGCCGATGTTCTCGCCGACGGTGAGCGCGCCGTTGACGGTCTCGCCGGGCAGGTTGCGCGGCGAGAAGCCGTCGTACTGCTCGATGAGAGCCTTCGACTTGGCCTCGAAGGCCGTCTTGTCGGAGGCGGTCCACCAGTCGTTGAGGTTGCCCGCGCCGTCGTACTGGGCGCCCTGGTCGTCGAAGCCGTGGCCGATCTCGTGGCCGATCACGGAACCGATGCCGCCGTAGTTCTCCGCCGGGTCGGCGTCCGGCGCGAAGAACGGCTTCTGCAGGATGCCCGCGGGGAAGCAGATCTCGTTCGTGCCCGGGTTGTAGTACGCGTTCACCGTCTGCGGCAGCATGAACCACTCGTCACGGTCGACCGGCGAGCCGATCTTGGCGAGCTCGCGGTCCGTCTCGAACGCGGCGGCCGCCTGCGCGTTGGCGAGCAGGTCGTCCGTGGTGACCTGGAGCTTGGAGTAGTCGCGGAACTTGTCCGGGTAGCCGATCTTGGGACGGAACGTGGCGAGCTTCTCGTACGCCCGCTCCTTCGTCTCGTCGGTCATCCAGTCGAGCTGGGCGATCGACTGGCGGTAGGCCTCAAGGAGGTTGGCGACGAGCTCGTCCATCATCGCCTTGGACGCCGGCGGGAAGTGCCGGGCCACGTACTCCTTCCCGACGGCCTCGCCCATCGCGCCCTCGACGAGGGCGACGGCGCGCTTCCAGCGGGCGCGCAGCTCCGGGGTGCCGTTGAGCGTGCGCCCGTAGAAGTCGAAGTTGTTCTGCACGAACGCGTCCGAGAGGTACGGCGCCGAGGCGCGCAGCACGCGCACCAGCAGCCAGTCGCGCCACTGCTCGATGGGGAACTCGGTCAGGACCTGGGAGAGGTGCGCGAAGTACGACGGCTGCCGGACGCAGGTCTCGGCGATGGTCACGTCGGTGCCGCCGATGCCGACGGTGTAGGCGTGCCAGTCGAACTCCGGCGCCAGGGCCTTGAGTTCGTCCAGCGCGGTGAGGTTGTACGTCTTCTGCACGTCACGGGTCTCGGCCCGCTCCCAGTGGCCCGCGGCCAGCTTGGTCTCGATGGCGAGGACCGTCCGCGCGGCGGCCGCGGGGTCGGCGTGCTGGGCGAGCTTCAGGAGATCGGCGAGGTAGGTGACGTACTTGTCGCGGATCTCGGCGAACTTGTCGTCCCGGTAGTACGACTCGTCGGGCAGGCCGAGGCCGCCCTGTACGACGTTGACGAGGTAGCGGTCGGAGTTGCGGTCGTCGGTGTCGACGTACGACCCGAAGAGGCCGGAGCCGCCGACGCGCTCGAAGCTGCCGAGGAACGACGCGAGGCCCCGGAGGTCGGTGATGGTGGCGACCTCGTCGATCAGCGGGCGCACCGGGGCGAGCCCGAGCGCCTCGATGGCCTGCTCGTCCATGAAGGAGGCGTAGAGCGCGGCGATCTTGCGCGCCTCGCCGGTGTCGGCCGAGGCCGCGTCGGCTCCCGCCGCGAGGTCCTCGATGATCGCCTTGACCTGCTCCTCGGCGGTGTCGGCGAGCTGCACGAAGGGGCCCCAGCTCGAGCGGTCCTCGGGGATCGGCTCGGTGTCCAGCCAGTGGCCGTTGACGTGGCCGAACAGGTCGTCCTGCGGCCGGATCTCGGGGTTCATACCCGGGCGGGCGTCATCAAGAATGCTCATCGCCGCAGCTTATGCGAGGCGCGGCCGGGACGTTTCGTAATCCCCCGGGCCCGGCTCGCCGCGAGATTTCACGAACATGTTCGGTAAAAACTTGTTCGTAACGAACATGTTCGTTACGGTCGAGGCGAGGCCCCCGGAACGGCGGGCGCCACCCCCACCCGAAGGAGCACGCCATGGCCACCACCCACCACCCCGTCGCGATCGTCGGAGGAGGCCTCGGCGGCCTCGTCCTGGCACGCGTTCTGCACCTCGGCGGCGTCGATGCGGCCGTCTACGACCTGGAGGCCTCGGCGGCCGCCCGCCCCCAGGGCGGCATGCTCGACATGCACGTGGAGTCCGGCCAGGCCGCACTGCGCGCCGCGGGCCTCTACGAGGAGTTCCTCGCCGCCATCCACCCGGGCGGCGAGGCCATGCGGGTCATCGACCGGCACGGCGCCGTGCGCATGGAGGAGAGCGACGACGGCGGCACGGACGGCCGGCCGGAGGTCAGCCGGCACGACCTGCGCGACATGCTGCTCGCCTCGCTGCCCGAGGGCACCGTCCGCTGGGGCGCCAAGGCCACCGGCGTCCGCCCGCTGACCGGGGGCCGCCACGAGGTGACCCTCGCGTCCGGCGAGAGCTTCACCACCGATCTGCTCGTCGGCGCCGACGGCGCCTGGTCCAAGATCCGCCCGCTGCTCTCCGCCGCACGCCCCGCCTACTGCGGCATCTCGTTCGTCGAGGCGTACCTCGACGACGCGGACACCCGGCACCCGGAGAGCGCGGCTGTCGTCGGCGGCGGATCGCTGTTCGCGCTCGGGGACGAGAAGGGCTTCCTCGCCCACCGGGAGAGCGACGGCCGGCTGCACATCTACTGCGCGCTGAAGGTGCCCGCCGACTGGTTCACCACCAGCGGCGTCGACTTCACCGACACCGAGGCGGCCAAGGCTCGTATCCTCACGTCCTTCGACGAGTGGGACGAGCGGCTGCGCGGGCTCATCCGCGACGCCGACGGAGCACTCGTCCCGCGGCCCATCCATGCCCTGCCCGTCGGACACCGGTGGGACCGGGTCCCGGGCGTGACCCTGGTCGGCGACGCCGCCCACCTGATGTCACCGTTCGCCGGCGAGGGCGCCAACCTGGCGATGCTCGACGGCGCGGAGCTGGCCGCCGCGATCCTGGCGCACCCCGGAGAGACCGAGAAGGCACTCGCCGTCTACGAGGAGGCGCTCTTCCCCCGCAGCGAGCAGGCCGCGGCCGAGTCCGCCGCCAACCTCGACGTCATCTTCCACTCCGACGCACCCCAGGGCCTGCTCGACATGTTCGCGTCATTCGGCGAGCGGGCGGAAGGCGCGGGAACAGGTTCGTGACGAACTTGTTCGTCACGAACCGGATCGTTACGGTGACACCGTGTCCCCCCAGCCCGCAGCACCCCGCAGCCGCCGAGAGCGCCCGGCCAAGCCCGCCCTGACCCGGGACGGCATCGTCGCGACCGCGGTCGCGATCATGCGCGACGAGGGCCTCAAGCGCGTCACCATGCGCCGTCTGGCGCAGGAGCTCGACACAGGCCCGGCCTCGCTCTACGTGTACGTGCGCAACACCGCCGAGCTGCACGCGGCCATCCTGGACGAGCTGCTCGGCGCGGTCGACCTCTCCCCCGCCACCGCTCCGGGCGACTGGCAGGACCGCCTGGTGCGGATCCTGTCCTCGTACACCGCGGTGCTGTTCGAGCATCCGAGTCTGGCCCGGTCGGCGCTGGTGGCGATGCCCCGCGGTGAGCACTACCTCGACCTGCTCGAAGCCCTTCTCGTACTGCTCGCCGAGGGTGGCGTCCCGGACGCGCAGGCCGCTTGGGGCGTGGACGCCCTCATGCAGTACGCCACTTCGACCGCGGCCGAGCAGTCGACCCGCGACCAGGACGAGGAGGCCCAGGGCGAGTGGGCCGCACTGGCCACCGTGTTGCGCGACATGTCCGCCACCACGCACCCGCGCCTCGCGGCGCTGAGTGACGAACTCCTGTCCGGGCCGGGCGAGGCCCGCCTGGGCTGGGGCCTGCGGGTGCTGCTCAACGGAATGCCGCACACACCGAGGCCGTCCACGGCCGACACCCCGTGACCCGGAACCACCCGTCACGGGAGGTCAGCGCGTCGCCCTGACGTCCAGGCGCACGGTCAGCCGGCGGCCGGTCATGCCCTTCGCGGTGGTCACGCCGAAGGCGTAGCGGTCCACGACGGCCGACCCCACGACCGACAGCCGGCGGCCCTCGACGGCCACACTCTCCACCGTGACGTCGACCCGTCGGCTGACACCCATGACGGTCAACTCCCCTGTCAGGACCGTCCCGTTGGACCCCACCTCGACACCGTCGGCGCGGTACGCGAGTTCGGGGTGGGTGGCCACATCGAGGTAGTCGGCCGACCTGACGTGTTCGTCGCGGCGCGCCACACCCGACTCGAACGTGTCCGCTCCGATCCTGACGTCCACAGTGGACTTCTCGACAGGTCCGGCCACCTCGATCCGACCCCTCGTGATCCGGAAGCTGCCCCGCACCGGGAACAGCCCGAAGACGGTGCGCGTACGGAAGTTCACGCTCGACGCCGCCGGATCGATCTCGTACGTGCCGCTCTCGGGCACAGGATGTTCTCCCACTCGCGATGCCACCATGACCTCCATGGGTCTCGTCACCGCAGGCGCGGCGGCCGACTTCAGCATCTCCGGCGGCGGGCGGCACGCGGCAGAGCGAGATGTCGTCACCCGACCGGTACAAATGTCACCCCTGACGGCCCTCGCACAGGTGCCATGTCCACCCGATACGGTCAACTCCCATTTCACATAAGGGTGTTGGCGTTCCACACACCTCTTCCGGCACCCCTCGAAGCTCCCCGCACGGCCGTACACGGTGTCACCCCACCAACACCGCGTAGGGGCAATGCACCGAAGGACCGTGCACAAGTGTGTGCGGTGTGAGTACCCTTCGGCACCAACACACAGCCCCACAGCACAGGAAGCGGGCAGCCATGTCGGACAGCAACACGCTCAAGTCCCAGTACTCCGCCCAGGTAGAGGCAGACCTCGAGCGCAACGCCAAGGAACAGGAACGCGTCACCGCCGAGTTGGCCGCGCTTCAGGAGCAGCTCCAGACTCTGGACCACGACCGCACCCTGCTGGCGGGGATGCGGGAGGCGCTCTCCACTCAAGGCGGCGCGGCAGCGGTGGCCGGGGAAGCACCGGTCACGCCGCAGGCTGCGCCTCCGGTCGAACTGCCCAAGGCACGCAAGCCGAAGGGCGAGAGTGCGGCACCCAAGCAGCGCGCGAAGAAGGCCGACGGCAAGAAGGCCTCCGCGAAGCAGGCGCCCTCCGTGACGCAGCCCCGCACACCCGGCTCACCCACCCTGCGCGAACTGGTCCTGAACCTCATCACCGCGAGCACCGAGCCGCGTTCGGCCGCCGAGGTCACCACGACGCTCGCCGAGACCCACCCGGAGCGCAAGGCCGGCGGCACGGTCGTGCGCAACACCCTCGAATCGCTGGTCGCCCGCGGGCAGGCCGAGCGCACCAAGCAGAACAAGTCCGTGTTCTACACCCCCCTTCCGGCCGCGGCCACTTCCGAGGACCCCGACAAGAAGGACGCGCCGGCGAACGCCTGAGACGGCATGGCGGACACCAGGTGGGTGCGGGCGGTGCGGGCGGTGCGGACGGCGCGTGCGGTGCGCCCGGTGGGTGCGGTGCCTGTGGTGCGTACGAAAATCCCGGTCGGCGCCGGACAACCGCCGCTATCGTGCGCCCTCATGGAACCCACCCCTGAGACGTACACAGCACTGGCGACCCGTATCCGGGCGGCGCCGCCGCGGTGCGGCCCGGTCAGGCTCGTCGCCGTCGACGGCCCGTCGGGCGCGGGCAAGAGCACGTTCGCCGAGCGCCTGGCCGGAGCACTCGCCGGCGCGCGGATCGTGCACACGGACGACTTCGCGTCGTGGGACGACCCGTTGGGCTGGTGGCCCCGCCTCGAGGAGCAGGTGCTCCAGCCGCTGGGGAGCGGGGTGGCCGGCCGGTTCCAGCGCTACGACTGGGTGCGCCGCGAACTCGCCGAGTGGCACGACGTTCCCGTCGGCCACACCGTCGTCCTCGAAGGTGTGTCGACCGCGCGCCACGCCGTCGCCGACCGTCTCACCTGCGCCGTATGGGTCGAGACGGGCCGGACGGTGCGTCTGCGCAGGGGCCTTGCCCGGGACGGTGAGGACGCGCTGCCGCTGTGGCGCCGGTGGATGGCCGCGGAGGACGAGCACTTCGCCCAGGACGGGACGCGGGAGCGGGCCGATGTGGTGGTCGACGGCAACCCGCTCACCGCACCCGCCGATCCGGCACACACCTACATGCGGCTGCGCTAGACACCTTTCTCCGTACGGGAGTTCAGGTGCGGCCGGCACGTGACGCGCGGCGGGCCAGGATGTCCAGGACGCGCTCGCCCCACCGGAGGTTCTCCTCCTCGAAGGAGCGGCCGCGCATCAACGTCAGGTAGGGGCCGATGCGTTCGGCGTCGCGCAGGTACGTGTCCTCGTCACGCCCGTTCAGGAGCCGCTCCCGAAGACGTTCGTAGCGGGCCAGTTTGCCGCGCGCCCACCCCATGCGCTCCTCGACGAGCGCGCGTACGGCGTCCGGGTCCGCGCCGTCCGAGGCCTGGATCTTGACCATGAGTTCGTCGCGGATGGCGGTGGGCCTCGGAGGGGCGACGACGAAGTCGTCCAGGGCGGCACGTCCCGCGTCGGTGAGCGTGAACATGCGTTTGTTCGGCCTGCGTTCCTGTGGCACGACCCGCGCCTCGACCAGGCCGTCCACGGCGAGGCGCTCCAGCTCGCGGTAGAGCTGCTGCGGGGTCGCGGACCAGAAGTTGGCCACGGCCACGTCGAACACCTTGGCCAGGTCGTATCCCGACGCCTCGCCCTCCAGGAGGGCCGCGAGGACCGCGTGCTTCAGAGACATCTGGACACGCTAACACCAGCGCGACTAATCTCAGGCGCACCTACTCAACAAATTGACTATGGAGCGCGCGCATGCAGGCATTCCGCAAGGCCGTGGAGGCGAACGACCCCGACGCCGTCGAGGCGCTCCTCGCCGAGGACGTCGTGTTCACCAGCCCCGTCGCCTTCCGCCCGTACCCCGGCAAGGCGATGACCGCCGCGATCCTCAGGGGCGTCATGCGGGTCTTCGAGGACTTCCGCTACGTACGGGAGATCAGCAGCGCCGACGGACGCGACCACGCCCTGGTCTTCGTCACCCGCGTCGGCGACCGCGAGGTCAACGGCTGCGACTTCATCCACCTCGACGAGGACGGGCTCATCGACGACTTCACGGTCATGGTGCGCCCGCTGTCCGGCGCCGAGGCCCTCTCCGAGGCCATGGGAGCGCAGTTCGAGCGGATCCGGCAGGAGGCCGCGGGCGCGTAGCCGCGTCGCCAACCGCGCGAGGGCCGGCCGGGACCATCAGCCCCGGCCGGCCTCCTGGAGCTGTTCGCGGACGAGGGCGATGTGCGGCTGCCCGGCGTCCCGGGGCGCTGGACGACGTGACCGGTACGGGCGCGGCGACGAGGACGAACGGGGAGACCCGTCCTACGGTCGGTGGCATCGCCACGCCGACGATCTGAGCACAAGGCGTCAGCGGTTCCGCGATCCGAACCGTCCGCCGGGCCCGCGGGTCCACATCCTCGGAGCACTCACCATGTCGAAGATCCTTTTCGTAGTCACCGGCGCCACCCACTGGACGCTGGCCGACGGCACCCTGCACCCGACCGGCTTCTGGGCCGAGGAGGCCGTCGCCCCGTACGAAGCCTTCAAGGCCGCGGGCCACGACATCGTCGTGGCCACGCCCGGCGGCGTCGTGCCGACCGTGGACAAGGGCTCCCTCGCGCCCGAGTTCAACGGCGGCCAGGAAGGCGCGGACCAGGTGGCCGCCGCGCTCGCCTCCTTCACCGAACTCCAGCATCCGGTCAGGCTGGAGGACGTGGACCTCGACGACTACGCGGCGGTGTTCTACCCCGGCGGCCACGGCCCCATGGAGGACCTCTCCGCCGACGCCGCCTCGGGCAGGCTCCTCGCCCTCGCCCTGGAGACGGGCAAGCCGCTCGGCATCGTCTGCCACGCCCCGGCCGCCATGCTCGCCGCGATCAAGGCCGACGGCACCAACGCCTTCGCCGGGTACCGGGTGACCGGCTTCACCAACACCGAGGAGGCCCAGGCCGGCTTCGCCGACAAGGCGAAGTGGCTGCTCCAGGACCGGCTCGTCAACGCGGGCGTGGACTTCCAGGAGGGCGAGCCGTGGGCCCCGAAGACCGTCGTCGACCGCAGCCTGGTCACCGGCCAGAACCCGTCCTCCGCCGCCCCGCTCGCGGCCGAGCTCCTCAAGAAGCTGGCCTGACGACGGGCGCCGACCGACTCGAAGGGGGCCTCGGCAGCCCCGTAACCGTGTGCACCTCGCGGGTGACAACGCCCGGCGGGGCGCCGCGCGGATCCGCGCCCGGCCGTCGTGAGCGACGAGACTGTGCCCACCCCGTCCCCAGGCCACCGCGGGACTCTTCCCCACCCCTGACCTCCCGCTCGACACCCGCCGAGCACCCCTCCACAGGAGACCCCTCGTGACCGACGCCGAAGACCTTGTCGCCCGCCTCCGCGCCACGTTCGTCAGCGGCCGCACCAAGCCGCTCGCCTGGCGCAAGGAGCAGCTCACCCGGCTACGCGCCATGTTCACCGAGCACCGAGGTGACATCGCGGACGCCCTGTACACCGATCTGCACAAGCCGCGCGCCGACGTCTTCGCCACCGAAATCGACTTCCCCGTACGGGAGATCGACCACACGCTGAACCATCTCGACGAGTGGCTGCGCCCGCGTCCCGTGGCGTCCGGCGCGCTCGCGAGTCTGCCCGACGGGTCGGCGGCCGGAACACAGTACGACCCACTGGGCATCGTCCTCGTCATCGCGCCGTGGAACTACCCGGTGCAGCTGCTGCTCGTGCCCCTCGTCGGCGCGCTCGCTGCCGGCAACACCGTCGTCCTCAAGCCGAGCGAGGTCACCCCGGCGACCTCCGCGCTCATCGCCCGCCTGGTGCCCGAGTACCTCGACAAGGACGCCGTCGCCGTCGTCGAGGGCGGCATCCCGGAGACCACCGAGCTGCTCGCCCAGCGCTGGGACCACATCTTCTACACCGGCAATGGCATGGTGGGCCGCATCGTCATGCGCGCCGCCGCCGAGCACCTCACCCCGGTCACCCTCGAACTGGGCGGGAAGTCACCGGTGTTCGTGGACCGCGACGTCGATCTGAACCGCGTCGCCGAGCGCCTCGCGGGAGCCAAGTTCCGCAACGCCGGGCAGACATGCGTCGCCCCCGACTACGTACTGACGGACCCGCAGACCGCCCCCGCGCTCGCCGACGCGCTCGCCAAGGCGGTCGAGGCGATGTTCGGCACCGACCCGCAGTCCTCGGACGCGTACGGGCGCATCGTCAACGAGCGGCACTTCGACCGGGTGTCCGCGCTGCTCGACTCCGGGACGACGGCCTTCGGCGGGCAGACCGACCGTGACGACACCTACATCGCGCCGACCGTCCTGACCGGTGTGAAGCCCGACGAGCCGGTCATGCGGGAGGAGATCTTCGGCCCCGTCCTGCCCATCGTCGAGGTCGCCGGGCTCGACGAGGCGATCGGGTTCATCAACGACCGCGACAAGCCGCTCGCCCTCTACGGCTTCACGGAGAGCGAGGACACCCGGCGCCGCCTCGCCGACGAGACGTCCTCAGGCGGCATCGGATTCGGGCTGCCGATGGCCCATCTCCGCGTCCCCGAGCTGCCGTTCGGCGGAGTCGGCGAGAGCGGCCTCGGCAACTACCACGGCCCGCACTCCATCGCGACGTTCAGCCACCGCAAGGCCCGGCTCGACGTGCCGCTGCGCTGAAACCGGCCGGGCCGGGCGGGTCCCGGCGGCCCGCCCCTCTCGCAGTCGCGAGCCGTGAGCCTCAAGCGGCCCGCATACGCGAGTGTGTGGCGTTCATGTGGAACTTGCCCGCACCGTGTTCACCGCCCGCCTCCCGCGCCCTAGGCTCCCCGGTTGATCAACTCAATCCGTGCGCCGGGAGGCACCCCATGGCAGAACAGAGCCGTTCGCCACGCGAACCCGCACAGCCCGATGGCCCCAGTGGTCCCGGCGGCCCCGGACGGCGGCGGGTGCTCGCCTATCTGCTCGCCGCGCCGACGCTGGCGGTCGGTGCGCGCATCGGCCTGGACGCCGTCGGCGGTGAGTCCGCAGAAGCGGCGGTGCCCTCCCTGCCGCAGCCGGAGGAGCTCTTCGACCTCGGTGACATGCAGAACCTGGCGGCGGCGCCCACGTCCGGCCTGATCTCCGTCCAGGTGCACGCCGACGGGACGGCGTCGTTCGCGGTACCGCGCGCCGAGGTGGGCCAGGGCATGACGACCGCGGTCGCGATGATGATCGCCGAGGAGATGGACCTCCCGCTGGCGAAGATACGGGTGTCCCTGGCCGACGCCCGCCCGGAACTCCTGATGAACCAGCTGACCGGCGGCTCCAACTCGATGCGCAGCATCTACCTCCCCGTCCGCTCGGCGGCGGCCGTCGCCAGGCAGCGGCTCGTCGCCACGGCCGCGCAGCGGTGGGGCGTACCGGAGTCCGAACTGGCCACCCGGGACGGTGTGATCACTCACGGCACCGCGAAGAGCGCGACGTACGGCTCGCTCGCCGAGGCCGCCGCCACCGCGCGCACCGTCACCGCCTCCGCCCTCCTCAAGTCCACGTCCGACTTCACGGTCCTGGGCACGCCGCAGAACCGTATCGACGCACGCGACATCGTCACCGGCGCCAAGAAGTTCGGCATGGATCTGCACGTGCCCGACGCCAAGCCGACGATGGTGCGCAGGCCGCCCACAATCAACGGCACGGTGGTCTCCGTCGCGAACGCCGACGCCGTCAGGAGCATGCCGGGCATCACCGATGTCGCCACCGTCGAGCACGGTGTCGCGGTTCGCGGCGAGACCTTCGGCCAGTGCATCGACGCGCTGCGGGCGCTCGACGTGACATGGGGCCCCGGCACCGTGGACAAGGAGTCGGACGACACCGTCCTCGCCAAGCTCAGGGCCGCGGCGCTGCCCATGGTGGTACCGCCGCTCCTCACCAAGAAGATCGACGCCGAGTTCACCTTCGCGTTCGCCAGCAACAGCCCGCTGGAGCCGGACAACGCGATCGCCGACGTGCGCCCCGGCCGCGCCGAGATCTGGGCGAGCCTCAAGGTTCCGATCGTGGCGCAGCGCGACATCGCCGACCGGCTCGGCCTGCCGCAGACGGCTGTCACGGTGCATGTGGTGGAGGGCGGCGGTTCGTTCGGGCGGCATCTCTTCCATGACGTGGCCGCCGAGGCCGCGGAGATCTCGCAGAAGATGGGCAAGCCGGTCAAGCTGTCGTGGTCGCGGACCGACAACTTCCGGCAGGGCAGGACCCACCCGATGTGTGTCTCGCGAGTGCGCGCCACGTACGCGCTCGGCAACGTCGTGAGCTACGAGCAGCGTCACACCAGTTCGCAGACCGACTTCGGGCACGGGCTCGGAGAGATGATCACGTCGACGGCGGCGAAGCTGCCCGTGGCCGGCAATCTCACGTTCGCCGAGACCATCTTCCAGCTGACCCAGTCCACGCCGTACAACTTCGGTGTCACCACGCAGCTCCTCAACGAGGTGCCGCTGAAGTTCAACACGGGCAGCATGCGCAACATCTACTCGCCCAACGTGGCCTGCGCGCGCGAGCTCGTCGTCGACCAGCTCGCCGCGAAAATGGGCAAGGACCCCGTCGCGTTCCGCCGCGAGTTCCTCAAGGAGAAGCGGCTGCGCGCCGTCCTGGACAAGGCGGCCGAAGCCGGGGAGTGGGGCAGGGCGCTGCCCGCCGGGGTCGCGCAGGGGATCGCCCTGCACACGGAGTACCGCGGCGCGGTCGCCTCGCTCGTCGAGATCGACTGCCGGCCCGAGACGGTGAACCGCAAGGTCAGGGACGGTGTCACCGGCCCGCGTGTGACCCGGGCCCTGATGGTCGTCGACGCCGGATTCGCCATCAACCCCCGTGGTCTGGAAGCCCAGATGATGGGCGGGATGAACGACGCGCTCGCGATGGCCCTCACATCCAGCCTGCACATCAAGGACGGCATCCCGCTGGAGGGCAGCTGGGACCACTACTTCTACACGCGGCAGTGGAACACCCCGCCCGAGCTGCGCGTCATCGTGATGCCGGCCACGGGTGACAAGCCGTCAGGGGCGGGCGAGCTGGGTGTCGCGCCCGCGTTCGCCGCCATCGCCTGCGCCTACGCCCGCGCCACGGGCACGTTGCCGACGAGCTTCCCGATCAACCACGCCACCCTCTCCTTCGACCCGCTGCCCCTCGAACCGTCCACGCCCCAGTCCCCCACCGACGGTCTCGACCGCGCCTTCTGAGGAGCCCTGTCATGCCCAGTCACACCTTCAAGCTCAACGGCGAGCAGATCACGGTCGAGGCCGAGGACGACGTACGGCTGCTGTGGGTGCTGCGTGACCTGCTCGGCGTCACGGGACCCAAGTACGGCTGCGGCCTCGGCGTGTGCCAGGCCTGTACGTCGCACATCAACGGCAAGGCGTTCAACCCGTGTTCGGTGCCGGTGTCGAAGATCGGCTCCGACGACGAGGTCACCACGATCGAAGGTCTGCCCGCCACCGTGGGCCAGGACCTCCACCCGATGCAGGAGGCCTGGCTCGACCTCGATGTCGCGCAGTGCGGATACTGCCAGCCGGGCCAGATCATGACGGCGGTCGCCAAGGTCCGGCAAGCGGCGGAGGCCGGCCGCGACATCACCGACGCGGACCTCGACGAGATCCGCAACATCTGCCGCTGCGGCACGTACACGCGTATCCGCGAGGCCATCAGGACGGGCGCGAAGAACATGTGAACGGCCCTTGTGCTCGGCCCCGGTGAAAGGCCCTAGGTCAGCGGCCGGGGCGGCGCGGGTCCCCTGCCGACGTCGCGTACGAGGTCCAGGCCGAGCACCCGGTCCACGTACGCG
Source organism: Streptomyces sp. NPDC090032 (assembly GCF_044748025.1). Classification (NCBI taxonomy): domain Bacteria; kingdom Bacillati; phylum Actinomycetota; class Actinomycetes; order Kitasatosporales; family Streptomycetaceae; genus Streptomyces; species Streptomyces sp. NPDC090032. The sequence goes on along the minus strand of NZ_JBIVFF010000007.1, from coordinate 291,798 downwards.
AAGGTCTCGAAGAGCGCTCCGGCCGGGGCGTCCCCGGAGTGCTCCAGGCGGTGCAGCGTGTGCAACACCCCGGGCAGGTCGAGATTGTCCTCGAGGCAGTCGCGGATGCTGTCGCGGGCGGGGCCCGGCATGGGCCGGGACGGGCTGTCCGCCCAGGTGGCCACCGCGTGCCGCCAGCGCAGGAGCGTGTGATGGGCAGCGGCCACCGACGCGGGCGGGAGGCGGAGCGGCTCGGTGCGCGGCTCGGTCAGCAGCGCGAGGCGCAGGGCCAGGGGGTCGTCGGCCCTCTCCGCGACGCCGTCGGCGGCCTGGGCGTCGCCGACGGCGAGCCGGATGACGTCGCCGTCCACGTCGTCCGGTGCGTCCTCGTTCCGGCTCACCCGGACGGCGAAAGGACCCCCCAGCTCACCCTCCACGCCCCGCTCGTCGCCGTGCGCGGCGGCCGGATGCATGCCGAGCTCGGCGGCCCGCGCCTGGAGCGCCGCCCGCCGCTCGTCGGCCCCGTCCGGGCAGATCAGCCCCGTGTACGCGATGGTTCCCGACAGTTCCAGTACGCGGGTCAGGACGTCGGCGACGAGCATCGCGCGGACGTCGGAAAGCGCCTCGCCGCCCTCGGGAAGCGCCACGGGTACGCCGATGCGCACCACGCTCCGGTGCATCACCGGAGCGACAGGAAGGCCCGAGCAGGCATCGACGAGGCGCAGCATGGCGCGAAGCCTATGCGCAACTCCCTCCGCTCGCCGAGACGTGCGGCCGAATCAGGACCTCGCGCGTCGCGGATCCCGGGTCCGGGGGCGGCATTCTGCCCGAACTGACCTTCCCTGTTGGGGAGTTGGCGTGGCGGTGCGGGTCCGTCACGTGTGGCGGAGGCTGATGCCGGTGACGGCCAGCAGGAGGACGGCCGCGGCCTGGATCGCGGCCACCACAGTGATCAGCACGGGGATCGAGACGTCGTAGAGCGCCCCCGTCAGTGCCCCTCCGGCGAACGCGGCCACGCCCACGACCGCGGCGAAGACGCCGTAGGCCGTCGCCCTGCGGCCGGGCGCGACCAGATCGGCCACGACGGCGCGCACGGTGGACTCCTGCACTCCGGTGGCCGCGCCCCACACCAGAGACCCGAGTACGACCGGGGCGAGGGAGTCGGTGAACGCGAGCGCGGGCACCGCCGCCGAGAGAACCGGCAGGACGATCAGGACACGAGGCCCGACCCGGTCGTACACCCACCCGGTCGCCAGCGCGGCGAGCGCGTCGACGGCCATGGCAGCCACGTAGAGCAGGGGAACCGGCGGTCGGAACGAGACCGCGCGCGACGAGGTGGAAGGAGAGCACACCGAACGTCGCGAAGCCTGTCATCGTCGCGGCGGTGAAGGACGCGTACACCCAGAAGGCGCGCGGCAGTCGGGCGCCGGGTTGCGGCTGCTCGTCCTTGGGCGTGACCGCGCGTTCGTAGGCCGCCGGGTCGGGGACCTGTCGCCGCAGCCATACGAGCAGGGCGAGTACGGCGACGCCGGGCACCGCGAGGACCGCGAGCGTGGGCCCGTAGTCGTCACCCGTCAGCGCCAGCATCCCCGCCACCGTCAGTGGGCCGAGCAGCGCGCCCACCTGATCCATCGCCTCGTGCACCGCGAAGCCCTTGCCGCGCCCGGTGGCCGCCGCCGCGTGGGAGAGCAGCGTGTCCTTCGCGGGTGAGCGCACCGCCTTGCCGACCCGTTCGGCGATGACGAGCGCGCACGCCGCCCACAGCGCTCCGGTCAGGCCGAGCGCGGGGACGCTGGCCACCGTCAGCGCGTAACCGGCGATCGCCCACCCCCAGAACCGGCCGCTGCGGTCGGCCAGCGGTCCCGAGCCGAGGCGCAGCAGGAGCGCCGCGGCCTCGCCCGCTCCCGTCACGACGCCGACGACGGCCGCGGACGCGCCCAGCGAGGCGAGGAGGGGGCCGGTCACCGAGCGGGCGCCTTCGTAGACGAAGTCGGCGAGGAGGCTGACCGTCCCGAACCAGACCACGAACCGCCAGGGCCTCATCGTTGTCGCCTCTTGGGTCATCCAGCTACCTCCCCGCCGCCTTTCGGGTGCGTCGGCGGCGCCCCGGCCGATGATTCCGCGCCGCGCGGGGAGTCTCCCCTTCGACACCACACTCAAGAAGGTGGATCGATGACCAGCTTGCAGGACATTCTCGCGCCGCACGTCCGTGACGGCTCGCTGCCGGGGGCGGTGGCGCTGGTGGCCCGCGGTGACCGGGTCGAGGTGGAGACCGCCGGTTCGACCGCCCTCGGAGGCGGCGTCCCGATGGCCCGGGACTCGATCTTCCGGATCGCCTCGACCACCAAGCCCATCGTCGCCGCGGCCGTGATGATGCTGGTCGACGAGGGGCGGATCGCGCTGACCGACCCGGTCGACCAGTGGCTTCCCGAGATCGCGAAGCCGGTTGTGGTCCGCACGCCGGACGCTCCCGTCGACGACGTGGTCCCCGCGGCCCGGCCGATCACGGTGGCCGATCTCCTGACGTTCCGCGCGGGGTGGGGCTTTCCGTCCGACTTCTCGCTGCCGGCGGTCCAGGCGCTGTTCGGCTTCCAGAAGCACGGGCTCTCCCCTCAGCTCGTCCCACCGCCCGGCGAGTGGATGGCGCGCCTCGCCCATGTCCCGCTGCTGAACCAGCCGGGTGAGGCGTGGCTGTACAACACCTGTTCCGACATCCAGGGGGTGCTGATCTCCCGGGTGACGGGGAGCACGCTGCCGGACTTCCTGGCTGAGCGCGTCTTCGAGCCGCTCGGCATGACCGACACCGGATTCATGGTGCCGGCCGGCAAGCTCGACCGGTTCACCACGTCCTACCGCCCCCGTCCGGAGGGCGGCCTGGAGCAGGCGGACGCTCCCGACGGACAGTGGAGCAGCCTGCCCGAGTTCCCGTCCGGCGCGGGCGGGCTCGTCTCGACCGCCGACGACTGGCTCGCCTTCGCCAGGATGCTCCTCGCGGAAGGGGTCGCGGGCGACCGGCGTCTTCTGTCGGCGGACGCCGTGCGGCAGATGACGACGGATCATCTGACACCTGCCCAGCGCGAAGCCAGCGGCCTGTTCACGGAGGGACAGGGCTGGGGCTTCGGCGGCTCGGTCGACGTGGCGCCCATCAATCCGTGGAACGTCATGGGCCGCTACGGCTGGGTCGGCGGCACCGGAACGGCGGCGTATCTCGTCCCGTCCACGGGCGCGGTCAGCATCCTGCTCACGCAGGTGGAAATGACCGGCCCCACCCATCCCCCGCTGATGCGCGACTTCTGGCGGTACGTGGCCGCAGAGGCCGCCTGACGGTCGGGTGAGGCCGAACGGCGTCGGCCGGCGTTTCAGTGCGCGATCGAGTCGATCAGCTCACGCGCTCCCTGTCGCAGCAGGGCGACGGCGACCGAGGTGCCGAGGGTGGCGGGGTCGAGGGGGCCGGCCCACTCGTGGGCGTTGAGCACCGTCTTCCCGTCCGGGGTGAACACGCAGGCGCGCAGCGACAGATCACCGCTGCGCTCCGCCCTGGCGAACCCGGCGATGGGGCTGTTGCAGTGGCCCTGGAGTACGTGGAGGAACATGCGCTCCGCACTCGCCTCGCGGTGCGCGCCGGGGTCACCGAGGCCGGAGACCGTGTCGATCAGGTCGGTGTCACCCTCACGGCACTGGAGAGCCAGGATCCCGGCGCCGATCGGCGGGCACATGACCTCCGGCGAAAGGATCTCCGTGATCACGTCCGTACGTCCGATGCGTTCGAGGCCGGCGGCGGCCAGCAGGAGCGCGTCGGCGTCGCCCGCCGCGAGCTTCTCCAGGCGCCGGTTCGCGTTGCCGCGCATCGGCACGCACTCGAGGTGCGGATACGCGGCGGCGAGCTGGGCGATGCGCCGCACGGACGAGGTGCCGATCCGGGTGCCGGGCGGGAGTTGATCGAGTGTCAGGCCGTCCGGATGGATGAGGGCGTCCCTGATGTCGTCCCGCTTGAGGAACGCGGCGAACACCGTTCCGGCGGGCAGGGGCCGGTCGGCGGGCACGTCCTTGACGCAGTGCACCGCGAGGTCGGCCTCACCGGCGAGCAGCGCGGCGTCGACCTCCTTGGTGAACGCCCCCTTCCCCTCGACCAGGGACAGGTCACCCATCCACTTGTCGCCGGTCGTCTTGACGGGGACGACCGTGGTGCGGATTCCCGGGTGCAGGGCGGCCAGTTCGGCGCGTACGCGCTCCACCTGGGCCAGCGCCATGGGCGAGTCGCGGGAGACGATTCGGATCAGTTCAGGGGCGGACATGGCCTCCACCTTAGAGGGTCGTGTCCGCCCCGCCCGCGTGACGTGTTCAGCCGTCGCGCATGAACTTGTCACCCGTCGCCGTGACCATTGCCGATGTGCGCGACCGGGCTCCGGCTGTCCGTGGTGATCCTTCTACTATGTCGGCGGCGATCGGACGAGAGGCGAGCATTCCGTGGACACGAACCAGGCACTGCACACCGACGGCGACATCACGGTCCGCAAGGGAGGGGCCGAGTTCATCGACGGCCTCGCGCCCCTGTGGCTCGCGCTGCACGCCCATCACCAGTCCGTGCAGCCCGGGTTCACCTACTTCCCCGACGAGGACTCCTGGGAGCTGCGCCGCGACTGCTACCGGCGCTAGATCCTCGACGAGGGCTCGTTCGTGCTGCTCGCCGAACGCGACGGGCAGGCCGTCGGCTACGCCTTCGTGCAGATCGAGGAGGGCCCCGACGACACCTGGGTGACCGGCACCCGCATCGCGGAGCTCCAGACGCTGTCCGTCCTGCCGGCCGAGCGCGGCCACGGCATCGGCACGCTCCTGCTCGACCTGGTCGACGCCGAACTGGACCGCATGGGCGTCGCCGACCTGCTCATCGGCACCCTGGCCGCGAACACGGGGGCGCAGCGCCTCTACGAACGCCGCGGCCTGCGGCCGGTGATGGTGCACTACGCCCGGTTCGCCGCCGACGACGCGAAGCCGGCCTAGGGCCTCTCGTTCGGATCAGGCCGGGCTCACGGTGTCCCGATCCGCGCGACGGCGCAGCGCGGCGCGGGTCCCGTCGTCCATGAATCCGGCCTCGACGGCGGCCAGGTCGACGGCCCTGAGCGCGGGTGCGTCGAAGCCGAGGTCGCGGGCGAGGAGCCGGTACTCGCCGCTGAGGAGCGAGCGGGTCTGCATGGGGTTGTCGTCGCCGAGCACGACAGGGATCCCGGCCTGGCGGAAACGGGGCGCGGGGTGGTGTCGGAGTGAACTCGTCGCGCCCGTATACCAGTTGGACGTGGGGCAGACCTCGACGGTGATGCCTGCGCCCGCCGCCCACTTCATGGTCTCGGCGTCGTCCGCGATGTGGGTTCCGTGGCCGATGCGGGTGACGCCGAGGTGCTCGACCGCCTCGCGCGCTGCGGAGGCCGGGCCCGCCTCGGCGGCGTGGCACGTCAGCCCGAGTCCGGCCGCCCCCGCGAGGGCGAACGCGCCCGCGTAGGCGCGGACGTCGGGGTGGAGGGCCTCGTCCCCGGCGAGATCGAAGCCGACGACGCCGTCGCCGGCGTGGCGGGCCGCCGCGCGGGCCACCTGTTCGTTGAGCTGCGCCCCGTGGTGGCGCAGAGCCGCGACGACGATCCCGGCGGGCATCCCGGTGGCGGTGACGCCCTCGCGCAGCCCCTGGCATGCGGCCGCGATCACGTCGTCGAGGCCGAAGCCGGGCCGGACATGGGTGGCCGGCCCGAAGCGCAGTTCCAGATAGTCCTGGCCGTCGGCCGCCGAGTCCTCGACGGCCTCACGGGTGATGCGGGCCAGGGTCTCGCCGGTGTCGAAGAACGGGTACGTGGCCGCCACCTTCGCGAGGTAGACGGTCAGGTCGGCCGGGCCGTCGAGCCGGATGGCCGTCTCCCAGCCCTGGCCGGGTTCCACGAGCCCGGCCCGCCGGGCCAGTTCGGCCGCGGTGGACGGGCGGACCCGCCCTTCCAGGTGCGTGTGCAGGTTGATCAGCATGACGTACCCCGCGGTGGTCAGAGGGCGAGCATGCGCTCGGTGAGGTGGGCGGCCACGTCGGTGTCCGTGGCGAGGACGACGCGGCAGCGTGCGCCCGGCTGGTCCGGGAAGCCCTGGTGGGCGCCGCGCAGGTCGCAGATGGTCTGGCCGCGGCCGGGGCCGTCGGTGTCGTCCACGCTCACGTGCACGCGCGGGGCGAGGCTCGCCACGACTCCGCCGGTGGCGACGGCGGCGGCCAGCGGGTCGTGCGCGGCGCAGCACGGGCGGCCGAACGTCTGGACGTAGAAGGCGAAGTAGAGGTCGAGCATCTCGCCGAGTGCGCGCGCCAGGGGACGTTCCGACTCCAGGAGTTGGGTGCGGTGCGACTCTTCGAGGGTGTGCGAGAGGGTCACGTCGAGGGGGACGAGGGTGATGTCCCAGGGCGCGGAGAGGACCGCGTTGGCCGCCTCGGGGTCGTTGTAGATGTTCGCCTCGGCGACGGGCGTGACGTTCCCGGAGACGAGTCCGGCGCCGCCCATGATGGTGATGTCCTGGACCAGGGACGGGAGTTCGGGGTCGAGCTTGAGGGCCGCCGCGATGTTCGTGAGGGGGCCGGTGGTGAGGAGCCGCAGGCGGCCCCCGTGGGCGCGGGCGAGACGGACGATCATCTCGGGGCCGCTCTCGGCCTCGGGTGCGGCCTGGGCGTCGGCCACTTCGATGTCACCGATGCCGTTCGCGCCGTGGATGTGGGGGACGCCGCCGGGGAAGGTGCCCGCGAGCGGGTCGTGTTCGCCCACGGCGACGGATATCTCGGGCCGCCCTGCCAGTTCGAGGAGCGCGAGGGTGTTGCGGGCGGCCTGCGTCGAGTCGACGTTGCCGCTGACCGTGCCGATGCCGACGAGGGAGATCTCGGGCGAGGCGAGGAGATAGGCCAGGGCCATCGAGTCGTCGATGCCGGTGTCGCAGTCGAAGTAGAGCGGCTGGGGCGCGTTGTTCATGTGGTTCTCGGCTTCCTTGTGCGCGTGCGGGTTCGGGGAGGTCAAGGTTTCGGGCGTGACCGGTGCGGAGTTCGGGAGGTCTGGGTCTCAGTCGCCGTCCATGTGGAGTTCGGGGAGGTCGGGGTCTCAGTCGCGGTCGGTGCGGGGCGTCGCGATGAACAGGCTGGTTCCGAGGGCCAGGACGGTGATGGCGACCGAGATCCACAGGGCGGTGGCATAGCCGCCTGCCGTGGCGCGGGCCGCGTACGGGGCGACGATGCCGATGCCGAGACCCGCGCCGATGCCGAACGCGGCGCCGTTCAGACCCGGGAGCGCCGCGGGGGCGTCCTTCGGCGAGAGGAGGACGCCGAGCCCGTTGAGCGTCGTGAGGACCAGGCCGTTGTACGTGATGCCGAGGAACGCGACCGCCCCGAGGACGAGCCACTTGTCGAGCGGGAAGACCGCGACGGCGCAGAGCGCCAGGATGCTCAGGACGAGGCCGGCGCGCAGCGTGATGAGCCAGCCGCGCTTGCCCGCGAGCCATCCGGCCATCGGCGCGGCCCCGAGACCGATGAGCGCGGCCGGGGTGAGGAAGAGCAGAGCGGAGTCGGTCGCCGAGAGGCCGAAGCCGGTGTCGGGGTTCTGGCTGATGACGACGACGGTGAAGTTGATGACGGCGAAGACGCCGGACAGGACGAGCACCGTCGTCGTGACGAGCGGCCACATACGGCGGGACTTGAGGTGGGCCAGGGAGACCAGCGGGGTGGCCCGGCGGCGCTCGACGAGGCCGAACGCGAGGGCGGAGACGAGGGTCCCGGCGAGGTAGCCGAGCGTGCTCGGGCTCGTCCATCCGTCGGACGAACCGTGCGAGACGAAGTACGTGACGCAGTACAGCGCGACGGACAGCGCACCCGCGCCCCACCAGTCCATGCGGCCCTCGGTGACCGACGGCCGGTCCTTGGGGATGAACAGCGCGACGCAGACGGCCGCGAGGACACCGACGACCAGGATGACGGCGAAGATGGCGCGGAACCCGTAGCGGTCGGAGAGCGCTCCGCCGAAGAATCCGTCGACGCCGCCGACCCCGCCGTTGATGGCGGTGAGGACTCCGAGCGCGGTGCCGAAGACCTTCGCGCTCAGGCGTTCGTTGAGGATCACGTACGCGATCTGGAAGGCGGCGCTGGACGCGCCCTGGAGGACCCGGCCGATGAGCAGGACCGGCAGGTTGGGGGCCAGGAAGCAGATCAGGGTGCCGACGGCCGTCACGGTGAGCACCGCGACGAGGACCTTGCGCCGTCCCACGAAGTCGCTGATCCGGCTGAGGACGACACCGCCGATGGCACCGGCCAGGAAGAACAGTGAGGACACCTGGGCTATGTCGTCCAGGCTGCCGCCGAGCCGCCGGGCCATGTCCGGCAGGGCGGGCGTGACCATGCTGGCGTTGAGCTGGAACGAGATCACGCCGAGCAGCAGTGTGGCGACCAGGCCCACGACCTGCGCGCCGCGCAGGGGCGGCGCGTCGGACGCGGCTTCGAGGCCGGCGCTCTCTCTGTTCTGCACACCGTGAGTAACCATGTTGGACACCTTGATTTCGTAGCGTCGCCGCCCGGTTGATGTGTGATGTTATACCTCTCGGTCCGACATGCGTCCAGAGCCGTGTATCTGCGGCTACTCTGGTGCCCCAATCCAGCAGCACGGCCTAGTGAGGTGCAGTGGTCGCGACCGTCGACAACTTCGACGACTTCTTCGCTCAGCCCCTGACGGTTCCCCTGGGGCAGCCGCGACGTGTGGCGGTCTACTCACGCCTCGCCGCCGGCATCCGCGCGCAGGTCTTCCCGCTCGGCTCGCTCCTGCCGAAGGAGAGCGACCTCGGCGCCCGCCTCGGCGTCAGCCGCACAGTCGTCCGGGAGGCCCTGATGCTCCTGGAAGAGGACGGTCTCATCCACACACGGCGCGGTGTCGGCCGTTTCGTGGCGCCCGAGTTGCCCCGCGCGGGCCTCGAACGGCTGCGGCCCTTCGAAGAGGTGCTCGCCTCCCAGGGCAAGACCGTCGGCGTGGAAAACCTCCAGGCGACCATCCAGCACGCGACGGACTTCGTCGCGGGCGGCCTCAAGTTGGACCCCGATGCGAACACCTGGTTCTGGGAGACCCGTCTCACGCGCGACGGCGAGCCGGTGGCGCTCGTCCAGGAACACATCCCCGCCGGGCGCGACCTGCGCGACATCAGCCCGCTGCTCGCCGAGCGACTGCGGGACACCCAGGATCCGGGCCGCACCCTGTTCGCCGTGATGACGGACATACTCGGCCCCGTCTTCGGCCCGGGCGAGTGCGCGATGACGGCGGGCGTCGCGGGGGCCACCCGCGGACGCCTGCTGTCCCTGGCCCCCTCGGCCCCGCTGCTGATCCTTACCCAGACCGCACAGCACGGCGGCCGGGCGGCCTATCTCGCGAAGTACATCGTCCGCGCCGGTGAACGGCTCTCGATCAACCAGCCGCCGCAGTCGTAGACCGCTCCCAAGTGGGCTTCTGTCCGGGGCTGGTGGCCCGGACATCGCACGGGCGGAGGCACGGGCAATACGGTCGGCGCACCCGTTCGGACCGTGCCTGAGGAGCCGTCTCAGCCACCGCCCAGCCCGCCCCTCGCGGCCACCATCGTCATGCCGAGTCCGCCGACCGCCTTGCCCAGACCGGGGGCCACGGCGTCGAGCCGTCCGGTCAGCTCCTCGATGCGGTCCTTGCGGGCGTGGGCGTCCGAGCGGGAGACGACCGACCGGATGCCGCCGGCGGCGGCCAGGGCCACCAGCGCGGCGTCGTCGGGCGCGATCCGCGCGGCGGGCCCGTTGCCGTGCAGGAGTCCGGCCGCCGTGGCCTGGAGCGAGGTGACGGCGGAGGCGTCCCGCACCGTCACCTCGCGCCGGGACCGGCCGAAGGACCTCTTCTCCGCCACGGTCAGGACGCCCTGGGCGGCGAGCCGGTCCTCGACCGCGTGCAGCGTCTCGTTGCGGCCGTGCTTGATCCAGGACTTCCAGCCGCGCCGGTCACTCGCGACATGGCTGAGCGTCAGGTCGAGGACCGGGTCCCCGATGGGTCCCGGCGTCGCGACGGACACAGCGCCGCCGGAGCCGACGAGGTTCCCCCGGATCGCCAGCTCGGCCAGAACGGCGGCGCGGAGCAGGAACCCGGTCCTCGTGCGGTCGTAGAGGCCGTGGGCTGCGGTGTCGTAGGCCGTGAGGTAGACCCGGCCGTACAGAGTCTGCGTCATGACAACGACGCTACGGCGATCGTGACCGTGTGTGCTCCGCCCAGCGGGTGGAGGGGCGCTGGGCAGAACGGGTGAGTCGACCTGGCGCTCACGCTGAAGGGCGAGTCACGCCACCGGGGGCGCCGGCCGGGCGTCAGGCACACTCCTTGGCGTAGGCCTCCAGCCGGTCGGCGAGCTCCATCGGGTGGCTCAGCGCCGCCAGATGCCCGCCCGGCACCTCGTCGGGGGTGATGCCGAGCCGGTCCTCCGCCACCCGGCGCTGGAAGTCGGCGGGGAAGAAGCGGTCGTCGCGGCCGGTCACCACCCGCGTCTCCACCGCAGGCCACACGTCGAGGGTGAACGGCGTGGCGAAGGCCGCCTCGGACTCCTCCGTGGCGTGCTCCGCCGACGCGTCGATCTCGGCCTGCGAAAGGTCGTGCAGGAAGTACGTCTCCAGGTCGGTCTCCGCGTCGGGGTCGCGGCCCTCACGCACGTCGTTCGCGCGGCGGGCCTCTTCCTGCCCGGTGTGGGCCCACCACTCCCCCGGCGTCTCGCCGGGCCGGGGGATCATCCCGTTGACGAGTACGAGGAGCGACACGGGCAGGCGCGGGCAGACCAGCGGCGCGGTGAACCCGCCGAGTGACTGCCCCACGACCACCAGGTCGGTCCGGTCACCGACCGCGTCGACCACCGTGTCCACGTACTCCGGCAGACCCGCCCGGACGTCGTCTCCGGGGAGGTCCACGGACACGACGTCCCACCCCCGGCGGCTCAGTTCGTCACCGACCCCGTGCCAGTACCAGGCAGAACCACCGGCTCCGGGGATCAACACGTACGTGGTCATGGCGCACCCTCCGCAATGGGACCGTCCGTCTTCTGAGTGACCGTCGTCCGCACGACCGTCCTCTCTCTGACTGTCGGCCCCCGCGGAACTCACCGCATGTCGGCGGGCCGCTCCTTGGACTCGAACGGGAAGCGGCGGCGGAAGTCGTCGGCCGCGTCCTCCAGGGTGCAGAAGGAGACACCCTCGTGGGCCGAGACATAGGCGATGAAGCGCTCCAGCATCAGCAGCACCTGGGGACGACCGGAGACGTCCGGGTGCAGGGTCACCGGGATGACCGCGTAGTCGAGCTCACGGTGGACCCAGTCGAACTGGTCCTTCCAGTCCTGTTCGAGCGCCCGCGGCGACACATATCCGTGGCTGTTGTGCGAGTGCTTGTTGAACATCATGGGCGGGAGGTCGTCCACGTACCAGTTGCCGCAGAACTCGACGAGGTCGACCTCGTGCCCGTGGATGAGGGGCTTCATCCAGTCCTTCGCCTCACCGGCGTAGTCGATCTTCGTCCAGGAGTCGCCGACACGGGCGTAGAAGGGGGTGAAGTCGCGGTAGTTCTGGGAGTGGTCGTAGGAGAAGCCGTACTTGTGGAGCAGCGCGGCGGTGGACTCGGACATCTCCCACCAGGGGGCGACGTAGCCCTTGGGCCTGCGGCCGGTGAAGCTCTCGATCAGCTCGACGGACTTGGCGAGGACGTCCTCCTCCTGCTGTGGGGACATCGCGATGGGGTTCTCGTGGCTGTAGCCGTGCGCGCCGATCTCGTGGCCCGCCTCGACGATCATCCGGGTCTGCTCGGGGAACGTCTCGATCGAGTGCCCGGGTATGAACCACGACGTGCGGATGCCATGGCGTTCCAGCAGTTTGAGCAGGCGCGGGGTGCCGATCTCGCCGGCGAAGACGCCGCGCTGGATGTCGTTCGGGGAGTCCTCGCCGCCGTAACTGCCGAGCCAGCCGGCGACGGCGTCGACGTCGACTCCGAGGGCGATCTTGATGTCCTTCATGGTGCGGCTCCTAGGTCACAGGGCGGTACGGATGCGGGTGACGGCGTCGTCGAGCGCGGCGGTGTCGGTGGGCGTCCAGTCGCGTTCGGCCAGGCTGTGGACGGAGATCCAGCCGGTCATGGCTCCGCCGGTCTCTACGGGGGCGAGCATCTGGGCCCGCACGCCGTAGACGTCGATGAGGGCCTGCGGCGGGTGGGGGTCCGCCTGGAAGTGGGGCTGGATCAGGGGCTTGCGGTGGTGTTCGAGCCACACGACCGTGTTCAGGTTGCGCTGGTCGAGTGAGGCGTCGCGGCGGATCGGGCGGACGCCGGGGCGCAGCGCCTCGCCCGCGGTGAGGTCGACGTGGAGGCCGAGTCCGGGCAGGTCGACGCGGAACGTGGTGCGGTCGGCGCCGGTCGCGTCGAGGAGGCCGGTCAGGGTGTCCTGGATCAGGGCGCGCAGGCTGCCCGACCGCAGCAGGTCGCCGTGGCCGGTGAGCCGGGGGGCTGCGCCCGCGAGGTCGAGGGCCTTCCAGAGGGTGACGGTGACCGAGTCCAACACCGGTATGCGCAGGGCCTGTTCGAGCCGGTCGGCCTCTGCGGCACCGTGGACGTTCGTGCAGAGGACGGCCACGGCATGCATGCCGCCCTCGGCGGCCCGCTCGATCTGCCGGGCGACGTCGGCGGGGGGTATACGGGCGAAGGCCTCGTTGTCGTCCTCGCCGAACGGCTCCGCGAAGGAGCAGGTGATCCCCTCCTTCGCATACGTCTCGACGATCCGCTCGCACACGTCCCGGGTGTAGGGCAGGGCGAGTCCGAGCTCGGTGACGCCGTACGCGGCGCAGGCGTCGAGGAGGGCGAGCGTGGAGGTGGTGGCGGGGATGCCGGTCTCGGCGGTGATCGCGGTGGCGAGTGCGCGGTCGTGGTCGATGCCGAGCCACGAGCCCGAGGTGCCGTTCCACGCGATGACGTCGACCTTGGCGTCGGCGAGCTGCCGGGCCGCGGCCAGCATCGGGGCGGGGTCGAACTGGGCGTCGCTGTCCCCGTCCAGGGCGATCCGGGTGACCGGGACGCGGGCGAAGTGGGCGGTGGCGGCATCGGTGCCGTGCAGGAGGGCGTAGGTCTCCGGCTCAAGAGCGGTGTTGGACGACGGGGTGAGCATCCCGAGGCGGGGCGGCGTGTGACTGGTCATCGGGTGGCGAGCCTCCTGGAGTAGTCGATGACGAGGGACGAGACGGTGAACAGGACGCCGGCGCCGACGAAGTAGAGCAGCGCCCAGGTGTAGGAGCCGGTGCCGCCGACGATGAATCCGACGGCGATGGGCGTGACGATTCCGGCGATGTTGCCGGAGAGGTTCATGGCGGCGCCGACGACACCCGCGTTGGCCCGGCCGCCGAGGATCGTGGGCAGGGACCAGTAGAGGCCGGCCCAGCGCAGGAAGAAGAGGACGACGGAGAGCAGGGCGACCGCGGTCAGGGCGTCGGGCACGAGGACGACGCCGAGGAGCCCGGCGACGACGGCGGCGCCGGCGATGCCCATCAGGGTGCGCATCACGCGGTTGGCTCCGGCGCCGGTGGCCTGCCATCGGTCGGAGATCCACCCGCCCGTCAGCTCGCCCACGAAGCCCGCGCCGAAGATGGCGAGGGTGGACCAGCCGATGGTCTTGATGTCGAAGCCCTTGGTCTCCGAGAGGTAGAGCGGGCCCCAGGTGAGGATGCCGTAGAAGACGCCGTTGAAGCCCATCCAGCCCAGGCACATGCCCCAGAACGAGCGGTACTTGAGGTAGGCGCCGAGGCGGGCGCGCCGGTCGGTGCCGGCGGTGGCGTCCTCGGCGGCGTGGGCGCGCTCGATGTAGTCGGCCTCGGCCGCGTTGACGCGGCGGTGGGCGCGCGGGGTGTCGCGCAGGAACCACAGGGCGAAGAATCCGATGGCCGCCGTGAGGACACCGGCGACGACGAAGCTGATGCGCCAGCTGCCGGTCCAGGCGATGAGTCCGGAGATGGCGATGCCGCCGAGTGCGGAGCCGAGCGGTGCGCCGCCGTCCATGAGGACGGCTCCGCGGCCGCGTTCCTTCGCGGGCAGCCAGTTGGCGTTGAGTTTGCCGCCGGCGGGCATGACCGGTGCCTCTACGGCGCCCAGGAGCAGGCGGAACCCTAGGAGGGAGCCGACGCCGGTGGCCGCGCCGGTGAGTCCGGTTGCGAGGCCCCATCCGACACAGGCGCCACCGGCCATGTAGCGGGGCCCGAAGCGGTCGATGAGCCAGCCGCTGGGGATCTGCATCAGGGCGTACGTCCAGAAGAACGCGCTGAGGACGAAGCCGGTGACCTCTTTGGAGAGGTGGAGGTCCTCGGTGATGAGGGGCAGCGCCACGGAGACGGAGCCGCGGTCGATGTAGTTGAGGGCCACGACGGCCAGGAGAAGGACGAACACCTTCCAGCGGGTGCGGGTGGGCCGGGCGGCGGGGGCGGGCCCCGCGTCGGCCCCGGTTCTTTCGTCTGTGCTGTGTACGGGGTTGACCTGAGACATGGCGGACCCTCGATTCGGCGGACTTCGGGTACGTGCTGACGTGCAACTTCCGCGCTATGGCATACCAAACAATGAGGGGAACCCCAGGGCCCCGTCAAGCGTTTGGTATACCGTAAGGGCAACTTTTCGGGGAGGACACATGACACAGGGCCAGGCCCGGGACGCCACGTCCCAGAGCGGGACGGGGTGGCTGCGCGACCAGGTCTGCGAGGGGATCCGCGACCAGATCATCGGCGGCCGGCTCAAGCCGGGCGACCGCCTCGTCGAGCGGGACGTGGCCGAGGAGTTCGGCGTCTCCCGCATCCCGGTGCGCGAGGCCATCTGCATCCTGATGAGCGAGGGGTTCCTCCAGGCCCTCTCCCCGCGGCGCATCGTCGTCAAGGAGCTGTCGCGGCAGGACGTGGCGAACCTCTTCGACCTGCGCGAGGCCCTGGAGGTCCTGGCGGCGCGCCGCGCGGCGGAGAACGCGGACGAGACTCAACTCCTGCGACTGAAGCGCCTGTTGGAGAGCGCCCGCAAGGCCACGCTCGCCGGGCGCCCCGAGCGCGTGTCGCGCGCCAACACCGCGTTCCACCACCACATCGTCGAGACGGCGGGCAACGAACTCCTCGCCGCGACCCTCGAACCCCTCGAAGGCCGGCTGCGCTGGCTGTTCCACCAGATCGACGACCCCACGTCGGTGTGGGAGGAACACCGCCGCCTGTACGAGACGATCGCCGCGGCCGACCCCGACGCGGCCGCCGCGTGCGCGCTCCGGCATGTGCGCCACTACAGGGAGGTGGCGCTGCGCCTCCTGTTCGAGGCGCCCGACACCTAGGACCTCTCGTTTGGATCACGCCGGTCTCGCGGGATCTGGCACCGCACCCTGACCCGGCCTGACCCAAACGAAAGACCCTACTGAGCCCCGAGTCCGGACGGCCGACGGTGGGCCCAGGGCGCCGCCCGCTCGAACGCGGCGGCGGCGCGCAGGACTTGGGCGTCGGCGAGGTGGCGGCCGACGATGTGCAGCCCGACCGGCAGACCGCCCCTGGTCCATCCGGCGGGCACGCTCACGGCGGGCTGGCCCGTCAGGTTGGCGGGGAACGTGAAGCCGGTCCAGGCCGTGTCGGCGACGGCGCGGCCGTCGATGCGCTCGGGTCCCTGGATGCCGATCCCGAAGGGCGGCACGGCGGCCGTGGGCGTGACGAGCAGGTCGTACGTGGACATGAGGCGCGCGGTCCGGTTGACGACCGACTTGCGGACCATGTTGGCGTCGGTGAACTCCTCGGCCGTCCAAGGGCGTTGCATCATCGCCACGAGGTGGGGCGACATCCGCTCGCCGTGCTCGTCGACGAGGCGGCGCATCCCGGTCAGATCGGTCTCGGCGGCGATGAGTGCCGCGAACGCGCCGGCCGGGTCGTCCCAGCCGGGGTCGACGGCGTCGACACGGCAGCCGAGGTCCTTCTCCAGGACGGCGACGGCCTCGCCCACGACACGCCGCACCTCCGGGTCGACGGCGAGATAGCCGAGGTCGGCGCTGTAGGCGACGCGCAGACCGGAGAGGTCGCCCTCCTCCTGCTTCACGGTCCAGTCGACGTCGCCGCACGGGATCGAGTGCCGGTCGCGCGGGTCGGGGCCGGCGAGGACGGACATCATGAGGGCGGCGTCGGCGACGGTACGGGTGAGCGGGCCGATGTGCTCCAGGGACTCCCAGCCGGAGACTCCGGGATACCGTTCGTCGCGGCAGCCGGGCCATACCGGGACCCGGCCCATCGCGGCCTTGAACCCGACGAGCCCACAGTGCGCGGCGGGCACCCGTACGGAGCCCCCTCCGTCGGAGCCGAGCGCGACCGGGCCGAGGCCCGCGGCGACGGCGGCGGCCGACCCGGCGCTCGAACCGCCGGGCGTGAGCGCGGTGTTCCAGGGGTTGCGGGTCGCGGGGAACACCGGATTGTGGCCCACGGCGCTGTAGCCGAACTCGGTGGCGTTGGTCTTGCCGAGGACGACCGCGCCCGCGGCGAGGACGCGTTCGACCACGATGTCGTCCTCGTCGGGCACGAAGTCCTCGTAGGCGACCGAGCCCGAGGTGGTGCGGATGCCCCGGGTGGTGATCAGGTCCTTCACACCGAGGGGTACGCCGGCCAGCGGGCCTGGGTCCTCGCCGCGTGCCAGGCGCTCCGCGATGCGGCGGGCCCGCTCGCGCGCCTGATCGGGGACGGGGGTGCAGAAGGCGTGCAGGGTGATGTCGAGGTCCGCCATGCGGTCGAGTACCGCGTCGACGGCCTCGACCGGCGATACGTCCAACTTCCGTATACGGGTGGCGAGTTCGGTGGCGGGCAGGCTGCAGAGTTCGTTGCGGGCGGCGCGGTCCATGGTTGTCCTCCTCCGGCGTCCGGCGTGCGGGTCAGGCGGTCCGGGTCGCGGGCGGGGCGGCGACGCGCTCCGACATCACGTACACACCGCAGGCCACAGCCATGCCGATGACCGCGTCCACGGAGCCGGGCAGCAGGTAGTGGGCCAGGGTCGCGGCGCAGGCCCCCGCCGCCCAGGCGGCGAGGGCGGACGGGCGGAACGCGCGCGGCGCCCGCCCAGCCGTGCGGCGGCGCAGGAACACCTGGTCGGCGATGAGGACGGCACCGATGGGCGGAACGAAGATGCCGAGCAGGTTCAGCCAGTCGAGGAAGAGGCTCCAGACACCGGTCAGCGCCGCCGCGAGGCCGATGACGCTGAGGACGATCGCGAGCGGGCGCATCCGCAGCGGCGTGATCGCGGACCAGCCGACGGCTCCGTTGTAGAGGCAGTGCGAGGCGACCGAGCCGAGGTTGACGAAGACGAACAGCACGGCGACGGCGGTGAGGAGCGGCCCGTGGCCGGTGAGGAGACCGAGGAATCCGCCTCCGTTGACCGCGGGGTCGACGGCGCCGCCGACGGCCACGACGAGCCCGCCGATCAGATACGAGACGCTGTTGGCGAGCGGGAACGCGCAGCCGGCGGCGGCGACGGCGGCCCTGCCGTTCCTGGCCCACCGCGTGAAGTCGGCCGTCATCGTGCCCGAGTCGGAGAATCCGGCGACGACGATGCTGGTCGCCGCGGCGAAGGACAGGGTGTGCCCCGCGCCTTCGTACGACAGGGCGGAGCCGAGCGAGGCGCCGCCCTCGCCGAGCGCGAACCAGACGGCGACACCCGCCAGGACGACGAACAGCGGCGTCGCGATCAGGCCGATCAGCGCGAGCGCCTGGATCCCGATGACGGTCAGCACGGTGTAGAGGACTCCGCCGGCCAGCGCGCCCAGCAACGGCGCCCAGCCCAGGGCCTCTTGGAGTGTGGTGCCGCTCAGGCCGATCTGGAACGAGTACCAGCCGATGACGACCGTGGAGAGGAACCCGGCCGGGACGCGGCTGCCCAGGGTGCCGAACGTGCGGGCGGCCTGGTGGGAGAAGTTCTCTCCGGTGCGGCCCGCCAGCCAGCTGAGGGCGCCGACGTAACCGAAGAGCACCAGGTTGCCCAGCAGGATCGCGGCGGCTCCTCTCGCGAGGCCGAGGTTGAAGACGATGACGCCGCCGAACACGGCGTTGCCGAGGTTCATCGGGAAGCCGAACCAGACAGCGGACACCGACAGGAGTGAGCGGCGCGCGTGCGGGGGCACGGGTTCGTGCTCGAACTCCTCGCCCAGCGGCCCGCCGTCACTGTGCGGCGGCCGGGCGGCCTTGCTCGCGGTCGTGGTGGTGGTCACGGATCCTCCCCGGATTTTTGGTATACCGTTCGTTCGCTTGGACGGTAGGTTCCGGGTGTTTCCGCCGTGGACACGACGCGTTACGGGAACGGGACGCCTGCGCCGGCGCGTTCGGGCCCGCGCGGGTTCGCGGTCAGTGCCCCGCGAGCAGCTTCACCCCCACCACGCCGGCCCCGATCACCCCGTCGACCACGGCCGCCAGGCTCGACGCGAGCAGCCCGCCGCCCATCCGGCGGCCGCCCTCGAAGCCCCAGGCGGCGAGGCCGGCGATGCCCACGCCGGCCGCGATCCACAAGGCGGTGTGCAGATCGAGGGCGCCGGTCGCGGACAGCGCGACCATCGCGAGCGGGCCCGCCGCGGACGACAGGAGAGGGCTGCTGACGAACAGCATGTGCCGCGCCTCGGCGCGCCCCGGGAATCTCTGGTGCACGACGCGGTGCGACTGCACGTCCGCCACCAGCGTGGCCAGCCACAGGCCGACCGCCGTGCCCGTCACATAGGCAGCGGCGGTCCAGTGTCCGGTGTGCGCGTTCTGCGCGAGACCCACGACCACCGCGAGCATCGTGATCGCGGCGTAGATGCGCTCCTTGAGCCGCTCGCGCAGGGTGTTGAGCAATTCCCCTTTTTTCTCCACATTCACAGCCATGCGCGAACGATAAATTGCGCGAACGACAAATGCAGCGTCCGCCGGGAGGTCGCTCCCGCCGGACGCTGCACCGGTGTCCGCTGTGATGCGCCTACGGCTTGCGCGCCACCCCGGCGTAGATTCCGCCGTTCTCCGACGGCGGTGCGTCCGCGCCCTGGAACCAGTCCGTCGCCGTCACCAGGCCCGGCTCCACGAGTTCGAGCCCCTCGAAGAAGCGGCCGACCTCGTCCCGCGAACGGAACCCGAGTTCGATCCCGCCCTTCGCGTACTCGGCCGTCACCTGCGCGGACAGCTCCGGGAAGATGTCGGACGACGCATGCGAGAGCACGAGACAACTGCCGGAGGGCAGCGCTTGCACCAAGGTGGAGACGATGTCGTACGGCTCCTGCTCGCCGGGCAGGAAGTGCATGAGCGCGATGAGCGAGAGCGCGATGGGCCGGTCGAAGTCGAGGAGCTTGCGGGCGTGGTCGAGGATCTCCCCGGGCGCGCGCACATCCCCCTGGACGTAGTCGGTCATGCCCTCCGGGCTGCTGACCAGCAGGGCCTCGGCGTGCCGCAGCACGATGGGGTCGTTGTCCGTGTAGACGACGCGGGACTCGGGGCGGATCGCCTGGACGATCTGGTGCAGGTTCGGCGCGGTCGGGATCCCGGTGCCGATGTCGAGGAACTGGTCGACACCGGTGCCGGCCAGCCATGCGACGGCGCGGTGCATGAACTCACGGTTCTGGCGCGCCCCGTCCCGTGCCTGGGGCGGCAGCTGCTCCCCCACTTCCTCGTCGACGGGGTAGTTGTCCTTGCCGCCGAGGAGATAGTCGTAGACACGGGCCGGGTGGGGCTTGCTGGTGTCTATCCGGGGGCTGGATGATGTCTCTGCCGTCATGACCATGCAGTCTGCCACAGCAACTCGCTTGTCAGTACGGGTGGTTGGCGGGCAACCTGCGGCCGGTCAGCTCACACTGAGCGACGTGTCGTCGACGACGAACGACGTCTGCAGGGTGGACCCTTCCGTGCCGGTCAGCTTCACGGTCACCGCCTGCCCCGCGTACGCGGCCAGGTCGAACGTCTTGAGCGCGTAGCCCGAGGCCGCGTCGAGGTTGGAGTACGTGCCCAGCGTGGAGAGGACCGTGCCTCCGCTGCCCAGGACCTGGACCTTGAGCGTGTCGTACGCCGTAGTGATGGTGGTCTCGGCCGTGTCGATGTGGAGGTAGAGGCTGAGGGTGGCCGCGCAGCCGGTCGGGATGTTCACCGTCTGCGACAGGGTGTCGGTGTGGGCCGAGCCGTAACCGTTCAGCCATGCCTTGTAGATGCCGGTACGGGCGGGTTCGCCGGTGTCGTCGGTGATGACGCCGCTGGAGGCGGTCCAGGTGGTGCTGCCCGACTCGAAGCCCTGGTTGGCCAGCAGTTGGGCGGCGGTGCAGGTGCCGCCGCCTCCCCCGCTGCTGCCGGTGGCTCCGGAGAGCCACTCGGTGGCGTTCAGGGCGAGCGGCGCGTTCGTGCCCGCGGGGTCGTTCCAGCCGTCGTAGAGGGTGTTGCCGGACTGGCCCGTGCCGTCGTCGATCGGGGAGCTGTCACCCCAGAACGCGACGCGGCCGCTGCCGAACGCGCTGGTGGCGAAGAAGGCACCCGTATTGCCGGAGGAGCCGGTGCGGTGGACGAGGCCCTTGACCGAGGAGTTGTCGGCCGGCTTGAGCGTGGCGGTGGTGCCGCTGCGGATGATGCTGCCGCCGACCTTGCCGAACGACCCGTTGATGACGGGGTCGGTGGCCGAGGTGATGGCCTTCGGGTTGTCGGTGCTGATGCTCAGGGTGTCGACGGAGAAGCCGAACGGGTCGGTGGAGTCGACGGAGTTGTTCGTCATGAGGTCGTTGATGACCTCGACCGCGTCGTTGCCGTCGTTGTTGCGGTCCGCGCCGGTGTGGTCGGAGATGAGGAAGAGGCCGCCGCCGTTCTGGACGAACTTCATGACGGCGGTCTTCTCCGCCGCGCTGAGCAGCACGTTCGGCTCGGGCAGCACGAACGTGTCGAAGTTCTTGAGATCCAGGGCGGACGAGGTCCCGTAGCTGATGGAGTTACCGGCCGGCAGCGTCTTGAGCGCGTAGTCGCCGGTCTTCTGGAGGCCCACGCCCCATGCGGAGAGCGCGCCCGTCCAGTCGTTCTCGGCGGACGGGGTGGCGTCCTGGCCGAGCGGGTCGGGCTGGCTGGTGCCGATGATCCAGTCGGCGTTGCCCGCCGTCTCGGCCTTGGTGTTGTCGAAGAGCACACGGTGGGGCGTCGCGGCGGTGGCCGGGGTGGCGGCCGAACCGACCGTGACACCGGCGAGAAGCATCCCGAACACGCCCGCCGCACACGCGATGCGGCGGCGGGTCCCGATGGATCTGAGCATCCGTCATACCTCCTGGAGGGGTGGGGAGAAGGCGGTGCGGGCGCCGAGTCTGCGCGCGTAGAACGTCGCCCGTGAGTGGGGTGGGCCACGCATTGTTGAACAGTACATGGCAATCCGATACCTCGACAGGCATGGCGAGACGTCGGTCCGCGTCACCACGAACCGTCGCCCCGGGTCACTGCGGACCGATACGCCGCGCGATCTCCTCGGTGTGCCGCAGGCGCGCCTGCGCGTCGTCACCGAGCGCCGCGACGACTCCGGCGACGACGGTCTCGACCACGGCGAGGGGCGTGCACGTCTGCGGTCTACGCGGCCACGGAGGCCGGCGTCGGAGCGGGCGGGCGAACGTCCGCCATGCGGCGCTCGGGTCCACGCCGCCGCAGCACCAGATGACCGACGAACGCGGCGGGCCCGAAGAAGATCTGCGCGGGCACGATCTCGGGGAGATGCCCGGTGAGCGCCTCGACCGTGACGGGTGTGAGGGTCGGCAGCAGCGCGCCGAACACGGCGACGAGACCGAGAGCGGTGGCGAGACCGGACCGCCCGTAGGCCTTGTACGCGACGGTGCTGTAGAGGGCGTACACGAGGAGGTCCCCCATACCGAGCACCGCGCCGAGGTCTCCGACGCGCAGGCCCGCGGAGGGCGCGAAGGCGTAGCCCTGCACAGCGTCGAAGAGCCGCTGCGTGATGGGCACGGCCGTGGCGAAGAACAGGTCGTACGCGGCGAGGGCGAGCGCGAACCGGGCGACGTGCCGCAGGCGGAGACCGCCCTGGGCATTGAGATTGGCGGCCCCGACCGCCATCAGCATGATGACGGTGCTGTTGATCAGCCAGTACGGGAGCGCATGGGTCGGGTCGTGTTCGGCGGTGCGCGCGGCGAACCAGTCGGCCGCGAGGAGCGCGGCGATGAGGAGCCACCGGAGCCGGGCGCTTCGGACCACGGGGCCGTAGGCGACGGCGAGGCCGCCCGCCAGGGTGAGGCCGAGGACGGGCGGCAGGAGCGCACCGGGCAGGGCCAGGTAGAGGAACGGCAGGGCGACGACGAAGCCCATCATGATGACCATGTCGTTGCCGTTGAAGGCTCCGACTGCCGGCCGCGGCAGGGTGACGAGCCGGAAGTACGCGACACCGGCGAGCGAGACGCCCACGGCGATGCCCAGCGTGACGAGGGTGAAGAACACGGACTGTGCGACGCTCACGAGGCCCTCCCGGCGAAGCTGTGCTCGACCAAGTCGCAGCGGTACCGCCGCAGTTGGTGTCCTTCGGCGTCGGTGAGGGCGACGGTCGCGTCGATGCCGGCCTCGGCAAGGCGGCCGGCGATGTCGGACGGACTGTTGTCCCCGGCGCACGCGGCGGCGAGTTCCAGCCGCAGCCGGCCGTCGGTGACGTCGGTCCGGTAGCGCATGGGCCACCGGACGCCCGGCAGGGCGTCGAGGACCTCGATGATGTCGCGCGGCATCACGGCCCCGGCGCCGGTGCTCAGCACATGGTCGGCCTTGCCGAGAATGTGCGAGGTGGCCGGGACGTTCGCCATCTCGCAGGTGAGAGGCACGTCGGGCAGGCGCCGCACGAGATCGCGGGTGTCGTAACGGAAGAGCGGCATGCACTCCCGGTACGGGAAGAACGGGGTGGCGACGATGGTGCCGAGCGCACCGGGCTCGGCCGGCTCCCCGGTCTCCAGGTCGCACACCTCGACGAGGCCGATCCCGGCGTCGATGTGCAGATGCCGCTGCGCGCAGATCGCGCCCGCGACCGGAGTCACCTCGGTCATGCCGTAACCGTCGTGGACCGGAGCGCCGAAGGTCTCCTCGGCGGCGGAGGCCAGGGCCGGCGACAGGACCTCGCTCCCCACGTTGATACGCCGCAGTCGGAAGTCGGCGGGCCCGAGGCCCCGTTCACGCGCGAGGACGACCAACTGGCCCAGATAGCTCGGGTAGGTGACCATCAGGGTCGGGGCGGGGGCGTCGGTGCCGACGGTGAGGTCGAGGGTCTCGACGGGGGGCACCAGGCCGACCATGCGGATCGCGGCCCCGGCCATGCGGGCCACCTGCATCTCCGCGTACGCGGTGCCGGTGGCGCGGGAGCTGACGTTGAACTGGACGAGGTCCGTGGTGCGTACATTGCCGCGCAGGACCTGCGAGAGAGCGACCAGAGCGGGCCACAGCCGCTCCTCGTAACGGGAGTACCAGACCTCGGCGGGGCGGCCCGTCGTGCCGGTGGTGCGCGAGGCGAGGAACGGCTCGCCGCACAGAAAGTCGCGAGACCGCTTGACGAGGTCCGTCTTCGTGGTGACGGGGACGCTGCCCATGGTGTCGACGGTCAGCGTGGCGGGGTCGACGCCCGCGGCCTCGAAGTGCTCGGCATAGAAAGGTGACTTGTCGGCCAGTCGCCTGGCGGTGCGGCGCAGGGCCTTGTTCGTCAGGTCGGCACGCAGTTGCGGGTCGGCGGCCGCGCCCCGCAGGAGTTGCTCGACATCCTCTCCCGGCGAGCCGAACTCGGCGATCGTCGCCAGGGCGTCCTCGACCAGCCGCTCGGCGGACCGTACGTCGATGGGGCGGCCGAGCACCATCGCCAGCGCCATTCGGAACTGCCGGATCCCCGCGTCGAACATGGTTCCTCCCCCGCCTCCGACACATCGCGCACCGTGAACCGTGACGCCCTGAACCAGCAAAGAGACGGGGCGGGCGGCCGTCGCCGCCCGCCCCGTCGCCGCGTCAGCTGGGGCAGTTGGTGAAGAGCACCGCCGCCAGCGAACCCATGACGTACTTGGTGTGCTTGAGCGTGGAAACGATCGCGGACATTCGTAAACCCCCTCCATCGTTCGGATGACCTTCACCGGTCGGTGAAAGCACAACGATGCTCATGGGGGCAAACTCTTCTGTCAAGAACGCAACCAACGATCCATCGTCCGCACCGAAACATGCAATCGGGCGAGATCGTCCCGCGTCCCGCCGCTGCCGCGTTCACGCGATGAGTTCCGGCGCCGCAGGCCCCGAGGCCATCGCCGAAGTGGCGCGGGCCGCCGAGCGGTTCGGGTTCGACAGCGTGTCCCTGTCCGAGCGGCCACGGCTCCCCGCCGGGACTGGCGACGACGGGCATCGTCTCGGGGACCAGGTGGCCGCGATGGCGGCGCTGACGAAGGCCCTGGACCTCGACACTTCCTGAGGGCCACTGCGCCGGACCCGCCCCGGCGTGCTCCGTTTACGATGGCGGTGTACCGCCGCTCATGTGCCGGCGGGCCGCCGGTCGGGAGGGGCCATCAATGATCATTTTCGGTACGCGGGGATATCTGTACCAGCTCGCGATGCTCACGTTCGTCTGTGGCAACTGCGGGAATCCCGCGGCGCACGCGCTGCGCAAGTACGTCACGAAGTTCACGCTGTTCTTCGTGCCGCTGTTCCCCATCTCGAGCAAGTACCGCTCGCAGTGCACGTTCTGCGGGATCGAGCACCACCTCGCCAAGGAGCAGGCGGAGGCGCTGCTCGCGCAGGCCGCCGCGCCCGCCGGTTACCCGGCTCAGGGCCAGCAGCAGCCGGGCCAGCCGCTCGGGCAGAACCCGTACCAGCAGTAGTCGTTCAGGGGCTGGCGGCGAACGGCGCCGTGAGGCGCAGCCGCCAGTCCCGGTCGGTACGGACCACGAGATCGACCCGCCAGGCCACCACACGCAGCGGAAGCAGCGGCCGCACCCGGTCCCGCACGAGCTCCGCCTCCTCGTCCGTGGCCCCCGTCGCCAGCGTGACATGCGGCTCGGGACGCTCCCCGAACCGGCCGCCGTACGGTGCGATGTGCGGCCAGCGGGCGCAGAACGCGTCGGCCACGGCCTGCAGCGCGGGCACGGGCACGGCGACGAAACGCGGCGCCGTCACGAAGTCCTTCAGATCAGTCTCGACCGCGGGCAGTGACGCCGCGAGATCGCGCACCTCTGCGTCGACCTCCGCCGTCAGCTCCGCCGCGGGCAGGAACGGGTAGAGCAGCGAGACATGGGCGGGCAGGCCCTTTCTCACCAGCGCGGGGCTGACCTCCGCCACCGCTTCGAGCAGTGGGTTCGCCATGGGCAGGGTGATGACCAGAGCGCTCCGGTCCTCCGGGGGGCGCCCCTCGCCGACGGCCGTCATGGCCACCTCACCTCCGTGCTCGGACATGCGTGCGGGGGCGGACCAGGAACGGCCCGCCCCCGCACATGTTCTCAGCCCTGAGCGGCGCTGCGGCGCTTGCGCGTCGCCCACACAAGACCGCCACCCGCGACGATCACCACGGCGGCCGCCCCGGCGATGAGCGGCGTGGCGCTGGACGAGCCCGTCTCGGCGAGGTCACCGGAGTCGGGGCTCGGCTTGGACGAGGGCACCGCGGCAGCGGAGCTCGTCGCCGTGCTGGGCTTGTCGCTCGGCGTGGGAGTCGACGTGTCGGCAGGCTTCGACGGAGTCGGAGTCGGCTTCGGCGTGTCCGACGGCTTGGGCGTGCTGCCCTCGCACACCGGGGCCGTCTTCTCCTCGTCGCGCGAATACTGGTCGCCGTCGCCGGCCTTCACGACCAGGCGGACCGTGAGCTCCTTGCTGTGCTCAGGCAGGTCCAGCTTCTTGTGGAAGTCGTTCTGGAACTTCTCGGTGGGCAGCAGGTCCTTTCCGTCCACCGTGACATTCACCGTGTTCTCGGACCGCGACCCGTAGTTGGTCAGGTCGAGGCTGACCTGCGAGCAGGTCACCTCCCACACGGGGGTGTGCGCCTGCGCCGGGCTCGCGAAGAGCCCCACGCCGAACGCACCGGCCGTGGCGGCCGCTATGAGGGCGCCCGATGCCCGCCACGTCTTCTTGTTCTCAGCCACAGAATTTTCCTCCGCGATGTTTCGCCCCGTGTGACAGTGCGCGCACCCTACTCCTGACGCACCGGGGGCTCGCAACCGCCTCCCCCTTATCCCCCGTCCCCCTGGTTCAGAGGGAGTTGGGAGCGTCCCCGAAGTCCGGGATGTCCAGGCGTGTACCCCCGCGAAGGGCCGACTCGTGGGCGACGATGCCGGGCATCGTGTAGCGGGCGGCGACCCAGGCGTTCACCGACGGCAGGGTCCTCGTGGCGACGGCGGTGACGAAGTCGTCGACGAGGAAGTGGTGGCTTCCCTCGTGACCGTTGGGCATGTGGTCGAACTCGCGGGGCAGCCGGGCGCGGTCGTGCACGGGCGCCGATCCGGAGGTGAACGCGTCCCTGAGGGCGGGTGCGATGTGCTGGAGCGAGGGGTCGTCGGCAGGCAGGGTCGGCTTGGGCTGGAGGAGCTCCGAGATGTCCTGCACGCCCTTCTTGTCCTGCCAGAAGCTGACCGTGGCCAGCTGCTCCATGCTGGCGTCCGTGCCGAAGAAGCGGAATCGCGATTCGCGGATGTGCGAGGGATAGCCGACCCGGCGGAACTCGTTCGTACGGAACGAGCCGCCGCCCGCGACCTCGAAGAGCGCCGTCGCGTTCGACAGGTCGTTGCCGAACTGGCTGACGTCCTTGTCGAAGACCCCGTCACCGCGCTCGTCGGGCACACCGATCGCGGAGACGCTCACGGCGTGGGTCTGCCAGGCGCCGAGCACGCCGCCGACGGAGTGCGTCGGGTAGAGCAGGGGCGGATAGCTGGCGGTGGCCTTCCAGTTGTCGCCGCCGCTGTACCGGTAGGCGTCGTAGAAGCCGAGGTCCATGTCGTGGACGTAGTCGCCCTCGGCGTAGAAGAGCCGCCCGAAGGCGCCGTCCGCGATCTGGTTGCGGGCGTGCACGGTCGCCGGGTTGTACTGGCTGGTCTCACCCATCATGTACGTCAGCCCCGTGTCGCGCACGGCGTCGATGATGGCGGCGATCTCGTCCTCGGTGATCGCCATGGGAACCGCCGAGTACACGTGCTTCCCGGCGCGCAGCGCCTTCAGGACGAGCGGGCCGTGGGTCCAGCGCTGGGTGAAGACCGCCACGGCGTCGACCGTGTCGGACTCCAGCATGGCGTCGAACGAAGGGAAGGTGCCGGTGAGCCGCTCGGCGGCGACGAGCTGTTCGGCGCGCTCGGGCAGCAGGTCCGTGACGTGGATGTCGCCGACACCGGGGTGGGCGCGGAACAGTTTGGCGAACTGCCCGGAGAACTGCCCGGCGCCGACGATGCCGATGGAGAACGTCATGAGGATCCCTTCACAGACTGAACTTCACTGAACTGCACTGAGCTGCACTGGACTTCCTGAACTGCACTGAACTTCACTGGGAGAGCAGGAGGTTGATCTGGCTGTTGGTGCGGTCGAGGCCGCCGACGGGCGCGTCGTTGGCGTAGATGTCCTGCATGGCGGGCCGCATCAACGCGTACACGTCCGCCGCGTAGTTGGTGATCGGGAAGGAGAAGGTCGTCTTGTCGGCGACCGGCTTGGTGAACGCCGTGACGTCGATGCCGTCCTTCTTGTACGCGGCCACAGCCGCCGCCGTGCCGTCCTTGGTCGCCGGGAACACGATCCCGTGCTCGCCGACCGTCCGCTGGCAGGCGTGGGAGGCGAGGTAGGCCACCCACTTCTCGGCACCCGGCTTGTTGCGCGCGTTCTTGGTGACGGAGTCCGCGAGGCCGTTCATCATGGTGGCGCGCTTGCCGCTCGGGCCGACGGGAGTGACGGCGGTACCGGCCTGGATGCCCTTGAACCCGTAGTACGTCTTGATCATCCACGAGCCGTTGAGCGAGGTCGCCGCCGTGCCCGAACCGAACTGCACATCGGGGCCGTTGGTCTGGGAGAAGTCCTTCTGGGGCGGCAGGTAGCCCTTCTTGGCGAGGCCGAAGTACCAGTCGATCGCGGCCTTGAACCTCTTGTCGTCGTAGTTGTAGTGGGTGCCCCAGGCCGGCTGGTCGGTATAGCGCCAGCCCATGGACGCGGCGAACGTGCTCCACTGGGTCTGGCCGTCGCCGTCTCCCGCGTCGTTCGTGGCGAGGCCGTAGACCTTGACGTGGTTCTTGTCGAAGCCCTTCTCGTCGCCGCGCACTCCGTTCCTGTCGACGGTCAGGTGCGCGATGGCCTTCTCGAAGGTGCCGCCGTCCTCGGGGTTCCACGTGAGGTTGTTCAGCTGCCCTGCGGTCAGTCCGGCCTCGCGCGCCATCTTCTTGTTGTAGAAGAGCGCGACGGTGTCCCAGTCCTTCGGTGCGCCGTAGCGGTGCCCGTCCTGGCCGACCCAGGAGGCGGCGAGCCCGGGCTGGTAGTCCGCGTCCTTGATGCTCCTCGTGTGCGGGAGCTTGTCGAGGGGCGCGAGCACTTCCAGGTCGGCGAACTGGGCGAACTTCTGGATGTGGTCGGTGAACACGTCGGGCTGGGTACCGGCGATGAAGCTCGCGGTGAGCTTGGTCCAGTAGTCGTTCCACCCCATCTGTGTGATCCGTACGTCGAGGCCCGGGTTCTCCTTCTCGAAGTCCTTGGCGCAGGCCTCGTACGCGGGCAGCTGGTTGGAGTCCCACAGCCAGTACGTCACGGTGTGCGCGGCGGAGCCGGAGGAGGTTCCCGCCGAACAGCCGGACACCAGTGAGAGGGCGAGCGCCCCCGCGAGGGCGGTGAAGGCACGCAGTCGCATCAGGTTCCTGCCTCTCTACTTGATCCCGCTGAAGCCGATGGAGTTGACGATGCGCCGCGCGAAGCAGCCGAAGAGCACGAGCATCGGGAGCGCGGCCACGAGCGTCGCCGCCATCAGCCCCGACCAGTCGGTGCCGCTCTGCGGCGTCTGCGCGCGGAAGATGCTCAGCGCGACGGTGAGCACACGTGAGCTGTCGCTGTACGACACCATCAGCGGCCAGAAGTAGTCGTTCCAGGCCGTGATGTACGTCAGGACGCCCAGCGTGACGACCGGGGTCGACGCCATCGGCAGCAGCACCCGGAAGAAGATCCGCACCTTGCCGGCGCCGTCGAGCAGCGCGGCCTCCTCGACCTCCCGGGGCAGGTTCATGAAGAACTGCCGCAGGAAGAACACCGCGAAGGGCGTCATGAACAGGCTGGGCAGGGCGATCCCGAGCAGGGTGTCGACCAGGCCGAGCTGTTTGATCAGGACGAAGTTCGGCAGGAGGGTGAAGATGGTCGGCACCATGAGCCCGGCGAGGAACAGCCCGAACATCCGGTCCCTGCCGCGCCAGCGCAGCCGGGCGAAGGCGTACGCGGCCATGGCGGAGAACAGGAGCTGGCAGACGGTGATCAGGGTCGAGACGACCACGGAGTTCAGCAGATAGCGCCAGAAGTCGATCGACCCGCCCGCGCCGCCCTGGGCAAGCGCCTCCTTCGTGCTCTGCTGCCCGAAGACCCGGGCGAAGCCGCCGCCTGTCAGGCCGGTGGGCAGCGGGGACGAAGGGTCGGCGGTGAGCCCGGCGTTGGAGGACAGGGCGGTGCGCAGGATCCAGTAGAACGGCACCAGGGTGATGACGACGATCGCGGTCAACACGGCCCAGGCGAGGGCGCGTCCGGGCGAGATCCTGCGCCGGGCGCGGGCGCGGGGCGCTGTGGTGGTCACGGCGGCCATGGCGATGGCTCCTTTCTCTCGCTCGTCGCTATCCGAGGTCGGTGTGTCCGGCGCGGGTGAGCCGGTACTGGATGACGGTGATCACGCTGAGGACGGCCAGGAGGGCCACGGACATGGCGGAGGCGTAGCCGAACTGGAAGCGGCCGAACGCGGAGCCGTAGATGTACAGCTGGAGGACGTTCGAGGCGTTGGCGGGCCCGCCGTTCGTCGTCACGGCGACGGAGTCGAAGACCTGGAACGAGCCGATGACGGTCATGATCAGGACGACCGCGAGCACCGGCCGCAGCAGCGGCAGCGTCACGCGCCAGAACATCCGCCACTCGCTCGCGCCGTCGACCTTCGCCGCCTCGTACACGTCGGAGGGGATGGCCTGGAGCCCCGCGAACAGGAGCAGCGCGGTGTAGCCGACGTGGCGCCATACGTTGATCAGCGCGATGGTCGGGATGGCCCAGGCCTCGTCGGTCAGGAAGGGGATGTGGTCGAAGCCGAGCCCGCCGATGACGCGGTTGCCGATGCCGAGCTGGGTGTCGAGCATCCACAGCCAGACGATGCCGGCGACGACGTTCGACACGAGGTAGGGCGTCAGGACGATGCCGCGCAGCAGCGCCGACTTCGTCAGCCGCTGCATCAGGACGGCGATGGCGAGCGCCGCGACCGTCTGGACGCCGATGTTGATGATCACGTACTCGACGGTGACCTTCAACGACCCCCAGAAAATAGGGTCGTTGACCATGCGCACATAGTTGTCGAGGCCGACCCACTCGGCGGGTGTGAGCAGGTTGAAGCGGGTGAAGCTCAGATAGATCCCGCGCAGCGTGGGCCAGAGCAGGAAGACCAGGAAACCGAGCAGTGCGGGGGCGATGAACACCGCCGCGAGGACACCGTCCCCGCCGTTTCCGCCGCCGTCCCGCTCCCTGATCCGGTCCTTGGTCTTCTTGCTCGCTGCTTCGGCACCAGACAGCCGCACTCGGGTGGGTGGGCTGCTTGAGGCGACAGTCATCTGAGACTCCCTCGTCCGCGACTCGTCCTCGCGCCGATTACTTTTGACGCGGAACAATCAGCGCGTCAAGAGGCCTGCAGCGACCTTCTCCAGAGCACCTCACGCGAGATCGAGCCTTGACATTGCTTCCGCCCCGGAATAATCCTATGTCACAGGCTGTGACAGACTCAGGCCCACACGTCACCCCCTTCAAAACCAGCGCGAGGAGCCCATGAGCGCACGTACCGCGAGCTGGCTGCCCCTGAGCCCCGGTGAACGCGCGGTCGCGATCGAGGTGTTGACGCACGGCCCGCTCTCGCGCAGCGAGCTCGCCAAGCGGCTCAGCCTGTCCGCCGGCAGCCTCACCCGACTGACGAAGCCGCTCATCGAGTCCGGCCTGCTGGTCGAGGACGCCACGACGGCGGCATCGCTGCGCCAGGGGCGCCCCTCACAGCCGCTCGACATCGTCGCCGGGTCACAGAACTTCGCCGGGTTCAAGATCACGGCGGACGCGGTCTACGGCGTGGTCACCACGCTCAGGAGCGAGATCGTCGCCCGCCGCGCCGAGCCCCTCGACACGCACGATCCGGAGGAGATCGCTGACCTCCTGCACCGGATGACCACGGGTTTTCAGGAGAGCTTCCCGCGCCTCGCCGGAATCGGCATCGGCGTGGGCGGCAAGGTCCGACACCGGGCGACCGTCGTCGCGAACGCGTTCCTCGGCTGGGAGGAAGTACCGCTCGCCGGGATGATCGAGGAGCGCACGGGACTGCCCGTCGTCGTCGACAGCGACGTGGCGGCACTGATCGAGGCCGAGGCCTGGTTCGGCGCGGGCCGCGGCCTCGACCGGTTCGCGGTCCTCACCATCGGGGCGGGCATCGGCTACGGTCTCGTGCTCGGCGGACGCCTGGTCCGTACCGGCGAGGACGGCCACGGCGTCGGTAAGCGCTGGATCATCAACACCAACGGCCCGCTCACGCCGGAGGGCGAACGGGGCAGCGCCATGGCCCTGTTGACCATCCCGAGCATCTGCTACCAGATCCGCGCGGCCACCGGCCGGGACGTGACGTACGAGGAGATCCTGGCCGGCGCCGAGTCCGGAGACCCGCTGTGCTCACGCGTGATCGGCGAAGCGGCCCGGGCCCTGGGCACCCTCGTCGCACAGATCGCCAACTTCGCGATGCCGGAGAAGATCCTGCTGGCGGGCGAGGGGGTGGGCCTCGCCGACGTCGCGGGCGGCGTGGTCCGCGAGGCGATCCTCGCCAACCGCCACCCCCTGGCAGACCCCGTCCCCCTGGAGACAAAGGTCTCCGACTTCCACGAGTGGGCCCGCGGCGCCGCGGTCCTGGCCATCCAGGTACTGGTACTCGGGACGAACGAGGGGTGAGGGGGCGGCCTGGTGGGCGCCGCGCACGACGCCGGCGATCAGATCGTGGATGAGGAACTCGCCGGGCCCACAGTTCTCCTTCAGCCGGTCCAGCTCGTCGGCCCCGAACCAGCCGTACTCGGAGTGCTTGGCCCACTCCAGGGCGGGGTGGGCCAGATCGCCGTCGACCTCGACGACCCAGTCGGCCTCGTGCCGTCGGCCACCACCGTCGTCACCGGTCCAGGTGGAGACACCGAGGAACGCGCCCACCCGTCGTAGCCGCCAGCCCGTCTCCTCCGTGATCTCCCGGGCCAGCGCGCCGAGGAGACTCTCGCCCGGCTCGACATGGCCGCCGACAATGTCCCAGGTGTCGGGAAAGAGACGCCGGTCGGAGCTGCGCCTCTGCGCGAAGGCCTGCCCCTGCCGATTGAGGATCACGGCGCCCACGGTCCACACCTCGCCCGCTCTCATCACGGGAAGTGCGGGTGTCGGGGCGCTCTGGTCGTGGTGCTCGCTCGGCGGCATGGGGCCACTCTAGAAGGGCTCGAGCCGGACGCACGGAGCCCGGGCTCACGAGGAACTGACGGGCTCCGTGCGCGACTGGTCGGAAGAGCCCCCGGTAAGTGGCATCGTGGAAGGTGAGCGCACCGCCGGCGCCGCTCCGCGTGAGCGGCCCGTACGGCGGCGTGCCGCTGCGGAGCGAAGGCGGTGACGGCTGTGGCAACCACTCTGAAGGCCGGAGGGAGCCGGTTCAAGGCCGACCGGCAGCTGACCGCACGCATGCTGGTCACCGTGTTCCTGCTGGGCCTGCTGTACGTGGCCTTCGTCGGCGCGCTCCTCGTCCTGCTCAAGTCGACGCTCCTGGTCGTCGTGATCGCCGCGGGACTCCTCGGGTCGCAGTACTGGTTCTCCGACCGGATCGCCCTGTACGCCATGCACGGCCGGATCGTGACCCGTGAGGAGCAGCCCCAGCTGCACGGCGTGATCGACCGGCTGTGCGCGACCGCCGACATGCCGAAACCGCAGGTGGCCATCGCCGGCACCGATCTGCCGAACGCCTTCGCCACCGGCCGCAACGCCGATCACGCCGTGGTCTGCGTGACCACGGGCCTGCTGCACCGTCTGGAGCCCGATGAGCTGGAGGGTGTCCTCGCGCACGAGCTGTCCCACGTGGCGCACCGCGACGTCGCCGTGATCACCGTGGCCTCGTTCCTCGGCGTGATCGCCGGCATCGTTGTGCGCTTCGCGTTCTACTCCGAGCTGCTCGGCGGCCGCCGCAGGACCGACCAGAACACCCTGATGGTCCTCGCGGTGGTGGTGGGCGTCTCGGCCGCCGTCTACGCGATCAGCTTCGTCCTCATCCGGGCACTGTCCCGGTACCGGGAGCTGGCCGCCGACCGGGCCGCGGCGCTGCTCACCGGCCGGCCGTCGGCGCTGGCATCCGCGCTGACCAAGCTCGACGGGGACATCGCCCGCATCCCGAACAAGGACCTGCGCACGGCCCGCGCGTTCAACGCGTTCTACTTCATCCCCGCGCTGTCGAGGACCGCCCCGCTTCCCCGGCTCTTCTCCACGCACCCCTCGCTCGAACAGCGCCTCGACCAGCTGGCGGCGATCTCCGCCGACCTCGGGCGCCCGGCCTGAGCCCCGAAGGGATCCGCATGGGCTTCCTGGACATCCTGCTCGGGCGCACGAGGCCCGCCCCACCGGACCTCGACCGGCTTTTCGGCCTGCCGGCGGCGGCGGTGACGCTGGAGGCGGCCGCCGGGTTCACGCCGACCGGCCTCGGCTCGGTGTGCTTCACGACGGTCGAGGGGACGGCCTTCGACACGATCCGCCAGGACGTAGGGGCACTGCTGAACGCCGACGCCGAACGGGGCGAAGCGGCGGAGTTCAGCCGGGACGAATACGGCTACACG
Source organism: Streptomyces sp. NPDC090032 (assembly GCF_044748025.1). Lineage (NCBI taxonomy): Bacteria > Bacillati > Actinomycetota > Actinomycetes > Kitasatosporales > Streptomycetaceae > Streptomyces > Streptomyces sp. NPDC090032. The sequence continues at coordinate 257,787 of NZ_JBIVFF010000007.1, read as the reverse complement.
TGGCTGCTCTCCCGACGCGCCCCCTCGGACCTGCCGGCGCTGGTCGGCGATCTGCACGCGGTGAACGCCACGCTCGAAGGCAACGGCTTCGGCCCTCAGCTCCTGTGCTCCCTGGCCGGCTTCCGTGACGCGGAGGGCCGCTCACTGGCGCTCGTGTACCTCTACAAGCGGGGCACGTTCTACCCCTTCGCCCCGCTCCCCGGGGAGAAGCGTGACAACGCCCTCGAACTGCGCGTACGTGCGGTGGTCGGAGACGACCTCCGCATCGAGCCGGACCTCGAACGCTGGTTCCCGGTGTGGGGCGCACCCGGACTGGGACAGACGTGACCTAGGGCCGGACCGGAGCGACAAGGCGGACCACGGCGTCGAGTCCGCGACGAGCCCCGGGGGCCGCCCCGGCCGGCAGGACGTAGGCGCGCAGCCCCGCGGCGACGGCCCCGCCGTCCTTGGCCGGGTGGTCACCCACCATCAGGGCCTCGGCGGGCGCGACGCCCAGTTCGTCGCAGGCCAGCCGGGCACATTGAGTCGACAGACCCCGATGATCACGCCCGCAGAGCGACAACCGCCTCATCCGTGTACATCAGGAACGTCAGCGTCTCCTGGAAGTACAGCTCGACGCCGTTCGCGTCGTGGGAGGTGTAACCGATCGAGAGATCCTGGCCGATGCGGAGTTCGTAGTCGCCGCCGCGGGTGGTCAGGACGAAGGCGCCGTTGATCGCGGGTGCCCAGATCAGTTCGCCGTCCAGGAGGCGGGCGATGTGGCCGGACACGGGGAACCCGTGGTCGGTGGTCTCGCTGACCGCCGTGTACTGCTCGGCGCCGAGCAGCAGCGAGTACGGGCCGTCGACGCCGGCGAGGCGCAGGGCACTGAGGGCCCTGCTGATGGTGTCGGGGTAGTCGCGGGGTTCGGCGGGCAGACTCAGCACCGGGTTGGACGTCCGCTCACGGACACCCTCGATCTGCGCCGCGGCGTAGCCGTCGAAGATCGCCTGGTCCTCGGCGAAGGCCATGGTGCGGGCCGCGTCCTTGACCGGCTGCCAGTCGGAGTCGTTGGAGCCGCGAGCGACATCGTCCACGGCTTCGCGGCTGACGGTGAAGGGGACGCGCAGTTCGACGAGAGGCTGCGCCTCGCGCAGCCGTGCCATGACGCCCGGGGCGGGCGGCGTGACGGACCGCAGGTGCCCGGTGCCGACGGCCGCGAGTTCGAGCCCGTCGGGTCCGGTGACGTCGAGGACGCGGCGCCCCGCGACATGGCGCTGGAAGGTGCGGCCGGCCTCCTGCTCGATCTCCGCCCAGGCGGCTTCGCTGATGGGGGCGAGTTCGCGGTGCAGATTGTTCATGACGCGGGGGCTCCTTTGAGGCCGCCGATGCCCAACGAACCGTCGGGCGGGGCGACGACGGGCTGCGGTGACACCACCGCAGGGGCGGGAAGTTCGCGTGCTGCGTCCCGGAGAGCGGGCGGGTCCGGCAGGTTGTCGAGGAAGTCTGCGCTGGGGACGAAGAACAGGTTTCCGGTGACAGCGGTGGAGAAGTCGAGGATCCGGTCGGTATTGCCGGGCGGGCTGCCGATGAACATGTTCTCGAGCATCTGCTCGGTGACCTCGGGGGTCCGCGCGTACCCGATGAAGTACGTCCCGAACTCGCCGCGCCCGAGCGTCCCGAACGGCATGTTCTGACGGACGATCTTCCGTTCCTCGCCGTCCTCGGTAATCGTGTTGAGGGCGACGTGGGAGTCGGCGGGCTTGGTCTCGTCGGACATCTCGATGTTGTCCGCCTTGGAGCGGCCGATGACCTTCTCCTGCTCCTCCGTCGACAGTGCGTTCCAGGCAGTCATGTCATGCAGGTACTTCTGCACCACGACGTAACTGCCGCCCGCGAACGGGGCGTCCTCATCTCCGATGAACACGGCAGAGCGCGCCGCGTCACCGGTCGGGTTCTCGCTGCCGTCGACGAAACCGAGCAGGTCCCGGTCGTCGAAGTAGTTGAAGCCATGCACCTCGTCCACCACGGTCACGGCGTCGCCGAGCTGACCGACGATGTGGCCGGCCAGCTCGAAACAGAGGTCCATGCGCCGCGCCCGCACATGAAAAAGGAGATCCCCCGGCGTGGCGACGGCCCGGTGCCGATCGCCGTTCAGCTCACGAAAGGGATGCAGCCCCGCAGGCCGCGGCCCGCCGAACAACCGATCCCAGACAAGAGATCCGATCCCGACGGTGCACGACAGGAACGAGTCCGGGGAGCGGAACGAGACCGAGCGCAGCAGCCCGTTCAAGCTACTGAGCTCGTCGCGGACGCGGAGTTCGGCGCCGGGAGCGGTGGTCACGACGAGAAAGAGGGCCGCTGTCGAGTACGGCGCCATAACAGGCTGCGTTTGCGTCACTGGCTCTCCCGCAGGGGTGCAGTGCAGTCGGCTGACTTCCGTCACCCTAAGCCGGGCTCACCTCTCCCGCACGGTCAGTCGGTGACCCGCCGCGGATCACGCCCTCTGCGGACGTCCTCCACGAGGTGCATGGCGGCCTCCTCGGCGGACGCGGCCGCACCGTCGATCCCGACGTCCTCGGCGAACAGCTCACTCTCCTTGTCCCTGCGCACGCCTTCACCGGGCGCCACGAGCCGGCCCGAGCGCGTGTCTCCCACCTCGTCGTCGAGCGGTTCGCCGTCGGTGTCCCAGGTGTCGCCGATGCCGTCGTCGTCGGGCACCAGCAGGTCGGGGATCTCCTCGGACAGACGCTCGTCGAGCGTCTCGCCGAGCCGCTGCTCGGTGCAGGTGACACCGGTGTGCTCAACCCCCCAGGGCCGCTCGGGCGGCGAATAGCCCTGGTCGAGCGGATCGGTGACGCCGCCGCCGAGCAGGGTGTCCTCCTGGTCGAGGAGACCCTCGTCGTCCTGGACCTCGGACCCGTCGGGCTGGTAGACGTCGTCTCCCCGCCCTTGATCGTCGATGTCCACGTCGCCTCCTTCAGCGGTGGCCCCTGCCTCCATTGTGGGCGGGGAGGGGGCGGCGCGTCCTGCGGAAGGATCCCGGAAACGAAAGTGCCCCGACCGTGACGGGGGATCACGGCCGGGGCGGTCCAAGTGGCAGCGGATGGCGGTCGCCTCTCGGCGGGGGCTCCACAAGGCTTCAGCCGAACGATCGTCCTTGCAGGCACATGAGATGAGGCCCGGGGACACAGTTCCATCCGCGTCCACTGCCTAGTTTAACGGCGAACCACCCAAGGGAATTCCCCACCCCCGAAGTCCGCCCTATGAACTACGCCACGGTCACCACGCGGCGCCACCCCGGATACGCCCGCACAGGCCGGCACCCGACAACGCACCAGAGCCCACCAGCGCACCTCCACCCCTCCGTCAGGGCGTGACCGGCACATTCTCCAGCGCCGAGAGACGCCGGCCGATCGCCTCGAGCGCGCCGGGCCGCCGCCCGGGAACCGCACGGCGCAACCGCGTAAGAGACGCCGCGAGCGCACGCGCCTGCGCCGGATCGGCAAGCTGCTCCCACTGATGATGCGCACGGTCCACGGCGGCCTCGACGTCCTCCTCGCCCGGCACCTGCCCGCGCGCGAGCCGGGCCTCGGCGGCAGCCGTCCACAGTTCGCAACTGCGCCCAGGATCCTGCGCGAGCCGGGCAAGATCCGCACGCACCTCGAGCCAGTGGAGCGCCTCGGGCGACCCCACGCCATGAGTACGCAGAGCGGTGCTCTCCCACATCGCGGCGATGGCGGCGGCCTCACCGTGCCGCCCGGACTGCGCGGCGGCAATGATCGCCGGGTGCGGATCGGCATCAGGGCCGGGCCCGACGACTGGAACCGCCACCTCCGGAGCCACGGGCGGCACAGCCGACCGGGCAGCCGCCGGCGCATGCCCCGGCCCACCATCGGCCACGAGGAACACCGCATCGCCGGGACCGGCCTCCGCAGCCGCCTGAGCATGAAGATGCGCAAGCGGCGGACGGTGCCCGTTGCGCCATATCGACGCGTAGGTCTTGAGATAACCAGGCACCGCAGTAGAACGGCGCGGAGGCGGCGGCGATACCCGCCCGAACAAGCGAACCCCAGGCCCTACGCCGAAACCTCCGCCCCGCACCTGCTCCCACGCCTCACCGTCAGCCACCAGATCGAGGACCACCGTGGTGGTGTCGGGCCGCCGCAGCGCGAGTTCGCCGGTGAGCCAGTGCCAGGGCAGGGCGGTGTAGCGCAGGGTCGACGGAGTCGTACGGGCCAGGGCGAGATGAAGCAGGCGCTGGCGGTGATCCAGATGGAGCTGCCCGGTCACGAACAGGGCGAGAGACCCGGGCGCGGCGGCAGCGGTGCGGATGCGGGTGAGGACGGTCTGCGGATCGACGGGGTCGGCGAGTTCGACGACGGTCGCGGCGGCGGTGCCGGTCAGGGCACTGGGCGGTACGGCCGCGAGAGCGGGCAGTACGGAAGTCGCGTCGATGAGGCAGCTCTTGTTCGCCGGGGCGGCCGCAAGGAGCAGTGCGGCCCCGGTCACTGTCTGTTCCCCGTTGTCCTGCTGAGTGATCACCACTACAGCACCGTAACTGGTCCATCGATGGCACCGGTGACCGGTGGCAGGAGCTCGACTGGTGCTCATACAGGGCGATTTGGGCGGAATCAGGAAGTGGCTGCCGCGCGCGCACGGGTTCCGCCATTGTTGGCGGAACGAGAAAGACAACAAGAAAGAGAACGAGAAAAAGCCGCCCCCGCGGCCGATCGCGGACGCCACGCGTCCAGCGCCGGTGCCCCGTCCGGGTGCGGAGCCGATTCATGTCACGGAAGCTGATGACTATGGACGAACCCGAAGGATTTCCACCTGTCGTCGTGCATGCCACCCAGCCCGGCGGCCGCCGTGTGACGATCCGCGGCGAGGACGCCGGGCTGGCCACCGGGCAGGAGGACGTGCTCGAGTTCCTGCGGCGCGCGGGCCTGGAGGACGCGCGGCTGGACGACCCCGAGCTGGTCGAGTGGCGGGGCGGCGGTACAGAGGTCTGGCCGGCGCAGATCTGAGAGCGACCGCCCGCACCCCACACCCCACAAGGCGTCAGCGGTACGAGTTCGCGTCGGCCGGCTTGCCGGGATCCTGCACCTCGACGAGATAGCGCCAGGCGTCGGGCCGGCTCCCGTCGACGTCGGTGAACCCGTACACCTGGGCGAGTGCCCCGCTGGAGGTCGACTGTCCGTTCCAGCGGGCAACTTCGGGGTCGGCGGCGAGCGCGGCGACGGCCCGGCCGACGTAGAACGGGGTCTCGGAGATGCCGAAGTGCGGCTGCCGCTCCAGGGCGTCACGCCAGTTGTCCTCGGTGACGCCGTAGTGGCCGAGCATGATCTCCGAGCGGAGCCAGCCCGGGGTGAGGGCGAGGGCCGTCGCGCCGCGCGGGCCCAGCTCCTGCCCGAGGGCGAAGCCCATGCGCAGGACGGAGCTCTTGGCGAGGTCGTAGAAGAACGAGACGCGATAGTTGTCGCGGTTGTACTCGGCCGTGCCGTCGGTCACCTCGACCACCAGACCGCCGGGGTTGCGGAGCAGGAGCGGCAACGCGTGGTGGCTGGTGATGGCGTGCGTCTCGACGGCGAGGCGCAGCAGCCGGAGCCCGTCGTCGAGGTCGTGCTCCCAGACGGGGGTGTCCCAGGCGAAGAGGTTCTCGCCGCCCCAGATGTCGTTGACCAGAACATCCAGCCGGCCCTGCTCGGCGGCGATGCGGTCGACGAGTGCCTTGACCTGGGCGGGCTCCAGGTGGTCGGTGGGCACGGCGATACCGCGCCCGCCGGCCGCGGTCACCAGGTCGGCCGTGTCCTCGATGGTCTCCGGCCGGTCGTACTCGGAGCGCCGGTCGCGGGTGGTGCGCCCGGTCACGTACACCGTGGCGCCGGCCGCGCCGAGTTCCACGGCGATGCCCCGTCCCGCGCCGCGGGTCGCACCCGCCACGAGGGCGACCTTGCCGTCCAGCCGGGGACTTCCGGTCCCGGGTTCCTGCGTCATGAATCCGCCTCCTTGCTGCTGCTGGACGGGGCCGCCGTGCCACGCCACGCCCTGGGTTTCGAGCATGACCCGAAATCCGGACAACGAATGTCGCCATTCATGAGCGGATGACGACGCCGATGACCAGGACGAGAAGAGCGAAGAACGAAGAGCCGAGGAAGAACCAAGACCGAAGAATGAAGAGTGATCTCGCCCATCGGTCACATACCAGGCCCGGCCCGTGTCATAACAGTGACCAGGGAACCCGCACGATGTGACAGGGAGACGCTGATGCCACCCGCCCGGACCACGAAGCAGCGCAAGCAGGACACCCTCGACCGGCTCGAACGGGACGAAGACGTTTGGGTGGCCACGGCCGACGGGGAGGATGCGACGCCGTATCTCGTACCGCTGTCGTTCCTGTGGGACGGTTCGACGCTGCTGCTCGCCACCCCTGCGGCCGGCCCGACGGGACGCAATCTGCGGACCACGGGGCGGGCCCGGCTCGGCGTCGGCCCGACACGGGACGTCGTCATGATCGAGGGCACGGTACAGACGCTGACGGCCGCCGGACTCCCGGACGACGTCGGTGACGCGTTCGCGGAGAAGACCGGGTTCGACCCGCGCCGGCAGACGTCGGAGTACCTCTACTTCCGGGTCACACCGCAGCGGGTGCAGGCCTGGCGCGAGGCGAACGAGCTGGCGGGCAGGGAGCTGATGCGCGAGGGCGAATGGATCGCGGACTGAACTGCCTGCACCGACCCACGAGTTGAACCCACCGAAACGACCACACGACCGCACCGCACCACACCGCACCACCGCCGAAGCCCGACAACGCAGAACAAGGAACGCGGAACGCGGAACGCGCCCGCCGAAGAGATCTCCGACGGGCGCGCCCTGGGCCACACACTCACGCCGGCTCAGCCGGCGGCGGCAGGCTCCAGCTCCTTCTCCTCGCCGCCCGGCCGCGGCGTCTCGTTCTCGGCGTGCCAGTCCTCGTTGTCGGCGAGCGGCTTCTCCTTCAGGACGAAGGCGAGAACGAGGCCGACCGCGAAAACGGGCACCAGGTACAGGAAGATCGGCACAAGTGCCTCCTGGTACGAGGACACGACGGTGGCGCGCAGGTCGCCCGGCAGCGCCCGTACGAGGGCGGGCGTCAGCGAGTCGCTGTCGCCGACCTTCGACGCGGCGTCGGCGGGCAGGCGCGAGGCGAGCTGGTCGGTGAGGCGGCTGGCGAAGACCGCGCCGACGACGGCGGTGCCCAGGGTCGCGCCGATCTCGCGGAAGAAGTTGTTCGCGGAGGTGGCGGTGCCGACCTCCGCGCCCGGGAAGTCGTTCTGCACGGCGAGTACGAGGGTCTGCATCATCAGGCCGACCCCCGCGCCCGCGAGACCGACGTACAGGCAGACCAGCCAGACCGGGTCGCTCACGTCGAGGCGGGACATCAGGAACGCGACGAGCATGATGATGACCGTGCCGACGATCGGATAGATCTTGTAGCGGCCGGTCTTGCTCATGATCGCGCCGGACGGCAGGGCCGTGGCCATGATGCCGACGACCATCGGGATGAGCAGCAGCCCCGACTCGGTGGCGGTCTTGCCGTAGACCATCTGGAGATACGTGGGCATGTAGCCCACGATCGCGAACATGCCGAGGCCGATCACGATCATGCCGAGCAGCGTGGCGACGTTGAAGATCGGGCTGCGGAAGAGATGGAGCGGGATGACCGGCTCGGCGGCCCGCTTCTCGGCGACGAAGAACAGCACCCAGGCGACGACCGCGCCGATGCCGAGCGCGATGACCAGCGGGTCGGACCACTCGTACTGCGTGCCGCCCCAGCTCGCGAACAGCACGGTGCAGGTGACGGCCGCGGCCATGAGGGCGGTGCCGAGGTAGTCGAGGGTGACCTTGACGGCCTTGCGCGGCAGCTTGATCGCGACGGCCGCGACGAAGAAGGCGAGGATGCCGAGCGGCAGGTTGACCCAGAACGCCCAGCGCCACGAGTGCTCGTCGGTGAACCAGCCGCCGAGCAGCGGCCCGACGACCGAGGAGAGACCGAACACGGCGCCCATGGGGGCCATGTACTTGGCGCGTTCCCGGGGCGGTACGAGGTCGGCGATGATCGCCTGTGAGGTGATCATGAGGCCGCCGCCGCCCAGGCCCTGGAGGGCGCGGCCGGCGACGAGCGTGCCCATGTTCTGGGCGAGCCCGCAGACCACGGAGCCGACCAGGAAGAGCGCGATGCCCGCGAGGAAGATGTTCTTGCGGCCCATGAGGTCGCCGAGCTTGCCGTAGACCGGCATGCCGATGGTGGCGGCGAGGATGTACGCGGTGGTGATCCACGCCATGTGCTCGATGCCGTTGAGCTCGCCGACGATGGTCGGCAGGGCGGTGCTGACGATGGTCTGGTCGAGCGCGCCGAGCAGCATCGTCAGCATCAGAGCGCCGAAGATCAGCCCGAAGTTGTGCGGCTTGGCCATGCCGTCCTCAGGGGCGGGAGCTATGCCGTCCTCAGGGGCGGGAGCTATGCCGTCCTCAGAGGCGGGATCGGTGCCCGCCGGTGCGGGGGCGTGGGTCATGCTCAGGTCTCCGTACGTGAAGGGATGGGATGCGCGGCGCGCGAGCGGTCGCCGCCCGAGGAGTCCGGGGATTGTTCTGGGGTGTTCGGGGCTGGGGTGGGGAGTCGCGTGGGGCCTGCGCGGGGAGCGCTCGCACCGGCGCCGTGGGGGCGGCTGCCGGGTCGCGCTTCGGGAGCCGCGCCTCAGGCCTCCCGTTCCGTGGTGGCGTGTGGGGAGTGCGCCGGTGAGAGGAGGCCGCGCAGGGCGGTGAAGGAGTCGCGCACCGAGGCCGCGGGACCGTCGGGGTGCTGCTTGTCGCGGGCCCATCGCATGAGGCCGTTGCGTACGGCGGTCATGGCGATCCCCGCGAGCAGCGCGACGGTCTGCCCGTCGGGGGCGGCTCCGGTGCGGCGGGCGATGGCGCCGGCGAGGTCCCGTTCGAGCGCGTCGCACTCGGCAAGGAACGCGCCGAGCGCCGAGGGCACGTTCTCGACGATGGCGAAGACGTCCTCGAACGCTCCGGCGCCGGGCGCCATCTCGTCCACGTGCGTGGCGAACACGTCGCCGAGGTCCCTCAGCACGGAGTCCGGGTCGCGGCCGGGCGCGGAGACGAACTGCTCCGCCTCGGCCTCCGTCAGACCGCCGGGCCAGGCGAAGAGCGCGGTCTCCTTGGTGCGGAAGTAGTTGAAGAAGGTCCGCGGGGAGACGCCGGCTTCCTTGCTGATCATCTCGACCGTGACGTGTTCGAGGCCGTGTTCACGGGCCAGGCGGACCGTGGCGGCGTGCAGTTCGGCCCGGGTCTGGCGCCGTCGCCGGGCGCGGAGCCCCTCGGCCGGCGCCTGCTCGCGGACCGCCGACGTCGCGGCGCCTGATGTCTTCACGCCGCAGATTCTTGCACACACTGCAATCTTTGCGCGCACTGCACCTACGGCCATCCCCGGCATACGGACCTGCGGTTACGGCAGGAGCCTGGGCGGTGACGTGGGCAGATGCTTTCATCCGAGATACGCTCCTTAGGCATTGTTTCGGGTGAAATGGGAAAGCCACTGTTCGCCGGGAGACCAGACTGATGCTCACTCGCACCGTTCTTGCCGCCTCCGCCGCCGCGCTGCTGGTGTCCGCCACCGGCGTGTTCGCCTCCACCGCGCCGGCCTCCGACGCCCGCCCCACGAACCCCGCCGCCGCACCGGCCGCCACCCTCAAGCCCTGCGCGGAGAAAGCGCTGACGCTGAGGGCGGCCCCGTCGGCCCAGGACCACGTCCTGCGGCTGAGCGTCAAGAACCACTCCTCGCAGGCCTGCCTCGTGGACCGCGTCCCGCTGGTCACGTACGGCGATCTCGACGGGGCCGCCGTTCCGTTCCCGCTCTCCGGCAGCGCCGCGTACAAGCTGGATCCGGGCAAGACGGCCCACGCCGTCGTGCGGTCCCTGTCCCCGAGCGGTGGCAGCGAAGCCCGGTCGGTCGGCTACGTCATGGTGTCGGCGAACCCGGAGCACCACGGCAAGAAATTCACCGCCGCCACGCTCGCCGAGCCGGGCGGGCTGCGCGTCTGGGAGCCGGTGACGACCCTGTGGCAGCCGACGCGGGCCCTGGCGGACGAGGTCCTGGCCGAGTCCGACGGCGCGGGGATCCTGCAGGTCTGACCCTCGCGCCCCGGCGGACCAGGGTCTTTCGTTCGGATCAGGCCGCGTGCCCGGCATGCCCGAAGGAAAGACCTAGGCCGCGACCCGCACCGCGAGGAGCGAGGCATCGTCCTGGAGCCGGCCTTCCGCATGGCGGAGCAGGTCGGCGGCGAGGTCGTCGGTGAAGTCCTCGAGGACCGTGTTCTCCAGGGCGGCGGCCCGCTCCGCCAGCGGGTAGAACGCTCCGCGCGCGTCCCTGGCCTCGCTCACCCCGTCCGTGTAGAGCAGCATGGACTCCCAGGCGGTGGCCGGCACCGGCTGGGCGGCGCACCAGCCGGAGTGCAGGTCGAGCAGGCCGAGCGGCGGCGCGGGCGCGGGAACCGCCGCGTGGACGGCGGCGCCGTCGCGCAGCAGGACGGGCGGCGGGTGTCCGCAGCAGACCAGTTGGGCGGATCCGTCGGGTTCGACGCTGAGCAGGGTGGCCGTGACGAAGCGGTCGGGTTCGTCCGAGCGCGCGATCAGCGCGTGCAGCCGTACGGCGATTCCCTCCAACCGCGCCTCACAGGCGGCGAGATCGCGCCAGGCGCGTAAGACGGTGTCCGCGGTGCGGGCGAGCGCGCGACCTTTGCCCATGACATCGCCCATCAACAGGCGTGTGCCGTAAGGGGATTCGAGGGCGCCGCACACATCGCCACCGGATCCCGCGGGGCTTCTCTCCACCGGCGCGACGGCGGCGTTCGCCAGGTGCCGGGCGCTGACACGCAGCGTGCCGACCCGCTCGGGGAGAGGAGAGACCGGTTGGGAACGGGCAGCCATGCAGGGACCTTCCGGGGTGCGGCCGGACGTACTGCCCGACGTGTCGCGCCGCGCCAGTGTAGCCAGTCGCACGCGAACGGTAACCGATTGTCACCGAATCCGTCCAAGCGGCTTCCGCTCCCCCGAAGTCGTCAACTCCGCGCTCGCACCTGCCGGTTCACGTGTCCGCATCCGGGGCCGCCGCCCTCGCCACGCCACTTGGGGGCCTGCGCCCGCACGGCGCGCCTCAGTCGGTGAGGTCGGCCCGCAGCGTCAGCAGATTCGTGCCGAGGGCGCGCACGGCGGCGCTGTTGTAGCGCGGCAGGCGCTTCAGTCGTGCGCGGGCGTCGTCGTCCGGCAGCAGGTGTGCCGTGCCCGTGTGCCAGCGCCCCTTGATCCGTACGCGGATCCTGGGGTCGGCCTGGATGTTGCGCACGTACTGCGACTTGTCGCCGTACTCGGACACCCACCAGAACTCGCGTCCGACCAGGCGGCCGCCGACAGGGGTCCGCCTGGGCAGCCCGGACGTGCGGCCGGTGGTCTCCAGCAGGATCTGGCCGGGGAGCCGGGAGATGAACGGATTCCCGATGCGCCGCTGGAACGACGTCACAGCCCTGAACTTGAACTCGCGATACCGCGACATGTGCGTCCCTCCGCCGGCACTGTGCCTACCAGCCGCACTCTAGGTGACCCGGCGGACGGGGGCAGGCAGGCACCTTCCCCGGTGCCGCGGCCAGCGCCTTACCCCGTACCGCGGCCGGCACCTTCCCTCATGCCGCGGCAGGCGCGGGACGGGGCAGGGCCAGGGCCGCCGCCACCGCGAGCGCCGCGACGGCCGCGGCGGTCAGCCGGCCGTGGCGGAACGCCGTGAGGGCGGCTTCCGCCGTACGGGGCTCGCCGATGAGTCCGACCATCACGGCCACTCCGAGGACGGATCCCGCCTGCCGGGCCATGGTCGTGACCGCGGACCCGGTGGCGAACCGGCCCGGTGGCAGCGCCGTGGCAGCCGCACCCACGAAGGTCGGCAGGGCGAAACCGACGCTGACGCCGGTGACGAGCATGCCGGGCAGGAACGCGGCCGCGCAGTGCGGCGCCGCGCCCAGAGCGAGGGCTCACCACACGAGACCGCCCGCGAAGAGGAGGCAGCCGGCCGCGGACGTGCGGCCGGCACCAAGGCGTCGCACGACGGGCCCGGACGCGACGGCGAGCACGGGGACGACCAGCGGGCCCGGCGCGATGGCCAGTCCGGTCCCGATCGCGGAGTAGCCCCACACCTGCGTGGCCCGGGACCGACGTCATGTTCTGCGACCTCACGCGCGGACACGTCCCGGTCCACGCGAGCCGCTCACCGGGCTCCCCCGTGATCGGGTACCTGGAACGGGGCGGCGCGGCCGACTGGTTCGTCACCGAGATGAAGGGCGAGACGTACCGGGACGGCGCCGCGGAGAACAACTGGTGGGCCGGCACCCGGGCGGACAACGGCCGTTGGGGCTGGACGCCCGAGGTGTACTTCGCGGGCGGCGGCAACTACGAGGACGACGCAAGCCTGTTGATGCCGGGCTCCCGCACCTGCGCAAACACGTGTGCCTCCGTCCCCTTCTGGGCGCGCTGACCCCGCGGCGTACCGGGGGTGGAGCCACGCTCCCCCACCCCCGGTTCGGCAGCACCCTTCGGCAGCCTGCTTCGACAAGCCCGCTTCGACGAGCCCGGTTCGACAAGCCCGGTTCGACAAGCCCGCCCATGATCATCAAGACTGCGGATCATGCGATTCGGCGTGAACCTTCTCAACTTCGGCCCCGGCACGACCCCGCGAACCCTCGAGCGCCAGGCGACGGACGCCCGCACGCTGGGCTTCACGTTCGCGATGATCTCCGACCACATAGCCGTCACCCCTGACGTGCACGAGGTGTATCCCGCTCCGTTCTACGACCAGTTCGTCCTGGCCGCGCATCTGGCGGGGCGGGTCCCGGGGCTTCAGCTCGGCACGACCATCACCGTCATCCCGTACCGGCACCCGCTTCAGACGGCGCGGCTCGCTGCCAACATCGACCAGCTCAACGACGCCGGGTTCATCCTCGGCGCGGGCGTGGGCTGGTCGGCCGCCGAGTACCGCGCGCTGGGCGTCCCGTTCGAGGAGCGCGGCGCCATCACCGACGAGTACCTGGCCGCGATCCGCGCCGCCTGGGCGCAGGACCCGTGCAGCTTCAAGGGGCGCTACGTCTCGTACGAGGGGATCCGGACGGCCCCCGCGCCGGCGGCCGCGCAGCTGCCGGTCTGGGTCGGCGGCGACTCGCCCGCCGCGCTGCGCAGGGCCGCGCGGCTCGGCGAGGGGTGGCATCCCTTCATGCCGACCCTCGCGGGCCTGCGCGCGAAGCTGCCGGTCGTGGCCGCCGAGGCCGAGAAGGCCGGGCGGCCCGCGCCGGAGCTGGTGCCGCGGCTGCAGATCGCGCTGGGGGCGCGGCCCGACACCGAGGACCGCCCGCTCGGCCACGGCAGCGTCGATCAGATCCGCGCCGACCTGCACGCGCTGGCCGAACTCGGCGCCACGCACGTCCTGTTCGACACCTATCCGGGCGACCCTGCCGCGCGCGCCACGGCCGATGAGGACCGCCGCGTCCTGGAGGTCCTCGTGGAGCAGGTGGTCGATGCGGCCACGGGCGGCGTGCGCTGACGGCGGGGTCCGTGACCAGCGTCACCGCTGCCTGAGCGGATACGTTCCTTGCCCAGGGCGTCTGCCTCCGCGCCCTGGGCATCCGTTCACCGAACTTACGCAAGCAGATTGCAAGTCTTGCGCTAATCTTGCGTTCCATGACACGGAGACTTGCTCAGGTGGCACAGAAGGTCGGCGTCAGCGAGGCGACGGTCAGCCGGGTGCTCAACAACAAGCCCGGCGTCTCGGAGGCCACCCGGCAGGCCGTGCTCACGGCTCTGGACGTCCTGGGCTACGAGCGGCCGACCCAACTGCGCGGCGAGCGCGCGCGCCTGGTCGGGCTCGTCCTGCCGGAGCTGCAGAACCCGATCTTTCCCGCGTTCGCGGACGTGATCGGCGGCGCGCTCGCCCAGCAGGGCCTCACCCCCGTCCTGTGCACCCAGACCAACGGCGGCGTCTCCGAGGCGGACTACGTGGAACTGCTGCTCCAGCAGCAGGTGTCCGGGGTGGTCTTCGCGGGCGGCCTGTTCGCCCAGGCGGACGCCCGGCACGAGCACTACCGGCTCCTCTCGGAGCGCAAGGTCCCGGTCGTCCTCATGAACGCCGCGATCGAGGACCTCGGATTTCCCTGCGTCGCGTGCGACGACGCCGTCGCCGTCGAGCAGGCCTGGCGGCATCTGTCCTCGCTGGGCCATGAACGCATCGGTCTCGTGCTCGGCCCGGACGACCACATGCCGTCGATGCGCAAACTCGCCGCGGCACGGAGCGTGGCACGAGTGGCCGGCGGGACGCTGCCCGAGGACGCGGTCGAGCGGGCCATGTTCTCGCTGGAGGGCGGCCAAGCGGCGGCGGCGCGCCTCGTGCGCCGCGGCGTCACGGGCATCATCTGCGCGAGCGACCCGCTGGCTCTCGGCGCGGTGCGGGCTGCGCGGCGCGAGGGCCTGCGCGTGCCGGACGACATCTCGGTGGTCGGGTACGACGACTCCGCTTTCATGAACTGCACGGAGCCGCCCCTGACCACGATGCGCCAGCCGATCGAGGCGATGGGCCGGGCCGCCGTCGAGCTGCTCGTCACGCAGATCCAGGGCGGCTCGGTGACGCCCGGTGAGCTGCTGTTCGAGCCCGAGCTGGTGGTGCGCGGCTCCACGGCGCAGGCCCCGCCCCGCACAACCGCGGCATAGTCAATTTTTTGCGGAGTCTGCACGACATCTTGCGGGCATCTGTTCGCGGTGGTTGAGTGTGCCCGCGCCCCGGCTACGCGGTAGCTGTAGGCCTTCCTGCGGTTGTCGTCAGCCGTGGGCCCTCCATGCTCATGCCCGAAGGGGACCACCGATGAGAAGCTCCTGGTTCCGCCCTACCCGCCGTACCTCCGCGGCCGCGGTCGCTGCCGTGCTCACCCTGACCTCCCTCGCCGCCTGCGGCACCAGCAGCAGTGACGACAACAACGGGTCGGGCGGCGGCTCGAAGGCCGACGTCTCGGCTCCCCTGGATCCGAAGACCAAGGTCACGCTCACCATCGACTGCATGCCGCCGGCGGCCAAGGCGGCCGAGCTCAAGGAGTGGAAGCAGGACGTCAAGGAGTTCAACAAGAAGTACCCGAACGTCACGATCAGCGGGAAGTCCACGCCGGGCCAGTGCGAGGAACCCGCCCGCTTCACCGCCCAGCTCAAGGCGAAGTCCCAACCGGACGTCTTCTACACGTACTTCACCGATCTCCAGCAGGTGCTCGACAACAACGGCGCCGAGGACATCACCGCCTACGTGACCCCCAAGACCGTGCCGGCCCTGAACTCCATCGACGCGAACGTCCTCGGAGTCCTGAAGAAGGACGGCAAGCTCTACGGGCTGCCCACCAGCAACTACACGATGGGCCTGCTGATCAACCGCAAGCTCTTCGAGCGGGCCGGACTCGACCCCAACAAGCCGCCGACGACCTGGGAAGAGGTCCGCACCGCCGCCAAGAAGATCGCCGGCCTCGGCAACGGCATCTCCGGCTACGGCGAGTACAGCGCGGAGAACACCGGCGGCTGGCACTTCACCGCCGCGATGTACGGTCTCGGCGCCGACGTCGTGTCCGCCGACGGCAAGAAGGCCGCGTTCAACGATGCCACCGGCAAGCAGGTCGCCCAGCAGCTGCACGACATGCGCTGGAAGGACGACAGCATGGGCAAGACGCAGCTGCTGAAGTGGGGTGACCTCCAGAAGCAGATCGCCTCCGACAAGCTCGGCATGTTCCTCGCCGCGCCCGACGACATCACGTACATGGTCCAGCAACTGGGCGCCGAGTACGAGAACTTCGGCATGGGGCCGATCCCCGGTGGCAAGACCACGCTCTTCGGCGGCAACGACTACATGATCAAGAAGGGTTCGTCGCCCGACAAGATCAAGGCCGCGATCGCCTGGCTCAACTTCAAGAACCTCACCCCGGGCAAGGGCCAGTTCCAGTGGGACCGCACCAAGGCGGACAAGCTCCCCGTGGGCCTGCCGCAGCCGAACTTCTTCACCGGTGACACCAAGGCCAAGGACCTCGCGTCCCGCACGGAGAACGCGACGATGCCCGTCGAGAACTTCAAGCCGTTCCTGGATAACCCCGTGCCCGGTAAGGCGGAGCCGCCGAAGGCGCAGGAGGTCTACAAGGTCCTCGACAACGTGATGTCGGGCGTCCTCACCAACCGCAACGCCGACATCGACAAGCTGCTCGCCACCGCGGAGCAGCAGGTCAACCAGGTGCTGGCCAACCAGTAGCCCACCGGCACCTGCACCCCGAGGAGCGACCATGTCGGCCCCCACGCTGCCCACGAGCCCACCGGCGCCCGCACGTGCGCCCCGCCAACTCCCCGTACAACGCGGCTCGTTGGCGCGAGCGGTGAAGCGCAATCTCTCCGCCCACGGCTTCCTGATCGGCGCGGTGCTCTGCTTCTCCTTCTTCTCCTGGTATCCGATGGTCAGGGAGTTCCTCCTGGCCTTCCAGAAGAACAAGGACGGGCGGACCACCTGGGCCGGCTGGTCCAACCTCTCCTACGTCTTCAACGACCCGGCCTTCTGGCAGGCCTGGCGCAACACCCTCCTGTTCACGGGGCTCGCGCTCGTGCTGGGGTTCGCGGTGCCGTTCCTCGTGGCGATCCTGCTCAATGAATTCCGGCACGGCCAGGGCTACTTGAGGATGCTCGTCTACTTGCCGGTGATGCTTCCGCCGGTCGCCTCGGTCCTGCTGTTCAAATACTTCTACGACCCCGGGTACGGCCTGTTCAACCGGATCCTCGGCATCTTCGGGATACCTGACCAACAGTGGCTCCAGTCCACGAACACGGCGATGATCTCCGTGGTCATCGCCGCGACCTGGATGAACATGGGAGGCGCGACCCTGATCTATCTCGCCGCCCTCCAGGGCATACCCGGCGAGCTGTACGAGGCGGCGGAGCTGGACGGCGCCGGACTGTGGCGCAAGATCTGGCATGTGACGATCCCTCAGACGAGGCTGATCCTGTCCCTGATGTTCCTCATGCAGATCATCGCCACCATGCAGGTCTTCACCGAGCCGTTCCTGCTCACCAACGGCGCGGGCCCCGAGGGCTCCACCATGACCGTCGTCTACCTCATCTACCAGTACGCCTTCAACTTCAACAACTACGGCGGCGCGGCGGCGCTCGGCCTGGTCCTGCTCGTCCTGCTCGCCGGGTTCTCGGCAGTGTACGTACGCCTCAGCCGCACCCAAGAAGACTGACCGGCACGGGAGTTCACATGGCTACCGACACGATGCGCCCCCGGACCCTGATCTCGCCGGCCCAGCTCGGCAGGCGGCGCGGCAAGGTCGTCTACTGGGTCGTCTTCGCCCTGGTGATGGTTCTCTTCACGCTGGTCTTCCTGGGTCCGATGTACTGGATGGTCAGCGGCGGCCTCAAGACCACACAGGAGTTCGTCAAGTCCCCGCCGACGCTCGTACCCACCAGCGTGCACCCCGGCAACTACGGGGACGCGTGGCGGGTGATGGACCTCGCGAAGCTGCTCGGCAACACGCTGTACTACGCGTTCGGCGCGCTCGCCTTCCAGCTCGTCCTCGACGTCGCAGCCGCCTACTCGCTGTCCAAGCTGCGGCCCCTGTTCGGCAACGTCATCCTCGGCATGATGCTGGCGACGCTGATGATCCCGGCCACCGTCCTGGTCGTGCCGCAGTACCTGACCGTCCTCGACGTGCCGATCTTCGAGCGCAATCTGCTCAACAGCCCCTGGGTGATCTGGCTGCCGTCCGTCACCAACGCCTTCAACATCTTCCTGCTCAAGCGGTTCTTCGACTCGATCCCGCAGGAGCTGCTGGACGCGGCGTCCATCGACGGGGCATCCGCACTGCGGACCCTGCGGTCCGTGGTGCTGCCCATCTCGCGGCCCATTCTCGGCGTCGTCTCCATCTTCGCGGTCGTCGGCGTGTGGAAGGACTTCCTCTGGCCGATGCTGACGCTGCCCGACCCCGGCAAGCAGACCCTGAACGTCGGCATCTACTCGCTGGCCAGCGGCGTTCCCGAGAACTGGCTGATCGCCGCCCTCACCATCGCCTCGCTGCCGACCCTGATCCTCTTCCTGCTGTTCCAGCGCAACATCATGAGCGGTCTCACCGCGGGCGGCCTCAAGGGCTGACGCCCGCCGCCCTGCCCGTACGCCGCCCCCGTGACGGCGCGCCCCGGCACGCCCTCCTGCCCGAAAGGACCTCTACGTGGCAGCCCCCCAACCCTCAGACACCGGCGACTGGTGGCGTTCCGCCGCCATCTACCAGGTGTACGTACGCAGCTTCGCCGACGGCGACGGTGACGGCACGGGCGATCTCGCGGGGGTCAGAGCCCGGCTGCCGCACCTGGCCCGGCTGGGGATCGACGCGATCTGGTTCACGCCCTGGTACCGCTCCCCGATGGCGGACGGCGGCTACGACGTGGCCGACTACCGGTCGATCGACCCGTCGTTCGGCACGCTCGCCGAAGCGGAGAAGCTCATCGCGGAGGCGCGGGACCTCGGCATCCGCGTCATCGTCGACGTCGTGCCCAACCACGTCTCCGACCGGCACGCCTGGTTCACGGCCGCGCTCGCGGCGGGCCCCGGCAGCCCCGAGCGCGAGCTGTTCCACTTCCGCCCAGGCCGGGGCGAGCACGGCGAACTGCCGCCCAACAACTGGCCGTCCCAGTTCTCCGGCGAGACGTGGACCCGCGTCCCCGACGGCGAGTGGTATCTGCATCTGTTCACCCCCGAGCAGCCCGACCTCAACTGGGCGCACCCCGCGGTGCGTCACGAGCACGAGGAGGTGCTGCGGTTCTGGTTCCAGCGCGGCGCATCGGGCGTACGCGTCGACTCGGCGGCGCTGCTCGCCAAGGACCCCACCCTCGCCGACGCCGCTCCGGACGACACGAGCGGCTACGTCGACCGCGACGAACTGCACGCGGTCTACCGCTCCTGGCGGGCCGTCGCCGACGAGTACGAGGGCGTGCTCATCGGCGAGCTGTGGGTCCCCGACCCCGAGCGCTTCTCCCGCTATCTGCGCCCCGACGAGCTGCACACGGCCTTCAACTTCGACTTCCTGTCCCGCCCGTGGGACGCGTCGGAACTGCGCGAGTCCATCGACATGACGCTCGCCCACCACGCTCCGGTGGGGGCGCCCGCGACCTGGGTCCTGTGCAACCACGACGTGACGCGGACGGTGACCCGTTACGGCCGCACGGACACGACGTTCGCGTTCGCGTCGAAGCGCTTCGGCACGCCCACGGACCTGGCGCTCGGCACCCGCAGGGCGCGCGCGGCGGCGCTGCTGTCACTGGCCCTGCCGGGCGCCGTCTACCTCTATCAGGGAGAGGAGCTGGGCCTGCCCGAGGCGGAGGTCCCGCCCGGCCGCATCGAGGATCCGATGCACTTCCGCTCCGGCGGCACCGACCCGGGCCGCGACGGCTGCCGGGTGCCCCTGCCCTGGACGCAGGACGGCCCTTCGTACGGCTTCGGGTCAGCCGGGGAGCCCTGGCTGCCGCAGCCGGCGGGCTGGGGGACGTACGCCGCCGCACGGCAGGACGCCGACCCGGATTCGATGCTCTCGCTCTACCGCGAGGCGCTGCGCCTGCGCCGTACGGAGCCGGGCTTCGGTGACGGGCCGATGCACTGGCTCCCAAGTCCCCCTGGCGTACTGGCTCTTGCCCGGGGCGAGGGCCTGGTCTGCGTCGTCAACTTCGCGGATCCGGCCGCCGCGCTCCCGCCCCGGTCCCGTCTCCTGCTGGCCAGTGGCCCCTTGGACGACGAGGGGCGGCTCCCACGGGACACTGCGGTGTGGCTCCGCGTCTGAACCGCCCGCCCGGGAGGACTCAGGTATATGCCAGAAGCATCACCGCACCGGGTGTTGCCAAACCCCTTACGGGGCCTGTCAGGCTGTGCGACAGTCAATACCGGTCCTTCCGTCAGTCTTGGTCGTGCCGCGCCTGTATCGGAGTACGTCATGCCTCCCCATGTCTTCGCGGACCGCCCCGCCGCCCAGCCGCCTGAGCACGGTTCGGTCGACGCGCTGATCACGCAGACGCGTCGGCTGCTCGGTGACGTCGACGCCGTGCGCCGTGAGGCCATCTCGGACGACGGTGACCCCGAGCGACGCTGGCAGCGCGCCCTCTACGAGCTGGCCGTGCACCAACTCAGCGACCTGGACAAGCACTTGGCGCAGCTGCGCGACGGTCCGCCGCGGCCGACCGTGGAGTCCCCGATCCCCGAGGCGCGCGGATCCGCGCCGGCCGAGCCGCACAGCGGTTCCCTGCTCAGCCGCGTGGGAAGCGCGGAATGGAATCTCCTGACCGACGAGGCGAGCTGGTCCGGGGAGCTGTTCCAGATCCTCGGCCGCAGCCCCGGCGCACCGCCTCTGACCCTCGACGAACTGCCGTCCGTCGTGCACACCGATGACCAGGCCATGCTCACCAGGATGGTGACGGACTGCCTCATCGAGGGGAAGCCGATCGACGGCGAGTTCCGCATCGTGCGCCCCGACGGCACCGCCCGCACGGTGCACATGATGGGCGAGCCCGTGCTCGACGCCAACGGCTCCACCGCCTCGATGTGGGCGGTCCTGCGCGACGTCAGCGAGCTGCGCCGCACGCAGCGGACCGTACGCGAGACCCATGACTCGCTCCAGCGCCGGCGGCACGTAGAGCAGACGGGACACCGGCTCACGGCCGAGCTCCAGGAGGCCGTGCTGCCGCCGTGGCGTGGCTCGCTGCGGTTCTCCCAGGGGGCACCGCGCGACCTCGATCTCGCGGGCGGGCAGCTGCCGTCTTCCTCGGGCGAGCTCGTCGGCGGCGACTGGTACGACGCCCTCGAACTGCCCGACGGACAGACCCTGCTGAGCGTGGGCGGCCTGACCGGACACGGCGTGGCCGTGACCTCCGCCATGGCGATGCTGCTCGGCGCCCTGCGCGGCATGGCCGTCACGGGGACCCGGCCCGGTGAGCTGATGGGCTGGCTCGACCAGCTCGCCGACACCTCCGTGCAGCCGTCCCTGGGCAGCGCGCTCTGCTGTCGCTACGACCCCCGGTCGCGCACGCTGACCTGGGCGCAGGCGGGACACCCCGCCCCGCTGCTGTTCCGCGACGGGGTGGGGCGCGCGCTGACGCCGCCGGAGGGCGTGCTGCTCGGAGCGACCGCGGGTGCCACCTACGGGCAGGCCGAGGAGTCGCTCCGCGCCGGCGATCTGCTGCTGCTGCACACCGATGGCCTGGTCCCCCACCACAGCGGCGCCGCGGCGGCGAACAGGCTCCTCGATCTCGCGCCACGGCTCGCCGAGGCCGCCACCGCACAGGACTGCGTGCGGACGGTCTTCGAGGAGTTCGCCGCGTACGAGCGCACGGACGAGGCCTGTGTGCTGGTCGCCAGGATCGGCTCCTGACGCGGACAGCTGACTTGTCGTAGACGGGTACTTGTTGAAGTCCGGTGGTCGTTGAAATCCGGTACTTGTCGAAGTCGGGTACTTGTTGGAGTCGGGCCGCGTGCCCCGGAGGTCACGCCTCGGCGCGCTTGCCTCCCGTGGGCTTTCCCGGAACCTTCGGCAGCGCGAGCTTGATCTCCTCACGCAGGTCCACGATCTTCGGGTAGGTCGCGTACTGCCCGGTGAGCCGGTACATCTCGCGGAGCCGGTCCCAGGTGCGATGGGAGGAGTTGGCCCCCATCGACACCAGCGCCAGGCGCGCGTACCGGTCGGCCTGCTCCGGGTCGTCGGCGATGAACAGGGCCGACGCGAGCGAGATGTAGTCGAAGATCTGCGACCGCTGCCGCCCGTTCGCCCGCAGTTCGAGGGCTTCCTTGGCGTGGCGCTGCGCGGTGTTCGCCGCGGCCGGCTCGTGGTCGGCGAGGGTCCGGTACGCCAGGGCCTGCATCCCGTGCAGGTCCGCCTCGTCGAACATCTGCATCCAGCTGGGCGGCGGGACGTCTCCCTTGTCGGAGACGAAGAGGTCCTCCGCGTGGCCGAGGGTGCGCCGCATGGCCTGGCCCTTGCCCATCGACGCCTGTGCCCAGGCCTCGATGGTGTAGAGCATGGCCCGGGTGCGCGGCAGGGTCTCGTCGCCGGATCCGGACTTGGCGAGCTTCATGAGGTCGAGGGCGTCGTCGGGCCGGCCGAGGTGCACCATCTGACGGGCCGCCCTGGACAGGGCCTCCCCGGCGCGCGGCCGGTCGCCGCCCTCCCGCGCCGCGTGCGCGGCGATGACGAAGTATTTCTGGGCCGTTGGTTCGAGGCCGACGTCGTGCGACATCCAGCCCGCGAGGACGGCCAGGTTGGCGGCGACGCCCCACAGGCGCCGCTGGAGATGGTCGGGGTGCCGGTAGCTGAGCATGCCGCCCACTTCGTTGAGCTGGCCCACCACCGCCTTGCGCTGGAGGCCGCCACCGCGGGCCGCGTCCCAGGCCCGGAACACCTCGACGGAGCGCTCCAGTTCCTCGATCTCCTGCGACCCGATGGGGGCGGCCTCATAGCGGTCGAACCCGGCGGGGTCGGCGTGCAGGGGGTCTTCGGAACGTGGGGCGTCGGCCGCGAGGGCCGGATCGGTGTGCAGCCAGTCGTGCATGGCGCCGCTGAGTACAGATCCTGCGGCGAGCGCGGCACCCGCGCCCACCAAGCCGCGTCGGTTGAGCATGAGGTCCATTCCCGTGAATTCGGTGAGGACCGCAGCAGTCCGCTCGGGCGCCCATGGCATTCCGTCGGGGTGTTGCACAGCCCCGTCGTCACGCCGTTTCCCCGTGCGCCCGTGCCGGACCAGACCGAGGTCCTCGATGGTCACGACACGGCCGAGTCGCTCGGTGAACAGCGCCGCCAGCACCCGGGGCACCGGATCGCGCGGGATCTCTCCCATGTCGATCCAACGCCGCACCCGTGAGGTGTCGGTCGCCAGCTGTGGGTGGCCCATGGCCGCCGCCTGCCGGTTGACCAGCCTCGCGAGCTCGCCCTTGGACCAGCCGGCGAGGCCGAACAGGTCGTTCAGGCGGGTGTTGGGTTGTCCGTTCACGTCAAGCCCCCAGGTTCTCGGCTGAGTTGACAGTAACCCTCTGTCAGTTGCTGAGCGACTATTCGCCAGGGTTCGCCAGGGTGCGCCAGATGGTGTGCCACTGGGCACCGGGTGTCAGGTAGGAATGCGCCACCCCGACCCGGTTGCCGCGGCTCACTCCCCAGGGTGCACCACGGTTCCCGGGGCGGGTGGCGCAGGCAACTCGCAGGCACACGAAGGGATCTGTTCGCCCATGTACGCAGCATCGTCCTCCGTGTCCGCTCCGCCCCGGCCGCTCTACGCCCGGCCCCCGGTTCGCGGCAACGGCCGCGCAGGGGAGGCCTCACCGGCCGGCAGCGGCCCGTATCTCGACCCCGCGCGATCTGCGCCCGCAGGGCTCGGCTCCGGTCGGACAAGGCGCGTCCCGGGGCTCGCCACTCAACCGCTCAGCGGGAGACTCGACTTGTCCGGCCCCCAGGGCGCGCAGTTGCGCACGGCGATCGCCTCGGTGCACCGGATCTGCCCGGAGTTCAATCCGGTGCAGGTGCTGCGCCGCAGTGGACGGTCCGTGCTGCTCGTCGGCACCACAGGGCGCAGCACCGCTGTCGCCAAGTGTTTAGTGGACCACTCCCCTGTCTGGGCCGAGCGGATCCGCCATGAGATAGCGGCATACCGCTCGTTCGTCCGGCACCGGCCACCGGTCCGGGTGCCGCGGCTGATCGCCGCGGACCCCGACAACTGCACGCTGGTGATCGAGCGGATGCCCGGCCGGGTCGCTGCTCTGCAGCGGCACCCGGCCGAGGCACCGCCCCGGGCGGACGTGCGGGCCGCGCTCAGCGCGATCTGCCGGCTCAACCTCTGGCGTCCGCCGGCCGGCACGTTCAACGCGCCGCTGGACTACGCGGACCGGATCTCCCGCTACCACGACCTCGGGCTGCTCACCGACCGGGACATGGGTGATCTGCAGAAGCTGCTGCACGGCATCGCGCACTCGTCGGGCCGGCAGGGCATGGGCCAGTTCTGTCACGGTGACGCGCTGCTGTCGAACATCCTGCTGTCCCCTGCGGGCCCGGTGCTCGTGGACTGGGAACATGCGGGCTGGTACCTGCCGGGGTACGACCTGGCGACGCTGTGGTCGGTGCTCGGTGACGCGCCGGTGGCGCGGCGCCAGATCAGCCAGCTCGCCCAGTCCGGTGGTCCCGCGGCGCGGGACGCGTTCCTGGTGAACCTGATGCTCGTACTGACGCGGGAGATCCGGACGTACGAGACGGCCGTGCAGCGTTCGATGCACGACACGACCCCGGCGGCATCGGGCACGGCCCCGCACGGTGCTGCGCCGTCCGGCGAGGAACAGCGGCTGCTGCTGAGGCGGCTGCACGACGACTGCCAGCTGGCCCGCCGGGCCGTGCGTGCGGCGGTCGGCACTCGCTGACGGGGACGGAAGTCCGCGGTGCGCCAGGACAGCGGCGCACCGCGGATTCTCGTGTGCTCCTACTCGCTTGGGGGCTACGGGTTGCTGAACTGCACGGCGTCCACGTCGAACGAGTTGTCCTGCGGGGACTTGAACACGAGGTACAGCTTGTGCGTTCCGGTCAGCGCGTCGACCGGGACGGCGGGTGTGGCCTGGTAGGTGTCCCAGTCGCCGGTGTTCGGGACGGGTGTGGTGGACAGGAGTGTGCCGTCGGGGGCGTCCGCGCGCAGCTCGACGGAGCCGACGCCGTACGGTGACGACAGTTTGTAGCTGACCTGTCCGATGCCCTCGACGCTCATCGGGTCGAACGCGACCCAGTCGCCGTCGCTGACGTCGCCGATGCGCTTGCCGTTCTCGGCACCCTCCTGCGCGACGACGCGCGTGCCGGACTGGGCGTCGTAGTACTCGGCCTGCTTGTGCTTGGGCTGGAGCACGGACCTGCCGTAGCCGGTCAGGGCGCTGACGCCGTCGCCTCCCTTGTCGGTGTACTTGGCGTTGAGTACGTAGGTGAGGTCCGCGCCCTCGGGGTGGCCGCCCAGGTCACCGGTGTCGACGGTGCCTTCGCAGCCGGGGATGTCGGTGGTGGGGTGCTCGTGGTCGTCGTGGCCGAGGGCCGGGTTGACGGTGACCTTGGAGCAGTCGACCGTGCCGTCCTCGGGGTCGGTGACGGTGACCTTGTACGGGATCTTGTCGCCGAAGTCGATGAGCTTGCCGTCGACGGGGAACTCGATCTTCACCTTGGGAGCGGTGTTGCCCGCGGTGACGGGGACGTTGGCGTAGCCGGACTTGCCGGTCGAGTCGGTGACCTTCAGCTGGGCGTTGAAGTCGCCCTTCGCCGTGTAGGTGTGGCTCGGGCTCGCCTCGGTGGAGTCGTAGGTGCCGTCGCCGTCGAAGTCCCAGGCGTAGGTGAGCGCGTCACCGTCGGGGTCCTTGCTTCCCTCGCTGGAGAAGGAGACCTCCAGCGGGGTGGGGCCGTTGGTGACGGAGGCCTTCGCCTCGGCGATCGGTACGCGCTGTCCTTGTGCGTAGTCGATCCGGTAGAGCCCGGAGTCGTTGTTGCCGCCGCCGAACTCGCTGCCCCATTCGAGGACGTAGAGCGAGCCGTCGGGTCCGAAGGTCATGTCCATCGGCTTGGCGAACTTCGCGGTCTTCAGGAAGTCGTTGATCTTGAGGAGTTTGCCGTCCTGGTCGAAGCGGATCTCCTTGACCTGGTCGCGGGCCCACTCGTAGAAGAAGCTCGCGCCCTCGAAGTAGGCGGGGAACTTGGTCGGCGACGGGTTCTTCGCGTCGTAGTGGTAGACGGGCCCGCTCATGGGCGCGGAGCCGCCTTCGCCCATCTCCGGGAACTCCTTGGACTTGCCGTAGCCGTACCAGATCACCGGCTGCTGTACGGGCGGCAGGTCGGTGAGGCCCGTGTTGTTCGGCGAGGGGTTTACCGGCTTGTCGCAGTCGAACTTGGCGCCGACCTCCTTGGTGTCCGGGTTGTAGGGGGCGTACGCCTGGTTGTTGCCGTGGCAGAAGGGCCAGCCGTAGTTGCCGGGCTTCTTGATGACGTTGTACTCGACGAGGCCCTCGGGGCCGCGGTCGGTCGTCGGGGCGCCGCGGTCGGGGCCGTAGTCGGAGACGTGGAGGGCGCCGTTCTTCGGGTCGACGTTGAAGCGGAACGGGTTGCGGAAGCCCATCGCGTAGATCTCGGGGCGGGTCTTGGCGGTGCCCTTCGCGAAGAGGTTGCCCTTGGGGATGGTGTAGCCGCCGGCGTCGGTGGGCTTGATGCGCAGGATCTTGCCGCGCAGGTCGTTCGTGTTGCCGGCGGTGCGGGCGGCGTCCAGCATCTGCTTGCCGGGGCGCCAGTCGATCGGGGCGTAGCCCTGCCAGTCGGGGTCGAGGTTGGGCGGGGTGTCGTCGCCGACGCCGAGGTAGAGGGTGCGGTTCGGGCCGAACTCGACGGCGCCGCCGGTGTGTCCGGGCTCGGGGAAGCTGCGGTCGCGGTAGGCGGGGACGTCGAGGAGCTTCTTCTCGCTCGCCAGGTCGAGGGTGTTGTCGGACTTGACGGTGAAGCGGGAGAGCCGGTTGACGTCGTCCTTGGCGTCCTTCGGGGCGTAGTACAGATAGATCCAGTGGTTGTCCTTGAACGACGGGTCGAGCTCCATGCCCACCAGGCCGTCCTCGCCGCCGGTGTAGACGTCGAGCTTGCCCGAGGTCGCGGTGGCGTGCGTGGCGGGGTCGTAGACCTTCACCTCGCCGCTGCGCTGGATGTAGAAGACCTTGCCGTCCTTGGCGACGTCCAGCTCCATCGGGTCGGCGGTGTTGTCGTCGAGGGCGGTCTTCTCGTAGCCGGACCAGACGGTGCCGCCGCAGTCGCCGGGCTTGTTGCCCGCGGCCCACTGGATGCCGCCGAGCACGTGGGAGCGGAAGGCGGGTTCACTGTAGGAGGCGGTGTCGTGGCCCATGGCGGTCGCCCAGACCTTGCCGCCCTCGGCGTTGCGGCACCAGGAGATGGGGTGGTCGGCGCCCATCGCGGAGCCGCCCGGGTTGTACGTCGTCTCGTCGGCGGTGACGAGGACGTGCACGTCACCGCGCGGGTCCTTGTCGAAGTTGTACCACTCCTCGGGGCGCTCCCAGCGCTCGGGAAGTCCCTTGGTGGAGGGGTGCACGCGGTCGGCGACCTTGGCCGTGCCCTGGAGCACGCCGGGTGAGTGGGCGGGCATGTGGGCGCCGCCGTTGATGGTCTCGTCCCACCAGGGGAACTGCTCCTCGACGCCCATGTCGAGGGTGTTGTGGATGGCGACGACGCCCTTGCCGCCGCGGACGTACTTCTGCAGGGCCTCTCGCTGGCCGTCGGTGTCCCAGACCATGCCGGAGTTCTGCAGCATGACGATGACGTCGAAGTCCTTGAGCTTCGCGTCGTCGAAGACGGTCGAGTCGTCGGTCTGGACGACCTCGAAGTTGTTCGCCGCGGCCTGCTCCTCGACCATCTGGATACCGGCCGGGATGGAGTCGTGGACGTAGCCGACGGCCTTGGTGAAGAGCAGGGCGCGGAAGGCGGGGGCCTTCTGTGCGGCCGTGGCGCCGGTCGGCAGGAAGCCGACGGCGAGCAGCAGTGCGGTCAGTAACGCGAGGGCAGCTCTTCGCATACCGCTCATGTCACGAGCATGACATCCCATCAGGTGGTCCTTTCCGTGGCCACAGTGGACGGACTTGCGGGGTGCCGGAATTCGGGGAAGTCAGAGGTTCAGCGGGTTCGGCCGGTCGCGGCGCGCAGGAAGCGCAGGCCCTCCGTGGCCAGCGCGTCCTGGCCGTCGGCGAGCGGGCGCCACACAGAGGCAGCGACGGCGATCGCGTCGTTGTGCGCGGTGAACGACTCGATGCACAGCGGGCCTTGGTAACCCGCCTCGCGCAGCGCGTCCAGGAAGCCGCCCCAGTCGAGGTGGTCGGCCCCGGGCGTGCCACGGTCGTTCGCGCAGACCTGGACATGCGCGATGCGGTCCCCGGCCGAGCGGACGGCGGCGGGGAGCGAGTGTTCCTCGATGTTCTGGTGGTACGTGTCGAGCGCGACGCCGATCCCGTCGTGCGGCAGCCCTTCGAGGGCGTCCAGGGTCTGGGCGACGGTGTTGAGCAGGCTGGTCTCGTAGCGGTTGAGGGGTTCCACCGCGAGGCGCGCCCCGGCCGCACGGGCGTGCTCGACGACGGGGGCGAGGTGGGTGCGCAGCTCGTCGTACGCGGCCTCGCGCGCGGCACCGTCCATGCGCCAGGTCCGGCCGACGGACGCGTACAGGGGGCCCGCGACCACCGGTGCCCCGATCGCCTGGGCGGCGTCCACGCAGTGGCGCACGTAGTCCTGGGTGGCGCGCACCGTGGCGGGATCCGCGTCGACCAGGTCGCGGCCGTGCGGCATGACGGCGATCACGGCGGCGGGGGCGAGACCGGTCGCGTCGAGGAGCTTCGCCGCGTCGCCGGGGTCCCAGTCGCCCGCGCTCTCCATGGGCAGTTCCACGCAGTCGAACCCCCAGGCGGCGAGCCGGGGCAGCGTGTCGGCGAGGGCGCGGCGGGTGACCGGCGAGTGCCAGATCCAGGGGTTGGCGCCCAACTCCCAGGCGGGGGAGGTCACTTCCAGTCCTTCGGATAGCCGGGCAGGTCCTGGCAGCCGCACATGGCGTAGTGCAGCGGCGGCATGCCCTCCTGGAGGTATTCGTCGAGGTTGTCCTGGGTGACGGTGGGCTGCGGCAGCTTCCACTCCTTGGGGACCTGCTTCCCGTCGAGCACGCGCAGGGCGGCGATGACCGGCGTACGCCACTGGAAGGTGGGGTACGTGGGCGCGATCGCGGTGAGCTTCTTGTCCTTCCATGCCTGGAGGAAGTCCTGCTGGTCCTCGCCGGTGATGGGCGGGACGTCCACGCCGGCGTCCTCGAACGCCTCGACGGCGGCCAGGGAGGTGGCGCCCGAGTCCATCCAGACCCCGTCGATCGAGCCGTGGCGCGAGATCGCGTCCGCGACGATCGACTTCGTCTTGGCGGGGTCACCGTCGGTGAACTTGACGTCGGCCACGTCGAGTCGACTCTTGTCGAAGGCGAGCTTCGCGGCGGACCAGCGGGTCTCCAGGACGTCGACACCGGGCGAGATGCGCAGGGCGAGGATCTTGCCCTTGGGCTTGACCTTGTCGACGAGGAAGTCCGCGGCGACGGCTCCGTAGCCGTAGCCGCCGATGGGGTTGATGAACGTGACGGCGCAGTCCGTCTCCACGCCCCGGTCGAAGACGATGACGGGCAGCTTGCCGCAGGCCTCCTTCACGGCCGGGGTGAGAGTGGCGGTGGTGTTCGGGGACACGATCAGGGCGTCGCAGCTCTTGTTCCCGGCGAGTTCCTGGATGTCGGAGATCTGTTTGTCGTCCTTGCCCTGGGCGTCGAGGACGGTGAAGTCGCTGATCTCCTTGTGGAGTTTCACCTCGGCCTTCATGTCCTTGAGGCCGACCTGGCGCCACGGGTTGAAGACGCCGGCGTTGGAGAAGCAGAGGTGGGTGCCGCCGGAGCCCTTCTTCTTGTACTGGGCCGTATCGGTCATCTCGGGTTCGAGCATCTGCTCCCAGGGCTTGTCGACGGGCCCCTCGGGCGTGGCCTCGGCAAGGGCCAACTGCTTGTCGTATTCGGCCTGTTGGAAGAACTTCGACGGCTTGTCGGCGCCTCCCTTAGCGGCGCTCTCCGATGCGGTGCCCGCGGCGGAGTCGGCCGGCATGTCGCTGGAGCACGAGGTGAGCAGGGCCGCGGCCGCAATTGCGGCGGCGACGGCGAGTGGACGTCTGCGGGTCATGAGGGGGTTCCTCCCGAAGAGTGGGTACGACGGCGGCGCAGGCGGGAGAAGTCGGCGGCTCCGAGACCTACCGCGGCGATGACGATGACGCCTTGGACCGTGGATTCGAGGGCGCCCGAGACGCCCTGCAGATTGAGCAGCGTGAACAGGGCCTGGAGCGAGAAGGCCCCGGCCATCGCGGCGACGACGCTGCCGCGGCCCCCGCCGAGTGCGACGCCGCCGAGCACGACGGCGGTGATGGCCTCGAACTCGTAGCCGCGGCCCGCCTGCGCGGACACTCCGGAGAATCCGCCGACGAGTACGGCGGCGAGCGCTGCGGCCATGCCCGACAGGACGAACGCGATGATGCGGGCCCGGTGGACACGGACGCCCGCGAGGGCGGCGGTGCGTTCGCTGTCGCCGGTCGCGATCAGGGTGCGGCCGAAGTCCGAGCGCATGACCAGGACGGCGGCGGCGCCCGCCACGAGGCAGGCGAGGACCGCCCAGGGCAGCCAGCCGCCCGCCGTGCCGCGGCCGAGCCGGCGGAACTCCGCCGGGAGCGATCCGTGCGGGGAGCCGCCGGTCCAGAAGAAGACGGCGCCTTCGAGGATCAGCATCATCCCGAGCGTGGTGATGAACGACGGCACGCGGAGTTTCGTCGTGATCAGCCCGCTGACGAGGCCGGTCAGCGCTCCGGCGAGCAGCAGCCCGCCGGTCACCACCATCCAGGAGGCGTCCGGGTACGAGCCGTAGAGTTCCGCCGCGACAACCACGCCGGCGGTGACGATCGCCCCGACGGACAGGTCGAACTCCCCGCAGACGATGACCAGATACTGGCCCGCCGCCAGGATGACGAGCGGCGCGGCGCGTTTGACGAAGGCGAGGAAGCGGTCGGGTTCGTAGAAGCCGGGGTCGGTGGCGGCGAGGGCCACGAGGAGCACGGCGAGGAGTACGTAGACGGGGGCGCCGGTCCCCAAGGTGCGGGCAACTCGCCTGTAGGGGCCGACCGTTGGGTTCGCCGTGGTCATGCGGGCCTCCCTGTGCCGCGCCGGGCGTACAGGGCGACGGCGGCGATGATGACGACGCCGCGTACGACGTTCTTGAAGAACGGGTCGACGCCCAGCTGGTTGAAGACGGAGTCGAGCACGGCGAGGACCAGGACGCCGCCGAGCGTGCCCGCCACTCCCCCTCGGCCGCCCGCGAGCGCGGTGCCGCCGAGAACGACAGCGGCGATCGACTCGAGGTCGTAGCGGGCCTCGGTGCCGGCCCAGGGGGCGCCCGCGCCGAGCCGCGCGGCGAGGAAGAGCGCGGCGGCCCCCACACACAGGGAGCACAGGACGTGGGCGGCGACGACGGTGCGCCGGGTACGGACGCCGGAGAGGCGGGCCGCGTGCTCGTCACCGCCGGTCGCGTACAGGTGGTGGCCGAAGCGGGTGCGGCGGGTGACGAGCCACAGGGCGGCGGCGACCGCGGCGAGCAGGAACAGGGAGACGGGGACGGGCCCGACGCGGTCGTAGCCGAGGTGCTGGAAGGACGCGGGGACCTTGCCCGCGGGGCCCGTGTAGTTGTCCTCGATCCAGCCGCGCAGGATGAACGCCGTGCCGAGCGTCGCGATGAACGCGTTGACCTTGAGGCCGGTGACGACGAGACCGTTGGCGAGGCCGACGGCGGCGGAGAGCGCCAGCACGGCGAGGACGGCCGTGACGACACCGCCGTCCTCCATCGTGGTGGCGGCGACGAGGGTGCCGAGGCTGATGAGGTATGCCACGGAGAGGTCGAGGGAGCCGGTGAGGATCACGGCGGTCTGCCCTACGGCGACGAGTCCGAGTGCCACGCAGTTCTGGAGGACGCCGACGACATTGGCGAGGGTGAGGAAGTCCCCGCCGCGCGCGGCCACCACGATCCAGCCGGCCGCGGTGACGGCCGCGGCGGCCAGCCAGACACCGACGGCGGGGTCGGTCAGACGGGTCCTGCGCGGCGGGGCGGACTTCGCGGCGGTCGGCGGGGCGAGGGCGGTCCCGGTCATGCGCTTCCTTCCGCAGGGGCGGGCGGGTGGTCTGTCGGGCCGCCGCCGGTGGCCAGGCGCATGATGTCCTCCTCGCTCGCTCCGGCGGGGAGTTCACCGGCGAGGCGGCCCTCCGCCATGACGAGGACGCGGTCGCTCATGCCGATGAGTTCGGGGAGTTCGGAGGACACGATGAGGACGGCGAGGCCCTCGCGGGCGAGGTCGCGGACGAGGGTGTGGATGGCGGCCTTGGCGCCGACGTCGACGCCCCGGGTCGGCTCGTCGAAGAGCAGGATCTGCGGGCGGGCGGCGAGCCACTTGGCGATGACGACCTTCTGCTGGTTGCCGCCGGAGAGGAACTGCGCCTGCTGGTCCTCGCCGCGCGCGTGCAGCCGGACGCGCTCCAGGAGGGCGGTGAGGTCGCGGGCCGCGGGCGGCCGGCCGCGCGCGGGGACGGCCCGGGTGACGAGGAGCGCGTTGTCGCGCACGGACTGACGCAGGGCGAGGCCTTCGGCCTTGCGGTCCTCGGTGACCAGGGCGATCCCCGCGCGGATGGCCTGGCGCGGGCTCGTGGGGCGCAGCTCGCGCCCGCCCACGGTCATGGCGCCGGTGGTGAAGGGCGCGGCCCCGAACAGGGCGCGGGCCAGGGACGTGCGCCCTGATCCCTGGAGGCCCGCGATGCCGGTGACCTCTCCCGAGCGCAGGGTGAGGTCGATGTCGCGCAGGCGCGCGTTGCCTGCGCCGCGCACGGTCAGCCGGACGTCGCCCGCCTCGCCGGGGCGGGCGCGCGGCGGGTAGTAGGCGCTGAGCTCCCGGTCGACCATGGCGCGGACGACCTGGTCGGTGTCGGTGTCCTCGGTGCGTACGGTCGTGACGTGCCGGCCGTCCTTGAGGACGGTGATGCGTTGCGAGAGGTCGAAGACCTCGCGCAGGCGGTGCGAGATGTAGAGGATACCGAGGCCTCGCGCGGCCAACCGGCGTACGAGTGCGTGAAGTTGGGCCGCCTCGTGGTCGGCGAGGGGGGCGGTCGGCTCGTCCATGACGAGGACGCGGGCGGGCGCGTCGTCGGAGGCGAGGGCCTTGACGATCTCGACGGTCTGCTGGCGTGCGACCGGCAGATCACGGACGTAGGTGCGCGGGGTGATGCCCGACTCGCCGAGTTCCGTGAGGAGTTCGGCGGTGCGTGTCTCCATCGTGCGGCGGTCGACGAGGCCGCGCCGGGTCGGCTCGCGGCCGAGGAACACGTTCTCGGCGACGGTGCGGTGGGGCAGGAGGGCGAACTCCTGGTGGATGATGCCGATTCCGGCGGCCTGGGCCTGCGCGGGGTGGGTGAAGGACTGCTCGGTGCCGTCCAGGGTGATCGTGCCCTCGTCGGGGACGTGCTCGCCCGCAAGGACCTTCATCAGGGTGGACTTTCCCGCGCCGTTCTCCCCGACGAGTGCGTGCACCTCGCCCGCGGCGAGGTCGAGGGAGACCCCGTGCAGCACCCGTACACCGAGAAAGCTCTTGGACACGCCGTGCATCGCCAACATCGTCTGTGTCGCCTGCATCGTTCAGCCTCTCCGGCTTCTTCGGCAGTCTTCGGCAGCGGTCTGCAGAGCAATGTGCTGACCGTTCTTTGACCTGTCAAGGGCCCAAGCATGGTACGTACAAAGGGAATTGACGGGGACTTAGGTCGACGGGCGAACAGCATCGGCCTTGTAAGCAGCGGAACTCGTCCCTATCGTGACTGCCATGTCTGGAGCGCCGGATCACCTGAATTCCGCGCCGCCGTCGTCGCCCGGCGAGGTCCTCGCCCTGCTGCGTACGGGGGCCGCCACGACCCGCGCGGACATCGCGCGGATCACCGGCCTCGCGCGGTCGACCGTGTCGCAGCGGGTCGACGCGCTCATCGCGCACGGCTTCCTCATCGAGGCCGGAGCGGAGGCCGGGGACTCGACGGGTGGCCGGCCCCCGCGACGTCTCCATCTGCGCACCCGCGAGCACGTGGTGGCGGGGGTCGACCTGGGCGCCTCGCACTGCCGGGTCGCGCTGCTCGACATCGGCGGGAAACAACTCGCGCTGCGCGAGGACCAGTTGTCGATCGCCGACGGCCCGTCGTCGATTCTCGGCCACGTCGAGCGGACGCTCCGCGCGCTCCTCGACGAGGCGGGCCTCGACCCGGCCTCGCTCCAGTCGATCGGTGTGGGCGTGCCGGGCCCCGTCGAGTTCACCACGGGACGGCCCGTGGATCCGCCCATCATGCCTGGCTGGCACCAGTATCCGATCCCGGAGTTCTTCGCCGACCGGTTCGGTGTGCGGGCCCTCGTGGACAACGACGTGAACGTGATGGCGCTGGCCGAGCAGCGCCGGGCGTTTCCGGACACCCGCTATCTCCTCTACATCAAGGTCGGTACGGGCATCGGCTGCGGCATCGTCGCGGACGGCCGGCTGCACCGGGGTGCGCAGGGCAGCGCGGGCGACATCGGGCACATCCGGGTGGGTGACAGCCGGCAGGAGGCGGCGCCGTGCCGGTGCGGTAACTCGGGGTGCCTGGAGGCGGTGGCGGGCGGCGCGGCGCTGGCCCGCGAGCTGGCGGACCTGGGCCTTGACGCCGCGTCGAGCCGCGACGTCGTGCGCCTGGTGAAGTCCGGCAACCGTGACGCCGTACGGATGGTGCGCGAGGCGGGCCGTGCGGTCGGCGAGGTCCTCGCGGGCCTGGTGAACTTCTTCAACCCGGACACGGTGGTGGTCGGCGGCGCGCTGGCCGCCGTCCACGACCAGCTCCTCGCCGGCGTACGGGAGGCCGTGTACCGCCGCTCCCACCCGCTGGCCACCCATGTGCTGCGCATCGAGCCGAGCCGCACCGGAGCGAACGCGGCCGTGGTCGGCGCGGCCATCCTGGCGATCGAGCACGCCCTCTCGCCCGAGCAGGTGGACCGGGTCCTCGGGGGCGCTTCACCGCGCTAGCCACGCCGGGGCGGCTCACCGGGTACACCCGCGCGGTCGATCCGCCGATCAGGTGGAGTACGCGGACGAGTCCGGGTCGCCCTCCCGTATGCCGAGACGGCGGCCCCACTCTTTCCGAGCGGTCATTGGTCCACTCCACTGACGCGCCGCAGGCGGTGAGCCCTCCTTGGCGAAAGCCCGCCGAACGCGCGCTGACATGGGAAATCCCTTGCCCTGAGCATGATTGACGGATCGTCGGCAAGCCGATACCACTGACCCACGATCGCCCCCGCACACCCGTCGGCTCATCTGTCCCAGGACCGTTCCCAGGAGGCCGCTTTGCCCTCGACCACCAGCGACCGCTCCCCGGCCGCCCGCAGACGCACCAACCAGGCGGCCCGGGCGGCAGGAACGCTCGCGACGGCGGCCCTGCTGCTCCCCCTCCTCGGCGCCGCCCCGCCGAGCGAGGCCCGGGATGCGTCGGACGCGGGACTCCAGCACGCGTTCGCGAGCGCGGCGGCCGAGTACCGCGTGCCCCAGAGCGTCCTGCTCGGCGTCTCCTACCTCCAGTCCCGGTGGGACGCGCACGGCGGTGCGCCCAGCGTCGCCGGGGGCTACGGCCCCATGCACCTCACGGACGCCCGCGCCGCGCTCGCCGGTGCGGCCACGCACAGCGAGGCGGCGGGCGATCCGCGCGGCGACTCGTCACGGCGGGCACTCACCCCGAAGACGAAGGTGCCGAAGAACTCCCAACTCCCGGCCCGTCTCAAGTCGTTGACACGCGCCGCCGAAATCAGCGGCATCCCCGCCGAGGAGCTGCGCTCCGACCCCGCGGCCAATGTGCGCGGCGGCGCCGCCCTGCTCGCCGCGGCGCAGAAGGCCCTCGGCAAGCCCCTCAGCTCCGACCCCGCCGACTGGTACGGCGCGATCGCGAGGTTCTCCGGCGCCGACGACACCGCCACGGCGGCCACGTACGCGAACGACGTGTTCGCCGTGATCCACGACGGTGAGCGGCGCACGACGGACACCGGGCAGCGCGTGGAGCTCGCGGCCGTCCCCAGCCTGAAGCCCGACGCGACGCAGGTGCAGAGCATGGGGCTGCGCAAGTCCGACGAGAGCGGTACGGAGTGCCCGCCGACGGTGTCGTGCGAGTGGATCCCGGCGCCCTACGAGGAGTTCGGGGACGGCGACTACGGCAACCACGACCTCGCCGACCGGCCGAACGACCAGAGCATCGACTACATCGTCATCCACGACACCGAGGCGACGTGGGACACGACGCTTCAGCTGGTACAGGACAAGACGTATCTGGCCTGGCACTACTCGCTGCGCTCCACGGACGGGCACATCGCCCAGCACGTGAAGGCCAAGGACGTCGGCTGGCACGCGGGCAACTGGTACGTCAACGCCAAGTCCGTCGGCCTGGAGCACGAGGGCTTCCTCGCCGAGCCGGACTCCTGGTACACGGAGGAGATGTACCGGGCGTCGTCGCGCCTGGTGAAGTACCTGGCGAAGAAGTACGACATCCCGCTGGACCGGCAGCACATCCTCGGCCATGACAACGTGCCCGGCACGACCCCGGCCGGGATCCCGGCGATGCACACGGACCCCGGTCCGTACTGGGACTGGGCGCACTACTTCGCGCTGATGGGCAAGCCGTTCAAGGCGACCGCGGGCACGAAGGGCGGGCTCGTCACCGTGGCCCCCGACTTCGCGAAGAACAAGCCCGTGTACACCGGCTGCGTCAAGGCGGGCGAGGCCTGTGCGGTGCACGGTTCCGGCGCCGTACGGGTCTACACCGCGCCCAGCGAGACCGCGCCGCTGATCAAGGACATCGGGCTGCGTCCCGGCGGCGACGACTCCACGATCGACGTGAACGACATGGGCGCGCGCCTGTCGACCGGCCAGCAGTACGCGGTCGCGGAGCGCAAGGGCGACTGGACGGCGGTCTGGTACCTCGGCCAGAAGGCCTGGTTCAAGAACCCGAAGAAGCAGCCCACGGCCGTGAACGGGGCGGGCCTGGTCATCGCCCCGAAGGCCGGCCGCACCGACGTCCCGGTGTACGGGCGCGCCTACCCCGAGAAGGAGGCGTACCCGGCGGACATCACCCCGCAGGCGATCTCTCCGCTGCCGTACAAGCTCCTCGCGGGGCAGCGGTACGTGATCGGTGGCCGGACGACCGGTGAGTATTTCTACTCGCCGACGTTCGACACGACGTCGCACCGGGTGGTTCGCGGCAAGGACGTCTACTACGAGATCCAGTTCGGCCACCGGGTGGCGTACGTGCGGGCCGCCGACGTGCAGGTGCTGCCGTCGGGCGCCTAGAGCGCACATGACTCGGCCGGGTCCGGATCTGCCGTGGGGGCAGGTCCGGGCCCGGCCGGTTTTCTGTGGCTCAGGCCTGCTGGAACAGCTCGGGGGGCAGCGGCTTCAGGAGCGCGTAGAGGTCGTCCGTGATGGGCCGGTCCCAGGCCGCGATCGTCACGAGGACGTTGTCGCTGCGGTCGAACTGCACGCAGGAGATACGGCTCTCGGAGAGCTTGAGGCGGCGCACGATGAGGAGGTTGTCGCCCTGCATCACCGGGACGTCCTCGGTGTCGACGACGGTGACCTCCTCGTCGTTCTCCAGCGCGAGGAGGAGCTGGGCCACCTCGAAGGGGATCTCGCCCTCGGTGACCTCGCGGGCCGACGATCCCTCGGGGAGATTCCCGATGATCATCGCGGGGCCGCGGCCGCCGAACAGGTCGTAGCGCAGGAAGACGCCCTGGCAGCTGCCGTCGGGGGCGGGCAGCAGGCCCGCGCCGAGATTGCCCGGCCAGTCACCCGGGTCCATGGCGAGGACATCGAAGTCAGGACCCGCGGGTGTGGCGGAGCTGCGTCGGCGGAGGAAGGACATGCCGCAATGGTACGTGCACCGGGGCCCTGCGCGGCGCGGGGGCCGCGGCCCCGACGGGGCTCTGACCCGACGGACGCGGGCGGATCCGGGTGCGTCCCCGGTTCCCGCGGGCAGGGTCCGGCCTGCTCATGGGGGTGCGGCCGGCCGGCCGCGAGCGTCCGGGCGCACGCCCGCGAGGTCACTCAACGACCTCTCCCCCGCGTCGCGTTCAGTCCCCTGCGACGTCCGCGCGGTGCCGCTCGTGATGCCGGGCGACCCGTGCGCGGTTGCCGCAGGACGGCTTGCACCACTCCTGGCGGGGATGGTCCTTGAGGAAGTAGCGCACACAGCGCGGGGCGTGGCAGGCGCGCAGCCGCTCACGGTCCTCACTCGCGAGGAAGCCGACGGCGGCACGGGCCAGGGCGGCGGTGAGCAGGTCGGCGGCGGCCGCCGGGGGGCGTGCCTCCTCGCGGACGAGGGGGGT
This sequence comes from Streptomyces sp. NPDC090032, assembly GCF_044748025.1. NCBI lineage: Bacteria > Bacillati > Actinomycetota > Actinomycetes > Kitasatosporales > Streptomycetaceae > Streptomyces > Streptomyces sp. NPDC090032. Next base: position 219,680 of record NZ_JBIVFF010000007.1, on the reverse strand, counting down.
GGCGCCGTCGTCCCAGGTGAGGACGGGGACGGTCGGGGCGAGCGCCGCCGCCGCGTTGAGCCTTCGCACCGCCTCGCTCACGGGGAGCAGCCGGTGGGCGTCGGCCGGGCTGGGCTCGCCGGGGCGCACGGCGTGGGCGAAGAGCGCGCGGACGGCGGCCCGTACCTCGCGCACTTCGGCGAGCGCCGTCGCGTCCGCCTCGAACGCGATGGTGTCCGGCAGCGCCTCTGCGTGCTCCCGCACCCAGGCCGTCAGTCCTTCGGACCGGTCGAGGTCGTCGGCGACACCGCCGTGCCCGTCGTGGCGGATGGTGAGGGCGAGGTCCAGAGCGAGCGCTGTGGCTCCCTGGCCTGTACTGATGTCACGCATGGGCTAATGATAAGGTCCCGCGCATCCATTAGATCTCCCCTCGGATCTCGGAGGTGGACGGCTGTGCTCACGTACTGGCGGGCGGGCCTGAGCGACGTACCGGACGAGGTGTGGGAGCACCCTCGCCTGGAGGTTCTCCTCCTGCCCGACAACGCGCTCACCCGGCTCCCCGACCGCATCGGATCGCTCCCCCACCTGCACACTCTCGACCTCGGCCACAACCGTCTCGCCTCGGTCCCGGACACGCTCGGTGATCTGACGGGTCTGACCCGCTTCCTCTACCTGCACGACAACGCGCTCACCGCGCTCCCGGACTCGCTCGGCGGGCTCTCGCGGCTGGCCTATCTGAACGTCGGCGAGAACCCGCTCGCCGGTCTCCTGGAATCGATCGGCTCGATGGCGGGTCTCGTGGAGCTGCGCGCGCAGCACGCCACCCTCGCCCGGCTCCCCGACTCACTCGGCGGCCTGAGTGCGCTGCGCGAGCTGTGGCTGCGCGGCAACCGGCTCACCGCCCTCCCCGATTCCGTACGGCACCTGCGGGAGCTGCGGGAACTCGAACTGCGGGAGAACGCCTTCACCGACGTGCCCGCGTCCCTGCGCGGCCTTCCGCTGCTGCGGCGCCTCGATCTGCGGTCCAACCGGCTTCACGAGCTGCCCGACTGGATCACCGCACTGCCCTCGCTGGAGAAGCTGGACCTCAGATGGAACGACGTGCACGTGCCGCCCGCGCTGCTCAGGACACTCACGGCGCGGGGCTGCGCGGTGCTGTACTGATCCACCAGGCCTTGTCGTCCAAGCCATGTCGTCCAGGCCTTGTCGTCTAGGCCTTGTCGTCTAGGCCTTGTCGTCCAGGACCGGGGGCACCACCGCGACCGGGCTCGCCGCGTGGAGCAGCACCGCCATGGTCACGGATCCGAGCATCGGTGCGGGGCGCGTGAACCTGCGCCGATGGCGGCCGACGACCACGAGGCCGGCGTCGCGGGAGTTCTCGACGAGGTGCCCGGCCGCGTCGCCCGGGGCCACGTACAGGTCCACCTGTACGTCGGGGTGCGCCGCGCGGAAAGGCGCCACCGCCGCGTTGACGAGCGTCAGGGTCTCGCGTTCGGCCGCTTCCTGGTCGACGGTCGTGGGCGTGAAGTCGCCGAACGTCGTCCAGGCGAGGACCGGCCACGGGAACGCGGCGATCACCTGAAGCCGCGCCCCGCGCCGCTCGGCCTCCTCGAAGGCGAAGGCGAGGAGGGTGTCGTCGGGCTCGTCCACCTCGACGCCGACGACCACGCGGGGTCCGGGCGGCATCTCACTGTCACCGTGCACGGAGCGTCCGGGCCTGGGAACCACGACGACGGGGCAGGCGGCGTCCCGCGCCGCGGCCACGCCGTTCGAACCGAGCAGCAGACTGGCGAAGCCTCCGCGCCCCCGGGAGCCGAGGACCAACAGCTGTGCCTCGGAGCCGAGTTCGGGCAGGACGGCCGCCGGAGCGCCCTCCACTGTCACGTACTCGACCGGTGACAGCTCGCCTCGCCCGGCCAGGCCGGCGCGCACCTCGTCGAGGACCGCGTCGCCCGCGGGTTCCGGCGGGCCGGACACCAGTACCCCGGGCTGGGTCCAGGGGGCGTACTGGCGCACATGGACGATCCGCACGGGCGCCCCGCGCCTGCCCGCTTCCGTGAGCGCCCATTCCAGGGCGCGCAGGCTGTCTTCGGACCCGTCGACGGCGGCCACGACGGGCAGGGGGCGCGGGGTACTCATGTCCAACCTCCGACACCGGGGCACGGTGTCGACGGGCCCCGGCAAGAGCGACTGTTCCTGCCCCCAGCCTCGCGTACACCGGGGCGAAGGAGCAGGGCCGCACGTCGCATGTCGCCGGAAAAGCCGGAAACCTCACCTGACCGCGGCTCGGGCCTGTACGGCTCGAGGTCAGGCAGAGCGGCTCGGGTCAGCCCCGGCTCAGGTCAGGTCGAACTCTCCCTCGCGCGCCCCCAGCACGAACGCCCCCCATTCCGCGGGCGTGAAGATCAGGGACGGATTCTGGGGGCTGCCGCCGTTGCGCATCGCGATGAACCCCTCGACGAAGGCGATCTGGACGTCGCCCCGCCCCTTGCTGCTCGAATGCCAGTCCGCGGCACTCAGATCGAGGTCCGGCTTGTCCCAACCCGCGAGCGTGTGCTGCTCGATGGTGCTTTCGGCCACGTCCGTGCTCCTCCCGGTTCGTCGTCCGCCCGCAAGCCTAGCGATCGGCCCGCGTGGCGGACAGGCCGCGGCGCCGAGCCGTTCAGGACGTGGGCGGGTGCGCGCCGACGAGCCACATCGAGAAGAACTGCGAGCCGCCCCCGTAGGCGTGCCCGAGGACCTTGCGAGCGCCGTCGACCTGGTGTTCTCCGGCCTGCCCCCGGACCTGGAGCGCGGCCTCCGCGAAGCGGATCATCCCGGAGGCGCCGATGGGGTTGGTGGACAGGACGCCGCCCGACATGTTGACGGGCAGGTCGCCGTCGAGTTCCGTGACGCCCGATTCCGTGAGCTTCCAGCCCTCGCCCTCGGCGGCGAAGCCGAGGTTCTCCAGCCACATCGGCTCGTACCAGGAGAACGGCACGTACATCTCGACGGCGTCGATCTCGCGGCGCGGGTCGCCGATGCCCGCCTGCCGGTAGACGTCGGCGGCGCAGTCCTTGCCGGCCTGCGGTGACACGAAGTCCTTGCCCGCGAACATGGTGGGCTCCGAGCGCATCGCGCCGCCGTGCATCCAGGCCGCCGGCTGCGGTGAACGAGCCGCGCCCGCACGGTCGGTGAGGATCATGGCGCACGCGCCGTCGGAGGACGGGCAGGTCTCGGAGTAGCGGACCGGGTCCCAGAGCATCGGCGAGGACTGGACCTTCTCCAGGGTGATGCCGTGCTCGTGCAGATGCGCGTAGGGGTTCTTCAGCGCGTTGCGCCGGTCCTTGTACGCGACCAGGGAGCCGACGTGGTCGGGTGCGCCGGTGCGCCGCATGTACGCGCGCACGTGCGGGGCGAAGAAGCCGCCCGCGCCTGCGAGCAGCGGCTGCGTGAAGGGGATCGGCAGGGACAGGCCCCACATCGCGTTGGACTCGGACTGTTTTTCGAAGGCGAGGGTGAGGACGGTCCGGTGGACGCGGGACGCGACCAGGTTGGAGGCGACGAGTGCGGTGGAGCCGCCGACCGAGCCCGCGGTGTGTACCCGCAGCATGGGCTTGCCCACCGCGCCGAGCGCGTCCGCGAGGTACAGCTCGGGCATCATGACGCCCTCGAAGAAGTCGGGGGCCTTGCCGATGACCACGGCGTCGATGTCGGCCCACGTCAACTGGGCGTCCTCCAGGGCTCGTCGAGCGGCCTCGCGGACGAGTCCGGCGATCGACACGTCCTTGCGGGCCGCGACGTGCTTGGTCTGGCCGATACCGACGACGGCCACGGGTTCTTTGTGCGTGGCGTGCCCCGTACTGCTCATCGGGCGTCTCCTTCCAGGACGGCGACCAGGTTCTGCTGCAGGCAGGGACCGGACGTGGCGTGCGCGAGGGCCCGGTCGGACTCACCTCGGTGGATGCGGGCGGCGGCCTCGCCGATACGCAGCAGCCCCGCGGCCATGAGGGGGTTGGCGGCGAGCGCGCCGCCGGAGGGGTTCACGGCCACGTCGTCGCCCAGCTTCAGCGCCTTGCGCAGGACGACCTCCTGCGAGGTGAACGGGGCGTGCAACTCGGCGGTGTCCACGGGCCGTTCGTAGGCTCCGGCTCGCTCGGCGGCGCGTCGCGTGGACGGGGAGTCGGTGAGGTCGCGGACACCGAGGCTGTGCGCTTCGATGCGGTGGTCCATGCCGCGGATCCAGGCGGGCCGCTCGCACAGTTCGCGGGCCTTGTCACCGGCGGCGAGGATCACGGCGACGGCGCCGTCGCCGACCGGCGGGCAGTCGCCCTTGCGCAGCGGCTGCACCTCGTAGTCGCCCTGCGGCACCGAACCCTTCACCTGCGCATGGGAGTTGGAGCTCGCCGACGCGCGGCTGCGGGCCGCGATCCCGGCGAGCGCGGGCTCATCCGTCTCCCCCGCGTCGATCAGCGCCTGCGCCTGGAGCGCGGCGAGCGCGACGGAGTCCGGCCACAGCGGGGCCACGTAGTACGGGTCGAGCTGGCGGGAGAGCACATCGCGCACGGAGCCCGGTGAGGACTTGCCGTACGAGTAGACGAGCGCGGTGTCGACCTCGCCGGTGAGCAGCTTCACCCATGCCTCGTACATCGCCCAGGCGCCGTCCATCTCCACGTGCGACTCGGAGATCGGCGGCCAGGCGCCCACGCCGTCGAGGGTCATCGTGAACGAGAAGGCGCGGCCCGCGAGATAGTCGGAGGAGCCGGAGCAGGTGAAGCCGATGTCGCTGGTCCTGAGGCCGGTCTGCGCCAGCACCTGGTGCAGCACCGGCATCACCATGTCGACCTCGGAGAGTTCGTCGGTGGTGCGCAGATGGTCGCTCTGCGCGAAGGCGACGATCGCTACCTCTCGCATCTACACCAGCTCCTTGTACGTGTCGTAGTCGGCGTCCGGTTCGCCGGTGGGCCGGTAGTGGTCGGGGTAGCGGCCGCCCTCGGTCCACACCGGCTCGACCCTGAGGCCCATCCGCACCTGGTCGTACGGGATGCCGGCGATGCGGCCGTGCAGGGCGAGGTCGGCGCCGTCGAGCGCGATGTGGGCGTAGACGTAGGGCAGTTCGATGTCGAGGTTCTTGGCCTTGACGTTGACGATGCAGAAGGTGGTGACGGTGCCGGCCGGGCCGACCTCGACCCGGTCGGTCGTGGCGACGCCGCAGGTGGGGCAGGCGCCGCGCGGCGGGACGTAGACCTTGTGGCAGGACGGGCAGCGTTCGCCGACGGTGCGCCGGTCGGCGAGGGCGTTGATGTAGGCGGTCTGGGCGCGTCCCGGGGAGTACACGTAGTCGAGCCGGGCCTGGGCGACGATCCCGGTGACCGCGTCGCCGAACTGCCCGTCGTGGGCGGCGGGTTCGGCGTCCGCGACCTCTGCCCGATCCGCATCGGATGGCTCGAAGCAGGCGATGTCGGTGATGGCGCCGGTACGTTCGGCGGCCCAGCGGACGCGGACGCGCATACCGGTGTGCACGGTGTCGGGGCCGGGTGCGTCGAGGGCGTGCAGGAGGGCGGTGTCGGCGCCGTCGAGGCGGACGAGGACCCAGGCGAAGGGGGTGGCGAGGGGCTGGCCGCGGCGGGGTTCGGGGTTCCAGGCCCAGGTGGTGACGGTGCCGGTGGACTCGACCTCCACGAGGTCGCGTAGTTCGTCGGCGGTGACGGGGTCGTACTCGACGGGCGGGACCATGACCTTGCCGTCGGTGGTCTTCACACCGAGGACGGTCCGCTCGCGCAGCCCGGTGAGGAACGCGCTCTGGACGGGGCCGAGCGAGCGGGTGAAGGGGAACTCGACGACGAGCGGGGCTTTGAGGACTTCGGTCACTTCATGACTCCTTGGCGGTCGCAGGGCTTCACGCGCGCCGGTAGACGGCGGGACGCTTCTCGGCGAAGGCCTTCGGGCCCTCCTTGGCGTCCTCGGTGGCGAAGATCGGCCAGCCGCGCTCCAGTTCGGACTTGAGGCCGTCGGTCTCGGTCATCTCGGCGGTCTCGTACACCGAGGCCTTGACCGCCTCCACCGCGAGCGGGCCGCAGGCGTTGACCTGCTCGGCGATCTCCAGGGCACGGTCGAGTGCGGTGCCGGCCGGGACGACGCTGCCGATCAGCCCGATGGAGAGGGCCTCGGCGGCGCTGTAGTGCCTGCCGGTCAGCAGCATCTCCAGGGCGTGGGTGCGCGGGATCTGCCGCTGCAGCCGCACGGTGGAGCCACCGATCGGGAAGAGGGCGCGCCTGACCTCGGAGAGGCCGAAGGTCGCGGTCTCGGCGGCGACGCGGATGTCGGTGCCCTGGAGGATCTCCGTGCCGCCGGCCACGCAGTAGCCCTCGACGGCGGCGATCACGGGTTTGCGGGGCCGGTGGTGGCGCAGCATGGCCTTCCAGTGCAGATCGGGGTCGGCCTTGAGGCGGTCCCGGTACTGCTCGCCCTCCATCCCCTTGCCGGCCAGGGCCTTGAGGTCCATGCCGGCGCAGAAGGTGCCGCCCGCGCCGGTCAGGACGACCGACCGGATCGAGTCGTCCTCGTCGGCGGCGACCCATCCGTCGTAGAGGCCGACCAGCATCGGCAGGGAGAGCGCGTTCTTGGCCTCGGGCCTGTTGAGCGTGAGGACGAGGGTGGCGCCCTCGCGTCGCACCGTGAGGTGTTCCGTCCCGTGTCCCGCGTCGTGTTCCGTGCCACCCATGGCCGTACTCCCGTCTCGGATGCGTCTCGGATGCCGCGTACGTCTCGGATGCGAGAACAGGTTGCAGTAGCCGGGTGGCCAGTTCAAGAGTTTTCTGACAGTCAGTCAGATTTCTTGTGCGGGGGCCCTTCCCTGTTCCCGGCGGCTCTGCTGAGATGACGGCCACATCGAGATGGTGCCTGGGTCAGGAGGAGCGGTGGAGTACAACCTTGCCGACCTGTTCGAGTCGGTCGTCGACGTGGTCCCCGACCGCGAGGCGCTCGTGCACATCGACCATCCCGGCACGGGCGCGGAGCGCCGGCTCACGTACGCCGGACTCGACGCGGCGGCCAACCGCCTCGCACACCATCTGATCGACAGCGGGCTCCGACCCGGCGAACACCTGGGCCTGCACCTCTACAACGGCATCGAGTACCTCCAGACCGTCCTCGCCTGCCTCAAGGCGCGGATCGTGCCGGTCAACGTCAACTACCGGTATGTCGAAGAGGAGTTGGTCTACCTCTACCGTGATGCGGACCTCGCGGCGCTGGTCTTCGACGCCGAGTTCACCGAACGCGTCGCGGCCGCTCAGCCACAGACGGAGAAGCTGCGCCACCTCGTGCGCGTGGGGACCCCGCCGACCGGTGCGCCGCCCGTCAAGGCCGTGGACTTCGCGGAGGCGGAGGCCGCGGGCTCGCCGGAGCGCGGGTTCGGGCCGCGCTCGGCCGACGACCTCTTCATCATCTACACGGGCGGCACGACCGGCATGCCCAAGGGGGTGATGTGGCGCCAGGAGGACCTGTTCTTCTCGGGGCTCGGCGGCGGCGCGCCCACGGGCGAGCCGGTGAGCAGGCCCGAGGAGCTGTCCGAGCGCGTCGCGGCCGGCGGTGACGGGATCACCTTCTTCCCCACCCCTCCTCTGATGCACGGCACCTCCACCCTCACCGCCTTCATCGGCTTCAACTTCGGTCAACGCCTCGTCATCCACACGAAGTTCGTACCCGATGAGGTGCTGCGCACCATCGAGAAGGAGAAGGTGACGAGCGTGTCGCTCGTCGGGGACGCCATGCTGCGGCCCCTGATCGACGCGCTGAACGGGCCGATGAAGGGCACGGACTGCTCGTCGATGTTCAGCGTCTCGTCATCGGGCGCGATCATGTCGGAGACCGTGCGCGCCCAGTTCCAGGCACTCGTCCCGAACGTGATGCTCCTGAACAACTTCGGCTCCTCCGAGTCCGGCTTCAACGGCACGGCGACGGACGACTCGGGCCCGGAGAAGGGCTTTCGCCTACGGGTCAACTCCCGTACGCAGGTGGTCGATCCGGCGACCTACAAGCCCGTCGCCGCCGGGGAGCCGGGCCGTATCGCCCAGCGCGGGCACGTCCCGCTCGGCTACTACAACGACCCGAAGAAGACGGCCGAGACGTTCTTCCAGAAGGGCGACGAGCGGTGGGTGCTGCTCGGGGACATGGCGACGGTCGACGACGAGGGCATCGTCACGGTCCTCGGACGCGGCTCGCAGTGCATCAACACGGGCGGCGAGAAGGTGTATCCCGAAGAGGTCGAGCAGGCGCTGAAGTCGCATCCCGACGTGTACGACGCGCTGGTGGCCGGGGTACCCGACGCGAAGTGGGGCAATCACGTCGCCGCGGTGGTCCAGGTGCGCGAGGGCGCGGCGCCGCCCTCGCTCGACGACATCCAGAACCACTGCCGCACGCGTCTCGCCGGCTACAAGATCCCCCGCCAGCTGGTCCTGACCGATCACATCCAGCGCTCGCCCAGCGGCAAGGCGGACTACCGGTGGGCGCGGGCGGTGACGGCCGGCGGGGCGTAACCGGACACGGCGACGGCTCCCGCCGGGACACGGCCTCACACCGGTGCACAATCCGGTTGCCACCCCCGTCGTCCCGGTGCTGGAGTGACCGGATGGATCATCAAACGGTGTTGTCCCTGTTCGACCGACAGATCAGGCGGGACGCCAAGCCCGACGGCCTTGGCGCGCGGGTCGAGCGGGTGGACGGCGTGGTGCGGCAGACCGGCGCCGCGGACGGCTGGAGCGGCGTCGTGTGGTCGGACCTCGACGAGAGCTCGGCGGACGCGGCGATCGCCGCCCAGGTACGCCATTTCACCGAGCTCGGGCGCGAATTCGAGTGGAAGGTGTACGGGCACGACCTTCCGTCCGACCTTCCGCGGCGGCTCACGGCCGCCGGATTCGTCCCCGAGCCCGTGGAGACGCTCCTCGTCGCCGAGGTCGCGGACCTGCCGACGGACGTCCCCCCTCCGGAGGGAATCCGGCTGCTCCCCGTCACCGACGAGGCCGGAGTCGGCCTCATGGCCGAGGTCCACGACAAGGCGTTCGGCAGGAGTCTCGGCCTCACCTGGCACCAGCTCCTCGCCCAGCTGGCCACGGACCCGGACGCGGTGCCCGCGGTGCTCGCCCTGGCCGGGGACGTGCCGGTGAGCGCGGCCCGCATGGAGACGCACCCGGGGACGGACTTCGCGAGCCTGTGGGGCGGCGGCACCGTCGCCGAGTGGCGCGGGCACGGCATCTACCGCAGCCTCGTCGCGTTCCGCACCCGCATCGCCGCCGAACGCGGCTACCGCTACCTGCAGGTCGACGCCTCCAGCATGAGCCGCCCCATCCTGGAGCGCCTCGGCTTCGCGGCCCTGAGCACGACGACTCCGTACGTCCACGGGGCCGCCCGTGGCGCCTGAGGGCGCACCGCCGGCGATTGGGTCCGTCCCGCCTCTTGACGTCTGGCCTCGCCCCTTGAATTACTGGCCCTGAACGGATCAACCGAATGATCGGTCGACCGATTCGCCCGTTATGTCACTGCGGGTGGGCGGTCGGCCCCCAGGGCTCGGGAGTGCGGTCGACGATGACAGAACTGCTGGACGCAGGGGAACGCCTCAGCCCGGAGGAGCTGCACGCACAGCAGCTGGAGCGACTGCGGGCGACGCTGCGCCGCGTGTACGAGAGGGTGCCGTTCTACCGCGCGTCCTTCGACAGGGCGGGCGTGCACCCCGATGACTGCCGCTCGCTCGCCGACCTGTCCCGCTTCCCGTTCACCACGAAGAACGACCTGCGGGACAACTACCCGTTCGGGATGTTCGCCGTGCCGGACGCGGACGTGCGGCGCCTGCACGCGTCCAGCGGCACCACGGGCCTTCCCGTCGTCGTCGCCTACACGGAGAACGACCTCTCCATGTGGGCCGCCGTGGTGGCGCGTTCCCTGCGCGCGGCGGGTGCCCACCCCGGCAACAAGGTCCATGTGGCGTACGGATACGGCCTGTTCACGGGCGGGCTCGGCGCGCACTACGGCGCCGAGCACCTCGGCTGCACGGTCATCCCCGCGTCCGGCGGCATGACCGCCCGCCAGGTGCAGCTGATCCAGGACTTCCGCCCCGAGGTCATCATGGTCACCCCGTCGTACATGCTGACGATCCTCGACGAGTTCGAGCGCCAGGGAGTGGACCCGCGCAGCACGTCCCTCAAGGTCGGGGTCTTCGGCGCCGAGCCGTGGACGGAGGAGATGCGCCGCGAGATCGAGGAACGCTTCGCCATTGACGCCGTCGACATCTACGGCCTCTCGGAGGTGATCGGCCCGGGCGTCGCCCAGGAGTGCGTCGAGACGAAGGACGGGCTGCACATCTGGGAGGACCAGTTCTATCCGGAGGTTGTCGACCCGGTCACCGGCGAGGTCCTGCCGGACGGCGAGCAGGGCGAGCTGGTGTTCACCTCGCTCACCAAGGAGGCGATGCCCTTGGTCCGCTACCGGACACGGGACCTGACCCGGCTCCTGCCCGGCACGGCCCGCCCCGCCTTCCGCCGCATGGAGAAGGTGACGGGCCGCAGCGACGACATGGTCATCCTGCGTGGCGTGAACCTCTTCCCGACGCAGGTCGAGGAGATCGTCCTGCGCACGCCGGGCGTCGCCCCGCACTTCCAGCTCCGGCTGACCCGCGAGGGCCGCATGGACGCCCTGACGGTACGCGCGGAGGCCCGCGGCGACGCGACCGCCGCCGAACGCGACGCGGCGGCCCGCGCCATCGCGACCGGCGTGAAGGACGGCATCGGCGTCTCGGTGGCGGTGGAGGTCGTGGACCCGGAGACGCTCGAACGGTCGGTGGGCAAGATCAAGCGCATCGTGGACCTGCGGGGGCGGGAGGGATAGACGAACGGTGGCGCCGGCGGGGCGCGGGGCCAGACGTACGGCGGTCCCGGCGCGGCCCGGTGGCTGCACCCCGGCCGGGACCGCGTTCGTCAGCCCGCGTCGTCCCACAGATCGTGCGCGTACGCGTCGACCACCGCCCCGATCCTCGCGAGCGCCTCCTCGGTGGGCAGCGGGGCGGGGCGACGGCCGTCACGCAGACGCAGCGCGACCCGGCCGTCCGCCGCCTCTCGCGCACCGAGGACCGCCTGGTACGGCACGAGCCGGGCCTCCCGGACGCGGGCGCCCAGGGTGCCGCGTTCCGGGCCCACGACCTCGGCCCGCAGCCCCAGCCCGGCGCATCGCCGCGCGAGAGCGTCGGCGTGCGGCAGCTCGGTGTCCGAGATCGGCAGGATCGCCACCTGGGTGGGGGCGAGCCACGCCGGGAAAGCGCCGCCGCACTGCTCGATGAGGTGTGCGACGGCCCGCTCGACGCTGCCGATGATGCTGCGGTGGACCATCACCGGACGGTGTTTCGCCCCGTCCGGGCCGATGTAGTGCAGGTCGAAACGCTCGGGCTGGTGGAAGTCGACCTGGACGGTGGACAGGGTGGACTCGCGTCCCGCGCCGTCGGTGACCTGAACGTCGATCTTGGGCCCGTAGAACGCGGCCTCGCCCTCCGCGGCCTCGTAGGCAAGGCCCGACCCGTCGAGGACCTCGGTCAGCAGCGCGGTCGAGCGCCGCCACATCTCGGGGGCGGCGACGTACTTCCCGCCGCGGCCCGGCAGGGACAGCCGGTAGCGCGCCGGGGTGATGCCGAGCGCCTCGTAGGCGCTGCGGATCATCTCCAGGGCCGCCCGCGCCTCACCGGCAACCTGGTCGAGGGTGCAGAAGATGTGCGCGTCGTTGAGCTGGATGGCCCGTACGCGGGTCAGACCGCCGAGCACGCCCGACAGCTCGGAGCGGTACATGCCGCCCAACTCGGCCATGCGCAACGGGAGTTCGCGGTAGCTGTGGGGGCGGGAACGGTAGATCACCGCGTGGTGGGGACAGAGGCTGGGCCGCAGGACGACCTGCTCGCCGCCCAGGTCCATCGGGGGAAACATGTCGTCGCTGTAGTGCGCCCAGTGCCCCGAGACCTCGTACAGCTCCCGCTTGCCCAGGACCGGCGAGTACACGTGCCGGTAGCCGGCCCTCCGCTCGGCGGCGCGGATGTACTCCTCCAGGGTGTGCCGTACGGCCGCGCCGGCGGGCAGCCAGTAGGGCAGGCCCGCGCCGATCAGCGGGTCGGTGTCGAAGAGGCCGAGCTCACGGCCGAGCTTGCGGTGGTCGTGCTCGGGGCGCTCACGCTTCGGGTGTTCTTGGTGGCGCCGGTCGTTCTTCAGCCGGTCGTTGTTCGGCCGGTCGTTCCTCTGCTCGTTCATCTGGGGATCCCTCGCGGTCGTCGGGCGAGTGGGCCCACGGCGAAGCCCCGGGGCACTCGCCCCGGGGCTTCGGACTGAGACAGCTGTCAGCGCGCCGGGACACTCTCCGGCGTCGTCGTCATGGCAGCGCGCTTCATGCCGGGACCGTAACAGGGCCCCGGCCGGGCCCGCGCGGCATTTTCCGGTGGGGCTCAGCCCGACGTACGGAACCGGTCCCGCAGCTCGCGCTTGAGGATCTTGCCGCTGGCGTTGCGCGGGAGTTCGTCCACGAAGACGACCCGCTTGGGCGCCTTGAAGTGGGCAAGCCTCTCGCGGGCGTGGGCGATGAGTTCCGCCTCGCTGACCTCGCCGCCGCGCACGACGACGGCCGTGACGGCCTCGATCCACCGCTCGTCGGGCAGTCCGATGACGGCGGTCTCGGCCACCTGCGCATGCGAGTAGAGCGCGTCCTCGACCTGGCGCGAGGCGACGAGCACTCCCCCGGAGTTGATGACGTCCTTCACGCGGTCGACGACGGTGAAGTAGCCCTCGCCGTCGCGCACCGCGAGGTCTCCCGAGCGGAACCAGCCGTCGCGGAAGGCCGCCTCGGTCTCCTGCGGCTTGTCCCAGTAGCCGTCGCACAACTGCGGTGAGCGGTAGACCACTTCACCGGCCGTGCCGTCCGGCACCTCCTTGCCGTCCTCGTCGACGACGCGTGCCTCGACGAACAGGACGGGCCGCCCGCAGGAGTCCATCCGGCCTTCGTGCTCATCGGGTCCGAGGACGGTCGCGAGCGGCCCGATCTCGCTCTGGCCGAAGCAGTTGTAGAAGGCGAGTCCGGGCAGCCGCGCGCGGAGCCGCTCGAGGACCGGAACCGGCATGATCGACGCGCCGTAGAAGGCCTTGCGCAGGCCGCTCAGGTCCCGGGTGGCGAAGTCCGGGTGCTGCGACAGGCCGATCCAGACGGTGGGCGGCGCGAAGAGGCTGTCGCCCGCGCCCGCCTCCACCAGGTCGAAGATCTTCGCGGCGTCCGGTGCGTCGAGGATCGTGTTCTGCGCGCCGACGGCGAGATAGGGCAGCAGGAAGACGTGCATCTGCGCCGAGTGGTAGAGCGGCAGGGAGTGGACGGGCCGGTCCGTCTCCGTGAGGCCGAGGGCATGGATCGCGCTGACGTACTCGTGGACGAGGGCGCGGTGCGACATCATCGCGCCCTTGGGCAGTGCCGTCGTGCCCGACGTGTACAGGAGCTGCACCAGGTCGTCGGCGTCCGGCTGCGGACCGTCGTACGGCTCGGCGGAGGGGATCCGGGCGAGCAGGGAGTCGTCCGCGTCGCGCAGGGCGAGGGTGCGCACGCCCGAGGGGAGCCGGTCTGCCAGGCCTGGGTCGGTCAGTACCAGTGCGCAGCCGGACTGGCCGACGATGTAGGCGAGGTCGTCTCCGGTGAGGCTCTGGTTGACCGGCACGTGCACGAGCCCGGCGCGTGCGCAGGCCAGGAAGCCGATCAGGTACGCGTCCGAGTTGTGCCCGTAGGCGCCGACGCGGTCCCCTCGCCCCAGGCCGAGACCGCGCAGCACGCCGGCCGCGCGCGAGACGGCCGCGTCGAGTTCGGCGTACGTCCAGATACGCGCGGCGTAGCGGACGGCGACGCGTTCGGCGACGCGCCGTGCGCTGCGGCGCAGCGTCCCGTCGACCGTGCTGGCGCGTACGTCTCGTTCATTGCTGACACCCGTCATGGCGCGATCCTGTGCCCCGGCCGTCACGAAATCAAGGCACCTGACACGCGCCGCGGGCAGGCCGCCGCGGACCCTGCGCTCGCGGGCATACCGGTTGGCATGCCCAACTGCCCCTTACCCCGCTCGGCGCCCACCAGTTCGTCGTACGTGAAGGTTCGTCGTACGCATCAGTCCGTCGTACGCGGCGGCAGGCGCATCACCGTGCACGGCGGCACGGAGTCCCCCGGTTCGCGTCACATCGCTCGCGTGCGGCCCTCCCAATACGGGTCGCGCAGGCGGCGCTTGTAGAGCTTGCCGTTCGGGTCGCGCGGCATCGTCTCGATGAAGTCGACGCTCTTGGGCCGTTTGTAGCCCGCGAGTTGGCGCTCGCAGTGGGCGAGGATCTCGGCGGCGAGCGCGTCCGATGCGGTGTGCCCCTCCGCAGGTTCGACGACTGCCTTGACCTCCTCGCCCCAGTCGTCGTGCGGGATCCCGAAGGCCGCGGCGTCGGCGACGGCCGGGTGGGTGAGGAGGGCGGACTCGATCTCGGCGGGGTAGATGTTGACGCCACCCGAGATGATCATGTCGATCTTGCGGTCGCGGAGGAAGAGATACCCGTCCTCGTCGAGAATGCCGAGGTCACCGACGGTGAAGAAGTCGCCGATGCGGTTCTTCTTCGTCTTGGTCTCGTCCTTGTGGTACGAGAATCCGCCGGTGCTCATCTTCATGTAGACGGTGCCGAGTTCGCCGGGCGGCAGCCGGTTGCCGTCGTCGTCGAACACGGCGAGTTCGCTGATGGGCCAGGCCTTGCCGACCGTACCGGGCTTCTTCAGCCAGTCCTCGGCGGTGGCGAACGCGCCGCCGCCCTCACTGGCCGCGTAGTACTCCTCGACGCTGTGACCCCACCAGTCGATCATGGCGCGTTTGACGTGGTCGGGGCAGGGCGCGGCGCCGTGGATGGCGTGCCGCATCGCCGACACGTCGTACGCGCTCCTGACGGAGTCGGGCAGGGCGAGCAGGCGGTGGAACTGGGTCGGCACCATGTGTGTGTGCGTGCACTTGAAGGTGTCGATGAGGCGCAGCATGTCCTCGGGGGTCCACTTGTCCATCAGGACGAGGGTGTGCCCGATGTGCAGGGACGCGCCCGCGAACTGAAGCACGGCGGTGTGGTAGAGCGGCGAACAGACCAGGTGGACGTTGTCGTCGAACGGCTTGATGCCGAAGATGCCGAGGAAGCCGCCGAGGTAGGTCTCCTCGGGAAGTTTGCCGGGCAGGGGGCGGCGGATGCCGCGGGGGCGGCCCGTGGTGCCCGAGGTGTAGTTCATGACCCAGCCGAGGGTGCGGTCGCCCGGTACCGACTCGGGCTGTCCGTCGAGGAGTCGGGAGTACGGGCGGAAGCCCTCGATGTCCCCTACCGCGTACCGCTGTCCTGCGGGCAGTGCCGCCTCGTCGGCGGCGGCCACGGCCTGTTCGGCGAACCGCTCGTGCGCGACGAGGACCTTCGCTCCGGAGTCGGCGACGATCCAGGCGATCTCGGGGCCGACCAGATGGTGGTTGACCGGGACGAGGTAGAAACCGGCCTGCGAGGCGGCGAGGAACGCGGTGAAGAACTCCACCCCGTTGGGCATGACCACGGCGAACGCGTCGCCTCGTTCGAGCCCGGCCGCGCGCAGACCGTGCACCAGCCTGTTCACGTCGGCATGCAGCCGGCCCGCGGTCCACTCCTCCCCGTCGGGAGCGACGAGGACGGTGCGGCCGGGATCCGCGGTGGCCTGGGCCCAGAATCCGTTGGGGGGCGTGCTGTTGGAGGGAGTGCTGCTGGGACGGGGGCTACTGGGGCGGGGGCCTGTGCTCACGACTGGCCGCTCCTTCCTGCGATGCGGTTGATGCGGTCGACGGCGCGCTCGAAGCCGCGCGTGAGGTCGTCGAACACGGCCTGGACGGGGCGTTCGCTCGTCATCCGGCCGACGATCTGCCCGACGGGCGTGCCGAGCAGCGGATCGACCTCGTACTTCTGGATACGGGAGACGGCCTCGGCGACGAGCAGCCCTTGCAAGGGCATCGGCAGGGTGCCGGGACCCGACGGGTCGTCCCAGGCGTCGGTCCACTCCGTGCGGAGCTGGCGCGCGGGTTTGCCGGTCAGGGCACGGGAGCGCACGGTGTCGCCGGAGCCGGCCGCGAGGAGTTTGGCGGTGAGTGCGCGGGAGTGGAGGTCGGCCTCGGTGGTGGTGAGCCAGAGGGAGCCGAGCCAGGCGCCCTGGGCGCCGAGCGCGAGCGCGGCCGCGATCTGCTCGCCACTGCCGATGCCGCCGGCCGCGAGGACCGGCAGCGGCGCCACGGCGTCGACCGCTTCGGGCGTGAGCACCATGGACGCGATCTCGCCGGTGTGTCCGCCTGCCTCGTAGCCCTGCGCGACGACGATGTCGATGCCCGCGTCCGCGTGTTTACGGGCGTGCCGGGCGCTGCCCGCGAGGGCGGCGACGAGTACGTCGTGGTCGTGGGCGCGCCGGATGACGTCGGCGGGTGGTGAACCGAGCGCGTTGGCAAGGAGTTTGATCGGGTAGTCGAAGGCGACGTCCAGCTGGTTGCGGGCGACCTGCTCCATCCAGCCCGTGATGCGCCAGCCCGACGCCTCGCCCTCGGCGAGCTCGGGCACGCCGTGCTTGGCGAGGGTGTCTCTGACGAACTGGCGGTGTCCTTCGGGGATCATCGCCTCGACGTCGGCCTCGGTCAGTTTCTGGTGGTTCGGGCCCTCGGCCTTCTTCGCGGGCATCACGACATCGAGCCCGTAGGGGGCGCCGTCGACGTGTTCCTGCATCCAGTCGAGATCGCGGGCCAGGTCGTCGGGTGCGGTGTAGCGGACCGCGCCGAGCACGCCGAACCCCCCGGCCCTGCTGATGGCGGCGGCCACCGCCGGGAAGGGCGTGAAGCCGAAGATGGCGTGCTCGATCCCCAGTTTCTTGCTCAGCTCCGTCTGCATGGGCGCAGAATGCCGCACTCCTCCGAACGAGGGAAGACACTTTCTGATGCTGCGTCAGATTTCTGTGACGTAATTCCGAGGCTTGACACGACCGGAACCTGACATGAAAGTTTCAGACGTCGAGCTAGATCCCGAAAGATTCTTTCAGAAGGGGTTCGTTCATGACCGACGGCGCGGCGGACAGACTGCATGACACGGGCGACGGGGTCTCCCGTCGCCAACTGGGCGCAGGGGTGCTGGCGTTGGGCGGGGCATTGGCCATCGCCCCGTTCCCGGCGGGGCCCGCTGCTGCGGCCGACACCCACGCGGGCGGGCACGCCGACGGGCACGGAACCACGCTGCGCCGCGGGTCCCCCGAGCGGGCCGGCCTGATCGCCGGGCATCTGCGCCAACTCGTCGCCGACGCCGAGAAGTTCCTCGCCCCCTCCCCCAAGCACCCCTGGTACGCGGGCGCCGTGCTGCTCGCCGGCCGCGGCGGCACGGTCGCGCTCCACCAGCCGATCGGCAAGGCCGTGCGCTACTCGGCCTACGACGACAAGACCGACACGGGTGTGGAGTTCCCCACCGACCAGCAGATCGCGGCGGCCGAGGACACGGTCTACGACCTGGCCTCCGTGTCGAAGCTGTTCACCTCGCTCATCGCCGTACAGGAGATCGAGCGCGGCAAGCTGGAGCTGGAGGCCACGGTCGCCTCGTACATCCCCGACTTCGCGGGCGCCGGCAAGCAGGACATCACGATCCGTCAACTCCTCACGCACACATCGGGATTCCGCGCCTGGATCCCCCTCTACAAGGAGACGACGCGCGAGGGCCAGCTCCGCCTCATCTGGAACGAGGCTCCCCTCAACCCGCCCGGCACCGTGTACCTCTACTCCGACCTCAACCTGATCTCGCTCCAGCTGGTCCTGGAGAAGCTCACGGGCCAGACCCTGGACGTGCTCCTGCGCGAGCGGATCACGGGCCCCCTCGGCATGCGCCGCACCCGTTACAACCCGCCCGCGTCGTGGAAGCCGAAGATCGCCGCGACGGAGGACGCACGCCTGCCCTGGTCCGGCCTCGACCGCGGACTCGTGTGGGGCGAGGTGCACGACGAGAACGCGTTCGGGCTGGGCGGTGTGGCGGGCCACGCCGGTGTCTTCTCCTGCGCGTGGGACCTCGCGATCCTCGGCCGCACGCTCCTCAACGGGGGTGCGTACGGCAAGGCGCGCATCCTGTCCGAGGAGTCCGTACGGCTGCTGTTCACCGACTTCAACCAGGCGTTCCCCGGAGACGAGCACGGCCTCGGCTTCGAGCTCTACCAGCACTGGTACATGGGCGCGATGGCGACACCGCGCACGGCCGGGCACACCGGCTTCACCGGCACGTCCATCGTCCTCGACCCGACGACGGACTCGTTCCTGATCGTGCTCGGCAACTCCGTTCACCCCGTGCGCACTTGGCGATCCGGCTCCGCTCCCCGGGTCGCCGCGGCGAACAACCTCGCCCGCGCCGTGGCCGTACGCCCCGCGCACGGCCGCACCGCCTGGTTCTCCGGCATGGCCAGCGCCACGTCGGCGACGCTCACCCTGCCCGGCCTCGACGTCACGTCCGACACCGCGAGCCTCCGCTGCGACCTGTGGTGGGACACGGAACCGCACTCCGACTTCCTGTACCTGGAGGCGTCGGCCGACGCCGGGGCGACCTGGCAGGCCCTGCCGTTCACGACCACCCGTAAGGGAGAGGGCGCCGAGGACCACCCGAAGGGCACGGCCGACGGCTGGTCGGGCCGCGCCTGGCACAGCCTGACCGCCGCTCTCGGCGCGTTCAAGGGCCGCCAGGTCCGCCTGCGCTGGCGCTACGCGACGGACCAGCTGTACGTGGGGCGCGGGGTGTACGTGGACGGGGTGCGCGTCACCGACGGCCGCCGGACCGTGTTCGACGAGGCGCGCCCGTCCGACGCGGCACGGATCGAGGCGGTGGGGTGGTCACCTTCGCAGGACTGAGGGACGCGCGGGCCACCATCGGGGGCCGGGGTCAGGCCTGAGTCGGCGGCTCGAGTGGGGAGCCGGGGTCGGCGGGTCACTTCCCCAGGACTGCCATCGCCGCGTTGTGCCCGGGGATCCCGCTGACCCCGCCGCCGCGCACGGCACCCGCGCCGCACAGCAGGACGTTGGCGTGGGCGGTCTCGACGCCCCAACGGCCCGTTCCTTCCTGGGAATACGGGAAGGACAGGTCGCGGTGGAAGATGTTGCCGCCGGGCAGGCGCAGGTCCCGCTCCAGGTCGAGCGGCGTCTTCGCCTCCATGCACGGCCGACCGTCCGCGTCCAGGGCGAGGCAGTCCTCGATCGGCTCGGCCAGCTGCGCGTCGAGCTGGGCGAGGGTGGCTTCGAGGAGCTCGGCGCGGGCGGCGTCGTTGTCGCCCGCGAAGAGCCGGGCGGGCGTGTGCAGGCCGAACAGGGTGAGGGTCTGGTAGCCGCGCGCGACGAGGTCCGGGGCGAGGATGGTCGGATCGGTCAGCGAGTGGCAGTAGATCTCCGACGGAGGCGCCGCGGGCAGTGAACCGGCCGCCGCCTGGCCGTACGCCGTCGCCAACTGCTCGTAGCCCTCGGCGACATGGAACGTTCCGGCGAACGCCTCGCGCGGGTCGACGGACGTGTCCCGCAGCTTCGGCAGCCGGGTCAGGAGCATGTTGACCTTGAGCTGCGCGCCCTCGGCCGGGGCCGGCGGCTCGTCCCCGACGAGGGCGGCGAGGGCCTGGGGCGAGGCGTTGACAAGCACGTGCCCGGCCCCGACACGACCCGCGCCGCTCTCCGACTCGTACGTCACCTCGGCGTGTCGCCCGTCGGTCTCGACGCGGGTCACCTCGTGACCGGTGACGATCTCGGCACCTGCCGCGCGTGCGGCGGCGGCGAGGGCGTCGGTGAGGGCGCCCATGCCGCCGACGGGCACGTCCCAGTCGCCGGTGCCGTTGCCGATCACGTGGTAGAGGAAGCAGCGGTTCTGCTGGAGGGACGGGTCGTGGGCGTCGGCGAACGTACCGATGAGGGCATCGGTGAGCACGACGCCGCGCACCAGGTCGTCCCTGAAACGCTCCTCTACGGCGGCGCCGATCGGCTCCTCGAAGAGCATCCGCCACGCTGCGTCGTCGTCGACCCGCCGGCGCAGCGTGTCCTTGTCCGGGAGCGGCTCGGTGAGCGTAGGAAAGACCCGCTCGGCGACGCGGCGGGTCGTCTCGTAGAAGTCGGTCCAGGCCGCGTACTCCCGCCCGCCGCCCGTGAGGTGCTCGAAGGAGGCGCGGGTGCGCTCCTCACCACCGCCGACGAGCAGCCCGGTGGCCCGCCCCTCGCGCACGGTCGGCGTGTACGAGGACACGGTGCGGCCGCGCACGGCGAAGTCGAGCCCGAGATCGTCGACGATCTTGTGGGGCAGCAGGCTGACCAGGTACGAGTACCGCGACAGGCGCGCGTCGACCCCGGCGAACGGCCGGGTCGAGACGGCGGCACCGCCGGTGGTACCGAGCCGCTCGAGAACCAGGACGGAACGTCCGGCCCGAGCGAGGTAGGCGGCGGCGACGAGGCCGTTGTGACCTCCGCCGACGATGACGACGTCGTAGCGCTCGTGAGCTGGCATCCCTCTTGGTAACACGAGCCGATCATGCCGGGCCAGACCTCGGGGCGGCAGATCGGCGGATCGGCGGATCGGCGGATCGGCGGATCGAGGGCGGGCGCTGGAGGCGCGGGACGTACGGGGGGCACGGGGGGCGCGGACGGACGGGGGGCGCTGGGGATGCGGGAGACACTGCGGACGCGGGACGCGGGACGCGGGCGGGCGCAGCGGGCCGGCGGGCGAGGGCGTGCCACTGGGGCAGTGCTCGCGGTCCGGCGAACCCGGGCACCACCCGCCGCAGGCAGGCGGCGCTCGCAGGCAGCCGACCTCCCGCAGCGCTCGCGGGCGCCCGATCAGGGGCAAGTGACCGCAAGCACCAGACCACGCGCAAGCGACCTCAGCGCCCGACCACGCGCAAGCACCCGCAGGCAGACGCTCAGTGGCCGCCGGACCCCCGCTGCTGTCGCAGGGCCGCCACGCGCCGGTACAGCTCGACCGCCTCCGTGCCGCGGCCGAGTTGTTCCAGGCAGTGCGCCTCGTCGTTGCGGCTGGCCAGGGTGTCCGGGTGGTCGGCGCCGAGGACCTGTTCGCGGGCCGCGGCGACCCGTCGGTACTCGGTGAGCGCGTCGGCCCACCGGCCGAGCCAGCCGAGCCCGACGGCCACCTCGCGCCGGCTGACCAGCGTGTCCGGGTGGTCGGCGCCCAGGACCCTGGCACGGATCGCGCAGACGTCGCGGGCCTCGGCGAGTGCCTCCTCCCAGCGGCCCATCCGCCCCAGGTTCACGCCGAGGCCGTGGCGGGCGCGCAGGGTCTCGGGGTGGGCCGCTCCGCTGACGCGCGTACGGTCGTCGATGAGGTCGCGGTAGAGGCCGAGGGCCTCGGCGCTGCGGCCGAGCCGGCCGAGGCTGATGCCTACCTCGTAGCGCGCGGCGAGGGTCTCCGGGTGGTCGGTGCCGAGCGCCTGTCCGCGGGCTTCAGCCACCTCGTCGTAGCCGCGCAGGGCCTCGGTCCACCGTCCCAACTGGCCCAGCGCATAGGCGACTTCGCACTTGGTGACGAGCGTGTCCGGGTGGCTGGGGCCGAGGACGCGGGCGCGCGCCAAAGCCACCTCGCACGCCATGCGGTACGAGTCCTCGAGGCGCCCGAGCCGGCTGAGGTTGTACGCGAGGTTGTGACGGCAGCGCAGGGTGTCCGGATGGTCGGCACCCATGACTCGCTCCCGCGCCGCGAGCACGGACGTGTACGCCTGGTGCGCGTCGAAGTGCCGCCCCAACTGGCCCAGGACGTACGCCATTTCCTGCCGGGCGCCGAGCGTCTCGGGGTGCTCGGGGCCAAGGACCCGCTCGCACCCCTCGGTGACGCGGCGGTACTCGCGCAGGGCGTCGGCGGGGCGGCCGGTGCGACTGAGCGTGAAAGCGACCTCGTAGCGGCTGGCGAGTGTGTCGGGGTGGTCCGGGCCGAGGGCGTGCTCGCGCTCCGCCGCCACGGCGCGGTGCACCTCGCCGGCCTCCTCCCAGCGACCGAGCCGGCCGAGGCTCAGGCCCGCGTTGTGCCGGGCGGTGAGGTGCGCGACCAACTCCGGTGCCGGCGTGGGACGTTCCGTACGGATCGGCTGCTCCCTGCGCCGGGACTCGGGGCGCGCGATCCACTCGCCGGCCAGCCCCGCCGCCACGTCGGGCGGTGTGCCGCGCAGGACGGGCGGGCCTGCCGCCTTGTGCCCCGTCGTCATGCCGCGCGTCCAGGAAGGCAGCCGCGGCTCGCGGGACACCGCCTGCCCCGGCCCGACAGCGGTCTGCCACAGCGGTGCGGTGGTCATCGTCGGCACATGTCCGGATGGGGAACGGCCGTCACCGATTCGGCGGGCCAGCTCACGGGCGTCCCAAGGCCGCTCGTCCGGCTCCTTCGCGAGCAGGTCGAGGATGATCCGGTCCAGGAAGCCGGGGAGCTCGGCACGGTGCGCGCGGGGCGGCTCGGGCACGGTGTCGCGGTGCCCGACCAGGACGGCCCAGGCGTCCTCCAGGTCGAACGGCGGTGCTCCCGTCGCGATCTCGTAGAGCACGCAGCCGAACGAGTACAGGTCGCTGCGCTGGTCCACGTGGTCGCCGCCGATCTGCTCGGGCGACATGTAGTGCGGGGTACCCATCGCGATGCCCGTACCGGTGAGGCGTGAGGTGAAGCCGATGTCGTGGCCGAGCCGCGCGATGCCGAAGTCGCAGATCTTCACCGTGCCGTCGGTGAGCCGCATGATGTTCGCGGGCTTCAAGTCGCGATGGACGATGCCCTGTTCGTGGGTGTAGGCGAGCGCGGCCGAGACCTGTCCGGCGATCTCGACGATGTCGGCGACGGGTAACGGGTGCTGCTTGTTGTCCTCCAGGAGCTGGCTGAGGTTCTTGCCCTCCAGGAGTTCCATCACGAGGTACAGCACGCCGTCGTGCTCGCCGAAGTCGTGGACGACGGTGACCCCGCGGTGCTGAAGGCCGGCTGCCACGCGGGCCTCCCTGCGGAAGCGCTCACGCAGGACCCGGGTGAAGGACTGGTCGTGCTGCGGGCCCATGGGCTTGAGGCACTTGACGGCGACTCTGCGCCCGAGCGACTCGTCCCTGGCGCGCCACACTTCGCCCATACCGCCCCGCCCGATGAGATCGAGCAGCCGGTACCGGCCCTGGATCAGCCTGGTCTCCCCCGACTCCGGCATCTCGCGCTGTCGCCCCCGTCGCCTCGCTGCGCCCTCCCCGGCCTGTCCAGTATGGCCGTCCGACTCCCGATTTTGTACGATGCCGGGCGGCTGCCGGGGCCGAGTCGTGACATGGCGCGCAGGATGTGTTTCGGCGGGAGTTGCCAGCGCACACGTGCGGGAACGCAGCGCAGGACGGTGCCGGTGAACCGCAGCTCCCGGGTCACGGCGGTCGGTGCCGGGGCCGGTCTGCCGTACAACTCGTGGGCGTACGACGGCAGAGAGGCGTACGCCAGCTGCGACACGCGCCGCCACAGCGTCGCGCGCGCCGGGACGAGCAGGGGGTGGACGGGCGGCCTGCGCAGGAAGTCGTCGACGTCCCGGGCCTCCGGACCGGCGGCGAGCAGGGGCCTCATCTTCTCGAAGTACGCGGCGAGTTGGGCCCGGTCGCAGGGCACGTCGGCGGGGTCGAGGCCGACCAGCCGGGCGCTGGTGCGGTGTTCGGCGATGTACTGGTCGGCGTGCGCGTCCGTGAGCCGGAACCCGGAGCGGCGCGCGACGTGGAGGTAGGACTCGATCTCGGCGCAGTGCACCCACAGGAGCAGCTCGGGCTCGTCGACGCCGTACCGCTCACCGGTGTCGGGATCGGTGACCTCGAGGTGGCTGTGGATCTTCCGCACGCGAACACCGGCACGCTCGGCGGCCTCAGTGGTCCCGTACGTGGTCGTGCCGACGAACCCGGCCGTCCGCATCAGCCGCCCCCAGGCGTCCTTCCGGAAGTCCGAGTTCTGCATGACGCCCCGGACCGCCCGCGGAAGGAGCGCCTGGAAGTAGAGCGCGCGCACACCGGCGACCCACATCATCGGATCCGCGTGCACCTGCCAGGTGACCGACCCGGGCCCGAAGAGCCCGGGATCACCCCGACCCTCTGCCACTCCTGTGCCCTCCACACCATCGCCCCTCTCCCGAATCGGCGGTGCCCATTGCGATCGAGGACCTCTGCTCGGCGCTTTGGTACAACGCTACCGGTGAGTTGGGGCACCGGCCGGGGAAGATGAGCAGATGATCAGGACCGAAACCCTCGGCCGGATCGCCTCGGGCGACGAACAGGGCCGCTACGTCTACATCCGCGAGCTCGCCGACGAGCCTCCGAGCTACCTGGTCCTGACCGCCGCGGACCCCGACCTGAAGGTCACCGGCGGCGACGAATGGGTGGAGGACTTCGCCTCGCTGGAGCAGTTCTTCGAGGAAGGCCGCTGGGTCGTGGACTGGCAGTGATTTCAGGGAGTCCCTGACGGGGCGGACCGAGGCGCTCGCGCGCTGAACGTCCGGGGCCCCGATCGGCGGTTGCCGGTCGGGGCCCCGGACGTTCAGGCCTCTTACGCCGTCGCCCCGGACCGGCTCCGTTCCTCCGCGTCCGCGTCGAAGCCGATCGGCTCCCAGCGCTTCGCCAGCAGAGCCGTCAGGCCCAGGACGGGGGCGGCCAGGATGACCCAGTAGACGTGGGTGCCGAGGCCGGTGCTGAGGATGGGGAAGAAGAACAGCGTCAAGGTCGAACCCAGACGCAGCACGGCCTGGTTGAAGCCGATGCTGACGCCGCGCATCGACGTCGGGAAACCCAGCGAGGCGTAGCTCATGATGTGCGCGCCGGGGCCGAAGCCCTGGGCGAACATGAACGCGCCGAGCATCAGGATGCCCCCCGTCACGAAGGCCGTCCCGGACGGGTCCCCGATGAGGCCGAGCACCGTGATGGCGACGAACTGGATCGCGAAGCCGAGCGTCATCATCGGCCAGGCGCCGCGGGTCGACGCCCAGCGGATGCCGAGCAGCCCACCGGTGAGGGCGAAGACGAGGTTCAGGGCGAAGGAGGACGCGATCGTGGTGAGCGGGCCCTGGGTCATCAGTGTGGCGATGATGATCGGCAGTCCGAACGCGACCGCGTTGTAGCCGAAGGTCTCCGCCAGACCGACCGCCACCGACTGGATCGTGCGCGTGCGGTACGGCGGGGTGAAGAGCCGCGCGTACGCGCCGAGGCCGGTCCGGGGCGGGCGGGCAGTCGTGGCGGGCGCGTCGTCGGCGACGCGCGCGTCCACGCCGTACGACTGCCGCAGGATCTTCGCCGCGCCTTCCAGGTCGCCCTGGTCGGCGGCCCAGGTCGGGGACTCGTTCATGTAGCGCCTGCGCAGCAGCAGTACGAGCAGTGCGGGGACCGCGCCGAAGCCGACGGTGAACCGCCACAGCCAGCCCAACTGGGCGTCCGGCAGCACGAAGTACAGCAGCATGATCACGAGGTAGCAGCCGCTCGTCGCGGTGTACCAGGCGGGTGACCAGGCAGCCGTGCGTGAGCCCTTGCTGCCCTTGCCGCGCAGCCGGGAGAACTCGGCGAGGAACGCGATCGCGACCGGGATGTCCATGCCGACGCCGATGCCCATCACGAAGCGGGCGGCGATGAGCGTCCACACGTCCTGCGCCACCGCGCACACCAGCGCGGTGGCGACGAAGAAGAGCATGTTGGCCATGAAGACCCGGTAGCGGCCGATCCGGTCCACCAGCCAGCCGCCGACGAGGGCGCCGAGGAGCGAACCGACGCTGATCGAGGCGGTGACCGTGCCGGCCATGGTGGAGCTGAGGCCGAACTGCCGCGTGATGTCGGGCAGGCCGTAGGCCAGGGAGCTGAGGTCGTAGGCGTCGAGGAAGATGCCGCCGAGCGCGATGACCACGATCATCTTGGCGTGCCGGCCCTGCGCCGTGCCCGAGTTGACCAGATCGGAGACATCGGCCGCGGAGCGGATCAGCACCGTGCCCGACTCCGTCACCGGGGATGTGCTGGTGGACTGGGGGGAGGTCGTGCTCACGAGCGCCTTCCGGTGTGGTGCGGGGACGTACCGTCGGATCGTATGCACCGACCGGAATTCACTCGTCCGCATGTCCAGATAGTGGTCACCCCTGTGGACGCGGCGACGGCACGTGATCCAAGCTGGGAACGCGGCAATGTCCCGGCCTCGGACGCAGGCGACACCGTGCGTTCTCCGTCAATTGGGGCGGAGCTAGGTGCGGTGATCCGGAAAGCGCTCTACCTTCGTCCGAATGAGAGCGGCGCATAACGATAATTGGGTCTGGGCACAGCGGGGCATGTGGGGTTCCGTGCTGCTCTCATCAGGCGCCTGGGGCGCCGGCGCTCTGCCGCGCGGCGTGCCGGACGGGATCTGGGGAGCCCCGGGACCCACCCTGGCGCTGATCGGTGCGACGGCGGCGTACGCGGGACTCGTCCTGCTGCTGTGGTCCTGGTGGCAGTTGGGCACGCTGCTTCGGGCCGGCGCGTCGATGAGCAAGCGGCGTCAGTGGCTCACCCTCGGAGGCTGGGCGCTCCCCCTGCTTCCGGCGCCGTCGCTGTTCAGCACGGACATCTACAGCTACGTGGCCCAGGGCGCGATGGCCGGGCGCGCCTGGAACGTCTACGACGTCGGACCCTCGGCACTCGGCGGACCCCTCGCCGCGAATGTCCCGGAGGTGTGGCAGCACGCCCCGGCTCCGTACGGGCCCCTGTCCGTGTCGGTGAGCCGGGCCGTGGTCTTCGTGACCGGCGAGCAGCATGTGGTCGCCGCTGTCGTGCTCCATCGGGTGGCCGCGCTCGCCGGACTCGCCCTGCTGGCCTGGGCGGTGCAGTGGCTCGCCACGCGGTCCGGCGGCGAGGGCGCGGGAGCCTGGTGGGCGGCTCCGCTCAACCCGCTGGTGCTGGCCCACCTGGTGGGCGGGGCGCACAACGAGGCGCTGATGATCGGCCTCATGATGGCCGGTCTCGTGGCGTGCCGGTCAGGACGGTGGGTGCTGGGACTTGTCGCGCTGACGTGCGCAGCGTTGGTGAAGGCCCCGGCCGCGGTGGCCCTGGCGTGCGCCGCGTTGGTGGCGGTTGCCGGGCAGACGGGCCGGTGGCGGCGCCTGGGCCGTGCGGCGGGTGTCCTGCTCGTGTCCGTCGGGACGCTGTTGCTGACGGTGACGCTCTCCGGGCTGGGCTGGGGCTGGCTCGACACCCTCCGCACGCCGACCCACTCCTACACACCGATGTCGGTGAGCACGGACATCGGCCGGCTGCTGAGGTGGATCGGGACCGAGGCCGGCTGGGTCACCACCCCGGACCCGGTGACCGTGATGCGTGCGATCGGGACCTTGGCCGGGCTCTGCGGGGCCTTGTACTTCCTGGCGCGCGCACCTCGCCTCGGCGCCGAACGCGCCACGGCCTTCGCATTGTTGGCCCTGGTGGTGTGTGCTCCCGCCGTGCAGGGCTGGTACCTGCTGTGGGGGGCGGTGCCGCTGGCCACGGTCGCATGGCGCGTGCTGGCGGACACCCGGATCAAGGCAGCGGTCCTCGTTCTGGTCCTCATGGTGTTCCCGTCGGGCCGGGGGCCCACCGTCACCGATGTGGTCGGCGCTGTCCTGGGGGGCTCGATCATCCTGCTGTGGGCATGGACGTCTCAGCGAGCCCGTGACGCGGGACTGCAGCCTTCTCCCCGGCCCAGTTACGGTGAGGCACCGTTGCGGTTTCCCTGACGCTGGGGCCGGCGCAGGCCCGACGTCGGCCGACCTCACGCGCCACCTCGCGTTCATCGACGTCCGGGACCCTGGCGGGCGCCGGATGACCACATCACTGAGGAGTCCGTCACATGGAACCCGTCACGCTGATCACCGGTGGCTCGACCGGAATCGGCGCCGCCACCGCCCGTGCTCTGCTCGAGCAGGGTCACCGCGTAGCCGTCACCGGACGTGACGCGAAGAAGCTGGCCGCGTTCGCCGGTTCGGCGGCAGCGGGTGAGCGGCTGCTGACGATCACCGGCGACACCAGCGACGAGCACGACGTCGCCTCAGCCGTCGGCCACGTGGTGGACGCGTGGGGCCGGCTGGACAACGTCATCGCCAACGCCGGTTTCTCGCTGCCGGGCAACCTCGAGAGCCATGCTCCCGAGGACATGCGCGCCATGGTCCTCACCAACGTGCTGGGCCCTGCCCTGCTGGTGCGGGAGACCCTGTCGCATCTCAGGGAGTCCAAGGGCCGGATCGTGATCATCGGTTCGGTCGCCGGGGTGCGCAACACGCCCGGCAACCTGTACTCGGTCACCAAGTGGGCCGCACACGCGCTGGCCGAGAACACCCGGCTGCTGGTCGGCAAGGACGGGGTCGGCGTGACCGTCATCGCCCCCGGGGTGGTGGACACTCCGTTCTGGGACGAACGCGGCGGCACGCCCGAGGCGGCGCCGGCGATGACCCCAGAACACATCGCGGACACGATCGTCTTCGCCGTCAACCAGCCCGCGGGCGTGGACATCAACCACATCACCATGCGGCCGACCGGGCAGCTCGGCTGACGCCGCGCTCCCCCGACCTGACGAAAGGCGCCCTTGGCCCTCGCCGCGTACGACGCGGTGCGGGCCAAGGGCGGCTTCGCGCGCCCGGCGCGGTGCCCCGCCCTGCCCGCTCCACGGCCACGGGCACGGCCAGCCGACCGACCCGCTACCAGACATCGAGCAGCACCCCGGCAGGGCACCGGCACGGGAAGGGGGCGTGGGCTGCCGTGTCTGTCATCATCCCTCCCGTAGGCAGGAGCGAGATGCGCCAGGACCGGCTATGCGCGTTGGCAAGACATCCGTACCGAGCATGACCGCTTCCAGTGTTGCTACGCCGGCGGCGGCTTGAGCGGCTCGATGATCGGCGCGCCGTCCTTGTCGGTCATGAAGTCGCGGTGGACCGGCTTCTTGTCCGTCGGCTCGGGGAGGTTCGGGCACGCGATGCCGTCGCCGTCCCGGTCGAGCGCGTTCGGGTCGAGTGCGTCCGCTCGCAACACCGCTTGCGCGTCGGCCTGGGTCTTGAACGCGTCGCAGTTGACCACGTGCCCCTTGTGCACATACGGAGCGACGTCGAACGTATGCTCCGGGGTTCCCTTGTCGCCGCACGCGGTCAGCGTGATCGCCGCGATCACGCTGACCGCCGCAATGGAGGTACGACGACCCGGTCGTAGCCGGCGATCCGGGCCCTTGTGGATGGTGCGTGGCTGGTCCGGCATTGTCCTAGGCCGATCCTGTCCGAAACACCGCGACCGTTCCGTTCACCGGATCGACCGCATACACCTTCGCCGTAGTGTTGTTCGTGGCCAACGCGCCGAACTGGCGAGGCGTGCCGAGCGGAGTTTGCCGCAGCAGCGTGCTGCCGTCGGCCACCCCGAGGCCGCCCGGCGCGCCACCGACATTTTGTTGTGCGACGAAGATCCTGTTGAAGTTTCTCAGCACGGTGAGCTTGTGCCCTTGGTTCCCGGGGGCAGTTGACACTCCGCAGACTGATGCTTGTCCCGTGACCTTCGTCCCGACGATTCGGTCGATGCGGCCCCCGGCACCGCCGCAGTTCGCTCCACCGTCCAAGTAGACGTAGAGCGACCCTGCCGCCGCGTTGTAGACCGCGGAGTTGGGCCCGTAGGGCGTTCCCACCAGGTCGTTGATCGCTGTTGAACTGCCGTCGCTGGGGTTGATGGCGATCGTTGTCGCGACGGCATTCCACTGGCCCGAGGGATTCGCGGGGTTCGGAACGCACCTCCTGGCAAGGAGGTAGACCAGGTTGCGGCCGGGATCGACAGCGGTGCTGCCACGAGCGGAGTTTGCCACGAGGACGTTTCCGGCGTTGGTGCCGCAGGATGACTTCGTCGGGAACTGCGCTACGACCTTGGCGTCGTGGGTCCGCGACGAGATGGCGAAGAGGCCGATGCCGGCAGCGGGGCTCGTGCCGCTGCCGACACCCGCCTTCGCGAGGTACACCGCGTGGTGCGCGGAGTCAAAGGAAAAGTCCATGCTGCTGCTTGCGCCCACGACTCCCGCAGCGGGCAGTGGGATCGGCGTCGCCGACGAACTGCCGGCCGCGATGTAGGCGACCGCCGAGGTGCTTGCGGAACCGCCGCCGACGTAGACGTCGCCGTTCTCGGGAGAGACGGCCAGGCCAGTGACGGTCGTCGTATAGCCGCTGACGTGGGTCAGTTGATTGGCGTTGGTCGTGTCGATGATCGCGACGCCGCCCGTCCCCCCGACGTAGACCCGCCCCGTACCGGGGTCGACCGCGATGCGGGTCGGGCTCGACACAGCGCTGGAAACATCGATCGGAGGACCGATCGGGGCGTCGGTCTTGCCGTCGATCACGGTCACGTCGTTGCTCCCGCTGGCCACGACGTACAGGCGATCGGCCTTCTCATCGACCGTGAGGTCGGCCGGATTCGTGCCCACCTGGATTGCGTCCGCTCCGCGCTCGGTCGGTGTGGAGGTGTCATTCAGCGTGAACGACGACTTCTCGCCTCGGCCGCACTTGTTTTCCTCGCCGACCACCACCACGTTGTAGGCCGGTTCGCCGGAGAGCAGCCCGTCAACTTGCAGATCATCGGCTGTCCCATAGTGTCCGTGCTTCGCACAGTAGGACTCTTCCGCCGTTCGCAGGGTGGCCGCGTCCGCGGCGACCGCGTTCTTGCGGCCCTTGTCGCCGATGCCCCTTACGGAGAACACCACGATGGCGGCAAGGACGCCGAGGATCACGATGACCACGAGCAATTCGATGAGTGTGAAGCCGTCCTGGCCTCGGGCGCGCAATGAGAACCGGCGATGGTCCGATGTCATGGCAGTCGGGGCTTCCTTCAATCGATGGGTCACGTTCAGGCCGGGCGCACGCGCGAGCCCTTGCCGCGTCACGGTGTTCCCCGTCGCACGGGCTTGACGTCCTTTGATCCCGGCAGGTCCGGGCACGCGATGCCGTTCCCGTCGTCGTCAAGGTGATTCGGGTCGGCCGGCTCGAAACGCAGGACGGCCTGCGCGTCCGCTTGGCCGGCGAAGTCCGAGCAGTCGTAGGCGTCATTGCCGTAACGCAGGAAGTAGCGAGCGTCGAAGTGCCGCTTCGGCTGTGGGCAGAGCGCGCTGCGAATGTCGCCAGGACCGCACCTGAAGTGCTGTGCGACGCCGGCAACCGGTTTGGTGTCGCGCGGTGCCGGCAATCCACGACACGCGACGCCGCCTCCGTCGTCAAGGTGATTCGGATCGCTGGGGTTTGCCCGCAGCACCGCCTGAGCATCCGCCTGACTGGCGAAACCGACGCACTCGAAGGCGTCGCCGTGGATGGCGTATTCCTTTGCGTCAAACACCTTGCTGTGTGGGCAGAGCGCGGTGCGCTGGGTGCCCGGCGTGCACCACTCGGGGTCGGACTTCTGGGCTGGGGCGGCCGCATCCGACCCACCGCGCGCAAGCGCCACAACGACGAGCGCCACCGCAACCACCGCGAGAACCAGCCCACCCCACCTGAACGTGCGCGAGCGCGACAGTCTGCTCAACAGTGCCATAACACGCCTCTGCCCATAGTGCCGCCAGCCCCTCCCTTGCGTCCCGCAGAGGGCCGACGGCACTCGGCCGCCGGCCTGCCGCGGGCTGGACAGGTGCATTACATACACGGCGGTCCTGGTTGTCAATCATTGACTACTGGGTCGCCAAGTGAGCACCATCTAGGCGTGTGAGGCACCGTCATGCCGGGAAACCACGCAGATGCCTATGAGTTCTCGGACATTTGCCTACTCCCACCAGCAGGGTGCCCGTGCGGCAGCCGCCGCCAACCGGATCTACGAGGAGTAGCAGATGCAACTAAGGTCCAGACACACTCGGAGCGCTCCGGGCTCCGGCTTCAGCGCGATGCGCCGGGTTCGGAAGGCGTTCGCGGCGGGTGCCCTGGCGACGGCGCTGATCGCCGCCACGGCACCGACAGTGTTCGCCGCGACGGATTCGCAGGTCGGCATCGCGAACAACATGTATCCCGCGACGAAGGACATGAAAGGCACGATCGAGTCGCTTGGGACGTTCACGACGTTCACGGCGAATGCCGCTTCGCAGACCGGCGGGTTCTGGAACAAGCCGGCGATCGACACGTCGACGATGCGGGGGATCACGTCGGGAAGCCTGCGTCAGCAGCTGAAGAGCGCCGGCCCTTACACCACATGCGATCCGTCTTCGTCGAACAACTGCGTGAATGGGCCGTTGCACATCGACGCGTTCCTGTCGGCGGACGAAACCAACGTGGACGCGGTTATCCCGACCGCGGATGGTGGGACGTGCACGGCGAGCGGGAGCGTCGAGTGCAACGGCGCGATCTCGAGCAAACATGCTGTGGCCATCGGGCACCTGGCGATCTACAGCTGTAACGGCAGCTGGGCGGGCTCGACTCACGGTGATGACCCGTCCAACGCCGGGAGTCCGCCGCTGGCGTTCGGCGCGGACGCCAATGGCAGCGGTAACGGCAAGGCGCAGTCGCCTCGGTGTGATGCGTCGCCGATTGCCGGCGGCGCACCCACGACGATCTCGGGGGTGGTGAGCTGGCTTGCGACGAGTGGGCACCGGATCGCGATCGCCGACCCGGCTTCCGCGCCCTTCGGTGCGGCGTCCAAGCAGGCGTTGATCCAGAACGGGTTCTCGTGGACCGCCAGCGGGGCGGGTCAGAACGTGTTCACCGGAAGCGCGTGCGACAGCGCGGGTACGGCGTGCAAGGTGCGCCTGGAATCAGGTATCAGCCAGGTGCGGGGCGCGGTGACGGCGAATGCCGGCGGGAACACCCAGCTGGGTCTTGTCGCGAAGTCGAACATCATGCACGTGAGCTGGACGTCGAGTTCGCTGAACGGCACCACGGGCAATGATCCCAACACGTGGGCCGACGTCGATCCGAGCGCGTACTCCGACTACGGAGACATCGAGCAGTACGGTGTCGCCCTGAACGGCGGCAACACCGGCGCAGCGGCCGCCTGGGACAACCTGTTCAACGCCAAGTGGGACAGCAACACCACCATCCAGTCGACTCTGGCCGCCTACGGCTACTAGGCGGTCCGGAGCACTGAGCAACGGACCGTCGGTCAGGCACGCGCATCGCCCGCCGACGGTCCCGGCTCGCCGATCCCCGTCGGCGGTCCCATTGCCCATCGGCGGCATAGGACCGCCGACGTGCGCATCCCGCGGCAGCGGCAGGCTGGACAGTGCGCATTGGAGACGTGGATGCCGAGGGGAGGCTGCCACGACCGTGCCGTCAGCCGGCCTTGACCGCCGGCCGCGCCGAGTCGACGTCGACGGCGTCGAGAAACCGGCGCGCGGCGCGGACGTGTTCCAGGCGCCAGGCATAGATCGCGCGGACGAGGGGGTCGCCGGCGTGCTCCTTGGCGCGCAGCGACTCCTCGATCTCGTCGATGACGACCCGTTGACGCTCGACCAGGCGGGCCGGGCTGGTGTCGCGACGCCGGAGCAGCAGAAGCTTGCTCGTGAGCTCGGCGCGGACGTCGAACAGCTGGACCACGGGTTCGCTGAGCCACCGGCTGACCGCCGTCTTCGCCGAGCGGGTGGTGGCGTAGATCATGCGCTGCGGTCCGCGATCACTTTCCTCGGTGCCGACCGGCGTGATCAGTCCGCGCTCGACCAGCCGCGTGATCGACCGGTAGACCATGGGTCGCGAGATGTACCAGAACTCACCGATTTCCGCGCCTTCCGCGGTGAGGGCTGCGATGGCGAAGCCGTGGCTGGGTCGTTCGGCCATGAGTGCGAGCACAATCCACTCGGCCAGTGGCAGGTCAAGTTGCTTCATGGTACCCAGGGTAAGGATCGTCGGTGGTGTTTGCGATGTCGCCCGAGCCTGGAGCCGGAAAGGCTGACATAGGGACCAGATCCCAGGAGAACTGACCGGTCGGTCCGGCAGGCGGTTGCGCGATGGAACCGTCTGCTGTGCCCGTGCGGCTCACGGCGCTGAAGGCCCCGAAGCGCCGTTGCGGGTCGTCGGCAACCTGCCCGCGACTGACGTCCGGCCCGGGTGGTCATGGTCGGTGGCCGACCGTTGTCAGCGGCGCACCCATCGCGTACAGGTCACTCACACTCTCGTACCAGTGGACGACAGGAGTGCCGACGAGGATGGCGGCGATGGCGCCGGCGGCGAGGAACACACCGAAGGGGAGGCGTGTTTGGCGGTTCGCTCGCCCCGCCGCCATGAGCGCGATGCCCAGAAGCAACCCGACGACGCTGCCGGCCAGCACCGCGAAGACGAGATGCCATGGACCGAGCCAGCCCAGCCCGGTGCCGAGCAGGCCGGCCAGGCGCACGTCGCCGAATCCGAGCCAGGCCGGCCGCACCCGGTGCAGGGCGAAGAAGACAGCGAAGGCACCCACTCCGCATGCCGCGCTCACGCCGAGCCGATGCCACTGGCCGGTAGCCGCCGCGGCCGCGAACAGACAAGCGGCGGTGAGCCCGAGAGTCGGATATATCAGCCGCCGCGGGAGCAGGAACTGTTCGGCGTCGCAGGCGGCCAGGGCCAGCAACCCGGCGGTGAAGACCAGTTCGGCCGGCAGTATTTCCGACCAGCCGAAGCGCAGCGCCTCGGCGGAGAACAGGATCGCGGTGAGCGCTTCGATGAGCGGGTAGCGCGCGGGGATGGGAACCCGGCAGGCGCGGCAGCGCCGGCCCAGCAGGAGCCAGGACACGATGGGGATGTTGTCCCGGGCCGCGATCGGCGTGGCGCAACCCGGACATGCGGAGCGGGGCCGCACGACCGAGCGGCCGGCCGGCACCCGGGAGACGGCGACGTTGAGGAACGACCCCACCGCGAGCCCCAGTACACCGAAAATCACAACAAATATGGATGACATGGACGCAATGGTGCCGTACCGTGCGTGCCAGTCGCTACCGGCACGATGCGAGTGATCCAGACCAGAATTCCAGGCCTCCGCGACCCTCGCCGCGACCGGCCTCACGGTCCGCAAGGCGGTTCAGGCCTAGGGCAGTTCCGGCGATGCCGCAGGCCGCCGACCGTGGATCGCCAGGTGGCGCTTCCGATGCCACCGGGCGAACTCGGCCGCCCGAGACCGCCGACCGGCGGTGTCCGGTGAGGACTCCCCCTATTCGGTGCAGGGGTTCGGCTTGCCGCCTGGGAGTGCGGCCTTCGGCGTGATGTCGTACGTGGCGCCGCTCGGCTTGACGTCGTACCAGATGGAAGCGGTGGACAGGAATCCACCGTCCACCAGCTCAGCCATGCTGCCGTACACGCTGCGGTTGTCGCCGGCGAAGTACGCCTCTTCCGCAGTCTGGATCGTGGACTTGTCGGTCTTGCACGCCGAACCCTGGCCCTTGTCGTTGATGCCGCGGACGGAGAAGACGACGACGGC
Source organism: Streptomyces sp. NPDC090032 (assembly GCF_044748025.1). Lineage (NCBI taxonomy): Bacteria > Bacillati > Actinomycetota > Actinomycetes > Kitasatosporales > Streptomycetaceae > Streptomyces > Streptomyces sp. NPDC090032. The sequence continues at coordinate 184,324 of NZ_JBIVFF010000007.1, read as the reverse complement.
GGCCAGGATGCCGAGGATCACGATGACCACGAGAAGCTCGATGAGCGTGAAGCCGGCTTCCGCAGTCTCGTTCAGTGCGCGAATTCGCTGGCGCAACTTGCCTTGCAGGTATGTGGACATCTTTCTCCATCTACGGCGACCGGTGCAAGCAAAATCGAGCGATAGTAACAGCTTGATTAATCAGCGGTAGACTACTTAGCGGGCGATGGACCCACAAGGGGGGACTTCGGGCGGATGACAGCGCACCGGCGTGCAGTAGTATGCGGCTGACTAATCAGCGGCTGACAGTTCCGCCGGATGCGCTCGCGGCGATCGGCCGTTGTTTCGGATGCACGAAAGGGGTGGGTTCCTTGACGAATCGTCGGCTTCTCCGGCGCCGCGCGGCGACGACAAGCCCTGCGGGCGAGGACGGCACCCTGCCCGATGGAGCGCGGGGCCCGGTGCCGTCTCCGGTCCCTGCGGGCGAACCGGTCCGGGACGCGACGTCCGGCGCGGCGCAGTCGTCGCCCGCAGGACAGAAGCGGCCGCGTATCGGTGAACTGCTGGTGCAGCGCGGGCTGCTCACCCCGGCGCAGGTGGACGAGGCGCTCCTGCAGCAGTCGGCGTCGGGCAAGCGACTCGGCACGCTGCTGGTCGAACTCGGCATGGTCGACGAGTGGTCACTGATCGAGGCGCTGTCGGCTCAACTCGGCGTCCCGGTCGCCGACCTGCGCCAGAGCGAGCCTGATCCCGAGGCGGCCGCCCGGGTGCCGGAGGCGCTCGCCCGCTCGCTGGGCGTCGTCGCGGTGCGGCGGGCCGATGGCACGCTGCTGATCGCGGCGGGTGACCCGGATGACCCGCGTGTGCTCGACGAGGTCGGCCGGGCCGTCGCGCCGGACCAGGTGCAGTTGGCGATCGCGGCTCCCGCGGACATCCGGCGCTCGATCGACAGCGCCTATCGGGCGTTGACCGGCGTCAGCAGCCTGGTCGAGGCCTTCGAGGCGACCGAGACCGGCCGCAACGCCAACTCCGGTGCCAGGGTGGTGAGCGAGGACGCGCCGATCGTGCACCTGGTCAACCTCATGCTGACCCAGGGCCTGCGCGACCGGGCCTCGGACGTCCACGTCGAACCGCACGCCGACCGGGTCCGGGTCCGGTACCGCATCGACGGCGCGCTGCATGACGTGCTGAGCCTGCCGGAGAACATGGGCCCGTCCGTGGTCAGCCGGATCAAGATCATGGCCAACATGAACATCGTCGACCGGCGGCGCCCGCAAGACGGGCAGATCGCCACCGAGATCGACGGCAGGTCGGTCGACATCCGGGTCGCGACCACCCCCACCATCTGGGGCGAGAAGGCGGTACTGCGGCTGCTCGACAGCAACCGCACACTGCTGCGGCTTGGAGAGCTCGGCATGCCCGCCGCGACCTACGAACGGTTCGCGTCCCTGCTGCGCTCCCCGTACGGCATGGTCGCCTGCGGCGGACCGACCGGCAGCGGAAAGACGTCCACCCTGTACGCCACGCTCGGTGAGCTGAACCAGAGCGAGCGCAACATCACCACCATCGAAGACCCGGTGGAGTACGTGGTGCCGTCGGTCAACCAGATCCAGATCAACGAACAGGCGGGCGTCTCGTTCGCGACCGGACTGCGCTCGATCCTCCGACAGGACCCCGACGTGATCCTGGTCGGCGAGATCCGAGACGGCGAGACGGCGCGGATCGCGGTCGAGTCCGCTCTCACCGGCCACTTCGTACTGTCGTCCATCCACGCCGCCGACGCCTGCTCCGCGCTGCACCGGTTCACCGACATGGGCATCGAGCCGTTCCTGATCACCTCCACGGTCGCCGGGGTGGTCAGCCAGCGACTGGTGCGGCGGATCTGCGACCAGTGCCGCGAGCCCTACCAGCCGGGCGTGGACGAACTGGCCTTCTTCGCAAAGGCCGGCGGGTCGACCGACACCGGGTTCTGGCAGGGCCGGGGCTGCAACTTCTGCTCCCGGACCGGCTACCAGGAGCGGATCGGCGTCTTCGAACTGCTCGTGATGAGCGACACGGTCAAGGGGCTGCTCGTCGACAAGGCGCCGATCAGCAGCCTGCGCAAGGCCGCCCGCGAGCAGCACATGGACAGCCTCCTGGACGGAGGCGTCCGCCTGGTGGAGGAGGGCGTCACGACCATCGCCGAGATCATGTCCAGCGTGTACGTGGTCTAGTGCCCGGCTCGCTGGATGCCGCACCCAAACACTGACGACGCGAACCTCTGACACCGGAAACCAGGAGGGCTTCGGCATGGCCACCTTCAAGTACGTCGCGGTCGGCCCGGACGGGAAGCGGGCCAACGGTGTGCTCACGGGCTCCAGTGTCGACGGCGTGACCGACAGCCTGACCCGGCAGGGCTACGACGTGCAGTCGGTCAAGGCCGCGGGCCGCAACCTGCTGCAGCTCGAACTCACCGCGGAAAAGGTCGACCTGGTCGAGCTGAGCAACTTCTCCCGCCAGATGGGCGCCTTCATCAAGGCCGGAGTGCCCATCCTGGACGCCCTGGAGATCATCCGCGCCGAGACCAAGGACAAGAAGCTGGGCAAGGTACTCGTCGACGTCATGGACTCGCTGCGATTCGGCGAAAGCTTCGCCGTCGCGATGGCCGCCCACACCACGGCGCTCCCGCCGTTCTACATCTCCGTCCTCCGCTCGGCCGAGGCGACCGGTGAACTCGACGTGGTGATGGCCCAGTTGGCCCGCTACATCGAGCGCGACGTCGAGGGCCGGCGCAGTATCCGCTCCGCGCTGACCTATCCGATCCTGGTGATGGGTCTGGCCGTCGCCGTCGTCCTCGTCCTCGTCATCTTCGTGCTGCCCCGTTTCAAGGTGTTCTTCGAGTCCTTCCACGCGGAACTGCCGCTGCCCACCCGGATTCTGCTGGGCTTCACCGACTTCGTCACGGCCTGGTATCCGGTCATCGTCGGCGTGCTCGTCGCGCTCGTCGCCGCACTGATCGCCGGTTTGCGGACCGAGCGGGGACGGGTACTGCGCGACCGCTTCCTGCTGGCGATGCCGGTGGTCGGCGACGTGGTCCGCTTCATGGTCATCGAACGGTTCTGCCGCATCCTGACCTCGATGATCAAGGCCGGCGTGCCCATCACGGAGGCGCTCAGCCTGGCCGGCTCGGGCGCCAACAACCTGGTGTACGAACGGTCCATCGGGACGGCCCAGATCGAGATGCTCGAAGGCGGCGGCGTCTCCGGGCCGATCGCCCGCACCAAGCTCTTCCCCGGGGCGGTCACCCAGATGATGCGTGTGGGGGAAGAGACCGGGACCCTCGACGACCAGCTCGAGAACGTGTCCGAGTTCTACGAGAAGGAACTGCAGCACAAACTCAAGCGGCTGACCAGCCTGTTCGAGCCGACTGTGGTGATCATGGTCGGGGTCGTCGTGGGGTTCGTGGCCGTCGCCCTCATCTCGGCGATCTACGGCGTCTACAGCCAGGTCAACGTCCAATGACCGGCCTGGCACGCCGCCCGCGGCTCCGCCGCGGCGAAGAGGGCGAGACTCTGGTCGAGGTTCTGGTCGCCGTGGTGCTCATGGGAGTCGCCTTCGTGACCATCCTCGGGGGCATGGGCACCGCGATCATCAGCTCGGTCACGCAGCACAAGGTGACCAGCGCCGATTCGGTCATCCGCAGCGCCGCCGAAAAGGTCGTCAGCGACCCGTACGTGTCCTGCGCCAGTAGTTACGAGACTCCGACGCCGCCGGCCGGGTACACCGTGACCGTCAAGATCGAGTACTGGGACGGGGTGGGTGCGTTCGGCCGGCCCTGCCCGACGGCCGACACCGGAGTGCAGAAGGTGACGCTCACCGTGCACTCGACCGGCCCACACCCCGTCAGGGACGCGACGCTCGAGGTGGTCAAGCGGGAGTCGATGCTGTCATGACGACACAACGGCCGACTGTGCGCTCGGAGTCGGGGTTCACCCTGACCGAGTTGCTGGTCACGATCGTCATCGTGGGCATCATCGGGGCACTGCTGCCCAAGGCCATCATCCTCGGACTGCGGTTCACAGCGGGCACCGAGAAGCGGGTGGCCGCCACCAGCGCGCTGGGCACGCTCAACCGCTACTTCTACGGCGACGTGCAGAGCGCGGACAAGGTCACGACCGACCCCGCATGCGGCGTTGCCGACGTGATCGTCCACCTGAGCCGGACCGGTACCGACGTCGTCTACACCTACGACCGGCCGACCGGCGCCCTCAACCGGGTGAAGTGCACCGACGGAGGCGTCGTCACCACGTTGCTGGGCCGGTTCGACAACGCCACATCGACCCATCCGGTGACTCTGAGCTGCGGTGCCGAGACCTCGTGCACCCCGCCCATGGAGGTAACGCTGACCGTGCAGAGCGACCCCGCCGCGCCCCCGACCGCCCTCACAGCCGTCCGACGATCGAGCTCGTCATGACCGGCCGCCTGGATCCGCGCCGCCTGCGCGACGACGAACAGGGCGCGACACTGATCCTCGCGCTGGCCTTCGTCGTCGTCTTCAGCCTGGTCACCGTGTCGGTCCTGTCCTTCGCCGGCACGGGACTGAAAGCCGCGAGCGTGTACGTCGACCAGGGCAAGCGGGGCTACAGCGCGGACGGTGCCACGCAGCTCGCGATCAAGAACTTCTCGCAGGGCAACCCGTGCGCCGACTACACCGCCCCGCCGATCAACGGCCGGCAGATGATCGTCCACTGCGACCCCCTCAACGCGTCTCCCGCCACCACGCGCGCGACCCAACCGCAGGACGCGCTGCGCAGCCTGGGCCAGGCCGCGAAGGACGGCATCAACGTGACCACGCACGGCCTGCGCGTGCAGGGCAGCGTGTTCTCCAACTCGAACGTCACCACCGGCGCCGGCGCCTCGATGACGGTGTCCGGCGACGTGTCCGCCGTCGGCGACTGCTCCAGTGCCGTGTCGCAGACCCAGCTGCCCCCGGCCCAGGCGCCGTACGTGCACGACTGCGCCAACGACACCCCGTCGGCTCCCGCCGACGAGGTCGTGGGCGCCGACCCCGACTACGCCCCGCCCGCCACGGCCGTCCCGGTCCGGCGGACGGTGCCCACGTGCCCCGACCCCGGTTCCTGGCTGGTGCGGTTGCGGCCCGGCTACTACGACGACGCCCGCGCCCTCACCCGCCTCACCGGTGGTGATTGCCCCGACGTCGTCGTGTGGCTGCAGCCGGGTATCTACTACTTCGACTTCACCTTCTCCGGCCCCGCCGCGGTCTGGACGGTCGACGACCCCACGGTCAGCGTGGTCGGCGGCACGCGGGCAGGCTGGGATCCCGGGGCCCCCGCCCGCCCGGCCGTCCCCGACCCGGGCGGTTGCGACAAAAAGCGGCCCGAGGGCGTCGAGGTCATGATGGGCGGCGGCAGCCGATTCCAGGTCGACCGTGGACACGTCGAACTGTGCGCCCCGGTGGCCCCGGACGCGCAGCAGGTGGCGGTGTACGGGGTCCAGCCGCCGAAGCCGTCCCACACGCTGAAGCCGACAGCGGTGGTCGCGAACACCGGCTTCACCAACCCGGGCCATGCTCTGACCAGTGGCGAACAGCCGACCCTGCCCGGCTGTCCGCAGCCGACGGGCACCGCGAGCTGCACGGCCGACGCTGTCCTTGACCCGACGAAACGTCCGTCGGCCTCGATGCAGCTCGCCGGCTTCACCCCGCAGGTGCCGCCCGGCTCGGTCATCACCAGCGCGAAGCTGCGTGTCAATCACGAGGACGACGGTGACCTGACCTCCCCCGGCGCGGTGAAGGTCACCACCGCGGTCGGCACGGACACCTGCCGCACCGACAACCTGCCCCGGCACACGGCGCTCGCCATGGATCCCCCGATCGACCTGCTGGGCGCGTGCGGGCTCACCGACCCGGCGCGGCTCACCGGCCTAACAGTGACCTACGCCGCCACCCTGGACACCGACGGCACCACCGCCGAGGAACGTCTGGACGGCATCTGGCTGGAGGTCGCCTACCGCACACCGACCACGTTCAAGCCGACTGCCGTGACCGCATCGACCGGGTTCACCGCCACCGGCACCGATCCCGACGACGCCCTGGAGATCGGCGAACAGCCGACGTCGTTGATGGCCGGCGCAGATCTGACCACGGCGGCGCCGTCCGCGTCGGTCACCCTGGCCGGGTTCGGCCGGCCGCCCTTGCCACAAGGGTCGACGATCCGCTCTGCCGTACTGCGGGTGGCCCATCAGGAGACCGGCGACGCGGCGGCGCCCAGAGTCAACGTCACCCCCGGGGGCGGCGGTGGCGGTTGTACCGACCTGCCGCTCACCGCGCGGGCCGACCTGGGCGACGACCGCGTCGACCTGAAGGCATGCGGCATCACCGACCCCGCACAGCTGACCGGCCTGACCGCGACCTACGCCGCCCGACTGAAGGTGGGCGGCACCGCGGGCGCCGATTCCCTGGACGGCATGTGGCTCGAAGTCGTCTACGATCCGCCGCCACCCCGGCCGGCGACGAGCGCGGAGTCGACGACGTTCACCCCCGCGACCAGCGCCAAGGCGATCGACGGCGCCGACACGGCCCGCGCCACACTCGACTCGGACACCAGGCCGACCGCCACCATCGACCTCGGCGGTTACGACACCCCTGCGGTGGCGCCCGGCTCGGTCCTGGACGGGGCCCTGCTGCACGTCGCGCATCGCGACGATCCCGGGGCGGCCGGAGGACCGCCGCCGAAGGTCGCGGTCACCCTGACCGGGCCCGGCATACCCCGCTCCTGCACCACCTCGCAGAAGCTCGCCGCGCGCCCGGACGCCCTGGCCACCGACACCCTGGACCTGGTCGCCACCTGCGGGCTGACCGACCCCGCCCAGCTGACCGGCGTGGTCGTGACCTACACCGCCACCCTCGGCGCCGGCAGCACCACCGCCACCGATCAGCTCGACGGCGTCACCCTGGAACTGGCCTACCGACCCCCGATCTCGGTACGGCCCACCAAGGCGATCAGCACCGCGACGCCCACCGCCGCGGCGTTCCCCGACCCGAAGAACGCGCAAGCGATCGACACCACCACCTCGACCGCGAGGCTTGCCGCGGCCTCCCCGTCGGCGTCGATCCAGCTCGGCGCGTTCGCGACGCTGCCCCTGCCGGCGGGCGCGGTGATCGACAAGGTCCTGCTGCGCGTATCGCACCGGGATGACGACACCACCCCGGCACCGCCTTCGCCCACGAAGCCACCCGCGGCCGCGCTGACCGTCTCCGGCACCGGTACCGCCTGCGACGCGAAGCACGCCCTGACCGCCCATGAGGGGGCACTCGGTGTCGACGTGGTCGACCTCGGCGCCTGCGGGGTCACGAAGGACGACCAGTTGTCCAAGCTCGCTGTCGACTATGCGGCGAGGTTGGGCGAGGGCAGTACCGACGCCGTCGTCCAGCTCGACGGCGTCGAGCTGGACATCGTGTTCCGAGCCCCGTCCATCAGGGCCCTGTCCGGCTGCCTCACCGTGGGCAGCCGTTGCGCGGTGCTGAAGTCGACCGACGACGCCGACACGACCACCGATCACAGCCGCCTGGTGATCAACGGCACCGTCTACGCGCCGACCGCTGCCGTCGACCTGTCGATGAGTCAGGTCAGCTCTCAGGTCGTCACCCGCGGCATCATCGCCCGGACCATCGATCTCGGCATCAGCCCCGCCACCGGATACCGCCGCCCGGTGATCGGAATCCCACCGGAGCCGGTGCTGTTCACGACCTATCCGGCCGTGATCGCGAAACCGGCGTCGGTCGCCGCGATCACCAGGTTCACGCCCCCGGCTCCCGGCGCGCCCGTCGACGTCACGGACGCCACCATCCCCGGCGGTGGCCAGGCGTCCCTCACGTTCGGCGGCTACGACCGGCCGGCACCGGCCACGACCGGACCGCTCGAGCACGTCGTCCTGCAGGTGGCGCACCACGACGACGGCGACGTGAAGTCGGTGAAGATGTCGGTGGACTTCACCGGCAGCACCTGCACCGGCGTCAACAACTCACTGGACGTGCCGGTCCATCTCGGCTCGAGCGGCCCGGTGACCGACCAGATCGACCTGGCACCGTGTGGCCTGACCAAAGCCTCCCTGTTGGCCGGGTTGACCGTGACCTACACCGTCACCGCCGGGAGCGGCGGCGCGACCGAGCACCTCGGCGGCACCCGGATCGACCTGCTGTCCGGCCCGCTCGTCCAGGCCGCCGTGTCCTTCGACGGCCACGCCGGCACCGTCAAGCAGTGGACGGTCCTGCCATGAGCAAACACGCCACCTTGGAGGCCACCATGCCCGGGCCGAGTTCCGCGATCATTGACCACCTGCTCGGTGAGCTGTGGGAGCGGGGCGGCAGCGACCTGCTGCTCACCGCCGGATCGGCGCCGTTCCTCCGCGTCGACGGCGCCCTGCGACCGGTCGAGGGGGCCGCGCTGACCGAGCCGGAGGTTGATCGCCTGGTGACCGGGGTGCTGGGCAAGGAACTCACGGAACGGTTCCGCCGGGAGAAGCAGGTCGATTTCGCGTTCAGCTGGGGCGAGAAGGCCAGGTTGCGCGGGAACGCTTTCGTGCAGCGCGGCGCGTCGGCGCTGGCGCTGCGGATCATCCCGTTCGACGTGCCGTCGTCCGAGCAGCTCGGGCTTCCCCCGGTCGTCATCGGATGGGCGGGTATGCCGCGCGGGTTCGTGCTGGTCACCGGGCCGACCGGGTCGGGCAAGTCGACGAGCCTGGCGGCGCTCCTCGACTACGTCAACACGCACCGGTCGGTGCACATCCTCACCATCGAGGACCCGATCGAGTACCTGCACCGGCACAAGCGCTCGGCGGTCAACCAGCGCGAGGTCGGCACCGACACCGACTCGTTCCCCGCCGCGTTGCGCTCGGCCCTGCGCGAGGATCCCGATGTCCTGCTCCTCGGCGAGATGCGCGACCCGGAGAGCATCTCCGCGGCCCTGACCATCGCCGAGACCGGGCACCTGGTGTTCGCCACCCTGCACACCAACGACACGTCGCAGACGCTGGACCGCATCGTCGACGTGTTCCCGGCCGAGCAACAGCCGCAGATCCGGCTGCAATTGGCGCACACCCTGGTCGGCATCCTCAACCAGACGCTCATCCCCCGGATCGGCGGGGGCCGGGTGGCCGCCTTCGAGGTGCTGGTAGGCACGTCGGCGATCCGCAACCTGATCCGCGAGGGCAAGACTCGCCAGATCCGCAACGTGGTCTCGACCGGCCACCGTGACGGCATGCAGACCCTCGAGACCAGCATCAACGCCCTCGTCGCGGCAGGCACCATCGCCTACGAGGAGGCCGTGCTGTGCACGGCCTGCCCGGAGGACATCCAGCGGCCCCACGTCCCGGTCGGCCGCACCACGGCTCACCCATGGGACGGCCGGAAAGACTCAGTGCCGACCATCCGCAGTATGTGACAACCGGCGTCCGTGGTCACAGGGCTGTGACCAAGAGCGCTAGTTGGCACTTGGGAGCGTTCGTGACCTGCTCTGATGCCAACTAACCTCAGCAACTGGCGGTGCGGAATCAGATAGATAGTTGGCGCTTTGGTACACCGCAGGTCAGAGGCTGTTTCATCGGTAGTTCGAGGTCATCGGCCCGCGCGTCCGACGAAGAGGACGATGGCGCCGCAGGCAGCATCGACCGGTCGGCAGTGAGCGTGGACTCCACCTCCTGCCAAGCCCACCAGCGCGTCGCCCGAACTCCCAGGAAGCGCCCGAGCATACTGCCGGAAAGAACACCGTCCCACAGCATTACGGCGACCTCATTCATTGGCACGACGCGAGCGCCTGATAGCCAACGTCGAAGAGCTGCATCGTGCTGGGGTCCGTGCAGGCCAGTGAGAGGGGCGAGTGCCTTCTGGTTGACGCGCCGATCCGACTGTCAGGTGAGTCCGCTCGCCTTTTTGAATGCCGCATTCCGCCGACGCTGATGCGTCGCCGCACTGTGTCCAGCCATGGCGTCGCGGAGCTTACTGGCGAGTTTGCGGTGGCCGCGCAGGGCATGTCCAAGCGCCTCTGCCAATGGCTCGTCAGCTTCGCGCAGGGGTTGCGTGAGGATGCTGATCAGGTCCGCCGGGATCGCAGCTGGATGGCGGGTGATGAGGGAAGCGACGAGATCGGCGCCGCGCAGGGCGGGCGTCTGCCCCTCGGTCAGCAACTCCTCAGCAAGAGTCCACAGCGGGCCAGGCGTCGTTGTGAAGCCCATGGCCAGGTCGCATCGGTCCGGTGCCCATTCCTTCTCGTTCACCGTGGCCCGTACGTAGGCGAGGATCGACTCGTCCGCGAGCGTTGCCGAGCCCATGAGTCGCAGAACGTGGTCAAGGTCGTCTCCTGCCTCAACGAGCGCCGCGCACAGAACATCGGCGTCGCTTTCTTCCGCCCGCTGAGCGAGTTCGGGCGCGCGGCCTCGGGCGGCCGCCAAGAGAGTGACACGCTGTTGAGCAGTGGCGTGTGGCCAGAGTTCGTTCGCGTAGTCCCAAGGCCGTTCGGTCTCGGACTCGGCAAGATGTGTTACGAGGCAGTCGCGCAACTCGTGGGGCAGATCGGTTCGTTGGGCCGCCGCTCCAGCACGATCGCGGGTGACGGCGTCGAGGGAGGACCAGTGCTGTGCATACCAACGCAGACAGGTGACATCGACGGCCGCCTCGGTGACGTAGTGCGCGAGGAAGCTCAGCGCGACCCCCGTCTGGTTGTAGCTGACAAGTTGGTGCATCAATTGGACGGCCTGCGGGAGATGGCGGGCGCGTGCGGCGTCATCTTGGAAGACGACGTGAACGCTGGGCATCAGCTCCTCGGCGATGGTCGGTTGGTTCGCTGGTACAGCACTGAGGAGTAGGGCTGCCATATCCGTGGCTCGCCTGCAGCCGATGCTGGTAGTGAGGAGGGCTGGGAGTGTCTCGCGTGCGAACCGACCCATCGCGTCGTGCGCCGTGAGGTCGGAAGTGAGGGCAGACAGGGTGTGCTCTAGGGCGTCGCGGACGGGGGGTTCGGCAGCGTCGGGGGCACGGTGCAGGTATTCGACGAGTACGTCGCGCAGGGTGGAGCCGATGGTGTCCCCGGGGCCGCGGTGCTCGAGAAGCCGGTCGGCGAGTAGGCGTACGCAGAGTGCGGCGTCGTTTTCGGGCAGACCACGCAGCACATCACCTACTGCGCCTGCCACCAGCGGGTCGTCGCCCGCCACGGCGCCGAGCGCTTCGGCGATGGTGTGGGTAACTTTCGCGCTGTCGGTGAGGCTCTTGACTGCGGGGAGCCACTGCGTGAGGAGTTCGAGGCCGGCGAGCATGATGTCGGTGTCCTCGTCCTCCGCGCACGATACGGCGACGGCCCCGGTGAGCTGGGCGGCAAGCGTGTCGTATGTCTCGCTATTGGAGGAGTCTTCCCATTCCCTGTCCGGGCCGGTGCTGTGGGCAAGGACACGGATGGCTTCACGGCTTGCGGGAAGGTCGCCTTGAAGGCAGGTCAGGAGGGCGAGGGCAAGCGGGCGGTTCCAGCGGTGGATGTCGGCGTGGTCGATGACCGCTGTGGCGACGGGGGCGAGGAAGTGGGGAGCTTCGCTGCGGGCGGCCCGGGTGAGGAGAGCGGCGAAGGCACTGGCGGGCCATGCGGAGCGGTGGGCGCTGCGGTCGTCGTCGATCCAGAAGGCGAGGTCTTCGTCTTCTCCGCCCTCGGTGAGATAGCGGAAGTAGCTGTCCACTGCGGGCGCTAGTTCGGTGGCGTGGGCGCCCGCGGGCAGCCGTATCAGGGCCTCCGCCCAGAGCAGCGCCTCCCCCGCATCCTCAGGCGGGTCGAGAAGGATCTTGAGGAGGCGAGGCAGGTGGGCTTCGTCGGTGAGGCCGAGCAGCGGGACGAGGAGGTGAGAGGGGACCGCCAGGGTCATCTCGGGGCGGCGGCGAGCGATGATGTCGGTGAGTGCCCGCAGGGGCCGGGTTTCCTCCAGAGGCAGGTTCGCGAGCTGTTCGGCTGTTTCCCCGAGGGCGATGATCGCGGCTGTCACAGCGTTGTCGAGGTCCTGGCCTGGGCGGGCCGCCCCCAGCGCTGCCGCGGCAGCCTCGAGCACGCGAGGGAGCGCGTCCGCAGCGGCCAGTCGGCGCGCGAATGCCGCACCGTCACGGCCGATCAGCTCTTGCTGGATGTGCGTGGCCATCTCACTGCCGAGCAAGCGACTGGCCTGGCTCGATCCAAGGGTCAGCAGCGGACCGATGCGGGCAGGGCGGTCCACGCGGGCCCGGGCAGCGGTCGCCAGCAGGTAGCGCAGACCCGGGTGGCTTTCGAAGTCCGGGCGGGGCGGGGTTGATGCGATCACGTAGGACTTCAGAAGCGGGTCCAGGAGTCCTTGTTCTGGACCCAGGAGCGCGTCATCGATCCGGTGGAGGAGGTCTTCTTCCGCACGGATGGCGTCATAGAGGTCGCGAAAGTCGTGCCGGAGCACCGTCAATCGGGCCAGTGCGACGGGGTATCCGGTGACTTCTCGCGCCGCGATCCGGGGCGGCCGGGCACCTGCGGCCATCTCACGGAACTGGGCGAGCTGGAAGTCGGTAAAGAAGGAGTTCAGAAGACGGATGACATGCCGGGGGTCGCGCACGCCTTGGTGAACAAGAACATCGAGGAGGGTGCGTACTTCCGCCTGACCGCCAAGTTCGGCTACTGCGGGGTGCTGCGGCTGGCGGTGCAAGAGGAGTTCGGCGGCGTAGTCGCGCAAGTCAGCGTCGCCCGGCGCAGGCAACACCAGACGGACGGTGAACAGCTTGTTGAGGTATTCCTGGGCGGCCTCCTCGGTTGCCTTGCGAGTGGCAATCGCGGTGGGAGCGGGGGACGGTGCGGCTGCGGGAATAGCAGCCGGAGCTCTCGTCGTGGCCTCTCCTGGCTCGCCAGCCACTGGGCCCTGGTCTCCACGGACCCGCATCTGAGTATCAGCTGGGCGTCGCGCAAGCCCAGGTCGCACGCCGACGATGGCCTCCCTCACGATGCTCTCGTCACAGGACAGCACGAACACCGGCTGCTTGACTCGCTGTTGGTGACCTGTCAGCAGAAAGCTGCGTAGCGTGGTGAGCGCTTCGAGAACGTCGGCCGCGGCAAGGCGATCAATGTCGTCCACAGCGATCACCAGGCGCCGGTCAACGGAGAGCAGCAGCCGGGTGAAGGCCTGTTCCAGTTCATCGGTGGAGTCTGGGCGGGGACTCGTCAGCGTGATCTCGTAGGCCTTGAGAGTCTGCAGGGCACTTTCCTTGCCGGCCGCGAGTACCGCAGATATGGCGGCAGCACTGACCAGGACAGCGGTCAGCGAGGTCGCACCTTTGGCGGCAAACCACGTCAGGGCAGGAACTCCTTCACCCACACCGAACCGGTGGCCGAAGATGACGAGGGCCACGCCGATGAGCCACAGCACGCCGAGCATGGTGCCAACCCAGGCAAGCCCGGTCCCGGCCGCGAGCACGTAACGGCGTAGGCCCGAGCGTCCTGGAACGGTGGAGCGAGGCCCCGGGCGCGGCAAGGTGTGCTGACGGCCGCCCTCCATACACGCCCGTTGGCTCGCGAACTCATCGGCACTGATGAGATCCTGTCGGTGGGCCTCATCTAGCAAGGCGTACATCAGTGCTCTCGCCCGGGCGACCCCGCTGTGGTGCTCAGCGCTGACGTGCAGCACAGCCCACTTCTTGTTAACCGCCAGTTCCGTCTTCAGCAACTGAACGACGGACGACTTGCCACTGCCGAACGGTCCAAGCAGTCCAATCGCCAGAGACTGACCAGCGGCGGTGATGGTGCGCGCAAGTTGTCGGGCGACCGAATGATGGTCGAAGAGGTCCTCGCGGCTGTGGCCGATTGCGATGTCCTCGATCGTCCATGGAAGTTGAGGTGCCACTGATCACATCCGATGCAGCCGTACGCCAGAGTGCCTGAATCTTACGAGCAGGCACTGACACCACGCGAAGGATCAGGGTTATCACGAGCTCGGACACCGCCGTCGTCGCGGTGCTGGATCTGTGCGCCAGCTTCGGACTACCGAAGTAGAGCGGCCAGGCGCCGGCGTCCGCACCAGCCGGCCCTGGTGGATCACCCGTCACCGCCGGCGGGTCATCTCTCCGCATACGCTCCGCGCAATCCGGTGGTTCGCGCCACCTAGCGGCACGCCAAGCTGGTCAGCTGTTGGCCCTGACCACTTCAACGGAACCCGGAACGAGCCCGAGGCGGGTCTCCGTCCGGGTGTTCCACCCCATCGTCTGCTCCACACAGCGGCTGCTGTCGAGGTCGAACACCGCGCAGGGCTGCTGGTTCAACGACGACGTGTAGATCAGACCCTGAATGGGGTCGTCCGGGTTGAAGACCTTGAGGAGGAACTCCGCGATCACTTGAGTCGGCACGTAATCGATCTGGTCGTAGCCGTCCCGAACCGGCTTGGCCATCTGCGCAACGAACTGGTGCAAAAACTGCAGGGTGCGCCGCTGGTGGCCACGTTCGGGGTCGAACATCGACGGAACTCCGGGAAGTCGGGTGAAGTCGACGACCGCGCAGCTGCGGGAAAGTTCGAAGGTGCCTACAGCCAGCTGTAGTGGCTCGCCGCGCGTCACCTCCTGCACAGCGGTGTCCTGGTCGAACGCGCCGTAGAACATCGGGATTCCGGCCGGGCTCATCCTGTTGGAGCTCCGGGCGAACTCACGGGGAGCGGTGCCGAGGTCGGCAGCGCCCCAACCGGCTGCTGTCGTCACCTCGCTGTCCCGGACCTCGCGGGCGCGCCACAGCCTGGTGCCTGCGGGGATTTCCTGCACCAAGTCCAGGTCCAAGATGTGCTGACCGATCTGATCAAGGATGCGTCCCGCGGGGATCTCCCCCCAGCGTTCCTCCTCCCGGTCCGCATTGTCGCGGCGGAGCCAGAAGACGTACCTGGTCCTGTGTTGGATCTGCTCGCAGAAGCTCTGCCAACTGGAGGCGAGCTGCTCGTTGTAGCGCAGGAACTGCCAGCCGATCTCGGTCCATGTCTGGTCGCCGATCGCATCGCGGACAGCCTCCAGGACTGCATCGTTGGCGAAGGCGTCGTAGTAGTCACTCACCAGGTCCCAGGTGTCCCAGGTGCCGGCGACATGGTAACCGCCCTCCCCGCTGTCGTAGGGGACTCCCTCGTCGTCGGCGTTGGCGTACTCGGTCCTCAGCCCGGCGACGAATGCTTCTGTGAGAACGTCCAGTTCAGCGGCAGAACTCTCGCCACAAAAGGAGCACTCCTCGTCGTCCTTGGCGGCATCCGAGATCACCTTCTTGAGTGCCGGCTCACGGAGGCATCCCGCACACACATGGTTGCTTCGGGAGGACCAGCCCCGATCGAACTCAAGCTCCATCTGCCGCTTTGCCGCACCCATGTCCGGCAGCCTACGCGTGGCAGCGCTCGGTCTGTTCATCGGCCGTGCGGTGTGTGATGAGCCGTAGTGCACGGTCGGCGCGATATATCGAGCTCGCCAGCCCGGAGGCTGGGTGCCGCTTGTCAAAGACTGCCGGTCTGCCACGCCAGCCGCGGCGCATGTCCGTCTTCCCGTCTACGGAGCCCTGCGGCCACGCTGACCGCGCCGGGAGCGGACACCAGTGAGCGCCGCGGACCGAGACTGGCCGTTGCGCCGGCGCGTACTGTGCAGCGCCGACGCTCTCTCGGGATTGGCGATCACCTGTGCCGTGCCGCTGCTGTCCTCGCCTTTGTCCACTTGGTGGTGTGGATCGGCCCCCGCTCGACCTCAGCAGCCCGCACCCAGTTCCGCAAGGTGTCCGGGTTGACCCCCGTCTCCTTCGCGACCGCAGTTCGGTGGCCGCCCCAATCTCGATACAGCGCGACCGCGTCACGACGGAACTTGCCCAGGCACTTCGACGGGCGTCTCGCCTGGGCTTCCCTTCCCAGACCTACAAGATCAAACTGGCAGGTGTCCACAGCGAGGGGTGAAGCTCCCTACCTGTCGCCCCTGCCAGGTTCGTCTCTCATGGCCAGCTTTCAGCTAGCGCGCCACCGTTGGGCAGTGAGGCGCCATCACCTCTAGAAACCAACAGTGATCTTGGTGCCAACTATCCCTCTTTTGTGCCAACTAAAAATCCTCGTCACAAGGGCCTCAGCGGCGCACGCGCGGCATTCCCAGGCCTATCCAGGAGATGATTTCGCGCTGGATCTCGTTGTTCCCGCCGCCGAAGGTGAAGATCACGGCTGATCGGTAGCCACGTTCGAGCTCGCCGTGCAGAACGGCGCCCGCGGAGCCCTCCTTGAGCGCTCCCGCCGCCGCGACGACCTCCATCAGCCAGGCGTACGCCTCACGACGCGCCTCGGAGCCGTACACCTTCACGGCGGAGGCGTCCTGCGGGGTGAGGCTGCCTTCCTGGACGGCGTTCACCATCTGCCAGTTGAGGAGTTTCATCGCGTCGAGCCGGGTGTGGGTCTGGGCGAGGCGCTTCCGCACCCAGCCGAGGTCGATGACCCGGCGCCCGTCGGCCAGTTTGGTGTCCATGGCCCAGCGCTGCACGTCGCGCAGGGCGCGGATGGCCATGGTGCCGTGGGCGGCGAGCGTGACGCGCTCGTGGTTGAGCTGGTTCGTGATGAGGCGCCAGCCCTTGTTCTCCTCGCCTACGCGCCGGCTGACGGGAACGCGGATGTTCTCGTAGTAGCTGGCCGTGGTGTCGTGCGAGGCAAGGGTGTTGATGAGGGTGCAGGAGTAGCCGGGGTCCGACGTCGGCACGAGGAGCATGGTGATGCCCTTGTGCGGCGGGGCGTCCGGGTCGGTGCGCACGGCGAGCCACACCCAGTCGGCCGTGTCGCCGTTGGTCGTCCAGATCTTCTGCCCGTTCACCGTGTAGTGGCCGGTGGCCTCGTCCCCCTCGCGCACCGCCCGCGTCTTCAGCGCGGCGAGGTCGGTGCCCGCGTCGGGCTCGCTGTAGCCGATGGCGAAGTCGAGCTCTCCGGAGAGGATCTTCGGCAGGAAGTACGCCTTCTGCTCGTCACTGCCGTACTGCATGATCGTGGGGCCGACGGTGTTGAGCGCCATGAGCGGCAGGGGCACCCCCGCCTGCGCGGCCTCGTCGAAGAAGATGAACTGTTCCATGGGCGTGAGGCCGCGCCCGCCGTACTCCTTCGGCCAGCCGACGCCCAGCCACCCGTCGGTGCCGAGCCGGCGCACCGTCTCCCGGTAGAACCGCTTCTGCGCGGCCGGGTCCTCGTAGCGGGCGTACGCGTTGTCGGGCACCAGCTCCGCGAAGTAGGCGCGCAGCTCCGCGCGCAACTGCTGTTGCTCGGGCGTGTATTCGAGGTGCACGGCCCCTCCTGGCGGTCGCTGGTACACCGGTTCCCGGTCCTGACGGCGCACACAGTAGAACTCGTTACAGAAATAGGGAATGGGCACGGGCGGACGGTTCCGGTGCCGGAGCCCTCGCCGTCAACCCCTTGGCCGGGTCCCGCGCGGTCGATCCCTTTGCGGGGGCGCCCGCGGTCAATCCCTTTGCGGGGGCGCGCGCCCGTGGTTAGGTTCAGCCGCGCCCTCAACTCCCCGCCCAAGGAGCCCTCTTGTCGCTGAACCTGACACCGCTGACCGATCCGTCCGGTGGTCCGGACACCCGCCGCCTCGCCTGGCTGGCGTCGGACGCCGACGGGAACCCGGTCGGCTCCGCGTTCCTGCGGCTCATCGACCGGGACGGGCAGCGGCATCTCGCCCAGCTGTCCCTCCAGGTGCATCCCGCGGAACGCCGTCGCGGCGCCGGCACCCTGCTCCTCGACGCGGCGGTGAAGGGCGCGAAGGACGACGGGCGGCGCTCGCTCACCGCGCCGGCCGACGACGGCTCACCCGCCGACCTGTTCCTGGCCGCGCGAGGGTTCCGCCGGGTGCTGAACCTGACCTACGCGCGGCTCCCACTCTCGGACGCGGATGTCCCGGCCCTGACCCGGACGAAGCATGCGGCGCACCCCGGCTACCGGCTCGTCTCCTGGGAAGGGACCGTTCCGGACGACCTGGCCGCGACGTTCGCCGCGTCGCGTCGCGCCATGGACGACATGCCGATGGACGACACCGACTACGGGACGGTCGCGTGGGACGTGGACCGGGTCCGCGCGGTGGCCAAGGCGGTCGAGGAGCGCGGCGAACACCTCGACACGGTGGCGGCGGTCGACACCACCGACGGCACGGTCGTGGGGTTCACCGAGCTTGTCGTCCCCGGTGACGGCACGGGCGACGGGGAGCACTACGGAACGGGCGTGCTGCCCGAACACCGCGGTCACGGGCTCGCGCGCTGGATGAAGGCCGAGTCGATCCTCCGCGCCCGCAGCCGCCACCCCGAGCTCGGGGGCCTGCTCACGGACACCGCCGACAGCAACACGCACATGCGCGCGGTGAACGACGGACTCGGATACGTGCCGACGCACCGGACCTACGAGTACCAGCTCGACCTCCAGCAGGCCTGACGACCTCGGCTCTCGACCGGACCTGAAGGCGCGCACGACGGCCATCGCGGGACCGCGGTGGCCATCGTCACACCCTCCCCCGGCCACCACCGCGCCGAGGTAGTTGTAGAGTACAACGTGAGCGAAGGTTGTAAACACCAACTCTATGAGCTGTATACGCCAACGCCCGCCTCTGCTCTCCGCCCATCACTGGAGGTCCTGCCCATGCCCGCCGATCACAAGGCACACCGCCCCGAGCACTCGGGCGCCGTGCACGGCGTGCGGAATCCGGCTCTGCGCCACGTCGTGACGCACCTCATCACCCCGCTGCTGATGTGCGTGGGCATGGGGCTCGCCTACATGGGGGCCTTCGTGGCGCCCGAGCCGCACCATCTGCCGGTGGCGGTCGTCGGGTCGGGGCCCGAGACGAAGGTCTTCGCCCAGACGGTGAAGGACAAGGCCGGTGACGCACTCGACGTCCGTACGCTCGACAGCCGCTCGGCGGCCGTGGAGCAGCTTCGGTCGCGTGACATCGACGGCGCGTACGTGCTGAGCGCGAAGTCCCCCGAGCTGATCGTCGCGACCGCCGGGTCCGACATGAGCGCGATCACCGCCGAGAAGATCTTCACGCCTGTCGCCACACAGCAAGGCGTGCCGCTCAAGGTGACCGACGTGACCCCGACCGTCTCGGACGACCCGACGGGACAGGGCCTGTTCTTCCTGCTGGTGGCTCTGAGCATCGGTTCGTACGCGTCGGTGGCCGTGGTCGGCGCGGCGGGCTCCGCCCTGTCGATGCGGACGCGGGCCGCGCTCGTGGTCGGTGTGTCCGGCGTGGTCGGCCTCGTCGGCGCGGCACTCGCAGGGCCCGTCTTCCACCTGGCCCACCACGGCCTGTGGGGCATGTGGGCCATGTCCTGGCTGTACTCGGCGGGCATCCTGTTCGTCGGCGTGGGTCTGCACACGTTCCTGAAGAGGTGGACGACGCTGGCGCTCATGGTCCTGTTCGTGATGCTGAACTTCACCAGCTCCGGCGGCCTCTACCGGCCCGAGCTGCAGAACGGCTTCTTCGGCACCCTGCACGCCTTCTGGAACGGCGCGGGCTTCGTCGAGGGCTCGCGCAGCCTGCTCTACTTCGGCAGCCACGGCCTGGCCAGGAACGTGTGGACGCTGGCCGTCTGGCTCGTCGTCGGCCTGGTCATGACGGGGCTCGCCGCCCTCACGGAGCGACGGCGCGGCGCCGATGCGGCCGAGCCCCGGCAGCACGCCGCGCACAGCGTGACGGAGTCTCCCGCACGCTCCACGGAGAGCTCCGAGGAGGCGGCGGAGGAAGAGATGGAGGAGACGGTCGCGGTCTGACCGTCACCGGCAGGTCGGCTGTCGCGCCGGACCGTCATCCTCGAAGCCGTCGGCAGGTCGGCTGTCGCGCCGGACCAGCGTCCTCAGAGCCCGGCAGGTCGGCTGTCGCGCCGGGCGTCCTGATGCGGGCGCCCGGCGCTCACGTGCCGGCCCAGCGTCCTTGAAAGCCCGTCACGCCCCCTGCGGCATCCGCTTCGCCTTGCCCCGCAGCTGGATCGCCGTGACCATCTCCACCACGCCGACGGCGATCAGCCAGCAGCCGCCGACCAGGGTGAGTACGGCGACGGACTCGAACGGCGAGACGATCAGGACCACACCGGCCAGCGCGCTCACGATGCCGAGGAAGATCTGCCAGCCGCGCGCCGGCATCGCCGGGTCGGAGCCGGCCGCGACAGCCTGGGTGATGCCGCGGAACAGCCAGCCGATGCCGATCCACAGCGCGAGCAGCAGGATCGACTGCATCGCCCCGCGGAAACAGAACAGGCCCAGCAGGATCGACAGCGCGCCGCTGATGAAGGCCATCACGCGCAGCCCGGTGGTGACATGGGTGCCGAACGCGGCCACCACCTGGAAGATGCCGGTGACCAGGAGATAGACGCCGAAGAGCACTCCGGCGGCGAACAGGGAAGCCCCGGGCCAGACGAGGACCAGCACGCCCAGGATCACGGCCGCCAGTCCCGCCAGGAGCACCACCTGCCACGCGGATTGAGCCAGGCGTCCGAGCGGCCCCTGGGGCGCGGCCGGGCGCTCTTCGCGGGTTTCTTCGGACGTCGGGATTCGGGGTTCGTGCGGTGCGTGGGTCATATCCGACTGTTCACACGAAGACGGCGGGACCGCCACTCGGGTGAGGCGAATGACGTACGCCACCGGCACGAAGCCGCGAGACTCCGCACAATTGGGCCATGACCGAACGCTCCAAGAGCTCCGAACCGCCCTTCCGTGTCCGTCGGGTCTACGATCCGCCGTCGCCCGCCGACGGAATCCGGGTCCTGGTGGACCGCCTGTGGCCGCGCGGCGTCTCCAAGGAGCGGGCCGACGTCCAGGAGTGGATGAAGGACCTGACGCCGTCCACCGCGCTGCGCTCCTGGTACCACGAGGACCGTGAGTCCCGTTTCCCGGAGTTCGAACGCCGCTACCGCGTCGAGCTCGCGGAGCCGGACCGCGTGGAGCTGACGGACAGGCTGCGGGCGCTGGCCCGTACGAGCACGGTCACGCTGGTCACCTCGGTCAAGGACATCGAGCACAGCCATGTGCCGGTCCTGGTGCGGCATCTGACCGGGAGCTGACCGGCCCGGGGACGGTACGACCGGGTCCCGCCGCACCACCACGCGGCGCCTCGGGCGTACGGGCCCGACCCGACAGCAGGTGCGAACCGGCACAAGCTATGCCAATTTTGTGCAACGACGCATCGCATGGACGCATGGCCTCGTCCGAGCGACGCGGGCACCGGTGGCGCCGGGGCTCGCCGTAGCACCCCCGGGAGGGCCCGTATGACCTGATCTCCGACCGCAGGGCCGTCGAGGCCATGGCCGCCGAGGCCGTCGTCCTGACCCTCCACCGCCCCGACCGGCTCGACCGGATCCAGGACAAGATCGACGGCCTCGGGACCGACGACACAGCGAGGCGATGAAGCATGTCCGCGCCCGACAGTGAACTGGCCGCCCGCATCGCCGAGTTGATGCCGCGGGCGAAGGCCGACCTGGGCGAGCTCGTCGCCGTCCCGTCCGTCGCCGACCCGCGCCAGTACCCGCCCGAGGGGTGCCGCGAGGCCGCGCAGTGGGTCGCGGACACGTTCGCCGAGGCGGGCCTGCACGACGTCCACCTCGCCGAGACCCCGGACGGCAGCCTTGCCGTCATCGGGCACCGGCCGGCACCGCCCGGCGCGCCGACCGTGCTCCTGTACTGCCACTACGACGTGCGTCCGCCGCTCGACGACGCGGCCTGGACGAGCCCCCCGTTCACCCTCACCGAGCGCGACGGACGCTGGTACGGGCGGGGCACCGCGGACTGCAAGGGCAACATCGTCATGCACCTCACGGCGCTGCGGGCCCTCGGGGACGACCTCCCCGTCGGCATCAAGTTCGTCGCCGAAGGCGCACGGGAGCAGGGCACGGGCGGCCTGGAGGCGTACGTCGCCCAGCATCCCGAACTGTTCCTCGCGAACGCCCTGTTGATCTGCGACACCGGGAACGCGGCGGTCGGCACGGGCACGGCGACGACGTCCCTGCGTGGTCTCGGTGAGGTCGTGGTGAGCGTCGACACGCTGGCCGGCGACGTGCACTCCGGCATGTTCGGCGGACCCGCGCCCGACGCCCTCGCCGCGCTCGTCCAGATGCTGTCGACCCTGCGCGACCCGAAGACGGGCGCCACACGCATCGACGGGCTCGACGGCACAGGGACGTGGGCGGGCGCCAGGTACGACGAGGAGCGGTTCCGCAAGGACGCGGGCGTTCTCGACGGGGTGCGGCTGACCGGGACGGGCTCCGTCGCGGACCGGCTCTGGGCGCGTCCCGCGGTCACGGTCCTCGGCATCGACTGTCCGCCGGTGGCCGCTTCGTCCGCCTCGATCCCCGCGACGGCCCGCGCGCGGGTGAGCCTGCGCGTGCCCCCTGGCACGAACGCCGACGCGGCGCGCGAGGCGCTCACCGCGCATCTCCTGGCGGCGGCACCGTGGGGTGCGCGGGTCGCCGTGGAGGCCGGGTCCACCGCCTCCCCGTTCCGGGCCGCCACCGGCGGTCCCGCGTACGCGGCGCTGGGCCGGGCCATGGCCACCGTGTACGGAAAACCGATGGAATTCCTCGGCCAGGGCGGCTCCGTCCCGCTGTGCAACGTCCTCGCCCAGGCCTTTCCCCGAGCCGAGATCGTCCTGATGGGGGTGGCGGAACCGCAGTGCCTCGTCCACGCCCCGAACGAGAGCGTGGACCCCTCCGAGATCGAGCACATGGCGCAGGTGGAGGCACTGTTCCTGCGCGCGTACGGCACCGAAGCGCGCCGCTGACACCCCCCTGGGAGACCGAAGTGACCACCGCCGACACCCCCACCGCCGACCCCGACTTCGCCGACCGGTCCGACTTCGAGGAGGCGGACCGGGGTCTCGTCTCTCCGCCGCTCTCCTCGACCATCACGGCCGAGGACGGGCGCGTCGTGTGGAACTTCGACGACACCGCGTTCCTCGACGAGGACTGTCCCGGCACCGCGCACCCGAACCTGTGGCGACAGTCCCAACTGTGCGCGCGGGCCGGTCTGTTCGAGGTGACCGAGGGTGTCTTCCAGGTGCGCGGGTTCGACCTCTCCAACATGACGCTGATCGAGGGCGACCACGGCGTCGTGGTCGTCGACCCGCTCGCCTCGACGGAGACGGCGGCCGCCGCTCTGGAGCTGTACCGGTCGCAGCGCGGCGAACGGCCGGTCGCCGCCGTCGTGTTCACCCACTCCCACATCGACCACTTCGGCGGTGTGCTCGGCGTCATCGGAGCCGACGACGGCGTGCCCGTGGTCGCTCCGCAGGGCTTCATGGAGCACTCCGTGTCGGAGACCGTGTACGCGGGTACGGCGATGCTGCGCCGCGGCGTCTACTACTCGGGCTCCAACCTGGAGCGGGGGCCGGAAGGGCTCGTGGGCATGGGACTCGGTTTCACCGCGTCGACCGGCACCGCGGGGATGGTGGCGCCCACGGTCGACGTCCGGCACACAGGACAGGAACTGACCCTCGACGGCGTCGTGTTCCGCTTCCAGATGACACCGGGCACCGAGGCTCCGGCGGAGATGAACTTCCTGCTGCCCCAGCGGCGCGCCCTGTGCATGGCCGAGAACGCCACGCACAACCTGCACAACGTCCTGACCCTGCGCGGCGCAGTGGTCCGCGACGCCCGGATCTGGGCCCGCTACCTCAACGAGGCCGTCGAACTCTTCGGCCACGACGCGGACGTACTGTTCGCCTCGCACCACTGGCCCACCTGGGGCTCGGACCGGATCAGGTCGTTCCTGGCGGAGCAGCGCGACCTGTACGCGTATCTGCACGACCAGACCTTGCGGCTGATCAACCAGGGGTACACGGGGACGGAGATCGCCGAGCTGATCGAGCTGCCGCCGGCGCTCGCCACGGCCTGGCACGCGCGCGGCTACTACGGCTCCGTCAGCCACAACGTGAAGGCCGTCTACCAGCGTTACATGGGCTGGTACGACGGCAACCCCGCCTCTCTGTGGGAGCACCCGCCCACCGAGACCGCCGAGCGGTACGTCGAGTGCATGGGCGGCCTCGAATCGGTCCTCGGCAAGGCCCGTTCGTACCTGGAGGAGGGCGATCTGCGGTTCGCCGCCCAGCTCCTGAGGCACGCCGTGTTCGCCGCGCCGGACAGCGCCGACGCGAAGGAGCTGCTCGCCCAGGCCTTCGAACGGCTCGCGCAGGGCGCGGAGTGCGCGACCTGGCGCAACTGCTACCTCACCGGCTCCCAGGAGCTGCGCGGCGAGATCAAGGCGACCAACATCGGCGGCGGCAGCATGGCTGAGGCCATGAGCGTCGAGCAGCTCTTCGACTCGCTCGCGGTCCGGGTCGACGGGCCCAGGGCGTGGGACCACTCGCTCACCCTGCACTGGCACCTGTCGGACCTGGGAGAGATGTACCGCATGACGCTGCACAACGGTGTCCTGGTCCACACCCGTACGACCCGGCCCGCCGACAGCGCGGACCTATCCCTCACGCTGACGAAGCCCCAACTCCTCACCCTGCTGGCGGGGAAGGGGCTCCACGGCGTCTACCACTCGGGCGACCTGGGCGCCCTCGACACCCTGCTCTCGGTCCTCGACGAGAACGATCCGGATTTCGCGATCGTGACCCCGTGACCGTGGCGACGGGCGGGGTGCGCGACCGGACCACAGCCCGTACGCACTAGTCCAGCGGGCCCTCCGCCACCCCATGGCATCCCATGAGTACATGACACCGGACCGTGAGGACCGTCCCCCGGGGGACGCGAGCGACGAGATCGCCTCGCTCCGCGCGCGGGTCGCCCAGCTGGAGTCCGCGGCGCCTGCGCGGCCCCGGCACCGTCTGCGCTCGTTCTTCGCGGGCCTCCTGATCGTCCTCGTGGCCATCCTGACGCCGCTCAGCGCCGTCGCGACCTGGGCCGACGACGTCGTCGGCGACACCGATCGCTATGTGGCGACGGTGAAACCGCTGGCTTCCGAGCCCGCTGTCCAGGCCGCCGTCACGGACCGCGTCACGCACGCCGTCATGGAACACATCGATCTCAAGACGCTCCTCAGCGACGTGGCACCCGAGGACCGGCCGAGGCTCGAAAAGGCATTGGGGAGGCTGAGCGGCCCGCTCACCAGCGGACTCAGCGGATTCGTACACGACACCGTGCAGAAGTTCGTGTCGAGCGACGCGTTCGAGACGCTGTGGACCGGCCTCAACCGGCGCGTGCACACGGCGGTCGACAAGGCGCTGACCGGGAGCGGCGGCGGCGCCGTCAAGCTCACGAACGACGCGGTGACCATCGACCTGGCTCCCGTCATCGAGGAGGTGAAACAGCGGCTCGTCGACCGCGGCCTCAAGGTCGCCTCGAAGATCCCCGAGGTGCACACCGACTTCACGGTCATGACGTCGGACTCCATCGGAAAGGTCAAGAAGGGGTTCCGGCTGCTCCAGCTCATGGGTGTCTGGCTGCCGGTCATGACCCTGGTCCTCGCCGCCTGCGCCGTCCTCCTGGCCGTCCGCAGGCGCCGCGCGCTCGTGGCGGCGGGGATCGCCGTCGCGGTGGGCGCCGCGATCCTCGGCATCGGCCTGTGGGTCTTCCGCGCGATCTACCTCGACGGGTTGCCCGCCGAGATCTCGCAGCCCGCCGCCGGGGCCGTGTACGACGCGCTGGTGCGGTACCTGCGGACGACCGTGCGCATGGTGATCACCGTCGGTGTGGTGGTGGCGCTCGCGGCCTGGCTGACCGGCGACGGCCGTGCCGCGACCCGGGTCAAGGCCATGTGGCGCGGCGGCATCGGCGCGGTGCGCGACGCGGCCGGCCTCACGGGCGGCCCGGTGGGCGCCTGGGTGCACCGGGCGAAGACGTGGCTGAACTGGACCGTCGTCGTGGTGTCGGCCGTGATCATGCTGGTGTGGGACCGTCCGACGGGCGTCGTCATCGTATGGATCGCGCTGTGTGCGCTCATCGCTCTCGCGGTGGTCGAGTTCCTTGACGACGACGGATCGCCGCATGTGACGGCGGCCCCTGCCGGGTGACGCGGTGGCGCTTCGGTGTCAGGCGCGCGCGGGTCGGCGTACGGCGCGGGGGCGGTACTCGACCACGGTCAGCGCGAGGGCCACGTACCTCTCGACCAACTCGTCCACGGACACGGGTCCTTCCGTCCGGTACCACTCCGCGATCGCGTTGCACATGGCGATCACCGCGCGCCGGGCGTCGTCCGGGTACGGGGTGAGGAAGATGCCCTGTGTCACGCCCCGCTCGACGACCTCGCGGAACTGCCGGCTGCCGCGCGCCTCGTTCTTCCGGTAGCGCGCCAGGTGCTCCGGCTCCAGGCTGCGCCCTTCGGTCAGCACGATGCTGCTCTTCACGGGGTGGTCGGTACGGAACCGTACGGTCGCCGCGACGAGCGCCTCCAGTTGCTCGGCGGGGTCGTCGCCCGCCGCCTCCAACGCCTCGTCGCACGCGTTGAAGTAGGCGTCGAGACCGTCGTCGAGGATGGCGACCAGGAGGTCCTGCTTGCCTTTGTAGTAGTAGTACAGGGCGGACAGGCTCACCCCCGCGCGCTGGGCGATGTCGCGGATCGAGGTGGTTCCGTAGCCCCGCTCGGAGAACTCCTGCCGGGCAGCCTCGACGATGGCCTTGTGGCCTGCGGGTTGCGTGGACACAGTTCTCCGATCTCCTGCTCCCGTCCCGGCGCCGCGCGCTGAACGAACGGTCGAACAGTCGGAGCGGGACGCCGCCGAGTGTACTGGCACACACCACGAACCGGCCGGTCACAGGGCAAATGACCAGCGCGGACGCCTCGGAGTTCCGATCCTGGCGGCACGGCTGCGGGCCACGTGATCACCGTCACAGCCCTGGGGGCGTCCGGACTGGCAGCATGCCGACCATGGGTGCTCAATACAACCAACTCGCCGTGGCGCAGGCCGATGCCACGTCCGGCCGCGCGGACCTGCTCCCCCTCGGTGAGCTACTGGATCTCGACGCGTCGGGCGACAGCGCCTTCACCGGCATGCCGCACACGGGCCGGCCGCCGCTGGCCTTCGGCGGGGTCACGCTCGCGCAGGCTCTGCTGGCGGCGGGGCGCACGGTCGACGGCGGGCGGCAACCGCACTCCCTGCACGCCTACTTCCTGCGTCCGGTGGCCCCACAGGCCCCGGTCTCGTACGAGGTGGAGCGGTTGCGGGACGGGGCGTCCTACGCGGCTCGGCAGGTGGCCGCACGCCAGGACGGCATGACCGTGCTCAGTCTCTCCGCCTCCTTCAAGAAGGCCGAGAACGCGCTCGACCATCAGCCGGAGATGCCCGGCGCACCGGCGCCGGACGCGTGCGAGGCCCCGTACCAGGTGATGGCCCGGGAGCACCCGGAGCGGTTCGCGGAATCCGTCATCCCCCGCGCCGTCGACCTGCGGATCGTGGAGGCGGACGCCGATGAACTGGCGGCGCGGGCGGAGGGCATGTCGCGGCGGCGCTGCTGGCTGCGGGCGGCGCGACCGCTGCCCGACGAGCCTGTGCTGCACGCCGCGGCGCTCGCCTACCTCTCCGACCTGACGATCTCCCCCACGGCCGCGCTTCCCTGGGAGTCGCCCGGTGCGCGGCGTACCCGGCGGCCGAGGGTGCGGCTGGCGTCGCTGGACCACGCCATGTGGTTCCACCGTCCCGCGCGCGCCGACGCCTGGCTGCTGTACGCCCAGCACACCACGAACCTGTCCGACGGCCGCGCGATGTCACGCGGTGAACTCTGGTCGCAGGACGGCCAGTTGGTCGCCTCGGTGCTCCAGGAAGCGCTGATCCGCCACCGGCCCGCGACCGCCTGACCCCGCCCACCCCCGCAGTGCAACCGGAAGGAATCCACTCCACATGCCCGACTTCTCCTGGGGCGCAGGCACCGGCCTCGACCGCATCCGCACGCTCGCCGAGGAACTGGGGCACTCGCCGCACGTCCCCTATACGCAGTTCGGCCTGCGTATCACCCAGGTCGACAAGGGACGGGTGGAGATGGCCTGGTCGCCCGGGGAGTCCCTGCTCAACCGGGGCGGTGTCGTGCACGGCGGCTTCATCGCGACGACGCTCGACGAGGCGTGCGGCGCCGCCGTGATGTCCGGGAGCGAGCCGCTCACACCGTTCCTGACGATGAGCCTGAACGTCGAGTACCTGCGCCCGCTCCGGGCGGACGCCACGTACAAGGTGGTCGGGACGGTGCTCAAGCCGGGCCGGCTCCGGACGCTGGTACGGGCGGCCGTCGAGGACTCGGCGGGCAGGCTGTGCGCGGAGGCCACTGCTTCGATGACGCCCAACCGGGCCCTGCTGCAGACGTCTGGACACGCACCGGCGGGGACCGTAGCTTAACGAATGTTCTGACAGCGCCGAATGTTCTGACAGCACGCCCGTCGCACCCGTCGACAAGGGAGTTGTCGCGTGATCCGTCGCCGCCCCAAGGGCATGCCGGCCCGCCTCTCCTACCCGGAGGCGGCCGTCGGAGACATCCTCGCCGGCTCGGCCAGGAGATACCCCGACCGCGTCGCCCTGCGCGACGGCGACGACACGCTGACCTACGCGGAACTGCACGAACAGGCACTCCGCCTCGCCCGAGGCCTGCGCGACCACGGCGTCACCCAAGGCACCGTGGTAGCACTGCATCAGCCCAACTCCCTCTGGTTTCCCGTTACTTACTACGGGATCCTGCTGGCCGGCGCGATCGTGGCGCCGATCAACCCGACCCTCCCCCCGGCCGCCGTGCGCGCACAGCTGGACGAGGCGGGCGCCCGCGCGGTCGTGACGCACCCGGC
Source organism: Streptomyces sp. NPDC090032 (assembly GCF_044748025.1). NCBI lineage: Bacteria > Bacillati > Actinomycetota > Actinomycetes > Kitasatosporales > Streptomycetaceae > Streptomyces > Streptomyces sp. NPDC090032. Next base: position 155,590 of record NZ_JBIVFF010000007.1, on the reverse strand, counting down.
CACGGCCGCGGCGCTTCTCGCGGCGGGCACCGACGCGCTCGAACTGGTCGCCGTCGTACCGCCGTCGGCCGTCGCACCCGGCGATCCGGCGCACCCCGACGGCACGGTGCCGCTCACCGAGCTGCTCGCGGGCGAGGCGGAGCCCGGCCCGCACGTTTCGCCCGACGCGGTCGCCCACCTGTCCTTCACGGGCGGCACGACGGGGCGCTCGAAGGCGGTCCAGGTGCTGCACCGCCATGTCGTGGCGAACTGCCTCCAGTTCACGTGCTGGCGCGCGGCGGCCGTACCCGCGGTGGACCCCGACGGGGGCATCTTCCTCGACCCGGTGCCCGAGGCCGCCACCGAGTACACCAACCCTCCCGGGCAGGGCCTCTCGATCGCCGTCGCGCCGTTCTTCCACGCCATGGGCCTGGTGGGCCAGTCGATCGGCGTGCTCGCGGGGCTGACGAGCGTCCTCGCCGGCCGTTTCGACCCCGAGCGGTTCCTCGAACTGGCCGAGAAGTTCGAAGCCACCCAGATCGCCGGCTCCCCCGCGCTCTTCCACGCCCTGCTCGCCGCCCCCGCCGCGCAGGGTCGCGCGCTCCCGGCGGTCCGCGTGGTCAACTCGGGTGCCGCGCCCATCGATACGACGACACTGCGGGCCCTGCGGACGCTCTTCCCCCGGGCCTGTGTCGTGGAGGGGTACGGGCTGACCGAGGCCACCATGGGTGTCACGTCGGGGATCGTCGACCCCGACGACCCGGTGCCGACCGGGTCGGTCGGCCTGCCCGTGTTCGACACCGAGGTCGAGATCCGGGACCTCGTACAGACCGGGAGTCGCGTCCCCGACGGCGAGACGGGGGAGCTGTGGGCGCGCGGCCCGCAGATCACGGCGGGCTACCACCGCCACCCGGAACTCACGGCCGAGCAGTTCGTCGACGGCTGGCTGCGCACGGGCGACCTGGCGCGGTGCGACGAGCGCGGCCACGTCTACATCGTGGGGCGCGCCAAGGACATGCTCATCTACAAGGGATACAACGTCTATCCGGGCCAACTGGAGGAGATCCTCAGCGGACATCCGGCGGTCGCGCAGGTCTCGGTGATCGGGGTTCCCGCCACGGAGGCGGGCGAGATCCCCGTGGCGTGCGTCGTGGCGCGCCCCGATGCAGTGCCGGCCCCCGGACCGGCACTCGCCCAGGAACTCATGGCGTACGTGTCCACCCGCGTCGCGCCGTACCAGCGGGTGCGTGAGGTGCGGTTCCTGGAGGCGCTGCCGACCTCGGCCGCGGGGAAGGTCCTGAAGGCGGAGCTGCGGCGGGCACACCAGCCGTAGATTTAACGAACGTTCAACACACCCGGCGCGAGGTCCCTCGATCGATGGAGACCCGGCCCACCCCGCTCACACCTCCCCCGCACCTCCCTCACACCCCCAGCCGCCCCGAGCCGCATGGCAGGCGGTGTTCCGGGCAGGCGACCACCGTACGTGCCTGCCCTGTCACCCGTTCGGGCTAACCCGAGATGTCGTGGAGCCGATCCGCACGCACGTTTGGAATGTAGAGCCCGTGGGGTGTCGTACCCGTCGGCAACCGCGCCGACGACCGGACGGGCGCCGGGGAGGTGCGTGATGCCAGAGATTTCCGTGGACGTCCACATCAGCCGATCCGTCAATGAGGTGTACGACTTCCTTGCCGACGCACGCAATCTCGAACTCTGGTTCTCAGGGGTCGCCAGCGTCGCCGAGAGCGCAGAGCCCGCAGGCCCCGGCGTGGCCCATGTGTACCGCTTTCCCGGGCGTCACCGGGACCAGCTGCTCCAGTGCGTGGCGTACGTCCCGGGCGAGCACCTCGTCTTCCGTGGCGACCGGATGTGGAACCCCCTGGGCGCCCAGACCCCGTTCTACTCGTTCACGCTCTCGCCGCGCCGCCGCGGCACCCTCCTGCGCCTCACCGTGCAGTGCCGCCTGGCGGGCGCCCTGATGCTGCTCGCGCCCATCGTCGCCATGGCCTGGCGGCGCGATCTGCCGAGGGACGCACGCCGACTCGGCGAGCGCCTCGGCGCCCCGCACTGCCACGTCATCGCCGCCCCGCGACGGATACGCACGCCCGTGCCGGCACTCGCGCCGGCCGTCATACCCGCGGCCACTCCGCCGCCCCTCTCGCCGTCGGTCCCACCGCACCTCCAGCCCCACCCTGGGCCGCACCCCGAGCCGCGCCCCGCCTCGGTCCCTGCCGCCAAGGAACGCGCGTCGCGCCCCGCGGCCTGAGCCGCCCACATCAAATCCCGTGCGCCGGGGACAGCGCGACCGGTAGCGTCCCCGCCCATGACTCTTCCTCGCATACGCCCTCCCTACGACGCCGACGAGCGCACGCAGTTGGTGGCCTGGCTGGACATGCAGCGCGCCATCATCGAGTGGAAGTGTGAGGGCGTGTCCGAGAAGGACGCCCATCGCTCCGTACTCCCCGCGTCCCCCGCCATGACCTTGGCGGGGGTCGTGTCGCATCTGCGGTGGGTCGAGCACTGCTGGTTCGAGGTCATGCTGATGGGCGGCGCGGCCGAGGGCCCGCAGTTCGACGACGGGCCGGAGGACGCCGACATGCTGGCCGACGGCGTCGCCCTCGACCAGCTCCTCGGCGAGTACGCGCGCCAGTACACCCGGTCGAACGAGATCACCGCCGCACACTCCCTCGACCAGCCGGGCCGGCACCCCGAATTCCGCGCGGGGGCGGCGAATCTGCGCTGGATCCTCCTGCACATGATCGAAGAGACGGCCCGGCACGCCGGTCACCTCGACGCGATCCGTGAACTCCTCGACGGCGAGCGGGGCTACTACTGACCGCGTTCGTCTGCGAGCTGCTGCGCGCGGGCCACCAGGTCCACCTTCCGGATCTTCATCGTCGTCGTCATCGGCATCTCGTCGACCGTCTCCACGAGGGGAACCTTGTAGGACGCCATGCTTTCGCGGGCCCAGTCCATCAGTACCGAGGCTTCCACCGCGCCCTTTTGACGGAGCATCACGAACGCCACCGGGATCTGCCCCTTCGTCAGGTCGTCGGCCGGGACGACGGCGGCCGTGTCCACGTCGGGGTGGCGGCACAGCAGCATCTCGACCTCCGCGGGAAAGACGCTCATGCCCCGCACCTTGATGAGATCCTTGTCGCGGCCGAGGTAGTGCAGACAGCCGTCGTCGTCGATCCGGCCGTTGTCCCCCGTGTACAGCCATCCGTCACGCAGCTGGTGCGCCGTGGCGTCCGGCTTGTTCCAGTAGCCGGTCGTCACCGAGGGACTGCGGACGACGATCTCGCCCGCCTCGCCGAGCGGCAGCGGTTCACCGGTCACGGGCGACAGCACGGCGATGTCCGTACCGGGCATGGGCAGTCCGCAGAAGACGGGGTCGGCGTGCAGATCGTGGTCCCCGTCCTGGAACCCGTACGGTGTCACGTCGATCGTGTGCGTCTCGGTCATGCCGTACGCGGCCTCACGCAGGACCGAGTGGACGCCCACCGCGGCCGTCCAGCGCCGCCGGACCCCGACGTCGAGCTTGCGGATGAACGACGTGCAGAGCGGGTCGACGAGGGAACTCAGGTCGTACGAGGCGAAGTCGGGCCGGTCGAGGAGTTCCAGGTAGTTCTCCACGATGCCGACCATCGTGGTGACCTTGTGGTCGTCGATCGCCCGCAGCACGCGCGCCGGGTCCCAGCGCGTCATGAGGACCGAAGTACCGCCCAGCATCAGGGGATTGAGGATGCCCAGGTCCTCGCCCGCGATCCAGAAGACCGGGATGTAGCACAGGACCACCACCTCGCCGTCGGCCGTCTGGCGGGTGGCTCCGGCGCTGGTGGCGATGGTGTAGATCATGTGCCGCTGGGTGTGCATGCAGCCCTTGGGAAGCCCGGACGTGCCGCCCGTGTAGTTCAGGGCAGCCAGGGCGTCGAGGTCGGCGGGGGCGCCGTCGACCGGCTCGTGGGCCACGGCCTGCGCCCACGTGTGGACCGCGAGCCCCTCGATCGCCACGGCATCGGGGGCGGTCGCGGCCTCGGACATCTCAGCGAGCGAGGTGACGAACACCCGGCGAACGGCGGTCTGTTGGCGTACGGCAGCGAGCAGCGGGAGCGAGGTGTCCAGGGTGATGACGGTCTCGGCGCCGCAGTCCGCGAGTTCGTAGGCGAGTTCGGCGCTCTGGAACATCGGGTTGACCGGCACGTGCACCGCACCGAGGCGCAGCACAGCCAGGAAAGCGACAAGGAACTGGGGGCAGTTGGGCAGGTGGACGGCGACCCGGTCCCCTGCGCCGATCCCCTCGGAAGTGAGCCGTCCTGCCACCCGGCGGCTCAGCTCGTCGAGTTCACGGTAGGTGACGGTGCGGCCCTCGAAGACGATCGCGGCCCGGTCGGGGCGCAGCCGCGCCCAGTGCGCGACATGCTCCGGCACGGAGATCTCGCCGAGCGGGTACACGACGTCGGACGGGGTGCCGTGCGGACGGACCCGGGCCTGACGGGCGCGGAGGTCTTCCAGGTACTCCTCGATCTTCATGCGGCTCCTCGGTTTGTTGTCCCGACCTGACCTGCCTGGATCTTCACCGCTCCGGCGTCACCACGGGTCGACGAAGCGAGTGCGGGAGCGCCCCTCGGGCGCACGCGACTGCGGCTGCGGACGCCGATCCGGGTGCGTGGGGTGCTGGGCGAACGCCATGGTGATCCAGCGGCGGGTGTCGGCCGGGTCGATCACGTCGTCGACCTCGAAGGTCGTCCCCGCGTTGAGCGCCTTGCCCCGCTCGTACTGCTCCGCGAGCAGCGCCTCGTACGCGGCCCGGCGCTCCTGCGGGTCGGCGATGGCTTCGAGTTCGCGCCGGTAGCCGAGCCGGACCGCGCCCTCCAGGCCCATCGGGCCGATCTCGCCGGTGGGCCAGGCGACCATCGCCGCGGGGGCGCGGAAGCCGCCGCCGGTCATCGCCATGGCGCCGAGGCCGTAGCCCTTGCGCAGGACGGCGGAGAAGACCGGGACACCGAGATGGGCGCCCGCGACGAAGAGCCGGCTGAAGTGCCGTACGGTCGCTGTCCTCTCGGCGTCCGGGCCCACCATGAACCCTGGTGTGTCGCACAGGGTGACCACGGGCAGGCCGTGGGCGTCGCAGAGTTGGAGGAAGCGGGCCATCTTGTCCGCCGCGTCGCTGTCGATGGCGCCGCCGAGGTGCTGGGGGTTGTTGGCGACCAGGCCCATCGGCCGCCCTTCGACCCGTATGAGCGCGGTGATGACGCCGACGCCGAACTCGCGGCGCAGTTCCAGGACCGAGTCGGTGTCGGCGAAGAGGGTGACCGCCTCCCGGACGTCGTACGCGCGCAGCCGGTTCTCAGGGACGACGTGCCTCAGGAGGCGCTGGTCCGCGCAGTCCCAGTCGGTCAACTCGCCCTGGAAATAGGAGAGATACTGCTTGGCGACCGCTGTGGCCTCGGCCTCGTCGTCGACCAGGATGTCCACGACACCGTTCGGGACCTGGACGGACATCGGTCCGACCTCCTCCGGCAGGAAGTGGCCCAGGCCGCCCGCCTCGATCATCGCGGGGCCGCTCATGCCGACCGTGGCGTCGGCGGTCGCGATGACGACGTCGCAGCAGCCGAGGAGCGCGGCGTTGCCCGCGAAGCAGCGCCCGGTGACGATGCCGACCGTCGGCACCTGCCCACTGAGCCGGGCGAGGGTGGCGAAGGTGGGGACGTCCAGCCCGGCGACCGCCATCATGTCGGTGTCGCCGGGGCGTCCGCCGCCGCCCTCCGCGAAGAGCACGACCGGGATCCGCTGCCGCTCGGCGAGTTCGAGCAGGCGGTCGGTCTTCTTGTGGTTGAGCATCCCCTGCGTGCCGGCGAGGACCGTGTAGTCGTACGCCAGGACGGCGCACTGACTGCGCCGATCGCCGAACTGCGCGCCGTTGACCTGGGCGACGCCGGTGAGGATGCCGTCGGCCGGGGTGTTGGCGATCAGGTCGTCGAGGGTCCTGCGGCGGCGCTGCGCGGCGATCGCCAGGGCGCCGTACTCGGTGAAGGTGCCCGGGTCGCAGAGGTCGGCGAGGTTCTCGCGTGCGGTGCGGTGACCGGTGCGCCTGCGGCGCTCGACGGCCTGCGGCCTGGCCTCGTCGAGGGTGACGCGATGGCGCTCGACGACCTCGGCGAGGTCGGGCCTGATGACGTCGAGATCGACGTCGGCCGCCGCTTCGTCGACGCTGTCCTCGCCCGCCGAAGGTGAGAAGACGACGAGTTCGGCACCGGCCGGGACGACGTCTCCGACGCTCGCGCGGACCTCGCGAACGACTCCTCCCCGGGGCGCGGTCAGGACGTGTTCCATCTTCATCGCCTCGAGGACGACCAGTGGCGCACCGGCCGCGACCTCGGCGCCCGGCTCCACGCAGACGTCGACGACGCTGCCCGCGGACAGGGCGGTGAGGACCGAGCCGTGGTTCTCCCCCGGCGGAACAGCTCCCGGTACGAGCTTGTCGAGGTGTTCGTTGACGAAGGCGGTCGTCACCGTGCCGTCCCGGAAGGACTCGTGGCGCAGGACGGCGCACAGCAGCGGGATGTTCGACGGGACACCGCAGAGCGTGAACTCGCCGAGCGCGGCGGCCGCCCGCCCGGCCGCGTCGGCGAAGTCGCCGCGAACGGTGCGGGTGATCACCTTGGCCACGAGCGAGTCGTACCAGCCCCTGATCTCCAGGCCCGCGCGGCCGTGGGTGTCCACGCGCACGCCGGGACCGCCGGGGGCCTCGAAGGCGGTCAGTGTGCCCTGCGAGGCACGTGCGGTGCCGTCCGCGGACAGCTCTTCGAGGTTGACGCGGGTCTGGATCGCGAAGCCACGCGGCCGTGGGACGTCCTCCTGGAGGAGGCCGAGTTCGGCCAGCGACCTGCCCTGGGCGAGGCGCAGTTGGGTGGCCACCAGGTCTACGCCGGTGAGCTCCTCGGTGATGGTGTGCTCGACCTGGAGGCGCGGATTGGTCTCGATGAAGTAGTAGGCGTCCGGGTCGTCGGCGTCGACGAGGAACTCGAAGGTCCCGAGGCCGAGATACCGGGTCGCGGACGCCATCGTGACCGCCGCCTCGATCAGCAGGTCACGCGTGCGCGCGGGGAGCCACGGGCTGGGCGCGACCTCGATCAGCTTCTGGTTGCGGCGCTGGACCGAGCACTCACGGTCCCACAGGTGGGTGACCTGCCCGGTGCCGTCCCCGACGATCTGGATCTCGATGTGCTTGGCACGGGGCAGGAGTTGCTCGACGTACACGTCACCGTTGCCGAAGGCGCGCTCGGCCTCGGAGCGGCAGCGCTCGTAGGCCCAGGCGAGGTCCGACGCGTCGTGCACCACGCGCATGCCGCGGCCGCCTCCCCCGGCGACGGCCTTCACCATGACGCCGTGGCGCGCGCCGGCCAGGAGCTCCGTGGCCTGCGCGAGCGAGGCCGGGGCGCCGGTCGCCGCGAGGACGGGGACGCCGTGCCGGACGGCGAGCGCCCGTGAACTCGCCTTGTCGCCGAAGAGGGAGAGGAGTTCCGGGGTGGGCCCCACGAAGGTCGGCCCCGCCTCGGCACAGGCCTGGGCGAAGTCGGCGTTCTCACTGAGGAACCCGTAGCCGGGATGGACCAGATCGCAGCCCGCGCGCCCGGCGATCCCCACGAGCTGGCGCGCGTCGAGATAGGCGGCGACGCCGTCGCCCTTGAGCAGATGGGCCTCGTCGGCGAGCCGTACATGGGCCGCCGAGCGGTCGTCCGCGGAGTGCACGGCCACGGTCCGCAGGCCGAGCGCCGACGCCGCCCGGTGGATCCGGACCGCGATCTCGCCCCGGTTCGCGATCAGCACACCTGTCATCGGACGTCTCCTCCATGGGCCCTGGATGCGGGCCTTGTGTACGTGACGGACGGCTTTGGGCTGTACGTGACGGCTTCGGGCGCCGCATCACGTGCCGACGCGCCGATGCGTTGACGCTGGCGTCAACGTCAATGGCGGGCCCAGTCTGCGTTGACGCCAGCGTCAACGTCAATAAGCTGGGGCCATGCCGACCGCGAAAAACTCCTGGACCGTGCGCGACAAGCTGGACCGCCAGGACAGCGCCACGCGCGCCCGGCTGCTCACGGCGGCCCGCACGGTCTTCGAGCAGCGCGGCTATGCGCGCACGACGATCGCCGACATCACGACACAGGCCGACGTCGGCCGCGCCACGTTCTACGTCTACTTCGCTTCGAAGCAGGATGTCTTCGCCGTGCTCGCCGCCGATCTCCGGGACCGGTTCCTCGCGGCGCAGGAGACGGCCGACCCCGAGGCCGAGGACCCGTACCTGCTCGCCGAGCGGACCAACGCGGCGTTCCTGGACGCCTATGTGGACAACCTCGCGTTCATGACCGTCCTCGACCACCAGTCGCTCACGGATCCGGCGATGCGCGTGCTCCGCGACGAGATCAGCGACCGCCCGCGCGGGCGCACCGCGCGCTACATCGCCCGTCTGGTGCGTCAGGGCCTGGCCGATCCGGCCGGTTCACCGGAGTCCGTGGCCACCGCCGCGGCCGGCATGGTCGCGGGTTTCGCCCGGTCCGTGGCCGCCGACCCGGCGTGCCGGGACCAGGCGGTCGCCGATCTCACGGCGATGTACCTGCGGCTGCTCGGCCTCTCGCCCCGCGCAGGCGCCCGCGCGTCCGGCCGCGACTGACCCCGCGATTTCACCGGCGCGTTCGATCGACCCACGTCCGCTCGCGAAGGTGGGCACGGCCGCCGTCCATCTCGCCGTCGGACTCCCGTGCCGTGCCCCGGCTGCGGGTGGGCGAGCGCCCCGGCGCTACCGTTGCGGCATGGAACTCACACGTGAGATCACCGCCGGACGCCCCCTGCTCGTACTGGCAGTGAAGGAAGAGGCGCAGTTCCTCGAAACGGATCTTCCCGTCCTGCTCACCGGAATGGGCAAGGTCAACGCGGCCACCGCCCTCGCCACGGTCCTGGCCCGCGGCCCGCACCCCTCGGACATCGTGAACCTGGGCACGGCGGGCGCGCTGCGTCCCGGCTGGACGGGCACCCACGTCATCGGCTCCGTGATCCAGCACGACCTCGACGACGCCGTGCTCGCCTCCCTGACGGGCGAGACGTACGGTGCGCCGATCGACCTGCCCGACCAGGGCGGGCCTGTCCTCGCGACCGGTGACTCCTTCATCTCCGACGAGGTGTCCCGCGCCCGCCTGGCCGCGCAGGCACCGCTCGTCGACATGGAGGGCTACGCCCTCGCGTCCGCCGCCCGGCGGGCCGGTGTTCCGCTGCGCATCGTCAAACACGTCAGTGACGAGGCGGGCGACGGCGCGGCCAGGACGTGGCGCGAGACGGTCGCCGACTGCGCACGCGTTCTCGCCGACTGGACCGCGCGGAACATCCCCGTACGCCCCTGATCCACGACTCCCCCGGCAGAGCGCGGGGCCGGCGATGAGATGATCGCGGGCCATGTCCCGCGCGCGCAGGCCCTCACACCCGCGGCCGCCGGGCGCCCATCGACCGAGACGAGTACGCCTTGGGAACGCGGCCGACGGCCCCGGTCATCCGTACCGACCCCTCCCCCGACACGACCGTCTCCGCCGGTCACAGCCACGTGCCGGGCGCCACGTCGGTGTCGATGGACTGGCCCCGGCTGCGTGCGGCGCTGCGGCGCACGCCGGTGTCGATGTGGAACGACGACGTGTCGGACTGGGCCGCGGCGCTGACGTACTACTCGATCCTCGCCCTGCTGCCCGCCATGCTGGTGACCGTCTCGCTCATCGGCCTGGTCAGCCCGGCGACGACGGACGCCCTGATCGCGCACGTGACGGCCTGGGCGCCCGCCGAGTCCGGCGAGGCCCTGCACAGCGCCCTGCGCCACATGGCACACCAGCGGTCCGCGGCACTGACCGTGACCATCGCCGGCGCCGTCAGCGCCCTGTGGTCCGCGTCGAGTTACTCGGCCGTGTTCCGCCGGGCCCTGCACACGCTGCACGGCGTCCGCGACACCAGGCCCGCGTGGCGCAAGGCCCACCGCATCCTGCTGACCGCCTGCACCCTGCTCGCGCTCCTCGTGGCCAGCGCGCTCGTCCTTGTGCTCAGCGGATCCCTCGCCCAGTCGCTCGGGCACCGGCTCGGGCTCGGGGACGCGGGCGCCGCGGCCTGGAACCTCCTCAAGTGGCCTGCCCTGCTCTGCCTGGTGGCGCTGCTCGTCCTGGTCCTGTTCCGCTCGGGGCCGCCCGCCGCCCGCGGGTGGCGGCACGGCCTGCCGGGCGGTCTGCTCGCCGCGCTGATCTGGCTCGTCGCATCGGCGGGCTTCACGTTCTACGCCTCGCAGCTCGGCACCTACAGCAAGCTCTACGGCTCCCTGGCGGGCGTCGTCGTCTTCCTCGTCTGGCTGTGGGTGTCGAACCTGGCGCTGCTGGCCGGCGCCCAGTTCGGCGTGGAACTGGACCGGTCCGCGCCGCACGCGCCGTTGGTCAGCGCCGACGACGCAGAGCCTGCGGAGTGAGGTCGGCGAGCGTCGGATAGCCGTCGACGGCCATGATCAGATCGGTCTCCGCGAGCAGCGACCGCAGTACGTGCACGATCCCGTCGACACCGCCGAGTGCGAGGCCGTAGGCGTAGGGGCGGCCGATTCCGACCGCCGTCGCGCCGAGGGCGAGCGCCTTGACCGCATCGGCGCCGGAGCGCACGCCCGAGTCGAACAGCACGGGCAGACCGTCGGCGGCCTCCACGACGTCGGGCAGGGCGTCGATGGCGGCGAGTCCTCCGTTGGCCTGGCGTCCGCCGTGGTTGGAGCAGTAGATCCCGTCGACGCCGCCGTCCTTGGCGCGGCGGACGTCCTCGGGGTGGCACAGGCCCTTGACGATGAGCGGCAGGCTGGTGAGCGAGCGCAGCCAGGGGAGGTCGTCCCACGTCAGGGGGTTGCCGAAGACGCTCGCGAACTGCATGACGACGGCCTGCGGGTCATCGGCACGGCCCTGCGGGAGGCGGGAGCGGAAGACCGGGTCGGAGGTGTAGTTGCTGAGGCAGTGGCCGCGCAGCTGGGGGAAGTTGCCGGTGGACAGGTCGCGGGGACGCCAGCCGGTGACCCAGGTGTCGAGGGTGACGACGATCCCCTTGAAGCCGGCCGCCTCGGCGCGGCTGACGAGGCTCTCCGCGAGGTCACGGTCGGTCGGCGTGTAGAGCTGGAAGAAACCGGGTGTCTCGCCGAACTCCTTCGCCACGTCCTCCATCGGGTCCGCGGACAGAGTGGAGGCCACCATCGGAACCCCCGTGCGCGCGGCGGCCCGTGCCGTCGCGAGGTCCCCGTGCCCGTCCTGCCCGCAGAGCCCGATCACGCCGATGGGACACATGAACAGCGGGCTGTCGAGCTTCAGCCCGAACAGGTCGACGGTCAGGTCCCGCCGGCTCGCCCCGACGAACATGCGCGGCACGAGCCCCCACTGCTCGAATGCGGTGACGTTCTCGCGCTGCGTGAACTCGTCGCCCGCGCCACCCGCGACGTACGACCACACGGACGGCGCGAGCGCCTGGCTCGCCCGCTGCTCCAACTCCGCGAACGCCATGGGCAGCTCAGGGACGACACCCCCGAGCGCGTTGAAGTAGATCTCGTGCTGGTAGTCACCGAACTGCTGCGTCATCGCGGCCACCCTCCTTGTCGAACGCCACCGTGTCCTGGCGGCGGCGGTCAGACACTAGTGCGCAGGCCGGCAGGTCGGTGCCCGTGGGGTGCGGCGGGTGCGTGCGTCCGGTGGCCATGGGTGCGCCGGCATGGCCCGTCGGTATGACTGTTCCACGGCGGCCGGGCATGCCGAGGGGGTGCGTGCTGCCGTGTTGGCGGTGGGCCGGGGGAGCTGGTGGTGCTGCCCACCGACACCGTGTACGGCATCGGTGCCGATGTCTTCGACCACTGGGCGGTGGAGGGGTTGCTGGAGGCGAAGAGCCGGGCCGGGCCATGCCCTCGCCGGTGCTGGTCGCCTCTCCTGACGCCGTGGACGACCTGGTCACCGGCTTCGATGAGCAGGGCTGGGCCCTGGTGGAGGCGTTCTGGCCGGGTGGGCTGCCCCTCATTGCCCGCCACCGGCCCACGACCGTCCTGGGATGTGGGGGAGCCCCATGCCACGGTCGCCATCCAGATGCCGTCGCATCCGGTGGCTCTCGATCTGCTGGCCGAGACCGGGCCGATGGCGGTCTCCAGCGCCAAACTGACCGGCAGACCGTTCCGACCGTCTGTCCCTTGAGGTCGATGCCGTCGGCCTCTCCCAGCACCAGCCTCACGTGAGGCAGGGTGGCGGTGAGCGAGACGGTGACACGGCGTGGTTCCAGAACGCCTGCGGCGACCTGAGGCAGCAGGGGCAGATACAGAAAGTAGTCGGTCGGGTTGAGGAGGATGATCTCCGCCCTGTGCCCGGCCGGCCGGGCACAGAGTGCGGGCCTTCTGATACCCGGCGAAGCCGGCACCGACGATCACGATGCGAGGTCGCGCTACGTTTCGCCTCCGAGGAGGTCGCTCATACGGGCTTACCGCGTCCCCCTGCCCGGAGCGACCAAGCACCCCGGGACGGCCCGAGGTGAGAATCTCCCGCGCTGCGGATCACCTTGCGTGCGAAGACGGCAGCCCCGCAGACAATGACGGCGGCCTTACCCGCCCGCCCCCGGTTGCGGGACACCCATTCCTGCGCGCTGCCCGGCACGGACTCCGCGTCGAAGCGCCCGTGCGCGCCGAAGCCCCGTCCCTGAGGACCTTCGGCGGGGCGCCAGAGGTGGCCGGTCCCGGCATGCTCGCCTTCCTCGATCTGGGAGTCGTATCCGGTGCGGGCGAGGTATCGGCCGAGCCGACCGGGCACCAGCGCGTTGGCCACCACTGTGGCCGCCTTGGACCCACCGACCCAGTACTCACGCCACCGCAGGTGTGCAACTGCGTGGACTTTGGCACGGGCGGCCAGTTCCGGTTCATGGATCGCGGCAGCGGGCGGGCCCGCCCCGGCACGCGGATCAACATCCAGTCGGCTTGGGGTGTGTTGACGCCGGGCAACTGCACCATCGATCCGGCCGAACGCGTCGGCCACCTGTTGGGCAGCCCGATCGATGGCCTTGGGGTCGCCCACGTCGACGGTGACGATGGGCGCCTCGCCGCCCGCGTGCCGCGTATTGTCCGCCGCCACGGCCAGTCCGGCACTGCCCCGGTCCAAGAGAGCGGCCCGGCCGCTGCGGGCAGCGAAGGCCAGGACCGCGGCCAGACCCACGCCGACGCTCGCCCCGGTCACGACGACGGTCCTTGAAAGCCGGATCATGACTCGCCGGGCCGAGCGTTGTCGTGTCCGAGCTGCTCCAAACGGCCCATGGCGGCCGGGTACCCGACCGCTATGACACGTAACGCCGTTCTTTTCGTGCCGCGTCGGAGTTCGGAATACCGAGTGCCTCCGACGGCCCCGCCCCGGGCCGTGGCGCCCCCTTTTGCGCCTGATCAGATCCTGGGCGCCCGCCTGCGCTGAGCGAGCTGGCGATCCAGTTCGGTGCGGATGTCGGCGCACAACAGGTCCGAGCGGCCCCACTCGACCAGCTACCTTCGGCCGCAGGCTCATCGCTTCGCTGCTCATGAGGGTGGAGCCCCAAGGGTGCCTCCAGGGCAATCGGCGATAGATGTAACCACTGCTTCACCCGAGTGACCCGACAATCCGCCGAGAGACCTACAGCGTGGCCATGGGCGTGGCACAACAACAGCCACCTCAGGAGCTCACAGGGGTCGTCGTACTTGTCCCGGTGCGCCCCCTGCATGCGGCTGCCCGGTCTTCGACGATGACGTCGGTGATGACCATGTCCTCGAACTCGCCGTCGGTGAGCACGGCGTCGGTCCGGGCCGCATCGATCCCTGACGCGCGACTTTCCCCGCTTACAGCCCGGCATCCTCACCCCGATGTCGCCTGTGGTGACGCAGTGCAGGTCCGCACCCTCCCGCGCAGCGGCCGATGCCGGCTGTCGGCCTCAGCGGCCACCAAAATCTCCGCGGCTCAGAGCATTCGCCCCTCCCCCATCCCCGGCGTGCGGGCCCGTCCTCGCCGCCGACACCCTGGTGCCGCATAGTTGGATCACTCCCGGGTACCGGGGAGACGGCAGACCCCCACCCGGCGAACCCGCGCCGGGCGGCCCACTCGGAGCCACTAGGGGACAAACGATGTGTGACGACAGCATCCCCGAGGAACTTTTCGCGGCCGCCGCCCAGGATGCCCTGCGCGACCTCCACCAAGCACCCGACGACCCGGCCGCGCTGGACACGCTGGCCGCCTGCGACATCCTCGTTCCTGAACCTACGGAACTCGGCGCTCACGATCACCCGGAAGAGGGCGGACTGACCCTCCCCGTGATTGATGACCCACCACGCCTCCGTGCCGTCCCCGTCTTCACGTCAGCAGAGCGAATGGGCCAGGCACTCCCCGACATTGTCGTAAGTCACCAGATACAACTTGGACTGCTGGCAGCCAACTGGCCCACCGACGAAGACCTGGCACTCCTCATCGACCCTGGCCACCACGACGGCGTGATCCTCACCAGCCAAGGCGTGCGAGCCCTGCTCGCCCCGCCCCGGTCATGACCGCCACCTCACCCAAGCGCTCATGACTGGAAAGCAGACCACACCCTGCGTGGCCAAGGCCCTGGCCCTGGCCCTGGCCCTGGCCAATGAACATGTCTCCGCTGCCTGACCGATGCACTGCGGATGATTCCGGTAGCCACCATCGGCAAGGCCGCCGCCAGTCTGTGGTGTCCCGCGATTCCGTCGGGCTAGCGCCGCGCCTGTCCCTTACATCCGGGCGGGCCATGTGACCCCCGAGCCATGGGTGCGAAAGATACAAAAAGGGGCGGTGTGGACATGCCCGAGTTCCTGTTGCAACGGGTCGACCTGACTCAAGCGGAGGGTGGCGTGACGGGTCGCCGTCAACCACGACAGACGAGGGAGAGGCAGATGGCTCGCTCGCTCGGTCGGTATCGATCTCGGCACGACGAACTCGGTGGTCTCGGCCCTCGAGGGCGGTGAGCCCACCGTGATCACCAACACGGGGGAGCCAGGACCACCCCGACGGCTACGCGCGGGAGGAGCGGCCGGCATGGTGTCCACACACCACCACCGGAAAGCCTCACGCAGTTGTCGGGTCACGGATGCTCAGAGCGCATCGAACGTCCACGGGGAACCGTCCGCCGTGGGGCCACCACAACAACTGCCTTCTCTTAAAGGTCCGCAGGAAGATGATGGCGATCGTCCTCGTGGAAGCTCAGTGCGCCATGGGCGAAGCGCGTCGCCCTCGCGTCAGGCGAACACCTTTTGCACAGCCCGCAGTTGAAGCGCGGGATGCCACAGGGATGTATCACTGGGCGCCGTCTGCTTACGACTCTCAGGTACTCGCCGATCCAGCCGTTCAGACGGAGCACACCTTCGGCAAGGCGGCAAACATCCCTATACCATGGGATTATATGTTCGTCCATGAAATGTGGCTTTTGCTCCTACCATCGGTGGCGTCATGCCCGCTGAACGACCTCCCAAGCGCCGGTCCGGCGCGGGCGCCCGCGCCGGCGAGGGAGGCGGCGCCGCTCGGCATCGCTCCGGCAAGGGCAACGCGGCGCAGGCCATGCGGTCCGCGGCGGAGCAGTTGTACGAGTTGCTCGGCAGGCGCCCCGAATCGGTCTCCGCGGTGAAACCGACGGAGGACGGCTGGGTGGCGGATGTCGAGGTCCTGGAGCTCGAGCGCATCCCTGAGACGACGAGCGTGATGGCCAGCTATCGCGTCACTCTGGACAAGGAGGGCGACCTGGTGGGTTACGAGAGGGTCCGGCGCTATACACGTGGACAGATCGACCGTCGGGGCTGAGGGCACCGTCGGTGAAGGGAGGCACCATGACCATGGTGCCGCAGGGCGGCAACAGCGTTTCCAGAGGCGGCACAGGGAGTCTGTACGACGTCCTGGAACTCATTCTTGATCGCGGACTCGTGATCGATGTGTTCGTCCGAGTTTCGTTGGTAGGGATCGAGATCCTCAAGATCGACGCCCGCATCGTGGTCGCTAGCGTCGACACCTATCTGCGCTTCGCGGAAGCCTGCAACCGCCTTGATCTCGAGGCGGGAAGGAAGGCACCCGCCCAACTGACCGACATCGTCGGAGACACGGTCGAGAGCGGCGCCAAGGGAAAGTCCAAAGGCGCTCTGACCGGCGCCGTGGATGCGGTCACCGACACCATCAAAGGCGTCACCGGGCGCGACGAGGACGACAGCGAAGAGAGCGAACCTGAGGAGAGCGAAGAGGGCGAATCCGAGGAGGAGGACACCAGAGAGAGGGAGCCCGTGGAAAGGCGACGGCGGTCCCCCCGGCGGACGGCCCATCGCAGCAGAGGCTCGTCCCGCGAGAAGGAATGAGCGATGGCCGTATACATCTACTCGATCACCAGCAAGCAGCACCCCCTCCGGCTCGACGGACTCGACGGCGTGGGCACCCCACCCACCCAACTGCGTACCGTGATTGGCGGAACACTGTGTGCCGTCATCAGCGATGCGCCGGACGGCCTGCGCCCCAAGCGTCGGGACCTTTCTGCGCATCACCAGGTCCAGGACCGTCTCATGGAAGACGGTGCGGTGCTGCCGCTGAGGTTCGGTTTTCTGGCCCCGGACGACGAGGCAGTACGTCTTGCGCTCGAGGAACGCGCGGAGGAGTACACGGCCAGGCTGGAGGCACTCGAGGACACGGTGGAGTACAACCTCAAGGTGTCGCAGGACGAAGACACTCTGCTACGACAGGTTCTTGACTCGGCGCAGGAGGCACGGGAGCTCAACGACGAGATCCGCAGCGGAACCGCCGGTCCCGAGGCCCCTGTACGACTCGGCGAGTTGGTCGCGGCGGAGGTCCAGGCGCGCCAGCAGGCACTGGCCCATGGGGTCGTCGAGGCGCTTCGCCCTTACTCCCGGGACAGGGAGTCGTCCCAGCTGACCGGCGAAGACTTCCTCAATGTCTCGTTTCTCGTCCCTCACGATCAGGAAGAGATGTTCCTCACCGCGGAGCTGAGCGTCGCCAATCAGCTGGGTGATGACGTCCACTTCCGACTCAACGGCCCCCTGCCTCCCTACAGTTTCGTCTAAGGAATCACCATGGGCCTGCTCACCCAAATCCTCACCCTCCCCCTCGCACCGGTGCGAGGCGTTGCCTGGGTCGCGGACCGTGTGCTTGAGGCCGCTGAGGACAAGTACTACGACCCTGCGCCTGTCCACCGTGAATTGGCGGAACTCGAACGTCGGTTGCTCGACGGGGAGATCGACGAGGCGACATTCGACGAGCGCGAAGACGAACTGCTCGACCGGCTCGATGAAATCAGAGCTCGTCGCGACCGCGGCGCTCCCTAGCCGCACTACAGAACGCGAGGCCACTCCTGTGACTGACTCTCCCGTCGACAGGCTCGGCTCGTACCCGACCCGAGCCGCGCCGGCCTACGCCCAAGGCTCGTCAGCCAATCTCGCGGACATCCTTGAACGGGTCCTCGACAAGGGCATCGTCATCGCGGGAGACATCCAGATCAACCTGCTCGACATCGAGCTACTCACCATCAAACTTCGCTTGCTGGTCGCATCCGTCGACAAGGCGAAGGAGATGGGCATCGACTGGTGGGAGCACGATCCGTCACTCTCGTCCCGAGCCAGAGGAGAGCGGTCGCTGTCCGAAGAGAACCGGCGGCTGAGGGCTGAGCTCGATGCCCTGCGCCAGGGCACGGAGCTCCCCGAGGGTGAACAGGAGCAGGCGAGGCACAATCCCCGGAGCCAGACAGATGAGTGAACTGGTCACGTACGCCTACGCCGTAGCTCGCGACGCCGACGGGCTCGCAGAATTCGCCGCCACCCTCACTGGTGTCGGCGAGAGCGTCGCACTCGTGACCAGCGACCGCGACGCATCGATTGTCCTCGTGGTGAGCCGCGTCGGAGCGGACGACTTTCAGGAGGCCGCCCTCAAGCAGCATCTGGAGGACATGGCGTGGCTGGAGGCCGTCGCCCGCGCCCATCACAGCGTCATCGACGCACTCGCGACCCGCACCGACGTTCTCCCTCTGCGCCTGGCCACCGTCTATCTCGACAACGCGCGCGCCCGTGAGGTGCTCGACGACCGAGCGGCGGTGTTCGACGAGCAGCTCACCCGGCTCGCAGGTCATGTCGAGTGGGGTGTCAAGATCTACGCAGACCCCGCGGCTCCAACTCCCGCCCCAGCAACGGCCGAAGCCGGCGCTCTGTCGCCGGGGCGGGCCTATCTTCTGCAGCGCAGGGCACAGAAGGGTGTCCGTGACCAGGTCTACCGGGCTGCGCAGCAGGCTGCCGAGCGGGTGGAAGCAGCCGGGCGCCGGTTCGCGGTCGGCCGTGCACGTCATCGTGTCCAGCAGGGCGACCTCGCTAACGCGGGGGACGAAAACGTCCTCAACGACGCGTATCTCGTCTCCATGGACCGCGCTGAGAGCTTCCGCTCCGAGGCCGCACGAGCTGCCGAGGGACTCCAAGGAGTGAGAGTAGAGATCACCGGCCCATGGGCTCCGTACTCGTTCGCGGCAGCCTCTCCCGGGTCGGACCCTCCCATGGACGGACCAATCGCATGATGACGGCAGACGAATCGTCCGAGGTGGCCCCCCTACCGGACCGACAGGTCGCCCTCATAGACCTGCTCGACCGGCTGCTCAGCGGAGGCGTGGTCATCACCGGGGATGTGGTGCTCTCCATCGCCGACATCGACCTCGTGCGCATATCGCTGCGCGCCCTGATCGTGTCCATCGGCCCGGACAATCCCTCGCCATGGCCCCCGCCCACTACAGCAGGACACCGGGATGACCTCCGAAGAACACGGTAGGCACGCACAGCGGCAAGCCGAGGTCGCTGAGGCTGCCACGCGCGCCTTCCGGATGCTGCCCGCCACGCCCCGTGACCTCCTCTCGGGGGCCGAGCCCGCACGCGCACCCTCACACCGGATCAGCTCCGACCCTGACACCGTGGAACGGGACCTGGTCAGGCTGGTTCTCACGCTTGTGGAACTGTTGCGTCAGCTCATGGAACGCCAGGCGCTCCACCGGGTCGACCAGGGCGACCTCACCGAAGAGCAGGAGGAGCGCCTCGGTGCCACGCTCATGGTCCTTCACGAACGCATGGCCAGTATGTGTGCCGAGTACGGGATGACGATGGAAGACCTAAATCTGGACTTGGGGCCACTCGGCACATTGCTGCCGCCGTCCGCGTGACTCATGCAGCGGCCAGGCCAAGCTTCACCAACAGCAGCCAGACGGGTCTCGGGACCGGACCGGACCGAGCGTCGGAGCGGCCGAGGAGACGTCTGACCTCCTCTGCCGACCTGAGTGCACAAGCATCGTGCTCAGCCAGAATCGCTCTCGAGGTACGACGGCAGCCCTCGTCGGTGACAGCGACAGGTACGAGGGCTCCAACGGCTCTTCCGCCAGCTGCTTCCTCGTCTGATTCCAACGCTGGCTCGACCACATAGCGCCGGACAACCGTTCTCACGTACACAGCCATGCAGGCCTCGACGCGCACGGACGGGAGGACACGCTCCCGAGGGGCGGCGCAGAGCGCTGCTGGCGCAGGCAGCCCAAATCCCGGCAGCCATGGCGGCTGCCGGGATCATGAGCGGCGCGCCTACTTGGGCTTGATGGCGTCCTTGGTCTTCTCCTTGGCCGCGCGCATGTCACCCTTGGACTCTTCGGCGTGCCCCTTGGCCTTCAGGGACTCGTTGCCGACCGCACCACCGACGGCCCGCTTGACCTTGCCCTTGACTTGCTCGCCCTTAGCCTTAGCCTTCTCGTCCCCAGCCACAACCACTCACACCCTGTCTCGCTCGAAATAGGTTCGCCCTCTCGAGTCACCCGAGATTCCAATCTTAAACCGGAAAGTTGCTCCACGGACTTTTCGCAGCCCTGAATTCTTTAACAACAGCTACTTGGTTCAGGGGGGATCGGAACGAGAAGCGTCGGAGTGTCGGCCTGATGTGAGGAAGCAGGCGACGGCCGTCGGCGGTGAAGCGAAATGGGCTGACCTCGCCTCGTCGCCTTCCACCCTGGGCGACGTAATTACCATGGCACCGCTCCGGCCGGACTGCGAGCCTGCGGGCTTCGCCGAGACCTTCGGTGACGAGCTCGGCTTCGTCAAATGGCAAGTCACCGACAACCGCAGGTGCTTCAAGCAGTACTTCGCATCCCGTGGCGCCTGATCCCGCTGCTGACACGGGGGATCCGAGTGTCGGGGAACGTCTGCGCCACACGTTTCACCGCCATCTGACCGACGATGGTGGGACGCACGCTCTTCGTCGCCGTTGGTGCGACGGTTGTCGCCGCTTCCGGCCAGAACCCGACCGGATGCGCATCCTAGACCCGATCGCGCCCTACCTGGGCGGAAAGGCACCGCTCCGACGTGCCGGACAGCCGTTGAAATGAAACGTTCCCGGGTCCGATTTCCGGCAATGGCGCCTGGCAACGGAGTCCCTTACTACCGCTTCTTGCATCGGGCCGAGTGTCCCCGTATACGGCGCACTCGTACATGGCCGGAGCCTGCCCGAGGCCGAGCCATGTGGCCGGCCCCGTGGCGACGAAGATCCCCCACCGGTCCGCTCGATCAATGCCGATCGGTTCCTCCTTCATCGACGTCACCCATGAGCCGGGGACGTCTGGTCAGGTGAGCCGGGGACGTCTGGTGAGGTGCGAATGCCGACTGCTTCCAGCGCGTCTGTTCACCCCGGCCCAAGCGTCGAGCGCCTTGCCGTGGCGGTGTCCCGGTGAGCATGAGGGAAACGCAGAACGATGCCTCACGGCCAACGCGATGTCCTCGTCCACCTCGGCGTCGCGGGCTCCGCAGACGCCATCCGCCCGGGGTGGGTTCCCCGACCGGATGGCGGCGAACTCGTGGTAGCAAAGGTGCACTATCCCTGTCTCGAAAATCGGGGGGCTGATGCTAAGGGGGCGACTTGTCGCCCCCTTTCTTGTTCCCTGCGGCTCTTATGTTTTTATCCCCTGCCTCACGGGCACAGGGTCAGTGAGGCTCCGTGGAGGTATCGAGATGACTGCCGGAGAACGAGCCAAGGCAAAGGCCGAACAGGTCGTCGGAAAGACCCTGCGGAAGGCGGCTCACGCAGCACACAAAGAAACCCTTGCAGCGAAAGGCGCCGCTCTCGAAGCACGGGGCATGATGCGGGGCGCGAAGGAGCACTCCAAGGACTCCTTCAAGCGCTGACGCAATCATGACATTGGACGCCAGGTGCTTCCGCGAAGGCGCAAGAGGACAGCTCTCGCAAGGGGCGTGCCCCTGCTCGAAACTCCATTTCGGCGTCTGAACTCACGGGCATCCGGCAACCAGGGAGTCAAGCTCCCGTAGCGGAGGATACGATGATCATCCTCGGAGTTATTCTGCTCATCATCGGGCTTCTGGCAGGCATCAGCATTCTCTGGACCATCGGAGGAATCCTGGTGATCATCGGGGTTGTGCTGTGGATTCTGGGGAGCGTCGGCCACGCAGTCGGCGGCCGACGGCACTACTGGTGATCCATCTCGAGATCAACTTCTGCCGCATGTGCGGTCGACGCCAAGAGATCGATGGTGCAGGTTCCACGTGATGCCCGGTACTCGAGTCGCTCGTAGGCTGCAGGCCTGCACCATCAGCTCCGCGGCAGGAGGGTTCCGAGTGGCCCGAGGTCGAGGTTGAGATCCTCCGGCCGGACTCCGTGCTGCTCGCAGAGTTCTGCCATCCGCTGGTCGAGCAGCATCAGGGTGGTTCCGATCTCGTCAGCCTGCGCATCACTGAGATCGCCTTGATCGACACGTCGAATTGCCTGCCGCTCCATCAACTGCCGGAGGAGTTCGACCACGGTGAGCACGAAGGCGACGAGGTCCCGCCCCATCTTGTCGGAGTCAAGATCAAGTCGAGATCCGGTCACAACGGGCCTCCGTCCGCCCAGGGCGCCGGAACGCGTTCGTTGACGGACGACAACAGAGCATGAAGCGACAGGCGCACCAGGGGAACGTCGGCGATGGCGATGACCAGGTCGCCGCTGATGACCACCCCGGTGGCCAGGAGTCGGTCCAACAGATCGACGAGAGGCACTCCGATGGGGCCGTTCAGTGGCCCGGGGCTGTCCCAAGGCGCCACGTCGTCGTAGGTCACGGTCTACACCTCGCCAATGAATGAGTAGGGCACCCACGGCCCCGACAGCTCGATCTCCACCCCGGTCCGTGCTCGCAACGACCGTGTCAGCAGGGCGAGTTCGTGGGCGCGCTGTTCGGCTACCAAATAGGTTGCGTTGAGGACCTGGATCCGCCGTTCCCCGGCAAGCTGGGGGGCATGCGGTCGCAACCTACGGGACGCCGTGGCGAGGCGACGGACTTCGGAATCTACCGTTTCGGCAGCCTGCAGCGCCTCGTCCTGGCTCTGGTCGCGACGTTCCTGCACACCTCGCTTGCGCTCCAGGTAAGCAAGGCCTGCTCCGGGTGCCGGTCGGGACCGGTCGGCCGGCGCGGCCCTACGGCTCGAATCGTCCGGTGGGCAGGGTGGCGAGTACACCTTTACGCCCCATTCGGCATGGTGCGCGATGCGCCGTAGTGCTGCATGAAAGCGGTCCGCCGCGTTGGTAAGTGCGTCCCTCGCCCTCTGTTCATCGTGGTACAGCGTGGCCAGCGGCAAGGGCACTGTAGGGCAGCAGGCGGCAGCCACAGTAACGACGTCATGGTGGGCGCGTGCGTAACGTTCCAGCTCCCGCTGGTCGGACAGGCGTGCCTGCCAGGCCTCGTCGGTGAAGTCGCGAGCTCGGACCTCCTGGACGATCGCAGTCAGTGTCCCCAGCGGCAGTATGCTCACGGGCGCCTCGTCGGCGACACCTGGCAGCCCGACGAAGGCAGACGGGTCCGGTTTCCGGCAAACCGCGAACACGTAGGTGGCGTGGGCGTCCGAATGCTCAGGACCGCGCTCCGTCATGTGCCTCGGCTCTCCTTGATCCTTGCTGAATGGGGAATTTCGCTGCGGGGTCACTGGGGTTGCAGCTCGGGCGATTCGTCCTTCATCTTGGATTCGAGCGCCTCCAGACGTTCTCGCAATGCACGATTCTCGTCCTGCAGGGCGCTACGGGAAGCGCGCGAGCTGAGTGCCGGATCGGTTTCCCACCAGTCGATTCCGGCCTTCTTCGCGGTATCCACGGAGGCCACGAACAGTCGGATCCGGATGGTGAGCAGCTCGATGTCGAGGAGTTCGATCTTGATATCCCCGGCGATCACGATCCCTTTGTCGAGAACACGTTCGAGGATGTCGGCGAGATTGGTGGTCTGCGGGCCGGATGCGGGATAGGACGTCTGCCGCAAGTCGACGTCAGTCACGACGCCGCCTCTTTCCTCGTCGCTTCTTGGAAGCCGACTCCTCCTCGTCCTCGTCCTCCTCCTCGTCCTCCTCCTCGCCCTCGTCCTCGTCCTCCTCCTCGCCCTCGTCCTCGTCCTCCTCCTCCTCGTCCTCCATCTCGTCTTCGTCCTCGTATTCGCCGTCGGCGTCGGATTCTTCGTCCTCCGCTCCCTCGTCCTCCTCCTCGTCCTCGTCCTCGTCCTCGTCCTCGTAGGCACCTTCGGCTTCGTCCCCGTAACCGGAGTCGGCGCCTTCCTCCTCTTCCTGCTCAGCGTCCTCTTCTTCCATGGCGTCCTCGTGCGACACGACGACTTCACCGTCACGGATTTCGCCGCGCCAGCCTTCGGGTTCTTCATTGGTGAGGCTGACGTACCGCTGGAAGTTCTTGAAGTCCAGTCGCATACGGCGCCCTTGGGCCCGCCATAGGTTTCCGGTCTTCTCGAAGAACCCTGATGGGTAGTACTCCACGACGAGGACGATCCGGGTCAGGGTGGGTGCCAGTTCATGGAAGCTGACCGCGCCGCGAGTGGTGCCCTTGGCTCCTTCGGAGGTCCAGACAATACGGTCGTCGGGAATCTGCTCCTGAACAGTCGCTTTGAAGCTACGCGAGGATGGACCGACTTTGACCTTCCAGTCACTCCCGACCTCGTCACTCTTCGAGACGTCGCGAACGCCCTTCGCGAAGCTGCTGAATTGGTCGTACTGCGTCCAGTAGTCGTAAGCGTCGCGCAGGGGCACCCCCACATCGAGAACCTCGATGATGTTCATGACCTTGCCACCGCTGGACTTGCGTTTCCCCTTCCCCCCGCCAAAGGCGTCCTTCACCTTCCCAACTACATTGTCCTTGACACCTTTTGCTTTTTCTGAAATGAATGCCTTCACCGGGGAGTCGCCCTGCAGGATGCGGGATCCGATCGCCGGAAGTGAACCGGACTCGGACGCGTCGGTGAGCTTCTCGGTCACGTCGGTCAGTTTCTCTCCCGCCTTCTCGGCGAGATTTTCCACCTGCGCGGAGAGGAACTTGGACAGCTCTTCGCGGAGCTGGTCCATACCCGAAGCTTCCTCAGTGGGTTGATCTTTCTCCGTCTTGGCCATGACTGACTACCTCCGACGATCGGCGCGCTTGGATGCTGCTCGCTTCGATGACGTCGTCTTCTTGGCCGCGCTCTTCTTGGCGGGCGCGGACTTCTTCGCCGCTGTCTTCTTGGCCGCGCTCTTCTTGGCGGGCGCGGACTTCTTCGCCGCTGTCTTCTTGGCCGCAGACTTCTTGGCCGGCGCGGACTTCTTCGCCGCTGTCTTCTTGGCCGCAGACTTCTTGGCCGGCGCGGACTTGGCTGCCTGACCTTTCTTCGCGCGGGCGGGTGCGGCCTTCTTGGATGTCGCTGCTGCGGATGTCCTGCGGCGCCGCTGCGGCCGCGCCTCCTCTTCAGGCTCTTCCTCCTCCTCTTCCTCCTCTTCGTCCTCCTCCTCGTACTCGGCCTCCGGCTCTTCTTCTTCCTCTTCCTCTTCCTCGGCCTGGTCTTCTTCGTACTCGTCCTCCGGCTCCTCCTCTTCCTCGTACTCCGCGTCTTCCTCTTCCGGCGCGTACTCCTCCTCGTCCTCCTCGTCCTCGTCCGCAATCTCGCCGATCCGGGCCGTGCGATCGCTGATGGCACCGGCAAGCGTGCTCATCCCGCGGTCGGCAGCGGCAGCCACCGCCTGACGCCCCGCTTGGAGGACTTCCCCTCGCAACTGCTCCTGCAGATCAGCAAACTGGGGAATATCCCCCAACCTGCGCATCCCCTCGGCTGCAAGCTGGCGAGGGTCGAGACCGAACCTCCGGCCTGCCAGATAGGTCGCAATGGACAGAGCCATGCGACCCTTCTTCGTTCGACCCAGCACATAGCCGCCCACTACAGCAGCAGCAAGCGCCACCTTTTCTTTTTCATTCATGAGCCTGTCACCTTCGATCGTTCGGAGCGGGACCAACCCGTGTGGAATACAGCCGATCGAGCAGTCGTTCCTCTTCTCGTTCGAACTCCTCCAAGCTGATGTCCCCGTCTTCAAGTTCGCGGTTCAGCAGAGCCAGCTGGGCGCGGAGCACTCCCGGGTCGTGCAGCTCTCGCTCAGCTGCGTCGTTGAGTTTTTCTGCCACCCAGATCACGTTGCGGACCGGCGCTATCGGGAGTGTGAGAATTCCAGTGATCAGACCCATGTCAGACTCCGACGGTCCGAACAGAAGTGCTTTCAGCGGAGACAAAGCTGTAGCAGGGCAGTGGGCCGGCAAGACGCAACTCAACGCGTTCACGGTGCGCCTCGGCGAATTGCTCTGCTGTGCTTCGGAAGTCGTCGCTGTCGCCACGGTCTACTAGGAACGACACGTTGAGCACGCATCCGTGGACCTCCGGTCCCGAGGCCACGGCACGTGCTCTGGACGTGAGCTCGCGCAGCACTTGCCGACCAGCTGCGGCGGCCCTGCTTTCCAGAGCACTCGCGACGGCTTCGCCCAATCGGACGTTGGCTTCGTAGCCGGGCCTGCGGCGCGCCTCATCTCGCAGTCGGCGGAGGTTCTTGTCCTCCGCAAGGAGGCTTCTCAGCGCATTCTGTGCCGGAAATGCCTTGACGTTGACCTCGACCGCGTCCGCGAGATGCTCAAGTACAGCCACGTGGTCCGCCTCGCAGGCTGCCAACTGATCGCGTACCGTCGCCTCGTCCGGTGCCACCATCCCAAATCGCATGGGAAGAACAGGGCCTTGGCCCGTGAGGCGCAGCAAAAGCTCCTGATGAGCCAAGAGGTCGCGTCGTCTAGCGCGGAGGTTCGCGGGCGCCTCGCTGACGACAGCGGCGACCCGGCCCTGCCGAATCACTCGCAGATGGGCGGCAGGGCTGCCTACCCCGCTTGAGTCAGTCGGCAGCGGTCTTCCCGCCCGAATGATCGCGTATACGTATACCCCATCGGTTGTCACGACTCAGGCCTCCACCGGTCGTCGACGTGAACTGCCGCGGGCTGGAGCACGCCGCTTCCTTGGCCGTTCCTGCTGCTCTGCTTCGTCGTCGTCCTGCTCGTCGGAGTCGTCGTCGTGGCCCCCGACTGCCTTGCGTACGGTGTCACCCACGGTCTCCGCGGCCTTGCGGACCTTCCGTTTGCCGATGGACTTGGCGGCACTGCCGCTTAGCAGCTCAGGGATGGTGGTGCTGCCCGAGTCCCGTTCCAGGTCCAGCCGGTTACAGGCCTCGGCGAACCGCAGGTAGGTGTCCACACTCGCGACAACGATGCGCGCGTCAATCTTGAGGATCTCGATACCGACCAGGGAGACCCGAACGAACACGTCGATCACCATGCCCCGATCGAGGATGAGTTCGAGCACGTCGTACAACGTGCCGGCGCGTGGTGGGCACGCCACTACCTCATCGGAGTAGGTGGTCGCAGGCATGGGGTGTCCTTCCGGTTGTCGACGAACCAGGGTCACTCATCGGCGGATCCACGCCGGTAGCGGCGGACCCTGCAGTACTCCATGAGTTCACCGTCCTGGTCGAGCTGCACCTCGTACGAGGCGAGAAGGCTCGTGGTATCCGGAATCCGGGGCAGCTCGAGGACGTCCACGACGACGCACCAACCGTCATCGATGCGCTTCACGGCCGATACGCCCTCCGTGGGATGGCCGATGAGCCCTTCCAGGCTCTGGCAGGCAGCCCGCGCGGCTTGGCCTGCTCCCCGCATGGGCGGTGAGCGGCGAGCGGCTGTCGTCGAGGACTTCCCGGCGCGCGGCCGACGTTCTTCTGCCATGAATACAAGTCTGACCAATGTCGGGCTCAGCGCACTTCGAGCGGAGCAGACGAGCGCACGCGTCGGACCGGGTTGCTCGCGCCTCAAGGCCCGTCACCTGCAGATCCGGGCATTTGGTGTGCACTCGGCAAGCTATTGATCGCGTCAGCGTGCCCCGGGGGCTGTTGACGCAATACCTGCTGGGCTTCTCATGCTTCCAGAGGATCCGGTCGTGGTTCCCACCTGAGACTGCAGGACGCTCACACCGCTTTCCGGGCCGCGACGGGCGGCGGGCTTCCGGTCGCGGCGGCAATCAACCTCTGGTCTACGGGGAAGCGGCAGCACAAAATGCGCTGGCGGCGCCACTACGGCGGTTTGACGAAGGGCGACGGGGCGCACCGGACGCGGCTCGGTCTGCTGCAGTCGAGTGCGGCTACACGGACGCGTGGTGGACCTCGATCACCGTGATGTCGACGGCGGTCACCACCATGCCCAGGACATGGCCGCAGGTGTCTGCTACTGAGCGGCGCACCAGTCCGACCGTCTCAGGCAAAGGGCGGTTCATTTCGGCGGTCAGGGTCATGCTCACGCGCACACCCGTGAAGAGGTCAGATCGGGCAAGGCGACAACTGACGGTGGTGACGCCGGGCACCTCGTCCGCTGCGCTCCGCAGCACGGCGGACGCGGCGCGCTCGGCTATCCGCAGGGCGCGCGTCGGGCCGCCGAAGGGCAGTGTCGATCCCGGCCACACCTGATCATGGATGATTTTTGTCATGACGCGGGCGATGAGGCACTGCGTGCTGGGCGGTTCCCGTTCCCGCAGGGTCTTCGTCGCTGTGTCCAGCGCCGGGTCTTCGACGGAGTCACCGGGCCAGCCGTCAGACGGCACGCGCAGGCAACCGGGGAGCGGAGGCTGGGCGGGTTGATCGTCTAGCGCCACGGGCCCATCATCTCCTTCAGGGATCGGCGTGCCCGGTACAGCCTTCCGCGGACCGTCTGCTGGCTGGTGCCAGTCACTTGGGCGATCTCTTCGTAGGGCAGTCCGTGCAGCTCCCGCAGGATCCAGCACACCCGCTGACGGGGCTCAAGGGCGCCGAGCGCATCGGCCAGGGCGCCGGCAAGAGCATCCTCTTCAGCTGCCTGGGCGGGCTGACTGTCCACACCGGCGGTGGGTTCCTCCACTGCATTCAACGGTACCGGTGCCGGCCGCCGGCGCAGAGAATTCAAGCAGCGGTTGACGGTGATGCGGTACATCCAGGTGCTGAACGCGCAGGCGTGACGGAACTCGGGAAGGCGCCTCCAGGCACTGATGAACGCGTCCTGGACTGCGTCCTCGGCGTCCTGGAGGTTGCCCAGTGTGTGGAGGGCCAGTGCGAGCAGGAGGCCGCTGTGGCGCCGCATCAGGATGGCGAAGGCTTCCTCGTCGCCCTCACCAGCTCGCGTCGCCAGCAGATCGTCGGGGGCGGTGAGCAGTGCATCGGCCGTGCCGGTGGCAGGGTGCCTGAAAGACAGGGAGTCGCTGGCACCTTGGCGCGAGGAAGGACTGGTGCTGCGCTTCACGCCTGCACCTCCTTCCCGCTCTGTCACGAGTGCCCGGCCCGGGAGCCATGATGTCGATTTATTGATTTATGTGACGATTTCCCGCCTGGCTGTGTCGAACCTTGTGACGGGCATTGTGATGGTGCCCGCATCGACTGATCGAGGTGACTGCCATGACGGACACCACCGACCGTCCTTCTTCCGAGCAGGACGGCCGTACGGAAACCGCGACCATGCTGAAAGGGCCGACCGGCGCCGGCACCTCACCCGAAACTCGGGGCAGGACCACCATCGCCGACGGCGTCGTAGCCAAGATCGCGGGGACGGCCGCCCGCGAGGTACCCGGTATCCACAACCTCGGCGCGGGCGTGACCCGTGCCATCGGAGCCGTTCGTGAGCGCGTCCCCGGTGGAGGGACCGGCGGCGTCAGCCGCGGTGTGAAGGTCGAGGTAGGCGAGCGCCAAGCCGCAATGGACATCGATGTCGTCGTCGAGTACGGCTTCGCCATCGTCGATGTGGCAGCTGAGGTGCGCGTCAATGTGATCTCTGCCGTGGAGCGCATGACGGGGCTCGAGGTCGTCGAGGTGAACCTCGTCGTCGACGACGTGAACCTGCCCGACGAAGACGACGCAGAGCCAACCGAGGGCCGCGTCGAATGACTTCCGGCTACCGGCGGTGCTCCCCCGAGCGGGAAGAAGCGCGCCCTAGGTGGCAGAACACCCAAGGGACAGGTGAGTGAGCGATGAATACAGCAACAGTGGGTCTGGCAGCCGGAATGGCACTGGGATTCGCCGGATACTTCGGCGGCTTCTGGGCCTTCCTCCTCGTAGCCGTCCTGGGTGCGGTGGGCTTGGTCCTGGGTCTCGTCCTGCAGGGCGACGCCGACATATTCACTCGGCGGCAACGGTGAGTACTACGCCCAGTGCCGACGAGTCGTCCACACACCCGGACGGCCGGTATGCGAGCGGCGCACAGCGCCCACCGCCGCCCGCGGAGCGCGGCGCGACGGTGATTCCTGACCGGGTCGTGGCACGCATCGCCGCGAGAGTGGCCGGCACAGCCCTGCACCGGATCACCGGACCGCAGCACCCGCTGACGGACCTGGCTGAACCCGGCGCTCACGCGACTGCGTACAACGGGACGGCACAGCTAGCGCTGTCCGTGGATCTTCCCTATCCCGCAGATATCACCGCCACTTGTCGGCAACTGCAACGCGAGGTCACCGAACGGGTGGCCCACCTGACCGGTCTGGACATCAGCGAGGTGATGGTGACGGTGCGGCGGCTGGTTGTCGCGGGTCAGCCAGGTCGCGTCCGCTGAATCCCGCAGCCCAACTACCTGCGCCTACTCAGCACCGTGCTTGACCGGAGCAGCAGACACAACCCGACAGACGACGGAGGGCGGACACCATGACGCTGTCACACCGAACCGCCTCGACCGATCAAGCAGCCGGAACGGACCGGCCCGATAACCGCGCTCCCGCGACAAGGCCCGCAACGTACGACGGGCGAGGGGCGAGATCACCCCGCCTGTGGTCCGCACGCCGCATCCCGGCCGCCGTGGTCGCTCTGCTGGCGTTTTGCGCCATCGGAGCCCTGCTGTACGACGTGATCGTGGTGCGCGCGGGACACCGCTCTGGAGCCTGGCGCACCCGCATCGCCGAGGAGATGACCACCCGGCCCGTCGACGACCCCTGGCTGCTGGCCACCGGCGCCGTCGCCGTCGTTCTCGGCCTGTGGCTACTCATCCTCTCCCTCACACCCGGGCTGCGCCGACTCCTGCCCCTGCGGGCACCCGAAGAGTCCACGGAGATTGGGGCCTGGCTGGATCGCAAGGGCGCCGCAATGGTGCTGCGTGATGCCGCAATGCGGGTCCCCGGCGTCAGCCATGCCCGGCTCCGGGTCAGGCGCCGCCGTGTCATAGCCCGCGCGGAGGTCGGCTTCCGCGACACTGCGGTCGTCCGCAACGACCTCACCCAGGCTCTGCAGGAGCAGTGCCGTCAGCTCGCCCTGGTGCACACCCCACGGCTGACGATCCGCCTACGACACCACACCCGCTGAGGCTGCCCCGGGAGCGCGCCATGAACGGTCGATCCACACTCAACCGTCTCCTCCTGTCTCTTTGCGGCCTGGTGCTGCTAGGAGGCGGCCTGCTGATCCTCACAGCCGGGTTCGATCTCTACCGCCGGCTTCACGTGGCCCCGCCCGCCGGGTGGCCCGTGGCCGCGCCTCACGACGTCCTGCTCAGCAACGCCGACCGCGTCCACTGGAGCGATCAGGGCTGGTGGTGGTCGGCCGCCGTCATCGCCGTCCTGGTTCTGGCAGCCGCCTTGGCCCTCATCTGGCTTCTCGCACAGCTGCGTCACCGCCCCAGCGGAGTACACCTGGGTGGGACGCCTCCGCCCGAAAGCGTCGAGCTGCGAGGCCGTGCCCTCAGCGACGCCGTGACCTCCGAAGCGCGTGCTCTGCCCGACGTCAAGCAGGCCAGCGCCCACCTCACCGGACGGGCGACGGGCCCCCAACTGCATGTGGCGCTCACGCTGACGGACCACGGACTGCCCGCCCCCGTCCTGCAGGCCCTGTGCCATGGCCCAGTGGCCCACGCACGCGAGGCCACTGGGTTGACCCATCTACCCGCCCGAGCGCACCTGAACGTTGGCAGGCACAAGGCGCGCCGTGCCGAATAGAGGGGCTGCTACCGAGTGCGGTGAAAGGCACGGACCGGCCATGGGCGCTTCGTCGTCGCTCCGTCGGGGTGGGTCCTCAATCGAGGGTGGCGAGGTGACCGGCGCCGGCGCCCAGCCACTCGATGAGGGAGATGGTCGCGTCATCGGCCCAGAGGCGTACCGCGAGCACCTCTGCTTTAGGTACCGCCGCGAGCCAGCGCCGCTTCGGCAGCACCACCACATCCACCACAAGAGGCCGCACGTGTGGATCTCACCCCACAGGGCACCCGGTGCCACAGTAGTCACGCACAATGTCCACACGGAGTGGAATCCGATGACCGCAGAGGCCGAGTCAGCACCGGCTACCCGCCCCGCTGGCTCACGCCGCCCGGCGTGTACGCACCGCAGAGGGACACGCAGATACTCGTCCAGGCGCTGTGCGGGGAGAACATAGGGCCCACCGCCGGTGTACTGGATCTGGGGACCGACAGCGGAGCTCTCGCCGTCCAGGCCACGCGCATGGGAGCCCGTATGACCGCCGTCGACATCTCGTGGCGTGCTGTGTGGGCCGCGCGTCTCAACGCGCGCCTGTGACGGCATCACGTCACCGTCGTTCGACGCGTTCGGCGCGGGACACCCGGAGGACATCCACGCCCAGCTCTTCGCCGACCTCATGGCGGACCTCGGCCTGCGCACCACCTACGGGCATTACGTCGAAACGGCTCCAGCGGAAGCCCTGGCCACCGTCAACGTCATGTCTCTGTTCGGCCTTCACCGTGCTCTGCGCGGAGCCCTGGTGGGGCACTTCGCCGCTGTCGAAGTCCCCTTTTCGCAGAGCGCATGCGTGAGGAAGTGATTCTGCATCGCTGGGATCTCACCGGCGACGACCAAACGGGCGTGCAGGCGCTCAATGAGCCGTAGATCCCACCGAGATGATGCGTCAGGCGCGGTTCTCGTACTCCGCGATCAGACTGGAATCCAGATGCGAGAGAAGGTCTGCAGGGTCCTGGTAGACGGCGGCTGCTCCGGCTTCTTCGAGATCCGCGCGGGGGATGCCGCCCGACAGTAGCGCCACGGCCCTTGCGCCCGCCTCGGTGGCTGCCTTCATGTCCCATACCGTGTCCCCGACGAAGACGGCTTCCGTGACGCTCGCTCCGACGAGTTTCAGCGCTTGGTGAACCGGATCGGGTGCGGGCTTGCCGGCCGCCACGTCATCGGCCGAAGCCACGCCGGCGATGACGTCGTCCGCATCGACGGCCCTCCGCAGAGCCTTGAGTTCCGCTCCCCCGGCAGAGGTGGCCAGCACGACAAGCCAGCCCCGGTCTGCGAGGGTGCGCAGGAGGGCCTGGGCTCCGTCGAGAGCGGGGAGCCGGTCGAACCATGTGCCGTACAGCGTGTCGTGGGCGGCTGCCAGGGCTTCGTCCTCGTTCCCGTCACGGCCGTCGCCCAACAGATGGGCGACGAGATCGTTTGCGCTGAGTCCGATCGCCCGGTGGATCTCCCGCATCGCCACATGGTGCCCCGCTTGCCGGAACGCCTCCCACCACGCGATGACGTGAAGGTGGTTGGTGTCGGTGAGGGTGCCGTCGACGTCGAACAGGACTGCGCGTGGCATGAGCGTTGCCTTCCGGGACTGGGGAAGTGAGGTTCACGGCGTGAATCACCATGCACCGGTGCGGTCGAGGCGGATGAACGACCGACGGCACGGGTTGACCCGTTCAAAGCTCTCGCAGTGCGGGCAGCAGGTGCTGCTCCGCCCAGTCGATGAAGGGGCGCTGCCGGTCGCCCCCCACCTGGACGAGGGCGATCTCGGTGAAACCCGCCTCGATGTAAGGCCGGACAGCGTCGGCGAAGGCTCCGACGTCGTCCCCGCAGGGGATCGTTTCAGCGACGTCGTCAGGCGTGACATAGGTCGTCGCGACTTCGAAGCCGGACGGGCCCGGCAACTCGGCATTGACCGGCCAGCCGCCCAGAGCCCAGCGGAATTGGTCGTGAGCACGGAGTACCGCGGCGTGCCGGTCGGTGTCGTAGCAGACCGGGAGCTGACCGATCTTCGGCTTGCCTGCCCCTCCGTGCCGGTCAAAGGCGTCCAGCAGTTCGGCCTTCGGCTCGGTGGCGATGACCAGGTCGGCGAGCCGGCCGGCAAGTGAACAGGAGCGTTCCCCGGAGACCGCGATCCCGATCGGTGGGGCTTGGGCCGGCAGGTCCCACAGCTTCGCGTTCACCACGTCGAAATGTGTGCCCTGATGGTTCAGCTCACCGCCGGCGAAAAGAGCGTGGATGATCTCGACCGCCTCTTCCAGCATGTCGAGACGGACACCGGCCGACGGCCAGCCCTCGCCCACCACGTGCTCGTTGAGATTCTCACCCGACCCGAGACCGAGACGGAATCGGCCCTCGGAGAGCAACTGCATCGTGGCTGCCTTCTGGGCCACCACAGCCGGGTGATAGCGAATCGTCGGGCAGGTCACGAAGGTCATGAGCGGAATGCGTGTGGTGGCCTGGGCCGCAGCACCGAGCACACTCCAGGCGTAAGGTGCGTGCCCCTGCGAGGCGAGCCAGGGGGAGTAGTGATCCGACGTCACGGAGAAGTCGAACCCTGCCCGCTCTGCCGCGACGACGTTGTCCACGAGAGTCCTCGGACCAGCCTGCTCCGTCATCATCGTGTAGCCGAATCGCACCATGTTTTCACGCATTGCCGAGGTCCTCGCGTCCAAAACTCCTTGGGTTCCAGGTTCACCTCGTACGGCCTGCGGTCAGAAGAGGCCGACCGACCGCCCACTCCTCGATACTGAGGCCGGGTGCGCGCCCCGGTGCCATGCTGATACCGCCGCCGAAGCTCCCGGTGTCGTTACTGATGGTGGTGTTGGTATCCCGCAATCGCCGGACGTAACGCTGAACGACCGACCGCACCGAGGGGTCTCGGTTCGGACACCGCATCGAGGTCACGGCACCCCCGACAGCGCCAAGTGCGCGCCTGAACGTCGAACCGCACATCAGGAAACGGCTCCATCGAGCGCGGGGGCCTTCGGAGCGTCGCTCGGCGATTCCTGCTCCTGCTCCTGCGAAGCCGTCCCACTGTTGCAACTGTTGCGGGGAGCAGGGGCCACCGCAGGACATCGACAGCGGATCCGGTCGCGATGTTCAGCCTGCGCTGCGCGTGCCTGGCGGGTCCTTGGGGTCGACGCCGGTGGAGGCGGATGCGTCCTTGGTTCCGCTGGGGCGCTGGGAGCGACCCCGGGGGCCAGTGTCGTGCATACCCTCCTCGTCCCTGTCGGCCTTGCTCTGGTCCTCGCCGCGGCGCCCCCTGCTTTTCACGGGCTTGCCATGCGGGTCCCCGGCCTCCTTCTTGGAAACCTCGCGCCCGGGGCCCTTGGCGGGGGCGTACTTGTCGGGGTGGAAGGAGCGGTGTGCGCTCGGGTTGTCCTGCTGACGGGTCTCGTCGACATCGGGAGACCAACCGTGCTGTTTGGTGCCCTTATGCGGGCCTGGGCCCTCGCCGTGCGAGGGTTGCGATGACTTCGGCTCCTTAGCCATGGTCTGGCCTGCCTCTCTGGTCGCGGGATGAAGCCCCCCGCGCCTGCCGCGCTCCCCGTGATGACGCGCTCGTCACCAGTAATGCTTGCGTCCGCCGACGGAGTGTCCGACCGCTCCCATGATCCAGAGGATGGCTCCGATGACGACGAGGATGACGCCGATCGTCCACAGGATGCTGATTCCCGTGACGAAGCCGATGACCAGCAGAATTACGCCGAGGGCGACCATGTTGACCTCCGATTTCACTGTGACGCTCCAACCAGCCTAGGCGCGTCCGGCATTAGCGGCGTGTTGTGCCCTGTGATGCCACCCCAGTGGGCGGAAGCCCCTCGGGCGCGCGGCCCCTACCGGCTTACTGGGACTGCTCGTCCCGGACATCCGCAACCCATTCTTCTCCGAACTGCCCCACGCCGCCGAACAGGAGGCACGCCACCACGGCGACACCGTGCTGCTGGCCTGTGGTCGCACCTGAAACGGTCTCTGGCCAACCTCACCAGACACAGCCTCGACCAGCTCACCGCGCTGGTGAGGACCCGGCTCAAACGGACGCAGTACCGCCCCGGCCTCACCGCCAAGACCGGCCTCGACTTCCAACCGCCGTAACCTCAGCCGTTGAAGATCCCTAGCGCCGAAGCCTAGGCCTCCTCGTCTGCAAGACGCCGGGCCGTGGCGGCGCCGATACCCCCGGCCGCTCACGTCACCACAATGACGCGCGTGGACCTGGCGCCCACCGCGGTCGCGACGGTCAGTCGCCGGCCTGCTCCGCCGGGCGGCCTGCGTAGTAGGTGGCGATCATGTCCTCACCGCCGTGGCCGGCCGCCTCCGAGCGCTCAAACCGGTTGGCCGATGCGGCGACCAGGTCCAGGGTCGCTCCGGACCGTTCGGCGGCTGCCAGAATGAGGCGGGTGTCCTTGAGCGCGGTGGACAGCGTGAAGCTGGGGGTGAGGTCGCCGGAGAGGACCGCCGCGGACTTGCCCTGGAGGTAGGCGGAGTCGAGCGGGCCGCCCTTCACCATGTCGAGGAACGACTGTGGGTCGATGGACAGTCCCTCCGCGAGGTTGAGGCATTCCGCGATGCTGCCCACCAGGTTGATGACCCAGGTGTTGACCACGAGCTTCAGCCGCGAGGCGGCGCCCGGTGCTTCGTCGACCCAGATCGTGCGTTGCCCGATCGCGTTCAGCACCGGGTCCACCGACGCCCGGACTTCGGAGGGTCCGGCGACGAGGACCGTCAACGCGCCGTGTTCCGCGGGCTGCTTGGTTCCGACAACCGGGGCGTCCAGATAGACGAGCCCCAAGTCAGCAGCTCGTTGGGCGAGTTCGGTGGTGGCGTCGAGTCCGACGGTGGTGCTCTGCAACAGGATCTGGCCGCGGCGCACGCCTGGCGCGGCGCCGGCGAGCACGGCGGCGACGGAGAGGCCGTCGTTGAGCATCGTCACGATGACATCGGCCCCGCTTACGGCTTCCTCCGCCGTTTCCGTGACTGTGGCGCCGTCGGCGGCGAGGGGGGCCGCCTTGTCCTGCGTACGGTTCCAGGCACGGACGTCGAGTCCCGCCCGGATCAGGCTCCGCGTCATCCCAGATCCCATGATCCCGGTACCGAGGACGGCCACGGTCGGCCGCTCGGGGGTGGCGTGGACAGGTGTGGACGTCATGAGGGCGTGGTCCATTCGTCGGCTGCGCCCCGCACGGGCGCGGGGCGGTAGAAAGTCAAGGTTGCCGCAGTGCGCCGTCGAGTACCGCACCGTGCACCGCTCTGGCGAGTCGCGATCCCCACCTCGAGCGCGGGCCCGCGAACTGCTCCGCCACCACTCCGGGTCGGCGATTGAGGGCCGGTGCCTACCGCACCATCGTCCGTTTGTCGTTGAGCCGTCTCCGGCTCAACGACAAACGGACTCAGGCGGTGTCCTACCTGGTGAGGCTGGGTAGTGCTCCTCAACATGGGTCAGGGGACGTGGAGTTGGATTGTTCCGGACGGGCTGCGGGAGATCGCCAGGCCGTTGATCCCGGCGGATCGCGTGCGGCCGCAGGGTGGCGGAAAGCGGAACACGCCTGATGACACGCTGTTCGCCGCGATCATCTACGTACACGTCAGCGGTTGCGCCTGACGGGCGTTGCGGATGTAGGCATCCGGTCGGCCTGGCGCAGTCGCAGTCCTTGAAGAACGACCCCATGCCGCGGGCGAGCTGTCGAGCCACGAAGTGAAGCCTTCCGAACGGGAGCCAGGCACCTGCGCTCGGGCCCCGCCGTGGCGGTCACCAGGGTCAGCAAGGCGTGACGCCTCAGCGCCCGATGCTAACCATTTGCTGACCTGAGCGGCAAGCGGCCCCACGCCTCCGACCTGCACATATGGCCAAGCGTTAGATCTTGGACGTGAAGATCGCCCAGGGAAAACACCACACCCCGGCCACCCTCTGGCGCGCACGGCGCCGAGCCGACGTCCTCTTGGCCGTGCTCCGCGACGACACCTTCTGCCAACCACCCACGCCGCACACGTGACCAGGGCTCCGCGAGAGCCGATACTGCCGTGAGTGAGCGGTTGGGAGCGCCGGTCCGCACCACGCCCCACCTGGCACCCCGTCAGTAAAGTCAGCAAAAGGTCAGCAACAGCCCCGCCGGAGCCCGCTTCCAGCCGCCACGGACCGCCAAGGTCGAAAACCTTCCAAACCCGCTTTGACCAGGGAACACACTGGCCAGAGGTCCAGATGCTACGCCCACTTGGAGGTACCCATGAAGATGCTCATCAACGTGGCCGAGACCGTGGTCGCCGACGCGTTGCGGGGAATGGCCGCGGCCCATCCGGAGCTGGTCGTCGATGTCGAGAACCGGGTGATCGCGCGCAGGGACGCCCCCGTCGAGGGAAAGGTCGCGATCGTCTCCGGTGGCGGGTCGGGCCACGAGCCGTTGCACGGGGGGTTCGTGGGGCACGGGATGCTGTCGGCCGCTTGTCCCGGCGAGGTGTTCACATCGCCGGTGCCCGACCAGATGGTGCGGGCCGCGGCCGCCGTGGACAGCGGCGCCGGGGTGCTCTTCGTCGTGAAGAACTACACGGGTGACGTGCTCAACTTCGACATGGCCGCGGAACTCGCCGAGGACGAGGGGATCCAGGTCGCCAAGGTCCTCGTCAACGACGACGTGGCCGTCACCGACAGCCTGTACACGGCGGGCCGGCGCGGCACGGGAGCGACCCTGTTCGTCGAGAAGATCGCGGGCGCGGCGGCCGAGGAGGGGCAGCCGCTGGAGCGCGTCGAGGCGATCGCCCGTCAGGTCAACGCCAATGCGCGGAGTTTCGGTGTGGCCCTGAGCGCGTGCGCCACGCCCGCCAAGGGCAGCCCGACCTTCGATCTGCCGCCGGGCGAGCTGGAGTTGGGCGTCGGCATCCACGGTGAGCCGGGCCGCGAGCGGCGCGCCATGATGACCTCCGGCGAGATCGCCGACTTCTCCGTGGACGCCGTCCTCGAGGATCTGCAGCCGACCGACCCGGTACTCGTCCTCGTCAACGGCATGGGCGCGACCCCGCTCCTCGAGCTGTACGGGTTCAACGCCGAGGTCCAGCGCGTGCTTGGCGAGCGCGGCGTGCCGGTGGCGCGCACGCTCGTCGGGAACTACGTCACCTCGCTCGACATGGCCGGCGCCTCCGTGACCCTGTGCCAGGTCGACGAGGAACTGCTGCGTCTGTGGGACGCGCCCGTGAGCACGGCGGGCCTGCGTTGGGGCATGTGAGGCAACCTGTCGTCCGTACCATCACCACCACGCAAGGAGATGACGTGCTCGACGCCGATTTCTTCCGACGCTGGCTCACCGCGGCCACCGCGGCCGTCGACCGGGAGGCGGCCCGGCTCACCGAACTCGACTCGCCGATCGGTGACGCCGACCACGGCAGCAATCTGCAGCGCGGCTTCGTCGCCGTGAGCGCCGCCTTGGAGAAGGAGGCACCGGCCACCCCGGGCGGCGTCCTCACCCTCGCGGGACGTCAGCTGATCTCGACGGTGGGCGGCGCTTCGGGCCCCCTGTACGGGACGCTCCTGCGCCGGACCGGCAAGGCGCTCGGGGATGCCGCCGAAGTGAGCGAGGCCGAGTTCGCCGCGGCGCTGCGAGCCGGGGTGGACGCGGTCATGACGCTGGGCGGGGCGGCGCCGGGTGACAAGACCATGATCGACGCACTGGTGCCCGCGGTCGACGCGCTCGGCACGTCCTTCGACGCGGCGGCCACCGCCGCCGAGCAGGGCGCGCTTGCGACGACGCCGATGCAGGCACGCAAGGGGCGGGCGAGTTACCTGGGCGAGCGCAGCATCGGGCATCAGGACCCGGGGGCCACGTCGTCGGCGCTGCTGGTCGGGGCCCTGGTCGAGGCGGCCCGCGATGAGTGAGCCCGGGGGCGTGGGCAGCGGTCGGGAGAAGACCGTGGGGATCGTGCTCGTGTCGCACAGCCGCGCCGTCGCCGAGTCGGTGGCGGCCCTCGCGACGGGGCTCGCGGGCGGCGGCGCGGTCGTCCCCGTGGCTCCGGCGGGCGGCACCGAGGACGGCGGTCTCGGCACCAGCGCCGAGCTGATCTGCGGCGCCGCGCGGTCGGTCGACCGGGGTGCGGGTGTCGCCGTCCTCGCCGATCTGGGCAGTGCGGTGCTCACCGTGAAGGCGCTGCTCGCGGAGGGCGACGAACTCCCGGACGGGGCACGCCTGGTGGACGCCCCCTTCGTCGAGGGGGCTGTGGCAGCGGTGGTCACGGCGTCGGCGGGGGCTGATCTGGACGCGGTCGAGGCGGCTGCCGTCGAGGCGTACACGTACCGGAAGGTCTGAGCGATCCGGAAGGTGTGAGCGATCCGGGGCGGCGGTTCGACCGTCGCCTCGACGCTCCGGCGCGGGGAGCGTGGGGCCGAGGAGGGCGGCACGCCCTCTTGATGTGACCCCGTCACTCATGGCATACAGGTCTGTACCAATGCTTCCGAGTGGAAGGCCTGCCGTGCGACGCTCCCCCGGACGCAGCCCCCTGGCGTACGCGACCTGCGCCACGGCGCTCCTGTTCGCCACCTCGTGCGGCCTGCTCGGTGAGGACACCCAGGAGGGGCCCGCCCTCAGCGCCCCCGCCGGAGTCACGGCGCAAGCGGGCAGCGCCACCTCCGTCCACGTCATGTGGAGCCGCCCCGAGGGCGACGCCGACGTCAAGGGCTACACGGTGTACCGGGGCGCCACCAAGGTGAAGAAGGTGCCGGGCGAACAGCACATGGTCGACGTCGTCGGCCTGCGCCCGCGCTCCGCGTACACCTTCTCCGTCCGGGCCGAGGGCACCGGCGGCACACTCGGGCCGCTGAGCGTGAAGGTGGCCGTCACCACCCCGGCCGCCGTAGCCGAGGACCGGTCGGCCCCGACGCGGCCGGGAGCGCTGCGCGGCCGCGCGGAGGGCGGGCGCGCGGCGTCGCTGTCGTGGGGTGCGTCGAAGGACGACAAGGGCGTCGTCTCGTACGACGTCTACCAGGGCGCCTCGAAGATCCACAGTGTCGGCGGGAGCGAGACCCGGGCGCTGATCGCCGGGCTGCGGCCGGGCACCGCCTACTCGTTCACCGTGAAGGCGCGCGACGCCGCCGACAACACCTCAGCCGCGGGCCCTGCCCTCCGCCTCACCACCGCGAAGGGCGCCGACGAGGGCCCCGGCACCGCGCCCACCGACTTCCACGCCGCCTCACGCCGGACCGGCGGGGCGTACTACATCGACCTGTCGTGGACGCCGCCGCGCACGGGCGGCACCGTGCCCGCGTACCGCATCTACCTCGACGGCCGGCAGGCCACCACGCTCGTGTGGGGGGACGCCCCGCCCAAGGGCACGGCGCACAACGGTTTCTACGTCGGCAAGGAGGCCGGCGTCCGGCACCGGGTGCGGATCCGCGCCCAGCTGCCTGACGGGACGTGGGGCGCCTACTCCACCGAACGGAGCGTCACCACCGGGTCCTGAGCACGCCCCGGTGCCCCCGACCCTCACTGGCATCGCTGTGTCACGCCCGGGACGCACCCTTGTCCGCTCCCCTGCGAGCGTCCTACCGTCTCCGGAGCCGCGCGGGAGCGGCCGCATCACCAACGCATCCGTCTTGGGGGCAGCGTGAGTTCGGGGCCGGTCGGTGTCGCCGTCGTCGGAGCGGGCGTCATCAGCAAGCAGTATCTGCGGACGCTGTCCTCCTTTCCCGATCTGCGGGTGGTGGGCGTCGCCGACCTCGACGCGGACCGCGCCACGGCCGTCGCGCGCGAGCACGGCGTACCGGTCGCCGGCGACGTGGCGACGGTGCTCGCCGTTCCCGAGGTCGAGCTCGTCGTGAACCTCACCGTGCCCGCCGCCCACGCACAGGTCGCGACGCAGGCGTTGCAGGCCGGAAAGCACGTGTACGGCGAGAAACCGATCACCCTCGCCCCCGGTGAGGCCGAGAAGGTGCTCGCCGAGGCGGCGGAGCGGCGGCTGCTCGTGGGGAACGCGCCGGACACGTTCCTCGGCGCCGGGCTCCAGTCGGCGCTGCGGGCCGTCGGAGCCGGGCTCATCGGCGAGCCGGTGGCGGCGACGACAGCGGTGCAGGGACTCGGACCGGAGCGGTGGCACCCCGATCCGGCCTTCTTCTACCAGCCGGGCGCGGGCCCGCTCTTCGATCTCGGGCCCTACTACCTGACGTCCCTGGTGGCGCTGTTCGGCGGGGTGTCGCGGGTGGCGGCCTCGGCGGCACGCGCGCGCGAGGAGCGCGTCGTCGGGTCGGGGCCGAGAGCGGGGCAGGTGTTCCCGGTGGCGGTGGCGACGCATGTGTCGGCGCTCGTCGAGTTCGCGTCCGGGGTGCGCGCGACGTCGGTGTTCAGCTTCGACTCGGCGCTGCCGCGCATCCAGTTCGAGGTCACCGGCACCGAGGGTGTCCTCGCGGTGCCGGACCCCAACACGTTCGGCGGGCCGCTGAAGGTGCGGGCCAACGGGGCGGACGACTGGCGCGATCTTCCGGTCGTGGGACGCACCGACGGGCGCGGGCTCGGCGTGCTCGACCTGGCGCGCGCGATCCGCGGTGGCGGGGCGCCGCGCGCATCGGGAGCGCTGGCCCTGCACGTCCTGCGGACGATGACGGCGATCACGCACTCGGCCGAACACGCCGAGTTCGCCGACGTCGCCACCTGTCCCACGCCGCCGCCCGTACCGGCGGACTGGGACCCGGAGGCGGCGACGTTCTAGGCGAAGATTCCTAGGACCGGTCGAGGCCGAGTTCCTCCAGGGTCTGTTCGAGCCACCGGGCCCAGAACGTCTCCAGGTCGATGCCGGCGCGCAGCACGACGTGTTGCAGGCGGGCATCGACGGAGTCGAGGCCGGGCGGGAAGTCCCGCTTCTCGATCTCCTCGTACTCGGCCAACTGCCGCCGGTGCAGGTCGAGATGGCGGCGCAGGTCGGCCTCGATGCCGTCGGTTCCGACGACGGCTGCGGCGCGCAGGCGCAGGAGCAGCGGGTCGCGCAGCGGTTTCGGGTCCTGGCTCGCGGCGGTCCAGCGGGCCAGTTCGGCGCGGCCCTCGGGCAGCACCTCGTACTCCTTCTTCTGGCCGCGCGCGGGCGTCGGCGCGGGCAGGGCCCTGATGTACCCCTCGCGTTCCAGGCGGCCCAGCTCGCGGTAGATCTGCTGGTGCGTGGCCGACCAGAAGTAGCCGATCGACTTGTCGAAGCGGCGCGTCAGTTCGAGGCCCGACGACGGCTTCTCCAGGAGGGCCGTGAGGATCGCGTGCGGGAGTGACATGGCTGCACCTTATGCGGAGGCGCTCACGTGGCCGGCGGGCCCGGCCACGTGAGCGCCGGTCTCACAGCGCCGCGGCCAGTTCGGTGCCCTGGCGGATGGCGCGCTTGGCGTCCAGCTCGGCCGCGACGTCGGCGCCGCCGATCAGGTGTGCCTCGCGGCCCGCGGAGAGCAGGTCGTCGTACAGGCCGCGCTGCGGCTCCTGGCCGGTGCACAGGACGACGGTGTCGACGGGTATGACGGTGGAGTTGCCGTCGACGGTGACGTGCAGGCCCGCGTCGTCGATGCGGTCGTAGGTGGCGCCCGCGACCATGGTGACGCCGCGGTGGCGCAGTTCGGTGCGGTGGATCCAGCCGGTGGTCTTGCCGAGTCCGGCGCCGACCTTCGAGGTCTTGCGCTGCAGGAGGTGGACGGC
Source organism: Streptomyces sp. NPDC090032 (assembly GCF_044748025.1). Classification (NCBI taxonomy): domain Bacteria; kingdom Bacillati; phylum Actinomycetota; class Actinomycetes; order Kitasatosporales; family Streptomycetaceae; genus Streptomyces; species Streptomyces sp. NPDC090032. Next base: position 112,598 of record NZ_JBIVFF010000007.1, on the reverse strand, counting down.
GCGCGGCGGCGCGGGCCGTTCGGGCTTCGCGAGGCCGCCGCGCTCCTGGTAGTCCATGTCGACGCCCCACTGCCGGAAGTACGTCGCCGGGTCCTGGCTCGCCTTGTCGCCGCTGTCGGTGAGGTACTCGGCGACGTCGAAGCCGATGCCGCCCGCGCCGACGATCGCGACGCGCTCCCCGACGGGCGCGCCGTCGCGCAGGACGTCGAGGTAGCTGACGACACTGGGGTGGTCGAGCCCCGCGATCTCGGGGGTGCGCGGGGTGACGCCGGTGGCGACGACCACGTCGTCGTACGCGTCCGGGGTGAGGTCGGCTGCGGTGACGCGGGTGTTCAACCGGACGTCCACGCCGTGCAGTTCGAGCTGCGCGCGGTAGTAGCGCAGGGTCTCGTCGAACTCCTCCTTGCCGGGGACCTTGCGGGCGATGTTGAGCTGCCCGCCGACCTCGGACGCGGCGTCGAAGAGGGTGACGGCGTGGCCGCGCTCGGCTGCGGAGACCGCGCAGGCGAGGCCCGCGGGGCCCGCGCCGACGACGGCTACGCGCTTGCGCAGACGGGTCGGCGCGAGGACGAGCTCGGTCTCGTGGCACGCGCGCGGGTTGACGAGGCAGGAGGTGATCTTGCCGCTGAAGGTGTGGTCCAGGCAGGCCTGGTTGCAGCCGATGCAGGTGTTGATGGTCTCGGAGCGCTCGGCCTGGGCCTTCGCCACGAAGTCCGGGTCGGCGAGCAGGGGCCGCGCGAGGGACACCATGTCGGCGCAGCCGTCGGCGAGCAACTCCTCGGCGATCTCCGGGGTGTTGATGCGGTTCGTGGTGACGAGCGGGATGGAGACCTCGCCCATGACCTTCTTGGTGACGAAGGTGTAGGCACCGCGCGGCACCGACGTGGCGATGGTGGGGATGCGGGCCTCGTGCCAGCCGATGCCGGTGTTGATGATGGTGGCGCCGGCGGCCTCGATCTCCTTGGCGAGCTGGACGACCTCTTCGAGAGTGGAGCCGCCGGGCACAAGGTCGATCATCGAGAGCCGGTAGATGAGGATGAAGTCCGTGCCGACCCGCTCGCGGACGCGGCGGACGATCTCGACGGGGAAGCGGATCCGGTTCTCGTACGAGCCGCCCCAGCGGTCGGTGCGCTGATTGGTGGCGGCGACGATGAACTCGTTGATGAGGTAGCCCTCGGAGCCCATGATCTCCACGCCGTCGTAGCCCGCGCGCTGGGCGAGTTCGGCGGCGCGCGCGAAGTCCTCGACGGTCTGCTCGACCTCGGCGTCGGTGAGTTCGTGCGGCGGGAAGGGGCTGATCGGCGCCTGGAGCGGGCTGGGGGCGACGAGGTCCTCGTGGTAGGCGTAGCGGCCGAAGTGGAGGATCTGCATCGCGATCTTCGCGCCCGCCGCGTGCACGGCGTCGGTGACCTGGCGGTGCTCCTCGGCCTCCGTCTCGGTGGTCAGTTTCGCGCCGCCGGCCCAGGGGCGCCCGGCCTCGTTGGGGGCGATGCCGCCGGTGACCATGAGGCCCACGCCGCCGCGGGCGCGGGTGGCGTAGAACTCCGCCATGCGCGCGAAGCCGTTCTCCGCCTCCTCCAGCCCCACGTGCATGGATCCCATCAGGACCCGGTTGGGCAGTGTGGTGAATCCGAGGTCGAGCGGGGTGAGCAGGTGCGGGTATCGGCTCATGGTGGCCCTCCGTGCGCGGCGAACGTCGTCACAGTTGTAGACGACGACGGCTCCCTTTTGCAACAAGTTGCATAAGAGAGCTGCGCCACGATGCGTCACGGCTCGGCCGGGCGAGCGGGCAGGCGGGAGGCGGGCGGGCAGGCAGCCGCTCAGTCCTCGGCGACCTCCGCCACCCACCCGTACGGCAGCTCCTCGCCGTCGACCGTCACGGCCTCGACGGAGCGGGTGAGCGGGTCGATCTCCACCTGCACCCCGTCGCCCGCGAAGCACGGATAGCCGGACTCGCCGGACGATCCCGTGGCCTCGACGGCCACCACGCGCAGGGGGTTGCCGTGCACGGGGTGGCCGTCCTTGTCGGCGAGTTGGGGTTTGACCAGAACCGTGTAACGGGCGGGCACATCACTGGAGGCGCTCATGCTCAGGAGGCTAGCTCCGGGCACGGGAACGCGCCTGCCCGCGACTCACCCGCCCCCTCGGTTGTAGAATGCAACGAGCAGCGGGCGAGACAGAGGACAGCACGTGACAGACCGTGATACGGCCGTCGAGACCATCCAGCGCGAGATGACCTCCTTCGCGCGGCGCGCCAGAGCGATGGCCGGACGCATGCACCCCGAGCTGTCGCTCGTGTCGTACACCCTGCTCAGCCACCTGGAGGAGAAGGGTGGCTGCCGGGCGACGGACCTCGCCACGCACTACGCCCTCGACAAGTCGACGGTGAGCCGGCAGGTCTCGGCGCTGGAGCGGGCCGGGCTCGTGATGCGCCGGGTGGACCCGGACGACCACCGCGTCCAGGTCCTCCATCCGACCGAGGCGGGCGCCGGCATCCTCGCCCAGGTCACCGTCAGCCGCCGTCAGGCGTTCCAGGAGCGGTTGGGGGACTGGCCCGAGGAAGACCTCGTCCGCTTCGCGGACTATCTCCTGCGCTACAACGCGCAGGCCCAGGAAGAGGCCTGAGCCCGCCCGGAGACCGTGCGCGCCGTCGCTCAGCCGGCGGCGACGTGCTCGAACTCCGGGACCCGGGCCGCCATGAACTTCGTGGTGCGCCGCAGCCGGAAGCCCAGCGACTCGTAGAGCCGGACGGCGTTCGTGTTGCGCGCGGCCGTGTGCAGGAACGGGGTCTCGCCGCGATCCCTGATCCCCGCCGCCACGGCGAGGACGAGGCGGGCCGCGAGCCCCTGCCCCCGATGGTCCGGGTCCGTGCAGACGGCGCTGATCTCCGTCCAGCCCGGCGGGTGCAGCCGCTCCCCGGCCATCGCCACGAGCGCGCCCTGCCTGCGGATCCCGAGATACGTGCCGAGTTCGACGGTGCGGGGCAGGAAGGGGCCCGGCTGGGTGCGCGCCACGAGATCCAGCATCTCGGGCACGTCGGCGGCGCCGAGGAGCACGGCCTCCGCGTCCGGCGCCCCGGCCACGCCGTCGCCGACGAGCTGGACCCCGTCCATGCTCATCGTGAGTTCCCAGCCCTGCGGCGGCGCCGTGCGCATTCCGGGCAGGGGGACGGTCTCGCCCGGCCCGGCGAGCGCCGCGAGATCGGCCCAGTCCTCGGGGCCCGGCTCGTCCGGCAGCGCGAGCCACGGCGACACGTCGAGCGGGTACCGCACGACCCGGCCCCGCCGTTCGGCGAAGTGGGCGTGCGGTCCGGTGAGGGAGGCGTACGCGGGGTTGTCGAGCGGGTGGGCGGTGGCGGCGGCCGGGACGGACATACGGCGGGCTCCCAGGAGGCGGCAGTGGGCGTGCGGGCTGGTGGAAACGGCCGTGCCGACGACGGCCGCTCTCTGATGAAAGCCCATGTCATCGCCGTCTCATTCCCGCACCGGGGGATGTTCACGAGCCCGCAACGATGCGTGTGGCGCGGTGGACGTTGCCGACGCGCGATCCTTCTTGACATGCTGGCGCGATGCCCTCCGTACCCCTGAGTGACCGCGTCGAGGAACTGCTCGCGGGCGAGCACCCGTTGCCGGTCGTGGAGGCGGGCCACCCCGTCCTCCGGTCCCCCGCGCAGACCTACGACGGTCAGCTCGCGCCCGCGCTCCTGGAGCGCCTGATCACCGCGATGCGCGCGTCGATGCACGCCGCTCCCGGCGTCGGGCTCGCCGCACCGCAGATCGGCGTCCCGCTGCGGATCGCCGTCATCGAGGACGCGGCCGCCGTCCCCGACGAGGTGCGGGAGGCACGCGGCCGGGTGCCGCAGCCGTTCCGCGTACTGATCAACCCGTCGTACGTGCCCGTGGGGGCGCACCGCGCCGCGTTCTTCGAGGGCTGCCTGAGTGTGCCCGGCCTGCAGGCCGTGGTCCCCCGGCACCAGCGGGTGCGGCTGCGGGGCCTCGACGAGCGGGGCCACGCCATGGACGAGGAGTTCACGGGGTGGCCCGCCCGGATCGTGCAGCACGAGACCGACCATCTGCACGGCACGCTCTACCTCGATCGGGCGGAGCTGCGCTCGCTGTCCACCCGCAACACGATGGCCGAGCGCTGGACGCAGCCCACGGCGGAACTGGCCGCGGGCGCGCTCGGCTTCTCCCTTCCCTGAGGGCCGGTGCGTCCCGCCGTCAGGTGAGGCCGGGCATCTCGCCCTCGGTCGTGCTCAGGTCGATCACCGAGAACGCGGCGCCCTGCGGGTCCGTCACCGCCGCGAAGCGGCCGAACGGGGTGTCCGTCGGGCCGTAGTGGAGCTTCCCGCCGAGCCTGGTCACCGTGGCGACCGCCGCGTCGCAGTCGTCGACCGCGAAGTAGACGTTGACGTAGGAGGGGACCTGCGGCGGGAAGTCCTCGGTCATCTTGAAGCGGCCGAGCTGAGGCTGACCGTCGAGCTCCCAGATGTTGAAGTCGACGTTCTCGTCGGCGATCTTCTTGACCTCGAACGGGAAGGCGGCCTCGAAGAAGCCGTCGGTCTTCGCCGTGTCACGCGTGGTCACCTCGGCCCAGGCGAACGAACCGGGCTCGCCCACCTTCTCGAACCCCTCGTGCGTGCCCGGCTGCCAGAGGCTGAAGAAGACGCCCGCGGGATCCTGGACGGTGACCATGGAGCCGAAGTCGCGGACCTCCATGGGCTCCGTCACGAGGGTGCCGCCGGCCTCCTTGACGCGGGCCGCCGCGGCCTTGACGTCGGGCGTGGCCAGGTACAGGTTCCAGGCCGGAGGGGTGCCCTCCATGCCCGGCATCGTCGGTGAGAGGGCGCCGACCCGCTTGCCGTCCGACTTCGCCTGCGTGTAGTTGCCGAACTCCTCCTGCCCCTCCTCGAACGTCCAGCCGAGAAGCTCACCGTAGAAGGCCTTGGCGGCCTCCAGGTCGGGGAACATGGCGTCGGCCCAGATGGGCGCGCCCTCCGGTCGTGCGGCCATGGCGCGAACCCTTCTTCCGAGTGGTGGTTCCGGGGGAGGGTGGGATGTACCGGGCTACGGTGGCGCGTTCCGCGCATTTCACCGCGACTCCCCTGATTCCCCGTTTCACGCTAGTCGCGTACGGGCCCCCGCGCGATACCGAACTCTGTTCGCACAAGCCTTACGGAGTCGTGACACATCGGCGGGGAGCACGCTCGCGGGGTCCCGCCCCGCATAGCGTGGGCGGCATGCGTGTACTGGTCACCGGCGGTGCCGGGTTCATCGGGTCCGCGGTCGTGGACGCTCTCTCCGCGCGAGGACATGAGGTCGTCGTGCTCGACGTCCGGCCGCCCGGCCCGGACGGGCGGCACCCTTGGGTCGTCGCGGACGTACGCGACCCCGACGCCGTGGAGTCGGCCCTCGCCGGCGTCGACGCGGTGTGCCATCAGGCGGCGAAGGTCGGCCTCGGCAAGGACTTCGCCGACGCGCCCGACTACGTCTCCCGCAACGACCTCGGGACCGCCGTACTGCTCGCCGCGATGGCCTCCCGGGGCGTACGGGACCTGGTGCTCGCCGGGTCGATGGTCGTGTACGGGGAGGGCCGGTACGAGTGCGAGCGGCACGGAGTGGTGCGACCTGGGCCGCGGGCCGAGGACGATCTGCGCGAGGGCCGCTTCGAGCCCGCGTGCCCGCGGTGCGGCGCCGCGCTGAGCCCCGGCCTCGTCGGCGAGGACGCCCCCACGGACCCGCGCAACGTGTACGCGACGACGAAGCTCGCCCAGGAACACCTGGCGTCCGCCTGGGCGCGGTCCTCCGGGGGCCGTGCGATGTCGCTCCGCTACCACAACGTGTACGGGCCGGGGATGCCGCGCGACACCCCTTACGCGGGCGTCGCGTCGTTCTTCCGCTCGGCCCTGGCCAGGGGCGAGGCCCCGCGTGTCTACGAGGACGGCCGCCAGCGGCGGGACTTCGTGCACGTACACGACGTGGCCGCGGCGAACGTGCTCGCACTCGAAGCCATGAGCGACCGGCCGGCCGGCTCGTGCGTCGCGTACAACACGGGCAGCGGGGACCCGCACACGGTGGGCGAGATGGCCCACGCCCTCGCCGCCGCGTACGGCGGGCCGATGCCGGTCGTGACGGGCGAGTACCGGCTCGGCGACGTACGGCACATCACGGCGGACCCGGCCCGGCTGAGGGCGGAGCTCGGGTGGCGCGCCGAGGTGGGGTTCGAGGAGGGAATGACGGAGTTCGCCAAGGCGGAGCTGGGGTGACGTGACTGCCACGGGGGGTGTGCGGGTCCGTCCTGCGACCCCCGTGGTTACGCGCTCGCGGCCGGGAGCGTCACCTCGAAGCAGCAGCCTCCCGCCACGTTGCGCACGGCGGCGCTGCCCCGGTGGGCCTCGACGATTCCTCTGACGATGGCGAGTCCGAGGCCCGCGCCCGACGGGGGTGTGCGGGCGTGACTGCCGCGCCACCCCGTGTCGAAGACGCGGGGCAGATCCTGCTCGGGGATGCCGCCGCAGCCGTCCGTGACGGTGAGGACCACACCGTCGGTGGAGCCGGCCGCCGCCACCGCGACGGTACCGTCGGCCGGAGTGCGACGGATCGCGTTCACGAGGAGGTTGCCGAGGACGCGGCTCATCTCCTTGCCGTCGACCTCGACCGGAATCCTGTCGACGCGGTCGCCGACGAGGCGTACGCCGTGTTCGCGGGCGAGCGGGTCGGCGCCCGCGAGCGCGTCCCCCACGAGGTCGTGCAGGGAGATCCTCGACGGGCTCAGGACGAGGGTCCCCGCGTGAATGCGTGACAGTTCGAAGAGGTCGCCCACCATGTCGTTCATGCGCTCGACCTCGGTACGGATCTGGCGCAGATAGCGGTCCGGGTCGTCCGCCACGCCGTCCTCCAGGGCCTCGGACATCGCGCGGAGCCCGGCGAGCGGGGTACGCAGATCGTGCGAGATCCAGGCGACGAGCTCACGGCGCGAGGTCTCCAGGGCGCGCTCGCGGTCCCTGGAGGCGGCCAGTTTGGCACTGGTGGCCTCCAACTCCCTTGAAAGCGCGGCGAGTTCCGCCGTGGCGGGGACGAGGGGAGCCGCGAAGCTGCCGCCCTCGCCGAAGGAGCGGGCGGCGAGGGTGAGCGCCTTGCTGCGGGCGACGACCCAGCGGCCCAGGAGCAGCGCGGTGGCCAGTGACACGGTGGCGGCCATCGCGGCGACGGTCGTCACGACGGACAGGTCGTGCGGGGACAGGAACATCGCCCAGGCCACGACGAGCGTCCCGGCGAGCATCGCCGTCACCGCGACGGCGGCGACGACCGTGAGCGACACCGTCAGGGAGCGGCGGCGCAGCACGAACAGGGCGAGCGCGCCCAGCAGACCGGCACCGACGGCGCCGAGGAACGCGTAGAGGGCGATGAGGAGCATGTCATGCACGGGGTCCGGTCCAGCCTTCCGTTTCGCGCTCGTGTTCGCGGCCATGCTCACGGTCGTGCTCGCGGTCGCGCTGAGGAACGTCCGGCGCACGGTCGGCTCGATCGGCGTCGCCGTTCGGGCTCGGACCCGGGCCGGCGTCCAGTCGGTAGCCGACGCCCCAGACCGTCTGGATGAGGCGTGGCGCCGCCGGGTCGTCCTCGATCTTGCCGCGCAGCCGGCGGACGTGGACCGTGACGGTCGACAGGTCCCCGAAGTCCCAGCCCCACACCTGCTGCATGAGCTCCTCGCGGGAGAAGGCGCGGCCCGGGTGACGCAGGAAGAAGGCGAGGAGGTCGAACTCCCTTATCGTCAGGGCGAGTTCGGCCCCGGCCTTGGTGGCGCGACGGGCCGCGGGGTCGATGGTGAGGGCGGCCGCGCGCAGCGGTCCCGCCGCCTTGGGTGCCGTGGCCGCGCGGGCCCGGCGCAGCACCGACTCGACGCGCAGGACCAGCTCGCGCGGGCTGAACGGCTTGGTCACGTAGTCGTCCGCGCCGACCTCCAGGCCGAGGATGCGCTCGTCCTCGTCGCCGCGCGCCGTCAGCATGATCACGGGGACGGGACCGCGCGCACGGAGCCTGCGGCAGACCTCGAGGCCGTCCATGCCGGGCAGCATCAGGTCGAGGACGACCAGGTCGGGCCCGTGTGCGTCGGCGCGCTCGAGGGCGGCCGGGCCGTCGGCGGCGCGGTCGACGTCGTAGCCGGCGCGGTCCAGGTAGCCCGCGACGACCTCGGCGACGGTCGGGTCGTCGTCGACGACGAGGACGCGGCCGAGCGGTGGTGTCTGCATTCCACCAGCGTCGCACCCGGCCGCCCCCGCAGAAGCCGCCGGTGGGGCCGTTCGCGGTCGACGTCCGCGTTTCGTAAGGAGCCGAGGGCCGGAATGTCCCTTTTGGATTCGTAGGGTGACACTGTGATCCCCCCTGACTACCCCTCTCCCGCCGACCCGGCCCCCTCGGTCGACGTCGTGCTTCCCTGCCTCGACGAGGCCGCCGCGCTGCCGTGGGTGCTGGCGCACATCCCGGACGGCTGGCGGGCGCTCGTCGTGGACAACGGGTCCACCGACGGCTCCCCCGACATCGCCCGTTCCCTGGGCGCGACCGTGGTGACGGAGTCCCGGCGCGGCTTCGGGGCCGCCTGCCACGCGGGTCTGCTGGCGTCCGACGCGGACATCGTCTGCTTCTGCGACTGCGACGCGTCGCTCGACCCGGGGCTGCTCACGGCGTTCGTCCAGGACGTCATGGCGGGCCGGGCCGATCTCGTGCTCGGCCGACGCAGGCCGCAGGGCCGGGGCGCCTTCCCCGTGCACGCGCGCGCCGGGAATCTCGCGCTGGCGGGGATGCTGCGCCGGCGCACCGGGCTGCGACTGCACGACCTGGGCCCGCTGCGGTCCGCGCGCCGCACGTCCCTCCTCTCGCTGGACCTCACTGACCGGCGCAGCGGCTACCCGCTCCAGATGGTCGTCCGGGCCGCCGACGCGGGCTGGCGCATCGAGGAGCGCCCGGTGCCCTACCGCCCCCGTAAGGGAAAGTCCAAGGTCACGGGCACCTGGCGGGGCACCTGGCAGGCGGTACGGGACATGCGCGGGGTCCTCGCGGAGAAGCCGCGGACGGCGCTCCCCGCCCGCGGAGAGGCGGCGTCCCGGTGAGCGCCGGCGGATCGCCCGCGGCGCGGGGGCAGGGCACCACGCTCCTCGTCATCGCCAAGTCCCCGGTGCCCGGGCGGGTCAAGACGCGGCTCACGCCGCCGTTCACACCCGAGGAGGCCGCGCTCCTCGCCGAGGCCTCGCTCGTCGACACGCTGCACGCCGCGCTCGCCACGCCCGCGCGGCGTCGCGTGCTGGTGCTCGACGGGGCGCCCGGACCGTGGCTGCCGCCCGGGATCGACGTCGTCCCGCAGTGCGGCGGAGGCCTGGACGAGCGGCTCGCTGCGGCGTTCGCCGGGTGTTCCGGGCCCGCCGTCCTGATCGGGATGGACACGCCTCAGGTGACGCCCGCGCTGCTCGCTCCCGCGCTCGGGCCCGATGCCTGGCGGGACTGCGACGCGTGGTTCGGGCCCGCCGACGACGGCGGGTTCTGGGCGCTCGGGCTCGCCGAGCCCGATCCGGCGCTGCTGCGCGGTGTACCGATGTCGACGGCGCACACGGGTGCGGCCCAGCGGACCCGGCTCACGGATGCGGGGCTGCGCGTACGGGACCTGCCGGTGCTGCGGGACGTCGACACGGCCGACGACGCCACGGTGGTGGCGGCCGCCGCGCCGCACGGCCGGTTCGCCGCCGAGCACACGCGGCTGACGCGGGCGGTCCGCTCATGACCACGACGCACGAGGCGGCTCCGGCCTGGTGTACGGATCCGTACACCGACGCCGTGCGCAACGAGCGCGGCCCCCTCTTCCTGCGGCGCGCCGACGGGTGGCTGCTGCCGCTCGACGTGGAGCGCTGGTGCGCGGTCGCGGACGCCGCCGACCTGTCGGCGCTGCGCCGCTGCGAGGGCGCTGTCCTCGACATCGGCTGCGGCCCCGGCCGAATCGTCGCCGCACTCGCCGCGGCCGGGCACCGCGTGCTCGGCATCGACGTGAGCGAGGCGGCGGTCGCGCGGACGGTCCGCCTCGGTGGCGCCGCGCTGCAGCGGTCCGTCTTCGACGCCCTGCCCGGCGAGGGCCGTTGGGGGACGGCCCTCCTTCTCGACGGCAACATCGGGATCGGCGGCGACCCAGAGGCCCTGCTGTCCCGTGCCGCCGAACTCACCGCTCCCGGCGGGCTGTTGATCGCCGAGACCGCACCGCTCGACATGGACGAGCGGGTCGAGGTGCGGGTGGACGACGGGCAGGGGGCGGCCGGCTCGCTGTTCCCGTGGGCCCGGGTCGGCACACGGGCGCTGCTGCGGGACGCGCGCCCGCTCGGCTGGCGGCCGGTCGCTCAGTGGTCCGAGGGTGGGCGCTGCTTCGTCTCCTTGCGCCGCTGACGCTCGCGTTCACGCTCCCGCGCCCGCTCCTGACGGCGCGCCCTGTGCGCCTGCCTCCAGGGCGACGCGGGAGCGAGGAACGTGACGGACACGAACCACAGGGCCGACGCGGCGAACAGCGCGGCGGTCAGGAGCAGCCAGCGCGGCAGGAACGCGTCGCCCGAGTGTCCCGTCACGAGGGCGTAGTGGTCCTCTCGCGCCCGCGAGATCAGCGGGAACCACACCAGGAGCAGCAGGCCCGACAGGAACGCGGGGACGCGTAGATACCCCACCGCTGTGCGGTGCCGGTCGCCGAGCGCCTTCTGCGCCGCGCGGTCCGCGAGGGAGTACAGCGGCACGAGCAGCAGGTCGTGGACGAGGGCCGCGCCGACGAACCAGACCGCCACGGCGAACCAGTCGTTCTCCAGCAGCCGGACCCCCGCGTATCCCGCGAGGGCGAACGAGGCTGCCAGGAGCGGGAGTTGGAGCGGGCTCTCGCCGTACCAACGACTCAGTCGGTTCATCGCAGCGCTCCGAACGTCATGCGGGCGACCCACTTCGTGTTCAGGACGCCCGGCGCCGCTGGGACGATGACGCGGGCCGGGTAGCCGTGGTCCAGGGTGAGGTCGGCTCCGTTGACGCGCAGGGCGAGCAGGGAGCGCGGGTCGTGGACCTGGTTGTGCCGCAGGGCCGCCTTCCGGAAGGCGCCGCGTTGTTGCAGGGATTCGACGAACACGTCGGTGTCGCCGTCGGTCCCGGCGAGGGCGGCCAGGTCGCGCAGCCGTACGCCGCTCCAGTGCTGGTCGTCCGTGGACCAGCCTTCGACGCAGGCGATGGGCAACGCGGCGGTGTGCTGCGGGAGTCGGAGGAGTTCCTCACGGGTGAGCCGGTGGACGGCACCGTCCGGTCCGGTGACGACGAGCCGCCACGGCTCACCCGTGTCGGCGGTACGGATGCCCGCCACGGCGGCGGTCTTGTTGATCTGGAAACGCCCGGGGCCGGTGCCGGGGTCGGCGCCGCCGTGCGGGGCGAGCAGGGCGGTGCGGCGCCACACCCCGCCGATGCTCTGTCCGGCCGTCGTGACGAGCAGCAGGAGCGAGCCCGCGCCGACCATGGCGAGCGCCCCGCGCCGCGACACGGTGGGCTCGGCGGGCTTCGCCGGCAGCAGGTCGCCCGTCTCGGGCAGGCCCGCCTTCCGCTCGCGCAGCACGCGCAGCGCCTGCGGTACGCGCAGCACGGCGTGGACGACGAACGCGCCGATGAACACCCAGGCACCGTAGAAGTGCAGCGGATAGAAGGAGCCGGGGAACAGATAGTCGAGCTGGACGTTGAGGATGCCGGTCACGAACTCGAAGAGCGCGCCGCCCACGAGCAGGAGCAGCGAGAGCCGTTCCAGGGCGTGGCCGACGGAGCGCGCCGGTGGCATCTCGAACAGTTTGGGCACGACCGACCACAGCTTGGCGAGGAGTACCGGCACGAGTGCGACGCCCACGGTGACGTGCAGTCCCTGGGTGAGGCGGTACAGCCAGTGCGGGTCGGTGGGCCAGGAGAACAGGTAGAAGCCGAGCAGCCCCTTGCCGGGCGTCTTGTCGTTGACCGCCGCGAGGTTCGGGTTGTACGCGGCGTACGAGAGGAGTCCGGTCACGAAGAGCAGGGTCATCCCGGCCAGCAGGACGAGGCCGAGGACCGCGGTGAAGCGGGGGCCGCGCAGGGGGCTGCGCCACGGATCGGGGAGGGTGGGAGGAAAGTCGCCCATGTGGTTCGGTTCCTTCAGGCTGTGCGCGGCGGGGGCCCGCCGACCTGTTCCGACCGTATGGCGCAGGGCCCGCGGATCGGCGCAGGAAGATCTGACAGTTCGGTGACGCCACCGCGCATTGCCACCAGATAGTCGGTGCGGGCGCCTAGCGTTCCGGTTGTGAAGGTCGAAGCTCCCCCAGCCGCCCCCCGCTCCGCGCCACCCGCCACCGGGACGCGCCGTGACCTGATGGCGGCCGCTGCCGCCGTCGCCCTGGTCGCGGCGGCCGTCGTCGTGGGCCGGTACATCCAGGACCACTACGGCACTCTGCATGTCAACTGGGCACCCCTGTACGCCCATTGGGACCCGCACGTGGGTCCTGGCACCCCGGCGGCGATCTCGGTCGCCGTACTCGTCATCGCCTACGGGCCTCTGGTGGCCGAACGACTGCGGTGGCGGCTGCTGCTGCCCGCCGTGTGGGCCGCGTCGGCGGCGTGGACGTTCTCGCTCGCGCTCATCGACGGCTGGCAGCGGGGCATCGCCGGCCGCCTCACCACGTCGTACGAGTATCTGCGGGTCATCGACCGGTTCGACGACGTCGGCGCGACGCTGCGGGACTTCACTCATCACATCCTGCTGCAGTCGCCCGACCACTGGCCGGCCCATGTCGCGGGGCATCCGCCCGCGGCGACCCTGACGTTCGTCGGCCTGGACCGGATCGGGCTCGGCGGGGGCGCGTGGGCCGGGGTGTGGTGCATCACCGTGGGGTGCACGGCGGCGCTCGCCGTCCTCGTCGCGGTGCGCGCGCTCGCCGACGAGCGGACGGCGCGCCGCGCGGCGCCGTTCCTGGTGCTGGCGCCGGCCGCGGTCTGGGTGGGCACGTCGGCCGACGGCTACTTCGCGGCGGTCGCCGCGTGGTCGGTGGCGCTGCTCGCGGTGGCGGCCACCCGCGGCAGCCGCTGGGCGGCCCTCGGCAGCGGGCTCCTGTTCGGGCTCACCTGCTATCTGTCGTACGGGCTGACGCTGATGGTCCTCGTCGGGGCGGCCGTGCTGCTCGCGGCGCGGACGGTTCGGCCGCTGCCGCTTGTCGTCGTGGGAGCGGCCGTCGTGCCGATCGCGTTCACCCTCGTCGGGTTCAACTGGTGGGAGGCGTACCGGCTGCTGACGGTGCGTTACTACCAGGGTGCGGGCGGGATCCGTCCGTACTGGTACTGGGTGTGGGCCAACCCCGCCTGCACCGTGCTGATCGTCGGGCTGGCCACGGCGGCGGGGCTGCGGCGCGTTCCGGGACGCCTCCTCGGCGCGCGTGGGGAGCAGGAGGGGCGGCTCAGGCTACCGGGACGCGTCCTGCGTGCGCGTGCGGAGCCGGAGGGGCGGCTGGCGCTGGTCGTCACCGGCGCTGCGCTCGCCCTCCTGGCCGCCGATCTGTCGGGCATGAGCAAGGCGGAGACGGAGCGCATCTGGCTCCCGTTCGGCGTCTGGCTGATCGCGGCCACCGCGCTCCTGCCCGAGCGGTGGCGCCGCGGGTGGCTGACCGCGCAGGCGGTGCTCGCCCTGCTGGTCAACCACCTGCTGGTCACGGGGTGGTGACCTCCACCGGCTGCGCGTTCTCCTCGCGGGCGGCGGGCCGGTTCCTGAAGTGCTGACGCAGCCGCTCCGCCGGGCGCGGCAGGACGACGAACGCCTCCGCCTGGAGGCAGGCCCAGCTGATCCTGGGCAGGTCGCGCACCGTGGGGTAGACGACGAAGCGCGGCTCCCACTCCGGGCGGAACTTCGCGTTGAAGCGGTACAGGGACTCGATCTGGAACCAGCGCGACAGGAACACGAGCAGCCCCCGCCACACGCGCAGGACGGGGCCCGCGCCGAGGCGCTCGCCGCGCGCGAGAGCGGCCCGGAACACCGCGAAGTTGAGCGACATGCGGCGCACTCCGAGGCCGGGCGCGCCGCGCAGGGCGGCGACGATGAGGAGTTCGTTCAGACCGGGTTCGGCCGCGCGGTCGCGGCGCATCAGGTCGAGGGAGAGACCGTCCTCGCCCCACGGCACGAAGTGGAGCAGGGCCCGCACACGGTCGTTGCCCGCCGCGTCGTCCTGGTGGGCGGTGACGACGACACAGTCCCCGTCGCCGGGGTCGCCGAACCGGCCGAGCGCCATGGAGAATCCGCGTTCGGTGGCGCTGCCCCGCCACGCGGCGGCGGCCTCGCGCAGCCGCTTCTTCTCCTCGTCGGGCAGGTCGCGTACGCGCCGCATGCGGCAGGTGTAGCCGGCGCGTTCGATGCGGTTGACCATCTGCCGGACGTTGCGCATGGAGCGCCCGGAGAGGCTGAAGGCCGCGCAGTCGACGATGGCCTCGTCGCCCAGCTCCAGGGCCTTGAGGCCGCCTTCGCGGATCCAGACCTGTCCCCCGAGTTCGCTGCATCCCATGACGGCGGGGGTCCAGGCGTGCAGGGCGCACTGCCGCAGGAACTCCTTGATGGCGCCGGGCCAGGCCTCGTGGTCGCCGATGGGGTCGCCGCCGGCCAGGGCGACGCCGGACACCACGCGGTACGCGACGGCCGCCTTGCCGGAGGGCGAGAAGAGGACGCTCTTGTCGCCGCGCAGCGCGAAGTAGCCGAGCGAGTCGCGCCGCCCCTCGTCGGCGAGCAGGGCACGCAGTCGTTCGTCGCTGTCGGCCCGGCGGAGGGTCACGGGCCGCAGGGCGAGGTAGACGGTGGTGGCGGCGGTGACCACGCCGAGCGCGAGCAGCGAGAACTGGACGATGTCGCCGGCCCGGTCGCTGCTGTACGCGATGGGTCCGGACGCGCCGAGCAGTCCGTAGCCGACCTCCTGGACCCGGTCGGTGAACGTGATGGCGTGGCCGGCCTCCTGGCTCGCGCGCACACCGACGACGAGGAGACCGAGTCCGAAGCTGCTGCCGCCGAGGGCGACGAGGTTCCACAGGGCGCGGGTCCGGCCGCGTGGATCGCCGAGTGCGTAGAACTCCTCGCGGTAGGCGACGAGCGCGACGCACAGGACGACCGAGACCGTCGCGGGGACGAGGGCGTGATGGCGCACGCCCTGGACGAGCGCGCTCACCGCGAGCAGCCCGACGGCCGCCTCCCAGGCGCGCCTTTTGCGGCGGCGCAGGCCCCTGGCGAGCATCACGAGCAGCAGTCCCGCGGCGAGCGCGGCGGCGCGGGCCACCTCCTCGGCGAGGCCCGGCACATAGGGCGCGATGCGCTCTATGCGGGTCTCCTGCATGTGCGGGGAGATCGCCGACGCGATGTCCAGAATTCCGATGATCAGGCACGTGTGGCCTGCCACGGCGGCGGGGCGTTGTTTCACAGTGACTGAGCGTAGGAGCGCTCCGCCTCACTGGAGTAAGAGCGACACAGGAGCACGGTAAGAACGCGGTGGCCGGCAAACCCTCCGCGGCCGTCACGCCTCTTTCTCGGTGAAAACTGCCGAACAGCGCAGATGACGGCTGAAAGTTGAGGAAATCATGGGCCTGACGAGCCGGGCACTCGAATACGCGACGGTGCTGGCCGCCCTGGTGTGTGTGGGGCTCACGGTCTGGGTGTGGCCGCGGCTCGCCCGTCGCGGGCCCGCGGCCGTGCTCGGGCGCCTCGGCGTGATCGCCGCGACCCAGCTGACGATCCTCACCGCGTTCGCCGTCGCCGTGAACACGAGCTTCGACTTCTACGGCTCCTGGGACGAGCTGCTCGGCCATGTCGACAAGGCGCCCGCCGAGGTCACGGCGCTCGGCCACGGCGGCGTCTACACCACGGTCGGCGCGGTGCGCGGCGGTCTGGTGGAGCCCGCCGGGCCGCAGGGCCTCGATCGAGTGAAAGGGATTCCGCACGGGCCCGCGGCACAGGTCGGCCGGGTCGAGTCGGTCAAGATCGTCGGACGGCGCAGCCGGGCCGTGAACCCGGCCTTCGTGTATCTGCCGCCGCAGTACTTCCAGAAGCAGTTCCACCGCCAGCGCTTCCCCGTGATGGTCGCGATCAGCGGCTATCCGGGCGGCATCATGAACCTCGCCCAGTACCTCCAGGTCCCGCAGACCGCCGGCCGGCTGCTTCGGGCGAACGAGATGCAGCCGACGGTGATCGTGATGGTGCGCCCGACGATCGCGCCGCCCCGTGACACGGAGTGCGTGGACGTGCCGGGCGGCCCGCAGGCGGAGACGTTCTTCACGAAGGACCTGCCTGAGGCGCTCAAGCGGTCGTACCGCGTCGGTCACGACCCCAGCGCGTGGGGCGCTCTCGGCTATTCCTCGGGCGGCACGTGCGCGCTCCAGCTCGCCTTGCGCCACCCCGGTGTGTACACCTCGGCGGCCGCGCTGTCGGCGGACTACAGGATCGGGGACGACCTGACGACGGGCAGCCTGTTCGGCTCGGGTCCCGCCGCGGCGCAGCGGCAACGGGCGCACGACCTCGTCTGGCGTCTGCAGCACCTGCCCGTGCCGCGGGTGTCCATCCTCGCCGCCAGCAGCAGGTCGGGCGAGAAGGACTACGGCGACACCATGAGGTTCCTGCACGCGGTGAAGCCGCCCATGACGTCGGCTCAGATCATCCTGCCGCGTGGCAGCCACCACTTCACGACGTGGCAGCGGGAGATCGCCCCGGCCATGCGGTGGATGAGCGGCCAGCTGACGTTCCCGCAGGACACCACGCCCGCACCGCACCGCACGCCCACGACACAGGCCGCGAACCGGCCACACCCGTAACCACGCCTCGGCCCGACCGGGCACCCGTCACCGGCGACCCGTTACGGTGGCCTGGCATCGGCGCCGCCCCGGCGCGCCTCCCCGTCCGACCAGGAGCAGTCCTCATGCCCGAGTCCGCCGTGTCCGCCCGCCCCGCACTGGCCAGGCCGGGCGCGGCGCCCGGCGACGTGGCCGCCGTCTGGTCCGTCGTGACCGGCATGTACGAGGCGTACGCCACCGGGGACCGCGCCCAGATCGACGCGCGGCTCGACCCGGAGGCGACGATCTGGGACCCGGCCGCCGAGCCGCTGCTGCTCGGCAAGCCGGACCTGGACCGGGTGCGGGACGAGCGGCCTGAGGCCGGGGACGGACCCGTGGGCAGCGGGCTCCGCCCGTACGACCCGGTCGTCGACGTCTTCGGTGACACGGCGGTCCTGCGCTACTGGCTGCGCGTCGCGTACGCCCCCGGCCCGGACGGCACCCCGCTCCGTCCCGAACTGCTGCGGAACACGGCGGTCCTGCGCAAGGACCCCGCGGCCCGACGCTGGCTCATCGTGCATCTCCACGAGGACGTACGGCAGACGGGCGGGGCGCCCGAGACCGCTGCCTAGCGCGGCGCACCGGGCTTCGTGGCCACCAGGAGGCGGCACCTGGGGCTGCCGTCGGAGCGCTCGCCGAGTTCGGGCAGCGCCTGGAGCTCCACGTCGAAACCGGCCCTGACCAGCTCACTCCGTACGTCGCCGAGGCGGAAGCCGCGGTAGTACATGACGAAGGGCGGCCGCCACAGCGCGTTGCGGACCCGCATCGCGCCGTCGAAGGCCAGCATCGACCAGTAGCCGCGGGAGCCGGGCCGCGCGGGCGCCGGCACCGGGAACGCGAAGCGTCCGCCCGGCCTCAGTACGGAGTGGACCTGGCCGAACAGGGCGGGCCGCTGCCGGGGCAGGAAGTGGCCGAACGCTCCGAAGCTGACGACGAGGTCGAAGACCGGGCCGAAGGGCAGCGCGAGCGCGTCGCCGCGCACCAGATCCGCGCGGCTCCCGTGGGCCGCGCGCCCGGCGGTGAGCATGCCCGCGCTGATGTCGACCCCGACGGGCCGCTCCCGGCACACCCGCCGCAGCACGCCGAACCCCGCTCCGGTCCCGCAGCACAGGTCGAGCCCGCGCTCGAAGGGGCCCAGGCCGCGCAGGGCGCGCGTGACGGGTGCGAGGACGTATCGCGGCGTGCGGAACGGCGTGTGGTCGAACTTGGGGGCGAGCAGGTCGTAGCCGTGCTCGACGGAGGACAGCGCCTGGACGGCGAGCTCCCGGACCGTGGGGCCTTCGGATGCGAACATCAGGGCTCAGCATAGGCCGCGCCCGGGTTCACGGGGCTTTGTGCAAGGGTTCGAGCAGGGTTCGCGGGCGGCTTGGAAGGCAAGCCCGTGACGTAAGCCCTTGCGGGACGGCGCCCCCATGGTGTTATGGTGCGAGTGGCACGTGTGCTAGCCGCCTCTTCGGCGCCGGTGCCAGACTCCCTCTCCGAATCGCCGCTACGGCGGGATTCGTCGAATCGATGTCAGCGATGCGCCAGGCGGCGCCGACGCGCCGTACCCCGCATCGCTTCTCCCCGGCCACAGGCTTCTCTGGGCTTTCACGGGCCTCTTCGCCCGCCCGCCTCACGGGGCGTGCAGCCACCGCCCCGATCCCGCCGGATCCCACCTCACTCATGCTCTCGTACTTACGTCCTCGAAAGGACCGATTCCGATGACCACCACACTCGAACCCCCCACCACCACAAAGGCGTTCACGACGCAGCCGAAGGAGGTCGCGGTCCAGGCCGCGGGCGTCCTCGACATCTCGGGCAACGGGCCCGGGTTCCTGCGCCTCGCCGACCTCCTGCCGACGTCGCACGACGTCCAGGTGCCGGCCGCCCTCATCCGCCGACTCGGCCTGCGCAAGGGCGACTTGATCCAGGGGACGTGCGGCAGGCCGCGTGTCCTCGCCGAGGTCGACCGCGTCAACGGGCGCCCCGTCCAGGAGCTGCGCGGGCGGCCCGAGTTCGGCGGCCTCACTCCCCTGCACCCGCGGCAGCAGCTGCGTCTCGAAACCGCGAAGGGCGGTGTGACGCCCCGCGTCGTCGACCTGTTCACCCCCATCGGCAAGGGACAGCGCGGGCTGATCGTGGCGCCGCCCAAGACCGGCAAGACGGTCCTGCTCCAGCAGCTCGCCGCGTCCGTCGCCACGAACCACCCCGAGGCCCATCTGATGGTGGTGCTCCTCGACGAACGGCCCGAGGAGGTCACCGACATGCGGCGCTCGGTGCGCGGCGAGGTCTTCGCC
Source organism: Streptomyces sp. NPDC090032 (assembly GCF_044748025.1). Lineage (NCBI taxonomy): Bacteria > Bacillati > Actinomycetota > Actinomycetes > Kitasatosporales > Streptomycetaceae > Streptomyces > Streptomyces sp. NPDC090032. The sequence goes on along the minus strand of NZ_JBIVFF010000007.1, from coordinate 93,457 downwards.
TCGACCTTCGACCAGCCCGCGAAGGCCCACATCGCGCTGGCCGAACTGGCCGTGGAGCGCGCCAAGCGGCTCGTCGAGGCCGGCCGGGACGTCGTCATCCTCCTGGACTCCCTGACGCGTCTGTGCCGCGCCCACAACAACACGGCCTCGTCCGGCGGCCGTACGCTCAGCGGCGGTGTCGACGCCTCCGCGCTGATCGGCCCCAAGAGGTTCTTCGGCGCGGCGAGGCTCGCCGAGGAGGGCGGCTCACTCACCATCCTCGCCACCGCCCTCGTCGACACCGGCTCGCGCGCCGACGACTACTTCTTCGAGGAGCTGAAGAGCACCGGCAACATGGAGATCCGCCTCGACCGCAGCCTCGCCGAACGCCGGATCCACCCCGCCGTCGACCTCACCCAGTCCGGCACCCGCCGCGAGGAACTCCTCCTGCCCGAGGCCGAGTTGACGGTCGTACGCGGTCTGCGGCGAGCGCTTCAGTCGCGGGACGGGCACGCCGGGCTCGAGACGCTCGTCGAGCGGATGCGGCAGACACCGGACAACGCGACATTCCTGCGGCAGGTGCAGTCCACCGTTCCCACCGCGTGAGACGGGCGCCGTACACCGTCCCGGTCGATCGGCGCCGCAGGATGCGTAATACTCTCACTATGACTTCGAGCATTACAGCGGCGGGGAGCGCGGGGGACGGCGGGAACATCCGGGTGCGCAGGGCGACGGCCCGCGACGCCAAGCGGCTGACCAGGCTCGTCCGCACGTCCCGCGCCTACGAGGCCCCGTACGCGTCGATGGTGGCCGGCTACCGGGTGGGTCCGGACTACATCGAGGCCCATCGCGTGTTCGTCGCGGTCGGCGCCGACGACCTGGTGCTCGGGTTCTACGCGCTCACGCTGGTGCCGCCGGAGCTGGACCTGATGTTCGTCGCCGACACGGCGCAGGGGCTCGGCATCGGGCGGCTGCTGGTCGCCCACATGAAGGACGAGGCGCGCACGGCCGGACTCACCGCGGTCCGCGTGGTCTCGCACCCGCCCGCCGAGGGCTTCTACCGGAGCGTGGGAGCCGTCCGCACCGGCACGGCCGCCGCCAGCCCGCCCGCCGTGATGTGGGACAGGCCCGAATTGGAGTTCCCGATAAGCTGACGCGCCCGCGCTCCCAGGAGGACACTCTGGGTGGACGAGGAGGCCGGCTTGGACAACGAGGTCCGACACACCGACGCAGCCCACGGCACCGACGCGGTCCACGCGTTCGACGTCACCGTGGAGATCCCCCAAGGCTCCCGCAACAAGTACGAGATGGACCATTCCGTCGGCCGGATCAGGCTAGACCGGATGCTGTTCACCTCCACCCAGTACCCGGCGGACTACGGATACATCGAGGGCACGCTGGGGCGCGACGGCGACCCGCTCGACGCGCTCGTCCTGGTGGGCGACCCGACGTTCCCCGGCTGCACCGTCGAGTGCCGTGCGATCGGCATGTTCGTGATGCGGGACGAGAAGGGCATGGACGAGAAGGTCCTGTGCGTGCCCGCGCACGATCCGCGCCACACCTCCGTGCAGGACATCGAGGACATCCCCGAGTTCGACCGCCTGGAGATCACGCACTTCTTCGAGGTCTACAAGGACCTGGAACCCGGCAAGTCCGCCGAGGGCTCGCACTGGGAGGGCCGTGACCTCACGAACGCGGAGATCGCCGCCGCGCGCCGCCGGGCCGACGGCCAACGGGACTGAGGGACGGAACGGGACCGAAGGACGGAGCAGCCGGCCACGACGGCGCCCACGTGTCGGTGCGCGCCGTCCGTCGCACAGTGCTCGAGAAGGTCCGCGGTCACCGCGTCGACGACGCGGCTCGCGAAGGTCGAGGAACGCTGGGCCGTGCGGACCTGATCCGGCGGGCCGCCGAGGCCGGGACTCCGTAAGGTCGTGCGCGTGAGTGAAGCCAGCGTTCCACCGGCGGCGCCGGCGCCCGTGCCGCGCAGGTTCACCCTCCCCGCAGCCCTCACTGTCCTCACGGTCGTGAGCGGCTTCGTCGACGCGGTCAGCTATCTGGGCCTCGGCCACGTCTTCGCGGCGAACATGACCGGCAACATCGTCATCAGCGGCTTCGCCGCCGCGGGCGCTCCCGGGTTCTCCGTTCTCGGGTCGCTCACCTCTCTCGGTGCCTTCCTCGCGGGAGCCGTGTGCGCCGGGCGGCTGACGGGGGCCTTCGCCGGGCGGGCCAGGGAGACCTGGGTGCGGTCGGTGTTCATCATGGAGGCGGTCCTGCTGGCCGTGGCGACGGCCGTCGCGTTCGCGTGGCCGGGCGGGGCGGCGTACGCGCTCATCGCGGTCCTCGCCTGGGCGATGGGGCTGCGCAACGCGACGGTCCGCAAGCTCGCGGTCCCGGACATGACGACAACGGTCCTCACGATGACGCTGACCGGTCTCGCCTCGGAGTCCTCGCTCGCGGGCGGGACCGATCCCCGGGCGGGGCGGCGGATCGTCTCCGTGGTGGCGATGCTCGCGGGCGCCACGCTCGGCGCGCTCCTCCTGCTGCACCACGGCCTCGGCTGGCCGCTCCTCGTCGCCACCCTGCTCGTGACAGCCACGGCGGTGGCCTACCGCGAGCCGGCCGCCGAGGTGGACGACCTCCGATCGGCCTAGTCCTGCGGGCGCTGACCGCTCGGGCTCACTAGCGTCCTGACCAGGACCGCAGCTCCCCCTGCCGCTGCGGCACAGGGATCGGAGACGCCTCATGTTCTGCCCCATAGCCACCGTCATCACGACGACCGCCTGCCTGACCGCGCTCGCGCCCGGGACCGTGAGCGCACAACAGCCCGTCACAGCGCCCGTCTCGGTGACCGCACCCGGCGAGGTGGGCCGTACCGACGACTCGGTGGGCCTGACCGGCTCGTTGAGCCGCTCGGACTCGGGCGACGGGAACCGCGACCAGGGCTCCGGCAACGGGAACCGCAACCAAGGCAACGGCAACCGCGACCAAGGCAACGGGAACCGCGACCAGGGCTCCGGCAACGGGAACCGCAACGAAGGCTCGTACAACGGCAACCGCGACCAAGGCAACGGCAACCGCGACCAGGGCTCCTACAACGGCAACCGCAACGAAGGCTCATACAACGGCAACCGCGACCAGGGCTCCTACAACGGGACGTCGGACGGCGGCTCCAACTACCGCGGCGCACGCGCCGGGGTCGGCAGCACCGCGGGGGGCGGCGTGGACCTGGGCAGGATCGGCTTCGGCGCGGCGCTCGCGGGCGGGGCCGGCTACCTGCTGTGGCGCAGGACGCGCGCCCCGCACGAGGACTGACGGGTCCATCCGTCAACCGTCGCGCTGAAAGCATGTGCTCGGCACGCCCCTTCTGCCCCTCGCCAACCGCGCGTTGCCGACAATCTCCTTCATTACGACCGGCCGAACGGCACCTGCCCCGACTCCACATCGATGACCCATCACCGCACATCCGGCCGGGGTTGGCTGAAAACAGCCCTCGCCGGTAACGCGGGAGTCGCGCGGGACGGTCTTTCACCGGCCCGCGTGCCGGTGAAAGAGTCCCAATCCGAGCCCGCTCACGCCCGGCCGCGTCCAACACCCGTACGGACAGGCTGATTTGAGGCACTCTCTGCGGCGAGAGTCGTTACCACGGCCCTGTGACGGGCTGGCGACTTCACGACGAACTTCGCCGCCGGGCGCTCTGCGTTCATTGTCCCGGTTCTCTCACCGCGCGCGGTGGCTAGCATGAGCGCCACATACGTGCCGGAAGATCGCCATCCCCTTGGGTGGAGCCGGCCGTGCGGCCGGTCCGAGCCGATCGGCAACGACCTTCCCGCACGCAAGCACCGATGGGACCGCGGAATGCCAGTGCCTGCCCGCCCGAGGCCGCGCCGAACACCCACGTCGCGGCGCTCCACGCTCGCCGCCCCCCTCGCCGTCCTCGTGGTGGCCGGAGCGGCCGTCGGTGCGGTGACCGCCGTGGCTCCACAGGCCGCCCGCACCTGGGTGCTCGTCGCGCTCCTGGTCAGCTGGCTCTGCGTAGCCGCCTCCCTCCTCACGGCCGCGCTGCTCCAGCAGCGGGCCCGCGGCGCCGTGGCCGCCGCCCAGGGTGAATCGCTCGCGCTCCAGCAGCAGTTGACGCAGCGTGGGGCCGAGTCCGCCCATCTCGTGAACGTGACGCTGCCCTCCGTGTCGAAGCGCCTGCGCGACGGCGCGGGCGCCGAGGAGGCGCTCGCCGCCACCGCGCCACCCGCCGATCCCCAACTGCGCCTGGCCCTCGAAGCGTTCACCGCCGAACTCGACGACGCCGTACGGCGCGAGGCGTCCGCCGTGAGCGCCGCGCAGGACTCGGCCGGCCACATCGCCCGGACCGACCGCGACCTGGCCGAGCTGACCACGGCGACCCTGCCGGCCGCCGTCGCGGCGCTGCGCGAGGGCTCCACCGCCGACGCGGTCCTCTCGGGCCTCGGCCTCCCCGACGACGCGCACCTGCGCACCCTGACCGAGTCCTTCGTACGGGAACTCGCCACCAGCGAGCGACGTGCCGCGGCCGCCCAGTCCGCCAGTGCCAAGGCCCTCAGCCGGGTGCAGGCCAAGTCGGTCAGCATGCTCGCCGATCTGCGCGAGATGCAGGACCGCCACGGCGAGGAGGTCTTCGGCGATCTGCTCAGGCTCGACCACAACACCTCTCAGCTCGGCCTGCTCACCGACCGACTGGCCCTCCTGATGGGCGGCCGTGCCAGCCGCGCGTGGAACAAGCCGATCGTCATGGAGAGCATCCTGCGCGGCGCGGTCGGCCGGATCGCCGCCTACCAGCGGGTCAGGCTCCACTGCGCCACCAACACCGCGATCGCCGGGTTCGCCGCCGAGGGAGTCATGCACCTCCTCGCCGAACTCATGGACAACGCGGCGAACTTCTCGCCGCCCATCGACGAGGTCCATGTCTACGTCGAGGAACGCAGCGCCGGGATCGTCGTGACGATCGAGGACAGCGGTCTGAAGATGGCCGACGCGGCCATGCGCCGGGCCGAGGCGGCGGTGTCGGGCCGCGAGACGGACCTGGCCTCGCTCCAGGGGACCCGGCTCGGCCTCGCCGTGGTGGGCCGCCTCGCCGCCAAGTACCGGATGAGCGTGAACTTCCGGCCGTCCTCCCGCGGCGGCACCGGCGTCGTGGTCCTCCTTCCGCCGCAGTTGCTCGCCCAGCAGCGCGAGCCGGCCCCGCAGCAGCAGCCCCCGGTCCGACGCGCCGCCGCCCCGGCCGCTCCTGAGACGGCGCCGGCCCCCGCTCCGCAGGCGCCCGACGACACCACGCCCGGGATCCCCGCCCAGGCGGACCCGCCGCCCGCGACACCGGGCGGTCTGCCGGTACGGGCGCCGGGGCGCACCATGGCCTCGGCCGACCGTGACCGCAAGGACCGCGCCCCCGCCGACGACGCGCCCGCGGAGGAGTCCGCGCGTGCGCCGCGACGCGGCGCCGGTGAGCAGTTCGGCGCCTTCCATCGCTCGCGGCGCGCCCACGAGGAGGCGCCCACCCCCGCTGACGAGCCGCCGGCCGAGTAGCCCGTCCCGCTCCCCGTACGCGCCCGGGCACCGGCGCCCTCATCCCCCGTACGAGAACGTTTGATTGGAGGCACGGGCTGGTGATCCGGTTCGCCGGGCACAACCCGCCCCACACGCCATGCGGACCACTGACAACAGCCTGACCTGGCTCCTGGAGAACCTGCTGGACGGCACGCCCGGGACGCGCCACGCCCTGGTGCTCTCCCGGGACGGTCTGAAGCTGTGCTGGAGCGAGCACCTGACCCTCGACCAGGCCGACCAGCTCGCGGCCATCTGCTCCGGCATCCAGGCGCTCGCCCAGGGCGCCTCCATGGAGTTCGGCGACGGGACGGGCGGTGTGCGGCACTCGATGACCGAGTTCCACGGCGGTCTTCTGTTCATCGTCGAGGCGGGCGAGGGCGCTCATCTCGCGGTGATCGCCGAGGACGGGGCCGACCCGGGTGTGGTCGGCCACCGGATGAGCGAGCTCGTCGAGCAGATCGGCGAGCACCTGCGGGCCGAGCCACGGACAGCCGACGGCGAGAGCGCGTCCTCATGACGCGCGGGACCGTCGACACCGGTGACCCGGACCGGCTGTACACGGTCACGGGTGGCCGCAGCCGGGCCGACGACGACACCTTCGACCTGGTCACCCTGGTCGTCGCCGAGTGCGAGCCCACGCCGGGGATGCAGTCGGAACACGTCCGCATCCTCGAACTGTGCCGCGATCCGGCGGCCGTGGTCGAGATCTCCGCCGAGATGAACCTGCCGATCACGGTGGTGAGGATCCTGCTCGGCGATCTCCTCGCGACGGGCCGTATCACCGCCCGGCATCCACGCGCGGCGCGGTCCGTCGCCTCGCTCCCCGACTCCGCCCTTCTCAAGGAGGTGCTGCATGGACTCCGCAACCTCTGAGCTGCCCTCCCGTACGCCGCTTGCCGACGTCGCCGAGACCGGGCTCAAGATCGTCATCGTGGGCGGGTTCGGCGTCGGCAAGACGACCCTCGTCCGGTCCGTCAGCGAGATCCGGCCGCTGAACACCGAAGAGGTCATGACGCAGGCGGGCGTCGGCGTCGACGAGCCGGCCGCGGTCTCCTCGAAGACCACGACGACCGTGGCGTTCGACTTCGGGCGCATCAGCCTCACCGAGCGGATGGTTCTCTATCTGTTCGGCGCCCCCGGGCAGGAGCGCTTCTGGTTCCTGTGGGACCGGCTGTTCTCGGGGACGCTCGGCGCGGTCGTGCTCGTCGACACCCGGCGGATGAGCGACTCCTGGTACGCCATCGACCGGCTCGAACACCACGGGACGCCGTTCGTGGTCGCCGTGAACAGGTTCGACGACGACGGGACCCGTTTCTCCCTCGACGAGATCCGCCAGGCGCTCACGCTGCCCGAGCACGTGCCGCTGATCGACTGCGACGCGCGCGTCAGGTCTTCGGGCAAGCACGTCCTGATCACCCTCGTCGACCACCTCTACGAACTGGCCATGGCCCGGGAGAAGACACCATGACCGACGTGACCCCGCCGCCCGGCTGCCCCGCCCACCCCGGGGCGGTGGCCCTCAGCGGCCTGGAGTACCAGCAGACCCCCTCGGAGCTGTACCGCTCCCTGCGCAGGGAGCACGGCGCGATCGCGCCCGTCCTGCTCGACGGGGACATCCCCGCGTGGCTCGTCCTCGGCTACCCCGAGGTCACGTATGTCACCAGCCACGACGAGATGTTCGCCCGGGACTCACGGCGCTGGAACCAGTGGGAGCACATCCCGGCCGACTGGCCGCTGATGCCGTTCGTCGGCTATCAGCCGTCGGTCCTGTTCACGGAGGGCGCCGAGCACCAGCGGCGCGCGGGCGTCATCACGGAGGCCCTCGAGGCGGTCGACCAGTTCGAACTCGCCCGCGACTGCGAGCGCATCGCCGACCAGCTCATCGACGCGTTCGCCGGGAGCGGCCGCGCCGAGCTGATGGCCGCGTTCGCGCACGCCCTGCCGATGCGGGCGGCGGTGCAGTTCTGCGGGATGCCCGCGGGCAGCACCGACACCGAGCAGCTGGTGGACGATCTGCGGATCTCGCTGGACGCGGCGGAGGGCGACGACCCGGTGGCGGCGTACGGCCGGGTGGGCGCGCGTATCCAGCAACTCGTCAAGGAGAAGCGGGAGTCGCCGGGTCCTGACGTCACGTCACGGATGCTCGCGCACCCGGCGGGCCTCACCGACGAGGAGGTCGTCCAGGACCTGATCTCCGTCATCGCGGCGGCGCAGCAGCCGACGGCCAACTGGATCTGCAACACGCTGCGTCTGCTGCTGACCGACGAGCGGTTCGCGCTGAACGTGTCCGGCGGGCGGCTCAGCGTCGGTCAGGCGCTGAACGAGGTGCTGTGGCTGGACACGCCCACACAGAATTTCATCGGTCGGTGGGCGGTGCGCGACACGCAGCTGGGCGGTCGGCAGATCCGGGCGGGCGACTGTCTGGTCCTGGGCCTCGCGGCGGCCAACACCGATCCGCAGATCTGGCCCGAGTCGCAGGTGGGCGCGGAGAACTCGGCCCATCTGTCGTTCAGCAACGGCGAGCACCGCTGCCCGTACCCCGCCCCTCTCCTCGCGGACGTCATCGCGCGTACGGCGGTGGAGACGCTTCTGGAACGCCTCCCCGACCTGGTGCTCGCCGTGGAGCCGCACGAGCTGACCTGGCGTCCGTCGATCTGGATGCGGGGACTGACCGCGCTGCCGGTGCAGTTCACTCCCGTGTCGCACTGAGGCCTGCGGACATGAGCGTCCGGGACCGGTCAACCACCGCTCCCGGACGCGTAGTTCACGCCGTCACGGGGGTGAACCGCACCGGCAGGGACTGCGGGCCCCGGGTGAACACCCCTTGTTCCACCGGGTCGAATCCGTCGGCGAGCCGCAGGCCGGGCATCGCGTCGAGGAGCTGGCTGACGCCGGTCTCGACCTCGGCCTTGGCGAGCAGCGCGCCGACGCAGAAGTGGCGGCCGAGCGCGAAGGAGAGATGGTCGGCCGCCGCCGAGAACGCGTTCGTGGCGGTGAGGTCCTTGCGGAAGATGTCGAAGCGGTCGGGCTCCGCGTAGCGGTCCGCATCGCGGTTGGCGGCGCCGATCAGGCAGGTGACGGTCGCTCCCGCGGGTATCGTGCCGCCGCTCACCTCCACGTCGGTCGCCGACTGGCGCATGATCATGTGGACGGGCGGGGTGTAGCGCAGCGTCTCGGCGAAGGCGCGGGCGATCAGCGTGCGGTCCTCGCGGACGGCTTCGAGCTGCTCGGGGTGGGTGAGCAGGTTGGCGAAGATGCTGGCGATGGCCTTGTCGGTGGTCTCACCGCCGGCCGCGAGGAGCAGGCTGCAGAACGCCTTGATGTCCTCGTCGCTCATGCGGACGCCGTCGACCTCGGCCGCGCAGAGCGAGGAGAGCAGGTCGTCGCCGAGGTTGTCCCGGCGCTGCCGGATGATCGGGATCATGTACTCGGCGAACTCGACGCGGGTGCGCTCACCGGCCTCCGCGACGTCCTTGTCACCGGACAGGTTGCCGAGGAACGCGATGACGGTGGTGTACCAGCCGTGGAAGCGCGCGTGGTCCGCCTTGTCCAGGCCCAGCATGTCGGCGATCACGTTGACGGGGAACCGGGTGGCGTACGCGTCCACGAGGTCGACGGAGCCGGTGGCGCGGAACGTGTCGATCAGTTCGCGGGAGTTGCGCTCGATGACCGGCAGGAACTTCTCCTGGAGGTCGCTGCCGCGGAACGCGGGTGCGACGAGGGCGCGACGGACCGCGTGCTCACGCCCGCTGAGCTGCAGGATCGTCTTGCCGTGCACCGGCTCGATCTGCCAGTTGTAGTTGTCGGTCGTGAACTGCGACTCCTTGTCCTTGAAGACGCGCTCGACATCGGCGTACCGCGAGATGACGTAACTCTGCGTGGCCTCGTGCCAGATGAGCGGAGCGTGCTCACGCATGGCCGCGTAGGCCGGGTACGGATTCTCGGCGAACTCCGGCGACAGTATGTCGGGGACCTGTGCGGTGGACATGAAGCTCCCTCGGTGGGTAACAGGCAACGCCCACCAGGTTATTGATCATCCGTCGGCGGAGACAGACCCCCCTCATGGATTCGTCGGTGCAATCGGCGTGGCAGGTCCGGCGCTCCATGGTGTTGCCCGGGGCGGCTGCGGTGACGGCCCCGCGCACCTGCGGCCGGTCGGCGCCGGTCACGTACTCGCGGGGAGGGCCTTCTTACGCACCGATGCGGACTTTCCCGCTCTTTCCCCGGACAGCGAGCGGCTTCTTGCCTCGGGCGGCGAGTGTCCGGACCGCCTCCAGAGGGGGCTGTACGCGTGGCCCGGGTCACTTAAACCGGGTCGAGGCTGTGAGGCGCCCCATAGGGGCCAGATCACATACTAGGCGTGGTAGTAGCGAGCCGGGCCGCCCGACGAACCCCAGGGGAGCCTCCGTCCGGCCATTTCGGACATTCCCTCCGTAGCGGGGTAGTACGTCACATCCTTGCGCCCTCTCTCGGGCATCGCTAACTATGGCTGTCGTCCCGGAGAGCAGGTCGGTACACGAGCGACGGAGCTCGATCCGATCCCCGGGTCAGGACACGGATTCCCACTCCGGTCCGGGTGCCACCGCAATGTTTGTTCGGCGCCTTACGACGTCCCCATGAACATGAAGAGGTAATCCCGCATGACTTTCTCCGCCCCGATCACCGCTGCCGCTCGCCCCACCCGCTTCAAGCGCGCCACCGTCACGGTCCTGGCCGCCGCCGGTCTCGCGGGCGCAGCACTGACCTTCGCCCCGTCCCCCGCGCAGGCCGCCGAGGCGCCGAAGGCCGCTCACACGCTGTCGACCAAGAAGGCCGGCTACGCGAACAACCTGGACGGCTGGATCAAGGAAGCCCTCTCGATCATGAAGGAGAAGGGCATACCCGGCTCCTACCAGGGCCTCCATCGCAACATCATGCGCGAGTCCTCCGGTAACCCGAACGCCGTCAACAACTGGGACATCAACGCGATCAACGGCATCCCCTCGAAGGGTCTGCTGCAGGTCATCCAGCCGACCTTCGACCGCTACCACGTCTCCGGCACCGCCAAGAGCCTGACGGACCCGGTCGCCAACATCACCGCGGCCGCCAACTACGCCGCCGACCGCTACGGCTCCATCGACAACGTCAACTCCGCGTACTGAGTCGTCGTCATCGCAGGCCGTAACTGATCCACGGCACATCACAACCCTCGAACGGAGGGCAGCCCCCATGCCGCACACCAGTGGAGACGAAGGGCACGCGCCCTCAGCCGATGCCCTTGACCACCCCGACTACGGGGCCGCGAACCTGCACCGCTCACGCGGCAGGTCACGCAAGAGGCGGCTGCGTGTCATCACGTACACCGCGCTCGGAGCCGTCCTCGTCGGCGGCGGCGGTGCCGCCTACGCGTGGTCACACCTGAACGGGAATCTCAAGGGCACGGACATCAACGCCGCGCTGGGCAAGAACCGTCCGGACGCGGGCCACGACGGGGCGATGAACATCCTCCTCCTCGGCTCCGACTCACGCGCCGGCACACACGGCAAGTACGGCACGGGCGTCACCGGCGCCCGCTCGGACACGGCGATGGTGCTGCACGTCGACAAGAGCCACAAAATGGCCTCCGTCGTCAGCATCCCCCGCGACACGATGGTCGACCGGCCGCAGTGCGCGAAGCCGTCGGGCGGCACGGCCCCACGCGAACGTCAGGCGATGTTCAACGCTGCCTACCAGGTGGGCGGCCCCGCCTGCACCGTGAAGACGGTGGAGAAGATGTCCGGCGTCCGCATGGACCACTACCTCGAGGTCGACTTCAAGGGCTTCCAGAAGTTCGTCGACGAGCTCGGCGGTGTCGACATCACCACCCACCGGGCCATCAAGGACACCGGCAGCCACCTGTCCCTGAGCGCCGGCAAGCACACCCTCAAGGGTGAGCAGGCCCTGGCCCTCGTGCGGACCCGGCACGCCGTCGGCGACGGCAGCGATCTGGGCCGCATCCAGCTCCAGCAGACCTTCATCAAGGCACTGATCCACCGCGCCGAGTCGATCGGCGTGGTGAGCAACCCCGCCAGGGCGTACGAGCTCGCCGACACCGCGACCAAGACCGTGAGCGCCGACTCCGGTCTCGCGTCCGCGGACAAACTGCTCGGCCTGGCCAAGGACCTGAAGGGCATCAGCCCCGACCACATGAACATGGTCACCCTGCCGGTCAGCTACGACGCCCAGGACGCCGGCCGCGTGCTGCCGCTGGCCAAGGCCTCCCACCAGGTCTGGCAGGCCCTGCGCGACGACCGTCCGATCCCGAAGTCCGCGACCGAGAACTCCGTCGCCGCGCGGACCGACTCACCGGTGTCCGCCGGCGCCTAGGCGCGCGCCGTCACGGCAGGTCGGTGCGGCCCAGCCAGGCCGGCTTCACCGGCACCCCGTCCTCGTACCGGTCGACAGTCGCTCCGGAGGGCGCCTGCGCGATCTCCTCGGGCGGAGCGGTGGTTGGGGTGCCGGCGTGCGCGGCCGCCGGCTGCGGCTCGGGCGCGGCACTGTCCTTCACCAGCTCCGCGACCGTGAACCGGGAACTGAAGGACTGCCAGGCACCGTCGATGACGAGCAGGAATCCGTCGGCGGTGCGGAAGATGCGGCTGCGCTTCGGACTGCGGGGATGCTCCGGCGTATAGCGCCCGATCCGCTCCGCCAGCTCCGCGAGGGCCTGTTCCCGCGAGCCCTCCACATGCCCGAGCACGGACGCCTCCACGTGCTTGCGCTCCCCCGTGCCCACCGTCATCTCGACGATCAGCCCCCAAGTGGCCATGTGCCGCCCCCTTCTCCGCTCGTTCGGCTCACCTACAGCGTAGGGCGCTGCCCACCTGGGCGATCAGCGGTGGCGGGCCGGAACGCCCGCTCGTAGCTTCGCCATATGACCAAGCGACAGATTGCGTACCTCGCATGTACCGCGGCCGTCGTCGCGTCGGGGGTGGCGGCTGCGGCCTCGTCCGCCGACTGGCAGACGGTGCACCGGGTGAACCGGGGCGAGTCGATCCAGAAAGCCGTGAACGCGGCAAAGCCGGGAGACATCATCTCCGTCTCCCCCGGCACCTACCACGAGAGCGTCAGCATCACCGTGTCCGGAGTGACGCTGCGGGGCGCGGGCGCCGAGTCCACCGTCATCGTCCCTGACAAGGCATCCGCCGACAGCACCTGCGCCAAGGCCGGCAACGGCATCTGTGTGACCGGCACGCAGAGCAAGCCCGTCGAGGACGTCACCGTTCGCTCGCTGACCCTTCGTGGTTTCAAGAAGAACGGTCTGTTCGCGACCGGGACCGATCGCCTCCGGGTCGAGAAGGTGACCTCCGAGAAGAACGGCCAGTGGGGCATCGGCCAGGAGAGGTCCGTGCGCGGGGAGTTCCGCCACGACACCGTCCAGGCCAACGGCGACGCCGGCCTGTTCCTGGCCAACACGGTCGACGCCGAGGAGGGGGCCGTGGACTCCAAGGCTGTGATCAGCGACAACCGGCTGCTCGCCAACCGGATCGGCGTCACCGTGCGGCGACTGCGGAACGTGCGCGTCGACAACAACGAAGCGACCGGCAACTGCACCGCGATGTTCCTCGTCGGTGACGAGAACAAGCCGCGCCCCGGGGCGCTGAGGGTGACGGACAACTACGTCCACGCCAACAACAAGTTCTGCGCCAAGACCGCGCGTCTGCCCTTCCTCCAGGGGTCGGGCATCATCCTCACCGGCATCGAGGACTCGCTGGTGGCCGACAACCGTGTCCAGGACAACGTGGGCAAGGCCCCTATGTCGGGCGGCATCGTGCTCGCCAAGAACTTCAAGGGCGCCCTCAACCAGCGCAACGACATCCGCGACAACGTCGTGCTGCGCAACGGCACGGCCGACCTGGCCAGCCAGGACAAGGGCAAGGGCAACACGTTCCGCGGCAACCGGTGTGCGGCCTCCGTGCCCGCCGGAATGTGCTGAGCGTCCGCACCATGCCCGCACACACATCACGCCAGCAGAAGCGAGGCAACAGATGACGACCGTCGATCAGGCTCCCCAGCCGACCGTTGATCAGGCTCCCCAGCCACCCATGCGCCTGCGGGAGCTGGTTTTCGGGGCCGCGTGCGCCGCCGCCGTACGCGCGGCCGCGCGACTGGGTGTCCCCGACGCCCTGGGCGACACTCCCATGAGCGTGGAGGACCTGGCGGCTGCGGTGAAGACCCAGCCGACGACACTGCGCCGGCTGCTGCGCGCACTGTCCAGCCAGGGCGTCTTCACGGAACGCCCGGACGGCACGTTCGCGCACACGGACATGTCCCGGCTCCTGCGCGAGGACGACCCGCACAGCCTGCGCTACATCGCGCTGTGGTGCACCGAGCCGTGGACCTGGAACGTCTGGCCGAAGCTCGACGAGGCGGTGCGCCACGGCCGCAACGTCTTCGAGGACGTGTACGACAGGGAGTTCTTCACCTACCTCAACCAGGACGCCCCCGAGTCGGCGCACGTGTTCAACCGCGCCATGACCACGTCCAGCGCGCAGTCCGCGCGCGACGTCGCCGACCTCCTCGACCTGCGGGGCGTCGCCTCGGTCGCGGACATCGGGGGCGGGCACGGGCATGTCGTGGCCAGCCTGCTGGAGAAGCACCCCGAGATGCACGGCACGCTGCTCGACCTGCCGGGTGTCGTCGAGGACGCCGATCCGCGCCTGCGCGAAGGCGGCTCGCTGGCCTCGCGGGTACGCATCGTCGCCGGTGACTGCCGCAAGGACATCCCGGTCCAGGCCGATGTCTACATCATCAAGAACATCCTGGAGTGGGACGACGACAGCACCCGCAGGGCGCTGGCCAACGTCCGCAAGGCGGCACGGCCCGGTGCCCGCGTCATCGTCATCGAGAACCTCGTGGACGACACCCCGTCGATGAAGTTCACGACGTCCATGGACCTGCTGCTGCTCCTCAACGTCGGCGGCGCGAAGCACACCCGGCTGAGCATGGTCGAGCGGCTGACCGACGCGGGTCTCGTCCTCGGCGAGGTCCGTCCCGTCAACGCGTATCTGCACGCCTTCGAGTGCACCGTCCCCGCCTGACCCCGGCACAAGCTCCGGACACAACCCGAGGCCGCCGGCTCCGCGTCAGACGCGGGACCGGCGGCCTCGGGTTTGTCGTGCCCTCGGTCAGGAGGAATTGTTCCGGTTCCAGTGGTAGAAGCGCTGCGCCATGGCGTCCTTGGGGCTGCGCCAGGTCTGCGGGTCGTACGCGCTGACGTACGCCGACAGCTGCTCGCTGACATCGCGGAACTCGGGGTGCTTGGCCACCTTCGCGATGGCGGGCGACGGGTCCTTCTCGGATTCGATGAGGTGCAGGTACACGTCGCCGAACTGGAACAGGCTGCGGCTGTTGACACCGATCAGGTGCGGGAGCTCCCCTCGGTCGGAGGCCGCGAACACGTCGGAGATCGCCGGCGCCGAACCGGGCGCCATGCGGGCGACGATCAGGGCGTGATGCATCGGGTTTTCCTTCCTGTGCGGGCGATCAGCGGGATACGGCGGCGTTCTGCCGGTCACGGGCGACGCGCTCGATCCGGTCGCGGATGAGGCCCATCTGCGTGACGGAGTTGCGGTTGATGTTGTCCGTCATCCAGGCGTCGTCGACCGGGGCCTCGGGCTTCATCGCGAAGTCCTGCACCCAGTCCATGCGGGTGCCTTCCGGGGTCTCCGTGTAGTCCCACCGGATGTCCATGTGCGCGAAGGGACCGGTCTCGACGCGGCGGGCACGCACGCTCTGCTTGGCGCGGTCCACGGTCCGCTCCGAGACCCAGCTCCAGACCTTCCCGTTGTCGTCCGGGTGCATGGTCAGGCGGAAGGTCGTCTTGTCGCCCTCACGGGAGAGGACTTCGAGGGACGCGTACTCGCTGAAGAGCTGCGGCCAGTTCTCGATGTCGTTGGTGATGTCCCAGACGAGGTCGAGGGGGGCGTCGATGGTGATGCTGTTCTCCGTGTGTCCTGACATGTCAGGCTCCCGCCTTGAGGGTGCTGTTCCTGAGGGTGCTGTTGACGAGGTCGATGAACTCGCGGGGCGTCTTGCAGCGCTCCGAGTCCGGGGGAAGCGACTGGCCGGAGCGGTTCTCGAGCTCGCCCACGATGCCGAGCAGGCCGAGCGAGTCGAGGCCGACGGAGTCGAACGGGGAGTCCGGCGACTGCTGGAGCAGCACGGGGTCCACGGTGACTCCGGCCGCCTTCTTCATCAGGCCGGCCAGTTCTTCGAAGGT
This sequence comes from Streptomyces sp. NPDC090032, assembly GCF_044748025.1. NCBI lineage: Bacteria > Bacillati > Actinomycetota > Actinomycetes > Kitasatosporales > Streptomycetaceae > Streptomyces > Streptomyces sp. NPDC090032. The sequence continues at coordinate 77,664 of NZ_JBIVFF010000007.1, read as the reverse complement.
CAGTTCTGCGGTGATCATGCGAGTCTTCTCCTTCCCGCCCGGTCCTACCGGGCGGAGTCGCCGCCGCGGCGCAGTACCAGCGCCGCGTTGGAGCCCATGAGTCCCCTGCTGAGGACCAGGGCCGTGCGCAGCTCGGCGGGGCGAGCGCGAGACATCACCAGGTCGAGGTCATGGCAGATGTCGAACACGTTGGGGGTGGGGGGTACGAGGCCGCTCTCCATCGCGAACACCGCGGCCGCGACGTCCAGCACGGGTGCCGCGCAGTAGGCCCGCCCGATACCCGTCTTGGGTGCTGTGACGGGAACGCGGCTGCCGTGCGCGCCCAGGGCGTCGACGATGGCCAGCGCCTCGGCACGGTCCGCCTCCGGGACGCCCATCGCGTCGGCGAACACGACGTCGATCTCCTCGGGGGCACAGTTCGCCTCGTCGAGTGCGCCCTTGATCGCGTGGGCGAGCCCCTCTCGGGACTGCTCCCAGCGGGAGGCGCCGGTGAAGGTGGCCGAGTGGCCGGCCACCACGGCCCGGATGTCCACCCCCCGTTCGCGGGCGCGGGTCCCGTCCTCGACGACGAGCATCGCGCCGCCCTCGGCAGGCGCGAACCCGCGGGCTCCCTTGGTGAAGGGCAGGTAGGCGCGGTCGGGTTCCTCGGCGGTGCTGAGCTCGGGGTAGCCGAGCTGGCAGACCATCGAGTACGGGGCGAGGGGCGCCTCGGCGGATCCGACGACCATGGCGCCGGTTCCGCGGTTCACGTCGCGGGCCGCGTGCGCGATGGCGTCCAGGCCTCCGGCCTCGTCGCTCGCGACCACTCCGCACGGCCCCTTGAAGCCGCTCCAGATGGATATCTGTCCGGTGCTGGCGGCGTAGAACCAGGCGATGGACTGGTAGGGGCCCACGAACTTGGAGCCCTGCCCCCACAGCTTCTGGAGCTCTCGCTGCCCGAACTCACCGCCACCGGATCCGGCCGCCGTGACCACGCCTATGGAGTACGGGTCCGCGGGGTCACCGCGGCCGAGCCCGGCGTCGTCGAGGGCGAGCCCAGCGGCGGCCATCCCGAAGTGGGTGAACCGGTCCGTCTGGACCAGGAACCGCTCCTCGATGAGGTCCGCGGGATCGAAGCCGCGGACCTCACCCCCGACGCGGAGCGGCAGGTCCTGGCATCCCTCATGGGTGATCCGGTCCAGGGCGCCGAGGCCCTCCCGGACAGATTTCCAGTAGGCGTCGGCATGCAGTCCGTTGGGCGCGATCACACCGATTCCGGTGATGGCCGCGCCGCGGGCGCGTTCCGTGCTCATCGTGTCCTCCCACCTGGTTCCGTCAGGAGCACCGCGGACTGGAATCCGCCGAATCCGCTGCCGACGGAGAGCACGTTCCGCAGCTTTCGCGGACGCGCGGTGCGCGGTACGTAGTCGAGGTCGCACTCGGGGTCGGGTGTCTCGTAGTTCGCCGTGGGCGGCACCACCTGGTGCTTCATGGCCAGGACGCAGGCGACCACCTCGATCGCGCCGATCGCGCCCAGGGAGTGCCCCACCATGGATTTGATGGAGCTCATGGGTGTCTCGTACGCGTGGGCCCCCAGGGACACCTTGACGGCGGCCGTCTCGTGGCGGTCGTTCTGTCTGGTGCCCGAACCGTGGGCGTTGACGTAGTCGATCAGCGTGGGGTCGATACGGGCCTGGCCGAGCGCGCTGTCGATCGCCCTCGCCATTTCCAGCCCTTCGCTGGTCAGACCGGTCATGTGGTAGGCGTTGCCGAAGGTGGCGTAGCCGCTGAGTTCGCAGTAGATGTGCGCGCCGCGGGCACGGGCGTGCTCGTAGTCCTCCAGGACGAGCACCGCGGCGCCTTCACCCATCACGAAGCCGTTGCGGTCGGCGTCGAAGGGGCGGGAGGCGTGCGCGGGATCGTCGTTGTTGGGCGACGTCGCCTTGATGGCGTCGAAGCACGCCATCGTGATCGGGGAGATCGGCGAGTCCGACGCCCCTGCGATGCAGATGTCGGCCCGGCCTTCCTCGATGGTCTGGAAGGCGTAACCGACCGCGTCGAGCCCGGAGGTGCAGCCCGTGGACACGGTCTGCACCGGGCCCTGGGCACCGAACTGTTCGGCGACGACCGAGGCGAGTGTGCTCGGCGAGAACGCCATGTGGAGTTTCGGTTCGGCGGCGCGGTGGTCCACGTCCCACCGCTGCCCGCCCGCGCTGACCCGCACGTAGTCCTGCTCCAGGCGGGTGGTGCCGCCGATGGCGCTGCCGAGGGAGACGCCTATGCGCCAGGGGTCCTCGACTCCGGTGTCGAGTCCCGAGTCCGTGACGGCTTCTCCGGCGGCGATGACCGCGAACTGTATGTACCGGTCGGCGTGTTCGACCAGGTCGGGGTCGAGTCCGTGCGCGACCGGGTCCAGGTCGCATTCGGCGGCGATGCGTGAGCGCAGGCCCACCGGGTCGAACAGCGTGATGCCTCGGGTCGCCGTACGGCCGTTGGCCAGAAGGTCCCAGAACGCGCTCGCCCCGATACCACCCGGGGCGACTACACCGACTCCGGTGACAGCCACCCGCCGGGTCACCTTATGGCCCCACTTCGCTCGGACACCTGTCCGTTGTCTGGCGCGGACACGTCCGGGCCACCGGTGATGAACCCGGGGCCGGATTCGGCGCCCTCGGTCACCTCCGTGTCGACGTGGCCGAGGCTGGGACGCGGGGCGAGCGGGCCGAGGTGGAAGACCATACGGGCCTCCACGTCGCCGACGTTGCGGAAGCGGTGGCGCATGTTGATCGGGATCAACAGGCCCTGGTCCGGGCGGAGTTCATGTGTCTCGCCGTCCAGGTCCACCTCGAGGGCGCCGTTGACGACGTAGACGAACTCCTCCGAGTACGGGTGGTAGTGCTCGCCGATGCGCTCGCCGGGCTGGACGATGGCCAGGCCCATGAAGCCGCTGGTGGAGCCGACCGTCGCCGGCGTGAGCATGGCCCGCAGATCACCTCCTCGCCGGCGGTTGGGTTCGGTCTCGCTCAGGTCCACGATGTGTGGATTCTTGGTCATGGTTGATACCTCCGGGTGCGGCGGTGGCGTCCGGGGCCGTGCCCTCGGACACCCCGCAGTTGTCCGTCAGGAACCCGCCGAGCTGCGGTCGGTGATGGGCATCATGTCGGCGTGCGACAGGAGCCGGTTGATGTTGCGCTCCGTCTGCAGCGAGCCCTCGACGCCGATCGCGGCGCCGTCGAGGAGCCGCTCGAGCTCCGCGCTCTTCTTCCCGCCCTTGAGGCCGAGGGAGGCGGCGGGGTCGCTGTCCAGCTCACCCGTGATGTCGATGAGACGCACCACGATGTCGTCGCGCTGGAAGACCGTGCTGCCGTACACCGGGTTGTCCGGGTCGTCCGCCGCGGTCGCGTCCTGCTGCGACAGCAGCCGGGCGAGGTCCATCCCGCAGCCCTTCTTGGCCGGGTAGAACAGGGCGTGACGCCGCAGGTCGGCCGGTACCGGAATGTCGGACACCACGTGGTGGACGGCCGGGAGCGCGGCCCGGGTGAAGAAGACGCGCGCCGAATCGTCGTCGGTCAGGTCCCTGTGCTGTTCGAGGTAGGGGTTGATGGCTTCCTCGACCGCCCGCACCTCGGGCTGACGGGCAACATGGCGCAGCGCGGCGGGGAGGTCGCCCTCCACCTCCACGGCCCGCACCACACGGTTGCCGTGCATGAAGAGCGAAGTGCGGCGCAGGCGCGTGGAATCGTCGACCTGGGCCTGGGGCGACTGATACCCGGCCAGGATCTCCGCGACCTTCGACTCGGAGCCCGGCTTGACGGTGAAGGTAAGTGCATGACGCGCCGCGCCGTCGCCCACCCGGGCCGCCACCGCGTTCGCCGCCGCCGGCGCGGACGTGACCGGGTCGGCGGGGTTGGTCTCCCGGAGGATGCTGTAGCGCATCGAGCGGGTGTCCTTGACGCAGCTGTGCATCGGCCTGACGGTCTCGACGTGCTCCTCGCTGTTCACCCACGCAAGGAAGGGCGGGGCGCTCTCCCACTCGCTGGTGATGAGCCACTGCGAGGGGTTCTCGATCGACTGGCAGAGCTGGTCACTGAGGTGACCGGGCACGGAAGCGACCTGATTGCGCATGTGCTCGTACGCGTCCAGGAACTGCTGCTGGGCTCCCTCGTACAGATCGAGCAGAAGAATCACTCGCAGCCTGGAACCGTCGAAAGCCGACTGCGATATGCGTCCTGAGATCGGGGTCATACGGGACACCTCTCCTCTTCGTCACAGAAGATCAGGAACGACCACCGCGTCCGAAATGCCGGGGTCGCCATGAGCCGATCGTTGATCGCGCCCTCGGGGGGCGCGAACCGCGGGCGCCGTATGGGTGACCAAGGCACCCATCCGGGTGCGCCAGAGGGCGAAGCGACACGGTGCGGCATGGACTGGTTCCCCACCCCCGACTCACCCGCGGCTGCAGCTGGAGGCAATCAATGAACCGATCGGAAGAGGACCACGAGGGCGTTCAGCACGTGCCGGTGCTCGTGGTCGGTGGCTCCCTGGTGGGCCTGTCGACCTCGCTGTTCCTGGGGCGTCTCGGCGTCCCGCACATGCTCGTCGAGCGCCACTCGGGCACGTCGATCCATCCCCGTGGGCGTGGCAACAACGTGCGCACGATGGAGTTGTTCCGGGTGGCCGGGATCCAGCAGCGCATCGAGGACGCCGCGTCGGTCCTGGCCGACAACCACGGCATCCTGCAGGCGCCGACCCTGGTGGGCGACGCCGGCGAGTGGCTGTTCAAGGAGATCGACCCCGGTGGCGGGCTCGCCCGCTTCAGCCCCGGCGGATGGTGTCTGTGCAGCCAGAACGACCTCGAGCCGGTACTCCTGGAGAGCGCGCGCGAGCTGGGCGGGGATCTGCGGTTCCACACGGAACTGATGTCTTTCGAGCAGGACGACCAGGGTGTGACCGCGCAGCTCAAGAGCCGCGACACGGGCGAGCACACCACCGTCCGGGCGGACTACCTCGTCGCGGCGGACGGCCCGCGCAGCCCGATCCGTGAGCGGCTGTCCATCGGGCAGAGCGGTCCGGGCGATCTGTTCCACAACGTGAGCGTCACGTTCACCTCGCGCGGCCTCGCGGAAGTCGTCGGCGACCGGCGCTTCATCGTGTGCTACCTCACGAACCCGGAGGCCGACGGCGCGCTCCTGCCGGTCGACAACCGTGAGCACTGGGTGTTCCACGCTCCCTGGCACCCCGAACACGGGGAAACGCTCGAGGAGTTCACCGACGAACGCTGCGCGGAACACATCCGGCGGGCCACCGGAGTCCCGGACCTCGATGTGCAGATCACCGGCCGGGCCGCCTGGCACGCCGCCGAGAGGGTCGCCGAACGGTACTCGGACGGCCGGGTGTTCCTCGCCGGCGACTCGGCCCACGAGATGTCCCCCACCGGAGCGTTCGGCTCCAACACCGGCATCCAGGACGCGCACAACCTCGCCTGGAAGCTGGCCGCCGTGGTGGGCGGCTGGGCAGGGCCCGGTCTGCTGGATTCGTACGACCTGGAACGCCGGCCGGTCGCGGAGGCGACGAGCGCCCGCGCGTCGTCGCGATCGGTCGAGCACAGCCACCCGGGATACACCCCTGGCCCGGAAGCCGGGGGCCCTGGAGCCGGAGGCCCGGGAACTGGGCGCCCTGGCGGGCCGGGAGCCGGCGGACCCGGTGGACCGGGCGGACCGGGAGCCGGCGGACCGGGCGGACCCGGCGGCAAGAAGGGCGGAATCCTCAACGTGGCGCTGGGCTACCGCTATACGCGCGGCGCGGTCCTCGGCGCCGACCGTGCGACACCGGTCGTACCCGAGGGGCTGCGGTTGACGGGCGAGCCCGGGAGCCGCGCGCCCCACATGTGGCTGGACCGTGCCGGCACCCGGATCTCCACCCTCGACCTGTACGAGCGGTCGCTGGTGCTCCTGAGTTCAGGGAACGGCGACGGTGCCTGGCACGACGCGGCGACGGCCATCGCCAAGCGGCTGTCCGTGCCGCTCGACTCGTACCGGATCGGCAGTGGGCCCGACGCCGAGGTGTCCCCCGCGGGCGATGTGGACTGGGCGGAGGTCCACGGCATCACTCCGGGCGGTGCGGTTCTTGTCCGCCCTGACGGGTTCGTCGCGTGGCGGTCCGAAGGCCCGTCGCAGGCTCCCGCGAAGGAGCTGCGGGACGCCCTCGCGGTGGTCCTGGACCGAGACTGACAACTACGGCCGACCTCGGACGAGATGGACTACACCGGGCTACCGGTGTAGTCCATCTCGTCTCGGTCGTACTCCCCCGCGCAGGCCCGCGAAGGACGAGTTCCCGGTGATCGTGTCTTGGCGGGTTCGTCGCCCGGCCGCGCGAAAGGGCGTCGCAAGCTCCTGGGAAGGAGCTGCGACGCCCTTTCGCGGTGGTCCTGGACCGGAACCGACAACTACGGCCGACCTCAGACGAGATGGGCGAAGACCACCAGGTTGTCGGTGTAGTCCTTCTTCTTGTGGTCGTACGCCCCGGCACAGGTGATCAGCCGGACCTGGGCCTGAGGCGTGTCCCCGTACACGCGCTCGTTGGGGAAGTTGTTCTTCGCGAACGTCTCGACGCTGTCGACCACGAAGGAAGCCGTGGTCGCGTCGTCCCTCTTGACCGTGAAACGGTCCCCCTTCTTCAGGGCGCTGAGGCCGGCGAACACCGCGGCGGACGTCTTCGTGTCGACATGCCCGGCGATGATCGAGGTACCCGTCTCGCCCGGGGACGGGCCGTCGGCCTGCCATCCGACCAGGTTCGTGTCAGCGGCGGGCGGGGGCTGGAGCTGGCCCGTCGGACCGATGGCGAGGCTGGTGAAGGGGGCGTCCACGCCGATCTTCGGGATGCTCAGCCGCGTCGGCGTGGCCCGCGGAAGATGCTTCCCGACAGGCACCACGGGCGCTGCCGGCGGCGCGACCTGCGAGGGTGGCGCCGCCTTTGACGGCGGCGCGACCTGCGAGGGCGGCGCGACCTCTGCCGGCGGCGCGACCTCCGAGGGTGGCGCAACCTCCGAGGGCAGCGCTTGCGCCACCGCGGGGCGCGATGCGCCGGAGGAGTCGGAGGTGTCGGACGACTCGCCATGACCGCTGAGCAGATTCACCGCCATGAGGACGATGCCGACGGACCACACGACCCACGCGCCGAGGCGGAAGAGGCGCCCGGGCGGCACGGACTCGGTCTGTTTGGGAGAAGGCAACCGGGATGCCATCTGACACCACCTCACTGGAGCGAGCAGATCGGGAAAAGGACAGGAAGATCGGGTTCAGTGCAAAAAAGTTAGGTACCGGCGCAAGCGGTTCGGAACCGCGTAAATGATTCGGGAACGTCAACGCGTATGTGCACATGCGCACATACGCCCATGGGCCGACGGCTTCGAAGAGGAACAGAGCGGCAGGGAAGCCCGGCCGGGAAGCCAGCCGGGCCGCCGCGACGTGTGAACGCGGCGGCCCCGGCCGCTATGACGGGCATCGGTCAGGAAGCACGGTTGGACGCGCTCTTACGGCGCATCGCGTACGCACCGGCCGCGGCGACCGCCAGGACCGCCATGCCGCCTGCCGTGATACCCGGCGTGCTCCAGTCGTCACCGTTCACCGTGGAGAGCGCACCGCCGCCGGCGTGCACGCCGCCACGGGCCTTGTCGTGGCCGCCGGAGCCGTAGGAGTCACCCCTGCCGTAGCCGCCCTTGCCGTAGCCGCCCTCGTCGTCCTTGCCGTAACCGCCCTTGTCTCCCTTGCCGTAGCCGCCCTTGTCGCCCCTGCCGGAGCCGTGCTCGTCCGAGTTGCCGTAGCCACCCTTGTCACCGCGGCCGGAGCCGCCCTCGTCCTTGCTCCAGTCGTCACCGTTCACCATGGCGAGCGCGCCACCGCCGGCGTGCACGCCACCACGGGCCTTGTCGTGGCCGCCGGAGCCGTAGGAGTCGCCCTTGCCGTAGCCGCCACGGTCGCCGCCGCGGTCACCGCCACGGTCGCCGCCCCTGCCGTAACCGCCCTCGTCGTCCTTGCCGTAACCGCCCTTGTCGCCCCTGCCGGAGCCGTGCTCGTCCGAGTTGCCGTAGCCACCCTTGTCACCCCGGCCGGAGCCGCCCTCGTCCTTGCTCCAGTCGTCGCCCTTCACCATGGCGAGCGCGCCACCGCCGGTGTGCATGCCACCACGGGGCTTGTTGTGGCCGGAGCCGTAGGAGTCACGCTCGGAGTCACCCTTGCCGTAGCCACCGTGGTCACCGCCACGGTCACCGCCGTAGCCGCCGCGGTCACCGCCACGGTCACCGCCGTAGCCGCCACGGTCACCACCGCGGTCGCCACCGCGGTCACCACCACGGTCACCACCGCGGTCACCACCGCGGTCTCCGCCCTGGCCGTGGTCTCCGCCCTGGCCGTGGTCTCCGCCCTGGCCGTGGTCTCCGCCCTGGCCGTGGTCCGAGCTGTAAGAGGAGTCGTCGTCGTTGTTCCAGTCGCCGGCGGCGAGGGCATACGCGCCGGGAGCAGCGATCGCGATTGCGGCCGTAGCCGTCGCGGTAGCGAGGAGCATGCGGGCTGAACGCATCGTCGAAGTCCTTCCGCCGCAGCCAGGCCGCTAACACTTCGTCAGCTCGAATTACCCGGCCCCGACCTGATCACCGTCAGCCAGATACGAGTCGCGCACCACTCGAGCGGCCCGCCCGGCGGAGAGACACGCCGTCACTCAATCGGCCTCCAACCGCCCGGCTCATGGACGGGCCACAGATCCTGACCAGGCATTTCGCCATAGGCCTCACGTCACTTCCGCCCCCGCAAACCGCCGCGGGCACAACCCGATCGGCCCCGACACGTGTGCGCGCACCCAGCCCCTCGAATGCACCGGCCGGGCGCACCCGAATCGCTGACGCAGGGTCGGATCCGCGCCCGTCTGATCCCTGACGACGGGTCTGATCCGCCAGGCCCGCATTCCTGACGCCGGGTCCGATCCGTCCTCCCCGGTCGCTGACGGTCAGTCTGATCCACCTGGCCCAGTGCTACGGGGGTCCGTGGCGGTGGCGCTGTCGCGACACGCCGACCCGCGCTGAGCTCGGCGCTGTTCACCGTCTCCTCATGGTGGCCCCCCGCATAGCACCGCCCAAAACTATGGTGCCCCACCACATGTGCCGTTGACCTGCGCCTTTCTACCTTGTGCCGACACGTACCCGTCCCCGCCCAACGCCTGGAAGTGGTCCACATGGCCTCCGCAGCAACCGCTCCCCCACCGCCCGCGAGCCTCAGGCGGATCGTCGCCGCGAGCCTCATCGGCACCACGATCGAGTGGTACGACTTCTTCCTCTACGGCTCAGCCGCCGCACTTGTCTTCAACAAGCTCTTCTTCCCCAACTCCGACCCGCTCGTCGGCACGCTCCTCTCGTTCCTGACGTACGCGGTCGGATTCGCGGCCCGGCCGATCGGCGCGCTCGTCTTCGGTCACTACGGCGACCGACTCGGCCGCAAGAAGCTGCTGGTCCTGAGCCTGCTCATGATGGGCGGGGCGACGTTCGCGATCGGCCTCCTGCCGACCTACGGCACGGTCGGCGTGGCCGCTCCGGTGCTCCTCACCGTGCTCCGCCTCGTCCAGGGCTTCGCGCTGGGCGGCGAGTGGGGCGGCGCCGTGCTCCTCGTCTCCGAGCACGGGGACGCCGAGCGCCGCGGCTTCTGGGCGTCCTGGCCGCAGACCGGCGCGCCCGCGGGGCAACTGCTCGCCACCGGCGTGCTCTCCCTGCTGACCGCGCTCATCTCCGACTCCTCCTTCACCTCGTGGGGGTGGCGCATCCCGTTCCTGCTGTCCGGCGTACTCGTCATGGTCGGACTGTGGATACGTCTCTCTGTCGATGAATCACCTGTCTTCAAGGAGGCGCTGGCCCGGGCCGAGGCGCGCAAGGCCGCGCAGGGCGGCGCGAGCGAGAAGACGCCGCTCGTCGCCGTACTGCGCCACCACTGGCGCGACGTCCTCGTCGCCATCGGCGCCCGCATGGCCGAGAACATCAGCTACTACGTCATCACGGCCTTCATCCTCGTGTACGCCACCACGTCGGCCGGCGTCTCCAAGCAGACCGCGCTGAACGCCGTACTCATCGCGTCCGCCGTGCACTTCGCGGTCATCCCGGCCTGGGGCGCGCTCTCCGACCGGATCGGCCGCAGGCCCGTGTACCTGCTCGGGGCCGCGGGCGTGGGCCTGTGGATGTTCCCGTTCTTCTCGCTCATCGACACCGGCAGCTTCGGGAACCTGATCCTCGCCGTGACCGTGGGCCTCGTGCTGCACGGTGCGATGTACGCGCCGCAGGCGGCCTTCTTCTCCGAGATGTTCGCGACGCGGATGCGCTACTCGGGCGCCTCCATCGGCGCGCAGTTCGCCTCGGTCGCCGCCGGAGCGCCCGCGCCGCTCATCGCCACGGCGCTCCTCTCGGACTACGGCACCTCCACCCCGATCGCCCTGTACGTGATCGCCGCCGCCGTCCTGACGCTCATCGCCGTGGGCGTCGCGAAGGAGACCCGGCACCGCGACCTGGCCCATGTCGAGGAGGACAGCGCCGTAGGCGAGAAGTCGGCCGCGGCCCGCTCGGCGGACGCCCGCACCGCCTGAGCCGGCGCCCCTCGCTCCCCCGGCCCCCGTACGAGCTCCGAGTACGGGGGCCTTCCGTCAGCCCGATATCGCCCCGGCCAACCGGTGCAGCCGCAGGGCGAGTTGGATCTCAAGGGCACGCGCGGGCGACTGCCAGTCGGGGCCGAGCAGGCGGCCTATACGTTCGAGGCGCTGCGCCACCGTGTTCACGTGCACGTGCAGGGCGTCCTTGGTGCGGGCCGGGCTCATGCCCGAGGCGAAGTACGCGTCGAGCGTGCGCACGAGGTCGGTCCCCCTGCGGCGGTCGTACGTCACGACCTCGCCCATGGTGCGTTCGACGAACCCCGAGATGTCCCGGCTCTCAGCGAGCAGCAGGCCGAGGAAGCCGAAGTCCTCGGCGGCGGCGCCCTCTCCCGCTCTGCCGAGCAGGCGCAGGGCGTCCAGACAGCGCTGTCCCTCCGCATAGGCGGCCGCGACGGTGTCGGTGCGGGTGGTCAGGTCTTCCACGGGCGCCGACGCGCCGACGGTGACCTGCTCGTGGACCGCGGAGGAAAGGTGCTTGGCGGTGCGGCGGGCGAGGTCGGAGGCCCGGTCCGCGGATCTCAGGGGCAGCAGCAGGACCGTGCCACCGTCGCGCGCGGCGGCGAGACCGTGCCGGGTGGCGGCGAGATGGGACGCGGCGGACCACAGGCGGCGCCGTGCGGCGGCCTCCTGTTCGGCGTCGGCGCCCGGGGTCTCCAGACGCGCGGCCAGGACCACATGGGTGGCTTCCAGATCGGCGTGCAGCCGGGCGGCGCGCTCCCTCAGCAGCCGCGGGTCCCGGTCCCGCGCGTCGAGCAGGTCGTCCAGCAGCTCGCCCCGTACGCGCTGTTCGGCCTCGGAGGCGGAGCGCCGGGCGAGCAGCAGGAGCGAGGTGACCATCGCGGCCCGCTCCAGGGTGCGCTGGTCGACGGGGTCGAGTCCCGGGTGGCCGCGCAGCACGAGCGCGCCGAGGAGTTCGCCGCCCGCCGCGACGGCGGCGACCCAGTCGTCCCCGTCGCGCACTGCGTGCCCGTCGGCGCGGGAGGCGTCGAGGGGTTTGTCGGGGGCGGTGACCACGTCGGCGAACTCCACGGTCCCGTCGAGGACTTGGGAGACGGCTGCCGCCACGTCGTGGACGCCGCCGCCCCGCAGGACGAGTTCGGCGAGGCGGTCGTGGACGTCGGACGCGCGCTCGATGACGTCGCCGCGGTCCCGGATGATCTCGTTGGCGCGCTCCAGCTCGCCGAGCGCCTCCCGCGTCTCCGAGAGCAGGTTCGCGGTGTCGATGGCGGCGGCGGCGAGCGCCGCGAAGGAGCCCAGCAGCGCGATCTGCTCCCGCTCGAAGACCCGCGCCCGGCGGTCCGCGGCGAACAGCACGCCGATGACATGAGGGCCCAGCATCAGAGGCACGCCCAGGATCGCGACGAGACCTTCGTCGTGGACACCGGTGTCGATGGTGTGCGTGTGCTTGAAGCGGACGTCGTGCGCGTAGTTCGCGGTGACGTACGGCCGGGCGGTCTGCGCGACGAGTCCGCCGAGCCCCTCGCCCATGCCGAGCCTGAGCTGCTGGAAGTGCGCGGCGACGGAGCCCTCGGTGACGCGCATGTAGGTGTCGCCTCTGGCCGGGTCGTTCAGCGTCAGGTAGGCGACGTCCGTGCCGAGGAGGGAGCGGGCGCGCTGCACGATGGCCTGGAGGACGGCGCCCAGGTCGCGCAGGCCCGCGAGGTCGTGCGCGGTCTCGAAGAGCGCGGACAGCTCCGCCTCGCGGCGGCGCCTGCCTTCGAGGTCGGCACGGACCCGTAGGGCGAGTCCCTTGGCGTGTTCGAGCGCGTCGACCCGCTCCTGCGGCTCGCCCTCGGCGCGGGCGATCAGCACGGGCTGTTCGTAGGCGTCGGCGGACGCGCCCCGGGCGAGCAGCTCGAGGAACGGTGCCTCGGCACTCGACGCTGGGCGGTCAGGGCCTGCGGGGCCTGACGGGGACTGTGCTGGATCGTGCGACATGCTCACCAGGATTACCCGTCGTACGGTCGGCCCCGCCAGCCCTGTGGACAACTCAATGGATCAGAGAATCGCCGCCACCCGCGAGGGTGATCAGTGTGCGGTCCAGCCGCCGTCCATAATGAGCGACGTCCCGGTGATGAACGAGGCCTGCGGGCTGCACAGATACGCGACCGCCTCGGCGACCTCGTCGGGTTCGATGAGCCGCTTGAGCGCGCTGTCCTGGAGCATGACCTCGGCCAGGACCCGTTCCTCGGGGATGCCGTGGGCAGCGGCCTGGTCGGCGATCTGCTTCTCGACCAGCGGCGTGCGGACGTAGGAGGGGTTCACGCAGTTCGAGGTGACGCCGTGCGGAGCGCCTTCGAGCGCGGCGGTCTTGGAGAGTCCTTCGAGGCCGTGTTTGGCTGCGACATAGGCGGACTTGAACGCGGAGGCGCGCAGGCCGTGGACCGAGGAGAGGTTCACGATGCGCCCCCAGCCCTGCTCGTACATGTGCGGCAGGGCGCCGCGAATCAGGCGGAAGGGTGCCTCCAGCATCACCGTCAGGACGGTGTGGAAGACATCGGGCGGGAACTCCTCGATGGGGCGCACCAGTTGGATGCCCGCGTTGTTGACCAGGATGTCGGCGCCCGCGCCGCACTCCTCGGCCGCGTCCAGGTCGGTGAGGTCCAGGACGCGCGGCTCGATGCCGCCGGGGGTGGCGTCGGCCTCCTCGGCCAGCGCGTCGAGCCCCTCCCGGTCCCGGTCCACCGCTCTCACCTTGGCCCCGGCCGCGGCGAGCCGCAGCGCGCAGGCGCGGCCGATGCCGCCTGCGGCGCCGGTGACGAGTGCGATGCGGCCGCCGAGATCGAGCGGCGCGGTGAGGGGTGCGTTGGGCGTGGTCATGTTCCGCACCTTAGGCAGCGCTCGTACCCCGCCCGATGTGGTCAGCACCCATACTTCAGCGCTCGGACATGGTCTCGAACCATGTCGGCCCGTCGGAGGCCGCCTGCTTGATCCGGAGCAGACAGAAGTCGCCCAGCGGCGGCAGCGCGTCCAGCGCGAACCAGCCCACATCGAGGGACTCGTCGTCGTTGACCCGGGCCTCGCCGCCCGTCGCCCGGCAGCGGAAGGAGATGTCGGTGAACTGGCACTGGTCGCCGTTCGGGTACGTCACCGGCTTGAGGGTCTTCACCAGGACGACCCGCTCCGGCACGCACTCGACGCCTGTCTCCTCGTACACCTCGCGTACGGCGGCCTCGGCAGGCTGCTCCCCCGGCTCCGGGATTCCGGCGAGGACCGCCCACTTGCCGGTGTCGGCGCGCTGCCCGAGCAGGACCCTGCCGTCGTCGTCGAAGACGACGGCGCTCACACCGGGCAGGACAAGAAGCTGGTGGCCGGCGGTGGCCCGGATCGTGCGGATGAACTCTGGAGTAGCCATGCCCGCGACCCTATCCGGCGGCGGATGTGCCCCGGCGGGAGCGCACCACGGCCCAGCCGAGACCGCCCACACCGACGGCCACGAGCAGCAGTTCCGGCCATCCGCCCAGGCGGGTGGCGAGGGTCAGCGAGGTCCGCTTGGGCACCTCGGCGACCAGGGTGTCGGCGACGAACATGCCCGTGTGCTGGGCGACGGATCCGTCGGGCCTGATGACCGCGCTGACGCCGCTGGTCACCGGCACCATCACAGCGCGGCCGTGCTCCACGGCGCGCACGCGGTCCATGGCGAGCTGCTGGTAGGTCATCTGACTGCGGTCGAAGGTGGCGTTGTTGCTGGGCACGGAGAGGATCTGCGCCCCGGCCTCCACCTGGTCGCGCACGACGGAGTCGAACGCGGCCTCGTAGCAGGTGACCGGGCCGATCCTGGTGCCTGCCATGTCGAAGACGACCGGCTTCTTGCCGGCCACGAAGTTGCCCGCGCGGTCGACGTCCTTGCTGAAGATGCGGAAGAAGCTGCGGTACGGCATGTACTCACCGAACGGCTGGAGCTGCCGCTTGTCGTAGACGGCGCCGGGGCCCGTCTTCGGGTCCCAGAGGATCTGGCGGTTGCGCGGCGTGCCGTCCTTGAGGGTGACGACGGCGCCGACGGAGATGGGCGCGCCGACCGCCTTGGCCGCCTTGTCGATCTCGGCGTACGCGTCGGGGTTGACGTAGGGGTCGATGTCGGAGGAGTTCTCCGGCCACAACACGAGGTCGGGCCTCTTGACCTGGCCCGCCTTGATCTTCGTGGCGAGCTTCATCGTCTCCCGTACGTGGTAGTCGAGCACGGCCCGGCGCTGGGAGTTGAAGTCGAGGCCCATGCGCGGCACGTTGCCCTGGATGACGGCGACGCGCGCGGTGCCGTCCTCCGCCCCGGTGGCGACGAAGGACGCCGCGGCCGCTCCGGCGACGATGGGCGCGACGGTGAACGCGGCGGCGAGGGCCACGCCCCGGTCACGTACCCCGCGTACGTCCTTGAGGCGCAGCGCGAGAGCGGTGAGGCCGAAGCCACACAGGACGACCGCGAAGCCGAGCAGCGGGGTGCCGCCCAGCGAGGCGAGCGGCAGGAACACGCCACTGGGCTGTCCGAACGCGATCTTGCCCCAGGGGAAGCCGCCGAACGGGAAGCGTGCCCGCAGCGCCTCGTCGGCGATCCATACGCCCGCGGCCCACAGCGGCCACAGCGGCAGCCGTGAGACATAGGCGATGCCCAGCCCGGCCAGGGCCATGACCAGCGATTCGGCGAGGGCGAGGGCCAGCCACGGCAGCGGCCCGACGTCGACGCCCGTCCACGACAGGAGCGGCACGAGGAAGCCGAGGCCCATGAGGAAGCCGAGGCCGAACCCCGCGCGCAGCCGCCGCCCGTACACGGAGGCCCCGAAGAGAGCGAGGGCCAGGGGCGCGAGCCACCACAGCTCACGGGGTGGGAAGCCGGCGTACAGCAGCACTCCGGAGAGCACCGCTGCGGCGGCCGGAGCGATCCGTCGCGGCAGGCGGGCCCAGCGCGAGGCGGGCGCCGACTGCGGAGCGAGCTGTTCCGGCTCGTCTACGGAGGTTGCGGTGGCGGTCACTCGGGGAGTGTACGGCGGGTCATCCGCTGGGCGACACGGCGGTCCACGGGGGTAGCGCCCGCCGCGCGGACCACTCCGTGCAGCATCGTTCCTGCGCAACCCGTCCACAAACCGGTGCATCAGCCGTTACCGTGTGCCCCAGTCCCCGAGGAACGGCCGGATCCGGCCACGACGCTCGGGGCCCGTCACAGTCGGGGGGCGACGGGGTGGTGGGGACCACGGGGATGTCGTCGACGGCCGGTCCGTCGACGGAGGACGAGCGGCGCAATGTCGCCGACGCGGCGGGCATCGTCGCGCTGGGGGCCTGCGCTGTCTGGTCGCTGATCACCGCGACCGCCCACGCGGGCAGACCCGAGGGCGTGCTGCTCGCGGTGCTCGCCGTGGCGGCGGGCTACGCGTGCGGGCGGATCTGTGGCGCGCTGCTGCCCATGGCGGCACCCTGCACCGCGGCCTTCGCGGGCCTCGGACTCGCCCTCGCGCCCCCGCACGCGATGCCCGACACCGGCTCTCCGCTCGGCCGCACCGGCGCGACGGCCGCACTCCTGGCGCTCTCCACCGGGGCCGCCTGCTGCGCGGCCTGGGCGACGCGGCGCCTGCCCGTGCGCGCGGCCCTGTTCCTGCTGGCCGGCGGCATCGCCGCAGCGGCTGCCGCCGTCGGATCGATCGCCGGTGTCGCCACGTGCACGGGCGTGCTGCTGTGCTCCCTCGCATCGGTCGGGATGCGGCACAGACGGGGCCTCGGCCTCGCCGGCCTGGGCCTCGTGACCGGGCTGGTGAGCGGACTCACGCTCGCTCTGCTGAAGGGCGTACTGCCCTCGGGACTCGCCGCATCCCTGGAGGGGCAGCTCACGCAGCACAGGGTCCTCTTGTGGCAGGACGCGCTGCGCCTGACCGAATCGGATCCCGGCCTCGGCGTGGGTCCGGGCCGCTTCGGCGAGCTCAGCCCCACGGTCGGCGAGACCCTGCTGCCCGACGGCAAGCCGCACTCCGCCCCGCTCCAGCAGGCCGCCGAACAGGGACTCGTAGGCCTCTGCCTGCTGGCCGCGGTGTTCTGCTGGCTCCTGTACGCCCTGTGGCGGTCGGCGCGCTCCACGCCGGTGGTGCTGACGGCGGGCGCGGCGCTGACCGCTCTCGCCTGCCTGGCGACACTCGGCAACGCCCTGAGCTTCACGACCGTCACGGCGGGCGCGGGCCTGCTCGCCGGGGTGGCGACGGCGAGACCCTGGGGCGACGAGACCCCGTACAGCACTACGGCCGCCCCGGAACGTGTCCGGGGCGGCCGTGTGTGAGTGTGCGGGTGCCCGTCAGGATGGGGCTCGTCAGAGGATGGGGCCGATCGAGGTGGGATCCAGCCGGGCGTGAATGGCGCGGACCGCGGCCTCCGCGTTGTCCACGGTCACGGTGAACTTCCTGCCGTCGCCCAGGATCAGCACGACGCCCTCGCCGCGCCGGACGATGACAGCGGTGCCCTGCTCGGGGCGCCAGCGGTAGCCCCAGCCACCCCACTGGCGGGGCGTGACTCTGGGTTCGAACTCGGCGCCCACCACATGGGCGAGCAGGATACGGCGGCGCGGGACTCCTATGTGGCCGCACCGCACTTCCAGGTAGTCCTTGTCGACCTTCACGGCCACATGGACGAAGGCGAGGGTCCCGAAAAGGATCAGGAGACCCGCGGCGATACAGCCGACCACCGACATCACCAGTGCGGCGATCCCGGAAGTCCACTGGGAAGCAACGGCGAGCTCGATGCCGAGCGCCAGGCACGCTGCGCCGCCCAGAGCTGCCAGCCACTGCACGCGGTTGCGTGCACGGCCTGTCCAGACCTCGGGGACGACGGTTGCGCGCCGCTCACTACCGGAGTGGTGCCTCATGGAATCGAGACTACTCATGTTCCGCAGTGAAGGCACTGGGCAGCGGAGAGTGATTGCGCACAGCCCCGGGGCGCCTGGGCCGTGCCCGCAATCCGGGCTCCGCCGTCACTGTGCGTGGCTGACGGTGGCCTGGAGCAGCCTGCCCTCCGCGTAGGCGAGTGCGGCGGGCGGCAGCGCGGAGGGGCGGCCGCTGAGGAGGACGGTGAGGGCGCCCTGCGCACCGGTCTCGGCGTCGAGCCCGGCGCCGATCCTGCGCAGTGCCTGCGCGGCGACGGCTCCGGCGCTGCCGTGCAGGGCGAGCGGCGGCATGCCGGGCTGCTGGACGGCGGCGCGGATACGTTCCGCCACGAGTTCGTAATGGGTGCAGCCCAGGACTACGGCCCTTACATCGGTCGGGGTGAGCGCCGCGGCGGCCGCGATCGTCCTGTCGATGGCGTCCTCGTCCGCGTGCTGCACGGCGTCGGCGAGGCCCGGGCAGGGCACCTCGGTGACCTCGACGCCGTCCGCGAAGTCCCGGATCAGTCCCCGCTGGTAGGGGCTTCCGGTGGTGGCGGGGGTGGCCCAGATGGCGACGGGTCCGGCGCCGGCGGCGGCCGGCTTGATCGCCGGGACCGTGCCGATGACCGGGATCCCGGGTTCGAGACGGGCCCGCAGTGCCGGCAGGGCGTGCACCGAGGCGGTGTTGCACGCCACGATCAGCGCGTCGGGGCGGTGCTCCGCGGCGGCCTCGGCGACGGCCAGGGCCCGCGCGGTGACGTCCTGCGGGCTGCGCGGCCCCCACGGCATCCCGTCAGGGTCGGAGGAGAGGACGAGCTCGGCGTCGGGCCGCAGGCGCCGTACCGCGGCAGCGGCCGCGATGAGTCCGATTCCCGAGTCCATGAGCGCGATCTTCACCCCGAAACCATAGACGATGGCCCTCACACCAAGGGCGCGGTGGGGCAGACTGCGGCGGATGGACGCCGTTGTGTGGATCACCGCAGCATCGCTGGCCGCGTGGGTGTGGCTGCTGGTCGGGCAGGGCTTCTTCTGGCGCACGGACCTGCGTCTGCCCCCGCGAACGGACCCGGCCGAGTGGCCCTCGGTGTGTGTCGTCGTCCCCGCGCGGGACGAGGCGGCGGTCCTTACGGAGAGCCTGCCCTCCCTCCTCGCGCAGGACTATCCGGGCCGGGCCGAGGTATTCCTGATCGACGACGGCAGCACGGACGGCACCGGAACCCTGGCAAGGGAGCTGGCCCTGCGGCACGGCGGGCTGCCGCTGACGGTCGGCTCACCGGGCGAGCCGCCGGCGGGCTGGACCGGCAAACTGTGGGCGGTGCGGCACGGGATCGGCCTGGCACGCGCGCGTGAGCCCGAGTTTCTGCTCCTCACCGACGCCGACATCGCGCACGAGCCGGACAGTCTGCGGGAGCTGGTGGCGGCGGCCCGCACAGGCGGCTTCGACCTCGTCTCACAGATGGCGCGGCTGCGCGTGGCGAGCGTGTGGGAGCAGCTGGTCGTCCCGGCCTTCGTGTACTTCTTCGCCCAGCTGTACCCGTTCCGCTGGATCGCCCGGAAGGGCTCGCGGACGGCGGCGGCGGCCGGTGGCTGCGTGCTGCTGAGCACCCGTGCCGCGGAACGTGCCGGGATCCCCGACGCCATCCGGCACGCAGTCATCGACGATGTCGCGCTCGCCCGGGCGGTGAAGGGCTCCGGGGGCCACATCTGGCTGGGGCTCGCCGACCGCGTCGACAGCGTGCGCCCGTACCCGCGTCTCGGCGACCTGTGGCGCATGGTCTCACGCAGCGCCTACGCCCAGCTGCGGCACAACCCGCTGCTCCTGGCCGGCACCGTGGCCGGCCTGGCGCTGGTCTACCTGGCGCCGCCGGTCGCGCTCGTCGCCGGGCTCGCCACGGGGCACGGGATCACCGCGGTGCTCGGCGGGCTCGCGTGGCTGCTGATGACAGCGACGTACGTCCCGATGCTGCGCTACTACGCGCAGCCGCTGTGGCCGGCGCCGCTGCTGCCGGGTACCGCGTTCCTGTATCTCCTCATGACGGTCGACTCCGCGGTGCAGCACTACAGGGGGCGGGGCGCGGCCTGGAAGGGACGTACGTATTCCAGGCCGGACCCGGCGCCGGAGCGGCAGTAGCCGACTGACGCGACTACTTTCTGCCCGGCGTCCAGTTCATGCCCCACCCGTAGGCGTAGTCGACGGTGCGCTGCGGGCTCACGCCGCGCTCCGGCACGAGGTAGCGGGCCTCGCGCTGCACGGTCAGGTCGCTGCCCGTGTTCGTGATGAGCGCGAGGGCGCACACCGTCGACGGGACGGTGCACTCGTCCAGGGAGAAGTCGACGGCCGCGCCGAACTGGGGCTGGAGCGTGACGGTCGCGTGCAGGTCCGCGAAGCTGCGGGCGCCTTCG
Organism: Streptomyces sp. NPDC090032; assembly: GCF_044748025.1. Taxonomy (NCBI): domain Bacteria; kingdom Bacillati; phylum Actinomycetota; class Actinomycetes; order Kitasatosporales; family Streptomycetaceae; genus Streptomyces; species Streptomyces sp. NPDC090032. Next base: position 57,770 of record NZ_JBIVFF010000007.1, on the reverse strand, counting down.
TAGATCGTGACGAAGATGAGGACGCGCCGCAGGTCCTTCATGTGGTCGAGGTTGATCGTCAGGTTCTCGCCGCTGGAGACGGCGCCGGTGCGGTCGTCGCCGTCGAGGTGGATGTACGGCGGCCCATTCAGGGCTCCGAAGGCGTTGCCCAGGGCCTGGACGACGCCCTTGCGGCCGTCGGCGAGTTCGTAGAGGGCGCACAGGTCCAGGTCGAGGTCCGCGTGCTGCGCGACGGCGCGGCCCAGCTTGCTGCCCCACCCCTTGAACTGCTTGCGCACCTCCCAGTTGAGGTTCACGCGCATCGAGCCCGACGTGCCGCCCTGCTTGGCCAGGGAGACGGAAGGCGCCGCCTTGGTGAGCGTCACCTTGGTGAGGCGCACGGGCTGCGGGGGCGTGGCCGGGGGCGGCGGCGCGGTGACGGGGGACGCGACCGGCGGTGCGGGGGCGGGCGTGACCACGGGCGCGGGAGGGGACACGGGCGCGGGTGTGGGCGCGGATGTCTGGGGTTCGTCGACGGTGATCCCGTAGTCGGTGGCCAGGCCCGCCAGACCGCTGCCGTATCCCTGGCCCACCGCGCGGAACTTCCAGGCGCCCTGGCGCCGGTAGAGCTCGCCGAGGACGAAGGCGGTCTCCACGCTCGCGTCGGCGCTGTCGTAGCGCGCGATCTCGGCGCCGCTCGCCGCGTCGAGGATCCTGATGTACAGCCCGGGGACCTGCCCGAACGTGCCGCCGTCCGACGACGCGGCGAGCACCATGTTCTCGATCGCGGGCTCCACGCGCGCGAGGTCGACCGAGATCGTGTCGGTCACCTGGCCGTCCGCGCTCTGCTTGCCCTCGTACCGCACGGCGCCCGAGGCGTGCGCCGGCTGGTTGTAAAAGACGAAGTCCGCGTCCGATCGGACCTTGCCGGACACGAGCAGCAGCGCGGAGGCGTCCGCGTCGGGCACCCCCGCACCTGAACGCCACCCCAATTCGATCCGCACGGCCGGCGCCGGCACGACGACATTCGAACCTTTAGACATTGGCATGTCCGCCCCCAACAGAGATCTCCAGCTTCCTGGTCAACCTATTCCCCGTGGCCGAAAGCGGCACAGGGCACACGTTCGATGATCACTGGCCAACCGCCGGTAACCCTTCAAGGACTTGCCTTTACACGATCCGAACGCCGAACGACGACCGATTTTGCCAAGTTCGCTCGCATTGGGGATCTCGAGTCACTGCCGACACGCAAAACAACCCTCTTATCGGTCTCCCCAACCAGCACATCGTGGGCTTAACTTATGTGCCATGACCTCCCCCCGCTCCACCTATGGCGGCGGTTACTACTCCGCGCCGTCCTTCCCGGACACTCCGATCTACGACTCCCTCGTCGCAGAGCGGGGCACACCCCAGATCGCCCCGATCCGGGTTCCTGCCATGTACGACACCGGCAGTCATCTGCCCGCGCTCCCGTCCGCGCTTCCCGCGCTGCCGGCCGCGCCCTCCGCTCCGATGCCCCAGTACGGCTACGCGGCCCCGCAGCAGGCACCTCTGCAGCACGCGCCGGCGCCGTACATCCCTCAGCAGGCCTCCGGGCCCCGCGGCTACGCGGGCATGCAGCAGCCGCAACAGCAGATGCGGCCCGCGCCCAACACCGGCTACGAGGCCATGCGCCCCGCGGCGCCCCGCCCTGCCGCGCCGTACGAGGATCCGTACAACCGTCAGCAGTACCGCGGTTACTGATCTCCCGGGCATGGGGCTGTCCTTGCCTGCTGGCAGGATGGCCCCATGCCCGATGCCTCGCTTCGCTCGATCCACGTACACCCGCTGAAGTCGGTTCGGGGGCACGCGCCGCGCGAGGCGGCCGTGGAACCGTGGGGTCTTGCAGGAGACCGCCGGTGGGTGCTCATCGATGCCTCGGGCAAGGTCGTCACCCAGCGCCAGCACCCGCGTCTCGCACTCACCTCGGCCGAGACCCCGGACGACGACGGTCTGCGCATGTCGGCCCCCGGCCGCGCGCCCCTGACGGTCCCGGTGCCCCGGCCCACCGGAACGACGACCACGGTGAACATCTTCGGGGACAAGGTCGAGGCCGTACTCGCCGACGACGCGGCGCACACCTGGTGGAGCGCGCACCTGGAGGCGGACGTGCGCCTCCTCCACCTGGACGCCCCGGCGACGCGGCGCCCCATCGATCCCGAGTACGCGAAGCCCGGGGAGACGGTCAGCTTCGCCGACGGATATCCGCTGCTGCTCACCACCCTGTCCTCCCTGGACGCCCTCAACTCCCTCATCGCGCAGGGTGATCACGCGGACGAGGGCCCGCTGCCCATGAACCGTTTCCGGCCGAACGTCGTGGTGGACGGCACCGCGCCCTGGGCGGAGGACGACTGGTCACGCATCGCCATAGGGTCCGTCACGTTCCGTATCACCAAGAAGAGCGGCCGCTGCGTGGTGACCACCACGGATCAGTCGACTTCGGAGCGTGGCAAGGAGCCGCTGCGGACCCTCGCACGCCACCGCCGCTTCGGTGACCAGCTGTGTTTCGGGACGAACCTGGTCCCGGAGACGACCGGGACGGTCCGGATCGGTGACGCGGTCACGATCCTGAGCTGACGCGTGGCCGCCGCGCCGGGAACCCCGCGCCGGAACACGGTCGTTGGAGCACAATGGAAAGGCGGGGACCGGCGGAGAGCTTCGTCGAGTGGGGTGACTTCGCTCTCTCTTCGCCCTTCCCGCGCGTGAGCCGGCCCGTTCACGGTTAAGACGGACGCGGAAGGGGGTGCTGGCTGTGCGGGCAATCGCCGGACTCTGGCGGTGGCGACACAATCCGCTGCGCCGCGCGACCGACCTCGCCGAGGCCTGGGTCGCGCTGGTGGCGGTGCTGCTGATCGTCGTCGTCGCACCGCTCATCGGCGTCGCGACGGGAACCCTGGCGCAGGGGGCCCTGATGCAGTCGGTGCAGGAACAGGCCAAGAACCGCAGGGAAGTTCCCGCCACGGTCGTACGGAAGCTGCCTCAGCCGCCGCTGGACCCCGACCCCGAGACGTCCACCGCGAGAGACGCGCACAGCCGTGTCGTCGCCGCCTGGCAGGGACCCGACGGCGCCCGTCACACGGGCCGGGTCCTGTCGAGCCTCAAGACCCCGCATCCGGGCGACCGGTTCAGGCTGTGGGTCGACGGCACGGGTCAGGTGGTGGGCCGCCCGCTGGACTCGGCGACGGCCACAACACACGCCGCGCTGGCCGGATTCGGGACCGCGGCAGCCGCGGCGGGGCTCGTCGAGGGCGCCCGGCGCCTGGTCGTGTGGCGCATGATCCGCCGCCGGTACGACCGTTGGGACCGCGCCTGGGACAAGGCGGGCCCGGACTGGGGCCGGACAGGGACCGGCAGCTGAGCGGCCTTCCCCTCCGGTCAACTCAGCGGCTGCGCGCACGCTACGGTTGACCCACCTTCGCCGCGGGGATCGCAGCGAGGACCCGCGTACGACGAGGTGGGGGCACGACAAAGCCATGGCACAGGGCACGGTCCAGGTGACGCACACCGGCACGTCGCGGTGGCGGCGCCGCACTGGGGAGTACGGATCGCTCGCCGCAGCCCTGGAGGCCGCGGGTGACGGCGACGTACTGACCGTGGCGTCGGGCACGTACAGAGAGAACCTCGTCGTGGAGCGCGCCGTGACACTGCGTGGTCCCGAGGGCTCGCCCGGGTCCGTACGGATCGCGCCGGTCGACGGGGTGCCGCTCACGGTGCGCGCGTCCGCGACCGTCCTCGATCTGCACGTCGAGGGACAGGACTCGGCGGCCCCCGCGCTCCTGGTGGAGGAAGGCGCCCCCGAGCTCTGCGACTTGCGGATCGTCACGCGCTCGGCGGCGGGCATAGAGGTGCGGGGCGGCGCGCGGCCCACCGTGCGGCGCTGCACGGTCGACAACCCCGGAGGGGTCGGCATCGCCGTGCTCGACGGCGGGGGCGGTGTCTTCGAGGAGTGCGAGATCGTCTCGGCGGGACAGGCCGGAGTGGCCGTACGCGGCGGCGCACACCCCCGTCTGGAGCGCTGCCGGGTGCATCACGCGTCGGGCTCCGGACTGTCCGTCACCGGCGAGCACAGCGGCCTGGAGGCCGTCGGCTGCGAGGTGTACGAGATCAAGGGCACCGGCGTGCAGATCACCGGGCGCGCCACGGCGCACCTCACGGACTGCGATGTGCACCGCACCACGGCGGACGGTGTCACGCTCGACACGGACGCGGTGCTGACTCTCGCCGACTGCCGTATCCACGACATCCCTGAGAACGCGATCGACCTGCGCTCGCGCTCGGTCCTGACGCTGACGCGCTCGACGGTGCGCCGGTTCGGGCGCAACGGCCTGTCCGTCTGGGACCCGGGCACGCGCGTGGACGCCAACCAGTGCGAGATCCACGACAGTACGGGCGACTATCCGGCGGTGTGGGTCAGCGACGGTGCGACCGCCGTGCTCGACGCGTGCCGGGTGCACGACGTGCCGGACGCCCTGTTCGTCCTGGACCGCGGCTCGCGCGTGGACGTCGTCGACAGCGATCTCTCCCAAGTGCGCAACACGGCCGTGTCGGTGAGCGACGGCGCCACCGCCCAGCTGGACGACTGCCGGGTGCGTGAGGCCGCGACGGGTGCCTGGTTCCGGGATCACGGGAGCGGTGGCACCCTCGCCAACTGCACGGTGGACGCCGTGCAGACGGGCGTCATCGTCACCAAGGGCGCCGACCCGACGATCGAGCGCTGCACGGTCACTTCCCCTGCCGAGGCCGGCTTCTACGTGTCGGCCGGAGGCCGGGGCAGCTTCCACGGCTGCCGCGTCACCGGGAGCGAGGGCTACGGCTTCCACATCATCGACGGCTGCCGCACGACGCTCAAGAAGTGCCGTACGGAACGGTGTTCGCGCGGCGGCTACGAATTCGCCGAGGACGGTCCCGTCGTCGAGGACTGCACCAGCGACGAGAGCGGCGGGGTGCGCTCGACGGGGCAGGCCGCCGCTCCGGTGCCCGGCGTCCAGAAGGCCACGCAGACCGTGGGGCTGCTCAGCGCACTGCCCGACCAGCGTGCCGCGGCGCCCGAGGCGGAGGCGCCGGCCACGGCCCGTACGTCTACGGACGTCCTCGGTGAACTCGACACCCTGGTGGGCCTGGAGAGCGTCAAGCGCGAGGTGCGTGCCCTGACGGACATGATCGAGGTGGGCCGGCGCCGGCAGCAGGCGGGCCTCAAGGCGGCTTCCGTGAGGCGGCACTTGGTGTTCACGGGCTCCCCCGGCACCGGCAAGACGACGGTGGCGCGCCTGTACGGGGAGATCCTCGCCTCGCTCGGTGTTCTGGAGAAGGGCCATCTCGTCGAGGTGTCCCGGGTCGACCTGGTCGGCGAGCACATCGGTTCGACCGCCATCCGCACGCAGGAAGCCTTTCAACGGGCCACCGGCGGTGTGCTGTTCATCGACGAGGCGTACGCCCTGTCCCCCGAGGACTCCGGCCGTGACTTCGGGCGTGAGGCGATCGACACGCTGGTGAAGCTGATGGAGGACCAGCGCGAATCCGTGGTGGTGATCGTCGCGGGCTACACCTCCGAGATGGAGCGCTTCCTCTCGGTCAACCCCGGTGTGGCGTCCCGTTTCTCACGGACCATCACCTTCTCCGACTACGCGCCCGAAGAGCTGCTGCGGATCGTGGAGCAGCAGGCCGACGAGCACGAGTACCGGCTCGGCGAAGGTGCCTCCGAAGCCCTCCTGAAGCACTTCACGGCGCTCCCGAAGGGGCCTGCCTTCGGCAACGGCCGCACGGCGCGGCAGACCTTCGAGTCGATGGTCGAGCGCCACGCGGGCCGGGTCGCCCAGCTCGCCGAGCCGAGTACGGACGACCTGACCTTGCTCTACGAGGACGACTTGCCCGAGCTGCCCTGAGGCGCGGCGGGCTCGGCGTCCGGGCGTGGCGCCGGCACTTCCGGGCGCAGCCTGGCGAGGAGGCGGGCCCGCTCCTCGGCGAAGACGGGGTCGGCCTGGTAGTCGGAGTGGCCCAGGATCGGTGCGGGCAGCGGGTGTTGCTCGGTGCGGCCGTAGGCGAGGGGGTCCTTCAGCGCCGGGTGGTCGACCTGGGGGCCGTCCTCGCCCGGCAGGCGGACGGGGCCTCCGATCGGGTCGGTGGTGCGGTGCAGATTGCGCCAGCAGTCGACCTGGCGGTGCAGGGCGCCGAGCGCGGCGGGGCCGAAGTGCGCCGGGAACCAGCGTCCGTAGAGCCGCTCGAGAGGCGATCCATAGGTGAGCAGGGCGACGCGTCGGCGGACCGTGGGATGCAGTTGCCAGGCCGCCGCCGCGGCGAGGACGCTGCCCTGGGAGTGCCCCGACAGGACGAGGCGTCCGCCCGTGGTACGGATCCAGGTGGCCATGCGCCAGGTCAGGTCGGGCACGGCGCGCTCCGCGTAGCAGGGCGGCGCGAAGGGGTGCGCGGCGCGCGGCCAGAACGTGCCGACGTCCCACAGGATGCCGATCGTTCGGCGGGCCGACGCGTCGCGGTAGGCGCGCCTTCCCCAGGTGACGAAGAGTATGAAGCCGAGGCCGATGAGCCAGGAGCCCATCGCCTGCGCTGTCTGCGCGGCGCCTTCCACGATGTCGTACGTGCCCTGTGCTGCCTCTCCCGGGACCTGGTGGGTCGCCCAGGCGCCGATGAGGGCTCCCGCGCCGAGGAGGAGGGTCACGGTGGAGACCGCGCCGATGATCATGGGCGCCTGGTCGGTGAGGGCGGCACGCGCGCGTGTGCCCGCGATGCGGCTGGTGCGGGCCGGGTCCTCGGGCTCCCCCGGGTAGTCGGTCGCGACGATGGCCGTCTCACGGCGCTTGAGCCGCATGGTGCGCTGGGCCAGGAAGGCGCACACCACGGCGACGACGATCAGCAGGGGCGGGATCACGGAGGCCTGCCAGGACAGCAGGACGGGCGGCCCCTCGATGGTGCCGTCGGCGCCCGGCGTGCCGGATCCGTCCAGCCAGTCGGCGACGCGCTGGGCCACTCCCCCGGACATCACGCCGCCCAGTGCACAGGCCAGCATCGCGGTCGCGGGTCCGCCGAGGCCATGCAGGGCCGAACGGAAGTCGCGGGCCCGGCGGTGGATGGCGTGGGCGACCACGGCGAGCGCCACGATCACCGCGCCCTGCACGAGGACGATGCCGCCGAACGTCGCGTCTCCGGGCAGGCGCCCGTGCGACCGCCACTCGGGGCGCGACCAGCCCGCGTACAGGACGGCGAGCAGCAGGAGGGCGAGTGCGGCTGCGGGCAGGAGGCGGACGAGGGTGCGGTCGAGGGTGCGGTCGATGGTTCTCTCGCTGCGGCCCCTGCGGCACACCACCCAGACGACGACGGCGGTGCCCACGACGAGTGCGCCGTCGAGGATCCGGCCGAGCACGTCGAGGAGGGCGGGGCCGCCGCTCTCTCGATCGAAGCGGGCGGCCGAGGTGCCGACGGCGGCCGCCACCGTGAGCAGGCCCGCGGCGGTGTGCGCGGCGCGCAGCCGGGCGACGAGACGGCGGCCGTACCAGAACCCCGGCCTGCCGAGCGCGTTGGTCGGGGCCTCCTCGGGGTCGGGCTGATGGGGCAGCGGCTGCTGGGACTCGTACGCGCCCCAGGTGCGGTGGGAGAGGTACCAGAGGAGGCCGGTGAGGGCGGTCGGGACGATCGCGGCGAGGGCGAGGCGGCGGCCGGGCTGGCTCCACCAGCCGCCGTGTCCGTGCGCGTCGACCGACAGGAAGCCGAGCCAGGAGCGTTCCTCGGCGCACGCGTGCGTGCCCGCGCACTGCCAGGCCACCAGGTCGAGTGCCACCTCGCAGGCGGCGGCGACCAGGAGGACGGTGAGGCTGAGGCCGGCGAGACGCACCAGAAGGCCATAGGCGCGCACGGTCCGCGTGCGGCGGTGGGCGTTGGGGCGCATCCAGTGGGCGAGGTTGACGACCATGAAGGGCAGGAGCAGCAGCCAGAGGGCGCGCGAGCCGTTGCCGGACGTGAGGTTGCACCAGACGTACGCCTCGGGGACGGGCTTGCCCCGGTAGTCGTCGGGGCGTTCCTCCGCGTCGACGTCGTCGGCGCGGCGGTAGACCGCGGCCGTGTCGTCGCCGGAGACCCGGACCGTGCGCGGGTCGCCCAGCATCGCCTCGGGGGTGGTGCCCCCTACGCCGTGGACCAGAAGTTCGAGGGCGGACTCGTCCGCCGTGTCACGCTCCACCGTTCAGCATCCCCCGATTGACGTGCGCGTGTGGTGCCGGAATCAGAATCCCCGCTCACGGCCGCGCTACGCATCCCTCGTCACCGAATCTCCCCCATCCGTGCGACCGCGCGCCATATGGCCTGTGCGAGCGGGCAGGGGTACGGCTGTCGGTGGCGCGTGCGAGGATGTGGCGACCATGGACGGCTGTGACGAGGCGAAGGGATCCGACAGGACGTGAGCGAGAATCAGAACCTCCTCGCGGAGCAGCGCCGGGCCCTGATCCTCGACGAGGTCAGGCGCCGCGGCGGTGTCAGGGTCAACGAGCTCACGCGCAAGCTGGGCGTCTCCGACATGACGGTCCGCCGCGATCTCGACGCGCTCGCCCGGCAGGGTGTCCTGGAGAAGGTGCACGGGGGCGCGGTCCCCGTGGTCGAGGCGAGCACCCACGAGCCGGGTTTCGAGGCGAAGTCGGGGCTCGAGCTCAGCGCCAAGGAGGACATCGCGCGGACCGCCGCGGCCCTGGCTGCGCCGGGCACGGCCATCGCGCTGTCCGGCGGCACGACGACGTACGCGCTGGCCCACCACCTCCTCGACGTGCCGGACCTGACCGTGGTGACCAACTCGGTGCGGGTGGCGGACGTGTTCCACGGTGCGCAGCGCTCGTCGGGACAGCGGCAGGGCGCGGCGACCGTGGTCCTCACGGGCGGCGTGCGGACGCCTTCGGATTCTCTTGTGGGGCCCGTCGCGGACCAGGCCATCGCGGCGCTCCACTTCGACGTGCTCTTCCTCGGCGTGCACGGCATATCGCTGGAGGCCGGCCTGTCGACGCCGAACCTGGCGGAGGCGGAGACGAACCGGCGGCTGGTGCAGTCCGCGCGCCGGGTCGTCGTGGTCGCCGACCACACCAAGTGGGGGACGGTGGGCCTGAGTTCGTTCGCCTCGCTCGACCAGGTCGACACGCTCGTGACGGACGCGGGGCTGCCCGCCGACGTGCGCGCGGAGATCTCGGAGGAGCTGCGGCTGGTCATCGCGGGCGAGCCCGGAACAGGTACAGACATCTGACGGTACGCCAGCTATGGTGACCCCTGCCCGGTCAACCGCCCGATTCCGCTTGGGGGCTGAACGTCCATGGCACGCCGACTGAAGCCTGTGGGGCTGGAGTTCACCGAGTCCGCGCCGCTGCGCCTGGTCTTCGCCCGCGAGGTGTCCGCGCCTCCGCAGGCGGTGTTCCAGGCGCTCGCCGAGGACGTGACAGGCTGGCCCGAGTGGTTCTCCGCCGTGACGCTCGCCCGTCCGGCGGACGGTGGCGCGGGGCGCGAGGTACGGCTCAGGGGCGGCGCGCGCATGCGGGAGACCATCCTCGCGGCCGACCCCGACGTGGTGTACGCGTACCGGGTGGACGAGACCAACGCGCCGGGGATACGGGCCCTGGTCGAGGAGTGGCGGCTCACGCCGTCGGGCACCGGTGGGACACGCGTGCAGTGGACGTTCGCCGCGGACGGGGCCGCCGCTTTCCGGGTGGGGCTGCGGCTCGGCCGGGCGGGGCTCGGTCGCGCGTTCCGTGGCGCGGTGGCCGCGCTCGACCGCAGGATAGCGGCGAACTCCCGGGATTCCAGGGCGAGTTGATCGGCGGCTCGGCGACCGTCGAGCCCTTCCCGGCCGGCGGGCCTCAGGCGGCGCTCGGCCAGACTCCCGTCGCGAGCAGCGTCTCGATGGCCCGCGTGTAGGGCGCGATGTCCAGGCCCTGGTGGGCGAGCCACTGGTCGGAGTAGTACTTGTCGAGGTAGCGGTCCCCCGGGTCGCACAGGAGCGTGACGACGCTGCCGGTCCTGCCCTCGGCCACCATCTCGGCGACGATCTTCAACGCGCTCCACAGACCCGTACCGGTCGAGCCGCCCGCCTTGCGGCCGATGGCTCCTTCCAGGGCGCGCACGGCGGCGACGCTCGCCGCGTCGGGCACCTTCATCATGCGATCGATCGCGCCGGGCACAAAGCTCGGCTCCATGCGCGGCCTGCCGATGCCTTCGATGCGGGAGCCGCAGTCGCAGGTGACGTCCGGGTCCCCGGTCGTCCAGCCCTCGAAGAAACAGGAGTTCTCGGGGTCCGCGACACAGATGCGGGTGTCGTGCTGCATGTAGTGGACGTAGCGGGCGATGGTCGCGGAGGTGCCGCCGGTGCCGGCGGTGGCGACGATCCAGGTGGGCTCGGGGTAGCGCTCCAGCTCCAGCTGCCGGTAGATCGATTCCGCGATGTTGTTGTTGCCGCGCCAGTCCGTGGCCCGCTCCGCGTAGGTGAACTGGTCCATGTAGTGGCCGCCGGTGTCGACCGCCAGGGCCGCCGACTCCTCATACATGGTGCGCGAGTCGTCGACGAAGTGGCACCGGCCGCCGTGGAATTCGATCAGGCGGATCTTCTCAGGGCTGGTGGTGCGGGGCATCACGGCGATGAAGGGCACCCCGATGAGCTTCGCGAAGTAGGCCTCGGACACGGCGGTCGAGCCGCTGGACGCCTCGATGACGGGGCGGCCGGGCCGGATCCATCCGTTGCAGAGGCCGTAGAGGAACAGCGAGCGGGCGAGCCGGTGCTTGAGGCTGCCCGTGATGTGCGTCGACTCGTCCTTCAGATAGAGGTCGATGCCCCACTCCTCGGGGAGCGGGAAACGCAGGAGGTGGGTGTCGGCCGAGCGGTTGGCGTCGGCCTGGACCTTTCGCACGGCTTCTTTGAGCCAGCTTCGGTACTCGGCGTCCGTGTGGTCCACGTCCAGCGTGGGCACCGGGTCCGCCCCTTGGGGGGTCCCGGCCGACTGGTCCTGCTGAGGGGTGCTCACCGCATGGCTCCTTGGCGTCGTTCCGAGCGCCGGTCCGACGCCGTCCACACCCGGCCGTCGCGTTTACGACCGGTCGGACGCCCCGATCATAGACACCTTCCGCACCCTTCTCACCTGCATAAACACCCCTTTGAGCAACTCAAAGGAACGCCTGCCCCAGGGCAGGAACAGGCGTGCGGAGGAACAAAGGCGTGAGTGGGCCCTTCCCATGCCGGGCGCAATGGCTTGCGCACTGGTGCGGACGCCGTCGTGCGGGCAGACTGCACCGCGGGGCCGGTGAGTGCTCACAGCAAGGGGGCGGACGACATGGCGGAGCCGGAGTTCACGGCGACGGGTGTGCGCATAGGGCGACTGCTTCGCTCGCTCACCCGGGCAGGGGAAGTCCGCATCAAGGGCGGCCGTCTCGAACTGCTCACGAGTTACGGCAGCGAGATCGACAGCGCGCCACTGCAGGAAGTCCGCGCAGGCAAGGCTTGGTTCGCGCCCGGCGACCGGGCGCTCGCCGATGTCGGCGGCAGGCGCTACCTGCTGAAACTCGGCGACGATCATGAACCCGGCGACGCGGTGCCCCGTCTCGTCGGCGAGAGCGGGCCGCCCACGACGCGTCGGTTCCTCGACGCGGTGCGCAGGGCGCGCGGCCGGCTGACGTAGGTCGGTGGCGGACTGGGGGACTGCGTGCGCGAGTTGCAGGCTCGCACCCCCTGGGTCACTCTGGTCACACATCACTACTCAGGGTTTACCGGCGATAACGCTGCGAACCAGCCCGCCGGACATGCAGCAGGCGGGCCACGGCTGACAACGCGACCCTCTGCTGGCTCGGTACTCCGCCTTCTTCCGGACCTCAATTCGGGGAGTCGCAGCCGTGATCAGCCACCCAAGCAGGCATTGCACGGTGGAGCTCCAGGCCCTGCCGTCGCGGATCCGCCAGGTCCGCAGAATCGTATCGGCGCAATTGCGCTACTGGCATCTGGATCCCCTGATCGACGAGGCGATGCTCGGCGTGACCGAGTTGCTGACCAACGTCCATCGGCACGCCGGTCCCGACAAGATGTGCACCGTCGAGATCGAGCTGCTGCGCGACCGCCTCACGGTCTCGGTGCACGACCACGACCCGCACCTGCCGCAACTGTGCGAGGCCGACCCGCTCGCGACCTGCGGCCGGGGCCTCGCCCTGGTCGCCGCCGTCAGCGAGAGCTGGGGCGCACGGCCGCAGGGCGAGGACGGCAAGGTCGTGTGGTTCACGCTCCCCGCGCCACCGGCGGCGCTGCCGCTGCCGCCGATTCCCGAGTACCGGGTGGCGGACGCGTTCCCCGAGCTGGACTCCCCGGCGGACCGCCGCGCGGCCCGACATGCTCCCGCCCGGTCGGCCGTTGTCGGCTGACCGGGCGGTGACCACACCCTCGTACGGCAGGGGCCGTGTCACTCCTCACGGCACGGACCACGTCACTCGGTGGCGATGGCCCGCAGTACGTCGAGGCGTGCGGCGCGGCGTGCCGGACGCAGGCCCGCGAGCGCTCCGGCGGCGAGGCCCACCAGGGCCACGACGACGAGCTGGAGCGGGGGCAGGGCGAACGCGAACGCGCTGTCGCTCGCGCCGTCCGACGCCTCGACCAGGACCCAGCCGAGGAAGCCGCCGAGCACCAGGCCACCCGTGGTGCCGAACGCCGCGACGAGCACGGACTCCCACCGGACCATGGCCCGCAGCTGGGCACGGGTCTGTCCGACGGCCCTCAACAGGCCCAGTTCGCGGGTGCGTTCGTGGACGGCCAGGGTGAGGGTGTTGGCGATGCCGAGCAGGGCGATCAGCACGGCGAGGGCCAGCAGCGCGTAGACCAGGGTCAGCATCATGTCGATGCCGCCGGCGGACGACTGCGCGTACTCGTCACGGGTCTGCACCTCCGGATTCCCGTATGCCACGGCGACCTTGGAGACGGCGGCCTTGCCGTCGGCCGTGCTCACGCCGTCCTTGAACGTGACGGCGATCAGGGTGTCGGAGTCCTGGGCGCGGTGCGGGGCCCAGGCCTCGCGCGTGATGACGTAGTCCCCCGCGAGCTCCGACTCGCCGTAGACCGCTCGGACGGTGAAGCTCCGCTGCTTGCCGTCGGTGAAGGCCAGGCGGGCGGTGCTGCCCGGTGCGAGGTGCTGCTTGTCGGCCTCCTTGCGGGTGATCGCGATGCCGTCCGTCCCGAGGTCGTTCAGCGAACCGCGGACAGTACCCAGGTCGAAGGACTTGGCGAGCGCTGCCGGGTCGGTGACGGTGAGGGCGCGGCCCTCGCCGTCGATGTCCGCGACTCCCTTGCCCAGGCCGACGGCCGTCGCGACCTGCGGCTGCTCGGCGATCGCCGGGGCGAGTTTCGGACTGAGGCCGCTGCCGCCCGCACCGAACGACGGCGCGGACACGGCGATGTCGCCGGCGAAGGAGCGGGACACCGTCTGGTCCATGGTCGCCTTCAGCGAGGCGCCGAAGACGGTGAACAGGGAGACGACGGCGACCCCGATCATCAGGGCGCTCGCGGTGGCGGCGGTGCGCTTGGGGCTGCGCAGCGCGTTGCGCCGGGCGAGGCCTCCGGTGACCCCGCGCAGTTTGTCCAGGGGGCTGCCGAGGACTCGTACGGCGCGCGACGAGGCGACGGGACCGAGGACCACGAACGCGACGAGGATCAGTAGGCTGCCGAGTCCCGCGAGCCAGATGGACGGCGACGCGAGGACGCCGACCAGGGTGACGGCGACCGCCGCGACGCCCAGTGCCGTGCCGATGACGGCGCGGCGGCGCGAGGCCCCGGACTGGTCGACGGCCGTCTCGCGCAGGGCCGCGAGGGGTGCGGTGCGTCCGGCCCGTACGGCGGGCAGGAGCGCGGAGCCGAGGCAGACGAGGATGCCGACGGCCAGCGGGAGCAGCATGGACAGGCCGCTGATCACGAGAGCGCCGTCGGGGAACGGGAAGCCGATCGCGGGAAAGAGTGCCTGGAGCCCGGCCGCGATGCCGACGCCGCCGGCGAGACCGGCGACCGACGCGAGGACGGCGACGGCACTCGCCTCGACGAGCGTGGCGGCGGTGACCTGGCGGCGGGAGGCGCCGAGGGCACGCAGCAGCGCGTTCTCCCGGGTGCGCTGGGCGACGACGATGGCGAACGTGTTGTGGATCGAGAAGGTCGCCACGAGCAGGGCGATGCCGGAGAACACGAGGAGGAAGGTGGTGAAGAGGGTCAGGAACTGGCCGGAGATCATGTCGGTGTTCTCCTGCGCCGACGCCTCGCCGGTGATGGCCTCGATCCCCTTGGGCAGTACGGGGGTCAGCTCGTCGACGAGTTCCCGCTGGCTGGTGCCGGGGCCGGCCCGCACCTGGATGGACGCGGCCTCGCCGGGCTTCGGCGTGAGGTACTTCTCCGCGTCGGCCTGCGTCATGCCGGTGTACGTCACCTGGGCCATGCCGTCCTCGCCGCCGAAGGTCGCGAGGCCGACGATCGTCACCTCGACGGGGTCGGGGGTGCGCAGGGTCGTGGTGTCGCCGATCTTGAGGTCGCCCTTCTTGGCTGCTCCCCGGTTGACGACGACCTCGCCGGTCTTCGAAGGGGTGTGCCCTTCGGCCAGGCGGTAGGGGTTGAGTTCGGGGTCGTCGATCCAGTTGCCCGCGAGGGTGGGCGGGCCCTGGCCGCCGATCGCCTTGCCGTTGCTGCCGACGAGCTGGCCCGCGCCCTGGATGCCGGGCACGGCGGCGGCGACCCCCGGAGTGTCGGCCAGTTTCTTCGCGAGCGACGCGGCGACGGGCTGCCGGGTGCCCTGGCTCTCACCGGGGGTCGTGATCACGTTCGTGCTGCGGACGACGGCGTCCGTGCCGCTCGACGCGTCGCCGAACATGGTGTCGAAGCTGGCGCGCAGGGTGTCACCCATGACGAGCGTGCCGGTGAGGAAGGCGACGCCGAGCAGGACGGCCAGGAAGGTGCCGGCGAAGCGCCGCTTGTGGGCGCGCAGCGACGACAGGCTCAGGCGCGCGGAGGTGCTCAGGGAGCTCATGACGGTGTCTCCCCCGCATGCCGTGCGCCGCCGGCCGCGTCGAAGGCCTTCATGCGGTCGAGGACCTTGTCGGCGGTCGGGTCCTGCATCCGGTCGACCTGACGGCCGTCGGCGAGGAAGACGACCTCGTCCGCGTGGGCGGCGGCCACCGGGTCGTGGGTGACCATGACGACCGTGCGGTCCATCTGCCGTACGGCGCGGCCGAGGAGCCCGAGCACCTCCTCGCCGGAGCGCGAGTCGAGGTTGCCGGTGGGCTCGTCGGCGAAGACCACGTCGGGGCGGCCGGCGAAGGCACGGGCCACGGCGACACGTTGCTGCTGTCCGCCGGAGAGTTCGGACGGCCGGTGGTGCAGGCGGTCACGAAGGCCGACGACGTCGGTCAGGGCATCGATCCACTCCCTGGATGCGGCGTCGTCCTTCGCGCCCGCGAGGTCCATCGGCAGGGTGATGTTCTCCGCGACCGTCAGTGTCGGCACCAGGTTGAAGGCCTGGAACACGAAGCCGATGCGGTCGCGGCGCAGCAGGGTCAGGCGGCGGTCGTCGAGGTCGCTCAGGTCGGTGTCGCCGATGAAGGCGGAGCCGGCGCTGAGTGTGTCGAGGCCTGCCGCGCAGTGCATGAGCGTGGACTTGCCGGAGCCGGAAGGACCCATGATCGCGGTGAACCTCCCGGCACCGAAGCCGACGCTCACGCCGTCCAGGGCCCGGACCGCGGTGTCGCCGCTGCCGTAGACCTTCACGGCGCCGACGACTCGGGCCGCGGTCCGGGTGAGCGTGTCGGTGGTCATTCCGCACCGCCCTTGGTGCGGCCGAACTCCTCGTTCAGGACGGAACTCCGGCGCCAGAACTCGTCCTCGTCGATCTCGCCCGCGGCGAAGCGCCGGCCGAGCACGGTGAGGGGTGAGTTCTCGTCGGCGGCGGGCCGCCAGGGGCCGCCACGGCGGCGTCCGCGCCACACCGTGCGGCGCAGCAGCGTGACGACGCCGATGACGACGGCCGCCCAGATCAGCGGGAAGAACAGGATCCACGGGCCGGGCCCGCCGTCCCAGTTCGCCAGGGTCTGCATGAGAGTCATCTCCTCGGGACGTGTGTTCACGTTTTCTCGATGACTCGAGACTCGCTCCGAAGGGGGGTCGAAGTCGTCGTACAGCCAGCGGCAGCGCGCGTACCACCACGGGAGTACGGGGGGTGCTTCCGCCTACTCTCCCCAACTCCCAGCCTCTGTACCTACTAGTATGTACAGTGGATTCATGAGCACTTCGGACCGGTTGATCGAGTCCACCCGTGAGCTCCTGTGGGAGCGCGGTTACGTGGGCACGAGCCCCAAGGCGATCCAGCAGCGCGCCGATGCGGGGCAGGGCAGCATGTACCACCACTTCGGCGGGAAGCAGGACCTCGCGCTCGCCGCGATCGAGCGTACGGCGCAGGAGATGCGGGCCACCGCCGCGAAGTCGTTCGGTGGCCCCGGCTCGGCCTACGCCCGTATCGAGGCGTATCTGCGGCGCGAGCGCGACGTGTTGCGCGGCTGCCCGATCGGCCGGCTCACGATGGATCCGGACGTGATCACGAGCGACGCGCTGCGCGCACCCGTCGACGAGACGATCGACTGGCTGCGGGAGCAACTCGCCGGGATCGTCGAAGAGGGCAAGGAACAGGGCGAGTTCGCGCCCTCGCTGGATGCCGAGGAGATCGCGGCGACGATCGTCGCGACCGTCCAGGGCGGCTACGTCCTGGCCCGCGCGTCCGGCTCGCCCGCCGCTTTCGACACGGGGGTGCGCGGCCTCCTGTCACTGCTCGCACCCGCCGCCTGAGCCGAGGAGAGACACGACCGTGCACGCGATGCAGTACGACATCACACTGCCCGCCGATTACGACATGGGCATCATCCGCAAGCGGGTGGAGACCAGGGGGCATCTCCTGGACGACTTCCCCGGACTCGGCCTCAAGGCCTATCTGATGCGGGAACGCGGTGTCGCCGGGTCGCCCGTGAACCAGTACGCGCCCTGCTACTTGTGGAACACCTCTCAGGGCATGAACTCGTTCCTGTGGGGGCCCGGATTCCAGGGCATCGTGGACGACTTCGGCCGGCCCGAGGTGCAGCACTGGGCCGGACTCGCATACGAGGAGGGCCCGGCCTCGCACGCCACCCCGAGAACCGCGGTGCGCCGTCGGACACCCCTCACAGGTCAGGCGCCGCTCGCCGAGCTGACGGACGCCGCCGTGCGCGACGCGGCCCGTATCGCCGGGCAGGACGGGGCGGTGTGCGCTGCCCTCGCCGTGGACCCGCGCCAATGGCAGCTGCTCACCTTCTCCCTCTGGGACCACGCGTCACCGGAGACGCCCGGCGATCTCTACGAAGTGCTGCACCTGAGCGCCCCCGAGCGCGACCGGCTTCCCCGGGGCAGGCAGTGGTGACCGCGACCGTACGGACCGTGCTCGGGGACGTGGCGCCCGAGGAACTCGGCGTGTGCGACGCGCACGACCACCTCTTCTTCCGCAGCCCCCTGCTTGCCGGCCAGGAACTCGACGACGCGGCCGCCGCAGAGGCGGAACTGCGCGCCTACCGTGAGGCGGGCGGTGGCACGGTCGTCCAGTGGACACCACACGAGCTCGGACGCCGGGCCGAGCTGCTGCCCGGCCTGTCGACCGCGACGGGCGTACGGATCGTGGCCGCGACCGGGCTCCACCAAGCCGCCCACTACGCACCGGAGTTGCTCGCCCGGCTGCGTCCCGTCCTCGCCGACGTGTTCGTACGGGAACTCACCGAGGGGATCGGCGACAGCGGTGTGCCGGCCGGGCTCATCAAGGTCGCGGGCGGCTTCCACGCTCTCGACGACCACGCCGTGTGGACCATGCGGGCGGCGGCCGAGGCCCATCACGCGACCGGCGCCCCGATCGCCGTCCACCACGAGCTGGGGACGGGCGTACTGGACGTACTCGACCTGCTGTGCGGCGAGTTGGGGGTGGCGCCGCAGCGGGTCGTGCTCGGGCATCTCAACCGCTCCCCCGATTTCGCCGTGCACCGCCAGGCGGCCGAGTCCGGCGCGTATCTCGCCTTCGACGGGCCTTCGCGCGCCAACCACGCGACGGACTGGCGGATGCCGGACGCGATGGCGGCGCTTGCCGACGCGGGGTTCGGCGACCGGATCCTGCTCGGCGGCGACACTACGACCGCCGGAGCGCGCTCGGTGAGCGGCGGGCCCGGCATGCCGTACCTCCTGCGCCGCGTCCGCCCGCGGCTCGAACTGGCCCTGGGCAAAGAGCTGGTGGACCGGATCCTCGTCGACAACCCGGGCAGGGCGTTCGCGGTGGAGCGGCTGCCCGGGCGGTGACGGACGGGCTCACTCGGCCCGTGCGGTTCCGGCCGGCGGTGTGCGGCCGTCGTGGTGCACAGGCCCCGCGGACGCCACGACCGACGTCGGCACCGGCGAGAAGACCGGGTACATGAGCCGGTTGGACAGATAGGCGAAGACCGGCCCGAGCGCGTTCATCGCCACCACGCAGACCCACGCCGCCCAGATGTTGCCCGACTTGAAGCCGAAGCCGCCGAAGAACGTGGCGAAGTAGCTGGCGAAGCCGAGGAACATGCCGGGAATCAGCGAGAACACCTTGATGCGGCCCGTGTACATCAGGACGGTGTTGACGACCATGATCACCAGGGCCAGCACCGCGTTCCGGGCGAACTGGCTGTCGCCGAACGCCGTGCCCACGTGCTGGTCGATCAGCACGATGATCAGGGCGAAGGAGGAGCCGGCGGGCATCGTGCACCACAGCCTGCGCGCGTTCGCCCAGCTCGGCCCTCCGAGCGCGAAGACGGCCGCCCACGAGATGAAGATCGCCCAGGGCGGGAGATGGAGCGCGGTCCCTCCGATGAACGCCGTCAGGCCGGCGAGCACGGAGGCAACGATTTCGTGAGAGAGGCGTTCGCGCATGGGGATTCCTCTGCTGGAGTCGGATGGCAGTGCGCGGTGCCGTGCGGGGGCGTGGGGGGGGCGGGTGCGAGTGCGATGGAGGTCAGTGGACGAGGAGTTCGCTGGTCCTGATCGTGCGGGCCACCACCTTTCCCGCCTTGATGACGTGGGCGCGCTCGGGCCGGTCCAGGACGATGTCGTCGTAGACCTGCGTGTCGAGCACCACCAGGTCGGCGCGGGCGCCGGTCCGTACGCCGTAGTCGGCGGCGATGCCCACGACCCGGGCCGCGTCGTGCGTGACCATGCGAAGGACCCGGTGGAGGTCGGCGGGCCCGGACAGGTGGCCGGTCTGTGCCAGCAGGAGCGCCGTGTCCAGGGGGTCCGCGCGCCCGAAGGGGGTGAAGGCGTTGCGGATGTTGTTGGAGGAACAGGCGGCCAGTACGCCGTGGTCCCACAGTTCGCGGACCGGGGCGATCCCCCGCCGCACCGACCGGGTGTCCCGTCGTCCGCCGAGGTGCAGGTCGGTCGCCGGCAGCGGCACGACGGCGACGCCCGCGTCGGCCAGTGCGGCCATCGCCCGCGCCCGGTCCTTGGGTTCCCGGCCGCCGAGCGAGGTCATATGACCGAGCGTCACCCGGCCGCCCAGGCCCCGGCGCGTGGTCCGGTCGGCGATGAACTCGGCGAGCGCGTACCGGGGGTCGGACGCGTCGTCGGCGAAGTCGGCGTGCAGGTCGGCCGGTACGCCGTGCTGTGCGGCGAGATCGAGTACGAACTCGACGTGGCGACGGCAGTCCTCCAGGGTGGCCTCGTTGTACGTGCAGCCGCCCACCACGTCGGCGCCCGCCGCCAGCGCCGAGACCAGAAGCTTCTCGGTGCCGGGTGCACGCAGAATGCCTTCCTGGGGGAACGCCACGATCTGGAGGTCCACCAAGTCCGCGTACTCCTCACGGAGTCGGAGCAGCACCTCGACGCCGAGCAGTCCCGCGATCGGGTCGACGTCCGGGTGCGCGCGGATCACGGTCGTGCCGTTGAGGACCGCCGCCTCCAGGACGCGGCGCGCACGGGCCCGTACGTCGTCGGGCGTGAAAGCGCTCTTCAGTTCGCCGGTCACGGCGATCGCTCCGGCGAGGGTGCCGTCGGGGTTGCTCCGTACGCCGTCCAGGAGGGCCTTGTCGAGATGCAGATGCGGTTCGACGAAGCCGGGCAGGACGACGCGGCCCGCGCAGTCGATCACCTCGTCGGCGTCCTGGCCCGAGGCGTCCCCGACGACTCGCACCCGGCCACCGTCGATCACCACGTCACAGGGCGACCGGGCGTCTTCCACACGTGCTTGACGCAGTATCAGCTGAGGCATGCGGGCTCCCGGGGGATGGAGGGTCGGTTGCGCCGATGCGGCCGATGCGCGGATCAGTCAGGGAAGTCCGCCTTGCGGATGAGGCAGTGCACGCCCTGGACCTGGTCGACGACCTGCGAGATCTCGAAGTCCGCCGCCGCGCTCAGATAGGCGTACGCGGCCGGCCCGTCCATGCGGAAGCGGTCCGTGAGGAAGCGGACGGCGGAACGCACCGCTTCCCGCATCGCCTCGTCGAGGTCCACGTGCAGCCCGACAGGGATCCAGTGCCGGTCGGTCTCGCCGAAGGGATGCGTGAGGGCCGCGGCGGCCGCGCGGGCCCGTGCGCTCTTGAGAAGGGTGAGCCGGAACGTGGCGCGCAGCGGCGCCTCCAGGGCGGTGAGGGCGACTTCGCCGTTGCCCTGGGCGTAGTGCGGATCTCCGGTGTAGAAGCCCGCTCCGGCCGTCTGTACGGGCAGATACAGCGCGGAGTGCGTCGCGAGGTCCTTGATGTCGAGGTTGCCGCCGTGCCGTCCCGGCGGCACGGAGTGCTCCGGCCCGTCCGTGTCGGTGGCCACGCCCATGATGCCCATGAAGGGCCGGAGCGGGAACCGGGCCGCCCGGTCCTCGGCGTAGCGGATCACGCCGACGTCCCGGCCGTCCGTTCGCTCCACCTGACAGAACGTGAACTCCGGTCCGGTACACGCGAATTCGTCCGGCAGGGCGCCGCGGCCGTGCCGGCTGGAGATGACGCCGTAGTCGGCGCGCCGGTGCAGGGACAGCACTTCGGCCTTGAGGAGGTCACCCGGCTCGGCGCCCCGGATGTGGACGGGCGCGCTGACGACATGAGGGCCGTCCCCGTCCGGGTCCCGTGGAGGCGGGGACTTCGCCAGCAGGCGTGCGTCCGAGAGCACTTCGGTCGCCGCGATGCCGTACCGCCCGAAGAAGGCCGCCGGCTCGCGCCCCTGGTCCTCCAGGATGCCCTCGTGCGAGACGGTGTCGAAGGTGACGCTGTCGCCTGAGTCGATCGTGAGCGCCGGCGCGGTGGTGCGGCAGGGCAGCCGCCCCCAGCCGACGGTCTCCGGTGTGGCCCGCAGATAGTGCGTGCCGTCGATCGGGCCCTGTCCCGCTTCGAGTATCACTGCGGCCTCCCTGCTGTGACGGTGCCGTTGAGGGGTCCTTCGGTGGTTCGCGCAGGCTCGCTCCCGAGCCGGCCGGCGCCACGACGCGTGGGGCGAGCCGGCGTGCGGCGTCGACCTGTCCGGCGAAGGTGGTGTGGGTGGCGTGGGGGTCACCGCGCGGCAGCGCGTTGTCGCCGATGGCGAACACCGCCGCCCTCGGCACGGCTCGGGGAGTCATGCGGGTCACCGTAGGGGCGGCCCATCGAGCCGGTCATGGGCACCGGACGCCAGGATGAGCGGCCCGCCGTTGACACCCGCTGACAAGGGACGTCCCCGACCGGAGCGGGAAACACGGAAGTTACGCGCGGGGTATTACAGGTTACTCGCGGCTGTCGCATAGTGACTGCGCATGACAGGCATAGGCATCGGTATCGCCCCGACCGTCCCCTACGGCCTCTCGCCCGGTCTGACCGTGAGCGAGGCGCTGGCCCTGCCCTGCCTCAGCGGCGCACGACTCGTCGCCGGGGCGAGCGGCGACGGCCGCCGTATCCGCGTCGTCAACATCATGGAAGTCCCCGACATCGTGCGCTGGATGCGCGGCGGCGAACTCCTGCTGACCACCGCCTATGCCGTCCGCGACGACGCACAGGCGCTGAGCGACCTGATCCCCGTGCTCGCCGAGCGTGGGCTCGCCGCCCTGGCCGTCAAGGTGGGTCCTTATCTGCCCGAGCTGCCGCCGGTGATGCTCGCGGTGGCGGACGAACTCGGCTTCCCTGTCGTCGAGTTGCCGGGCGGCGTCATGTTCAACGACATACTCTCCGAGGTACTGGGCACCGTACTGAACCGTCAGGCCCTGGAGCTGGAGCGTTCCCGCGCCATCCATGAACGGCTCACCGCGGTGGCCCTCGACGGAGGCTCCTACCAGGAACTCATGAACGTGCTGCTCGAACTGTCCGGCTGTGCGGCCGCCGTCCTCGACGACCACGGCTGGATCCTGGCCTCCGCCGGGTCCCCGCCTCCCGACCTTCCACCGGCCGCCGAGCGCGTCATCGAGACGGGCACGGGCGCGAGCGGCACCGTGGCCCTGTGGCGGGACGGCACCCAGGCCGCGGACCCGGGCGCCGGGGCTGCCCCTCCTGCGGCGCGCGAGCTCGACACCCACCAGCGGATGGCGCTGGAGCACGCCACGACGGTCGCCGCCACCATCGCCGCCCAGGAACGCGCCCTGGCCAGCCGCCAGCAGCGCTACCGCACCCTGCTCCTGATGGAGCTGGTCTCACGGCCGCCGCGCGACCGCGCCGAGACCGCCCGCCGCGCCGCGGCCATGGGCTGGAACCTGCGGCTGCCCCGCGCGGTCGTGCTCATCGAGGTCGCCTCCACCGGCGCCGGCGGTCCCTCCGACACCGAACTCGCCCTGGAGGAAAGACTGTTGCCGCTCGTGCGGTCGGCCGCCGGGCCCGCCGCGATCATCTGGGGCAGCCAGAGCGGACTCGTCCTGCTGATGGAACCGGGGCCGTCACTCACCGGCCGGTGTCAGGCCCTGCACGCGGCTGTCACCGCCGCACACCCCGACTGGGACGTGGCGGTCGCCGCCGGGACGGTCCGGGACGACTTCACCGACTACCACCACAGCTACGAGGAAGCGGCGCAGACCCTGACGCTCGGCCGCGAACTGCACGGCCCCGACTTCGTTCGCGGCTACGCGGACCTGGGGGTGTACCGGCTTCTCGGACAGCTGCCCGCGGCGGAACTCAGGGCTCTCGTCGACGACGCGCTCGGCCCGCTGCTCGCCCACGACGCCGAGCACGAGGGCAGCCTCGTCGAGACCCTCGGCGCCTACCTCCTCCAGGACCGCAACGGCGTGGCCACCGCAGCCCGGCTGCACGTCCACTACAACACCCTGCGCTACCGGCTGCGCCAGATCGACCGCCTCACCGGCGGTCTTGAACGCCGTCCGACGGCCCGGCTCCAGACCGAACTGGCCGTCCATGCCTACCGGTTGCTCTCGGCACGCGAGCGGCACTGAGCAAGCCCTCCTCACGGCTGACGTCGACCCCCGCAAGGGCGGGCCACTGTCACCCGTTGCCGGTAATTCCCCTGCTGGTTCTGGCACTTCGAGCCATGCTCCGAGAGGCGGGCCGCTGCCTAGAGTCGGGGCCATGGTGCTGCGAAACGCCGTGCACAAGGACCTTTACGCCGACTCCGTCGCCCTCATGAAGGTTGCCGCCCGCCTGGCCGAACCGCCGGGCATCGAGACCGTCAGCCTCGTGATGGGCACACCCGCCAACCGCGACGTCCTCGCGCGGTCGGGGCTGCTGACCGACCTGGGACAGGACGCCGGCCCCAACGACCTGCTCGTCGCCGTCCGGGGCGAGCCCGACGCGGTGGACCACGCCCTCGCCGTGGTGGTCGATGCCCTGTCCGGTCCCGGCGAGGACGCCCCGAGCGCCGGGACGGGCACCGGCACGGACACCGGTCCGCCGGTGCGCTCGCTGGCCGGCGCCCCCGCCGGCGCGAGTCTCGCGCTGATCTCCACCCCCGGCCCGTACGCGGCCGCCGAGGCCTTCAAGGCGCTGCGCCTGGGCATGCACGCCTTCGTCTTCAGCGATCACGTGCCGGTCGAGCAGGAGGTGCTCCTGAAGCGGGAGGCCGCCCGCCGCGGGCTGCTCGTCATGGGCCCGGACTGCGGAACCGCCGTCATCAGCGGCATCCCTCTCGGCTTCGCCAACGAGGTGCGGCGGGGCCGCGTCGGCCTGGTCGGCGCCTCCGGCACGGGGCTGCAGCAGGTGTCGAGCCTGCTGCACTCCATGGGCGCCGGGGTCAGCCATGTGATCGGCACGGGCAGCCGCGACGTGAGCGTGGAAGTGGGCGGCCTGACGATGCGGGCCGGGCTCGACGCCCTGGCCGCGGACCCCACCACGGAGGTCATCGTCCTCGTATCCAAACCGCCTGCCCCGCAGGTGGCCGAGCAACTGCTGGATCACGCGGGCGCGTTGGGCAAGCCGGTGGTGGCCTGCTTCCTCGGCACGGACGGGTGCTCACCCGCCCCGGCCCGAGTCACTCCGGCCCCCACCCTCTTCGAGGCGGCGCGGTCCGCCGCGGCCCTTGCCGTCGGCGGGGCACTGCCGCCCGGCGAAGAGCTGCCCAAGGTGCCCGCCCCCGCTCCGCCACGCCACCTGCTGCGGGCCCTGTACGCGGGCGGCACGTTCGCCCACGAGGCGGCCTGGCTCCTCGGCCCGGTGCTGGGTGACCTCACCCGTACCGCTCCCCCGCCCGTGCCGGGATCCGCCCCGCGCCTCCCGGACCGACATCTCGTACTCGACCTCGGCGACGACGCGTTCACCGCGGGGCGACCTCACCCGATGATCGACCCCACGGTCCGCACCGAGTATCTGCGGGCAGCCCTCGCGGACCCGCGCAGCGCCGCGGTCGTCCTGGACGTGGTCATCGGGCACGGCGCCGCTGCGGATCCGGCAGCGGCTCTCGCCGGGGCCCTGGCCGAAGCTCCTGCCGACACCCCACCGGTGATCGCCTTCGTCGTGGGCACCGATGACGACCCGCAGGGGCTCACCGCGCAGCGGCGGATACTGCGCGACGCGGGTGCGTACGTCGTCGACAGCAGCACGACCGCCGCGCGCACGTGCGCGGAACTCCTCGCCAGTTGTGCTGACTTGGCGCTCACCCCCGTCGGGTCCCGGATCGGAGAGACCGCATGACCGCACAGGCCTCACCCGCTCAGGCCGCCCCCGCGCAGGGCCTCCTGGCCGCCGTGCCGCACGTCGTGAACGTAGGTGTCGACGCGTTCGCCGGGCCGCCGCGTGCCGCGGGCGCGACGGTGACCGCGGTCGACTGGCGCCCCCCGGCCCAGGGTGATCCGGAACTCGGCGCCGGGCTCGCCCGGCTGGTCGCGCACCCGGCCGTCGAGGCCGCCAACGCCGAGGCGCTCAAGCGGGTCCTGGGCGTCGTGCCGTTGTGGACCGACGTCCGCCCCGCCGGGAAGCTCATCCCCGAACTCGCCCAGGACAGACTGCTGTTGCACGCCGGACCACCGATCGCGTGGGAGCGCATGTGCGGCCCGATGCGGGCGGCCGTCGTCGGCGCCGCGCTGCTTGAGGGCTGGGCGGCGACGGCGCGGGAAGCGGAAGCACTCGCCGACGCGGGAGCCATCCGCTTCGCCCCCTGTCATCACCATGACGCGGTCGGTCCGATGGCGGGTGTCATCTCCGCGTCCATGCCCCTGCTCGTCGTGGAGGACGAGGCCACGGGCCTGCGGGCCTACTCGAACCTCAACGAGGGGCAGGGCCGCTGCCTGCGCTACGGCGCGCTCGGCGACGACGTCATGGGGCGGCTGCGCTGGATGGGAGAGCGCCTCGGCCCCGCCCTGCGGGCGGCGATCGGCTCGCTCGCCGAGCCGGTGAACCTTCGGTCGGTCACCGCGCAGGCCCTGCAGATGGGCGACGAGTGCCACAGTCGCAACACCGCCGCGAGCGCCCTGCTCACCCGCGAACTGGCCGCCGCGCTCGCCCGGCACGCGGATCTCGGCGGGATCGAGGCGCTGGACTTCCTGCGCGACAACAACTACTGGTTCCTCAACTTCTCCATGGCCGCGAGCAAGTTGGCGCTCATGGCCGGACACGGCGTGCCGCACTCCACGGTCGTCACGGCCTTCGCGCGCAACGGGGTCGAGGTCGGCATCCGCGTCAGCGGCCTCGGCGACAGGTGGTTCACGGCGCCCGCAGCACCCGTGGACGGCCTCTACTTCGCCGGGTACGGGCCTGCCGACGCCAACCCCGACATCGGTGACAGCGCCATCACCGAGATGCACGGCCTGGGCGGGTTCGCGCTGGCCGCCGCCCCGGCGATCGTCGGCTTCGTGGGTGGCACCCCCGAAGGGGCCCGCCGCGTCAGCCAGGAGATGGCGACACTCACCGTGGGCCGGCACCGTGACTACCGCCTCCCCGGCCTCGACTTCGTCGGCAGCCCCGTCGGCCTCGACATCCGCAAGGTCGTCGACACGGTCCTCGAACCGGTCATCACCACGGGCATCGCCCACCGCGAACCAGGGATCGGCCAGATCGGCGCCGGCCTCACGCACGCCCCGATGCGCTGCTTCACGGACGCGCTGAGCGCCTTCGAAGAACCCCCGTCGGCCGCTGAGCCCGACGAGTGACGGACACAGCGGGAGACGGGGGTTGTTGTTCTGTGCGTACTGGGGTGGCACGCCCTGAACGGCACGTACGCCTCGCCGCCATCAGTCACGTGCACCTCAGCGCCATCAGTGACGTACACGTCGGCACGATCAGTACAGCCGTCGCCCCGCTGCTGCACGGCCCTCTCCGGCCGGCCCGCATCGTCGCCGCCACCCGCTACGCGGTCCATCTCGCCACCGGTGACCGGGAGTTGCCCGCGCTCGCCGTGGTGACCCGGGACGCGATCCGGCTGCCGAACGCGCTCGTCCTGCCCTTCTCGTCGGTGGACCGGCCGCTGAACTGGAACCCACCGCGGGGAGCCGGGGCCGTCACGCTCCAGGCCGGTTTGGGGGCAGGGCGCGTGGTCATAGGGCCGGTTCACTTCGAGCCGGAGGCGTCCTGGACACCGCCCCGTGTCCAGGGCGCCTCCTCCCCACCGGGCGCCGCGCGGCTCGCACGCACGGCGATGCTCCTCGAAGCACTGGCCCAACCTCTGCCGCCTCCCCTGGCGCCCCGCCTGACGGGCCTGCGCCACGCCCTGCACGCGGACGACGCGGGCGAAGTCCGGCGGGCCGCCCACGCGCTGGTCGGCCTCGGCCCCGGGCTCACCCCGTCCGGTGACGACATCCTGTGCGGCGCGCTGCTGGCGAGCCGGGCGTGGGGAGGCCCCCTCGCGCCCCTCTCGGAGGCGGTCGCGGACGCGTCCCGCCGTACCCCGCTGCTCTCGGCAGCGCTCCTGCGGCACGCGGTGCGCGGCGAATGCGTGCCGCAGGCCCAGGCGTTCCTGCGGGCGCTGAGCGGGGACGGTCTTCCCCTGGAACCCGCGGTACGCGAACTGCTGGCCGTCGGGCACCACTCGGGAGGCGACCTGGTGCGTGGGGTGCTCGCGGTGGGCCTGGGCCGGGTGCGGGCGACTACCCGTGGAAGTAGCGGTTGCCCTTGTCGATGAGGTGGGAGGCGTAGACGCGGCCGATCGCCGGCTTGCCACGGTAGAAGCCGACGTAGCGCTGTGCGCTGTCCACGACGACGGGGCGGGCGAAGCTGGCGAAGCGGTTGCGCTGCTGCTGCTCGGCCCAGGCCATGGCGGCCGGGTCGACGCGCTCGCTGACGAGGACGGGGAAGGCAGCCACGCCGGTCTGCAGGCCGACAGGGAGGCCGCCCTT
The DNA here is from genome assembly GCF_044748025.1 of Streptomyces sp. NPDC090032. NCBI lineage: Bacteria > Bacillati > Actinomycetota > Actinomycetes > Kitasatosporales > Streptomycetaceae > Streptomyces > Streptomyces sp. NPDC090032. Next base: position 30,030 of record NZ_JBIVFF010000007.1, on the reverse strand, counting down.
GTTCTTCTTCGCGTACGTCAGGACCTGCGAGGTGAACGTGTCGACGCTCTGCGCGGTGATCTCGGGCACGGCGGCGGCGACGGTGAACAGGTGGAGGTTGGTGGCCATCCAGCTCATCCGGAAGTCGGCCCGCCGCCCGATGAGGACGGGCACGCCGGACCAGTCCTCCCAGCGTGTCGCGCAGCCGTCCGCCTGCAGGCGGCCCTCCACCGAGGCCAGGTAATTCCGTGCCGATTCACCGATCATGGCGGTGATTGTGCACGGTCAAGTCCCTTTCGGACCAGTCGGGGTACGACGGGGCCCTCCCGTCAGGCCGGGCCCAGCGCCGAGAGCGGGTCGTCGAGGACCGGCTGCCACGCCAACTCGGCAGCTCCGACAAGGCTGTTGTGGTCGAGCGTGCACGCGAGGATGGGGACGCCCCCGCTGCGGCCCCACAGGCTGCGGTCCGCGACGACGGCCCGCAGGCGGTCCGGGTCCGCGTCGAGGAGCGCCCGGTGCAGGCCGCCCAGGATGATGCGGTCGGGGTTGAGGATGTTCACCAGGCCCGCGAGGCCCAGTCCGAGACGGTCGATCAGGGCCTCGGTGGCCATCCGCACCTTCGGGTCGTCGAAGCGGCCGGCGATCAGGTCGCGGGCCTGCTGGAGCAGGGATCCGTCGGGGCCCGGTTCGCGGCCGGCCGCGTCGAGCAGGGCCAGCGGATCGGTCTCCACGTCCAGGCAGCCGCGGCTGCCGCAGTAGCAGGGACGGCCCTCGGGGTTCACCGTGAGGTGCCCGACCTCCAGGGCGAGGCCCGAACTGCCGGTGTGCAGGCGGCCGTCGAGGACGAGCGCGCCGCCGACGCCGCGGTGGCCGGTGGCGACGCACAGCAGGTCGCGTGCGCCACGGCCCGCGCCGTGGCGGTGCTCGGCGAGGGCCGCGAGGTTGACGTCGTTCGCGGCGAACGCCGGCCGCTCGATGCCCGCCTCCCGTACCCGCTCGGCGAAGATCTCGCGGACGGGCGAGCCCGCGGGCCAGGCGAGGTGCAGCGGGTTGAGGGCCGTGCCCTCGGGCTCGGCCACCGCGGACGGCACGGCGAGGCCCGCGCCGACGCAGTGGCTCCCCGTCTCGCGCAGCAGTTGGGCGCCGGCCTCCACGACCGAGCCGAGCACCTGCGCCGGGTCCGGGTCGATGATCTCGCAGCCGGGCGTCGTCGCGACGATCCGGCCGCCGAGGCCCACCAGGGCCGCGCGGTAGCCGTCCGCGTGGACCTGTGCGGCAAGGGCGACGGGGCCGTCCTCGGCGACGGAGAGACGGTGCGAGGGACGCCCCTGCGAGCCGGCGGCGGCGCTCGGCTTGGCGTCGATCCTGATCAGCCCGAGTGCCTCCAGCTCGGCGGCGACCGCGCCTGCCGTGGCCCGCGTCACCCCCAGTTCGGCGGTGAGCACGGCGCGGGTCGGCGCGCGGCCGGTGTGTACGAGTTCGAGCGCCGGACCGAGCGCACCACGGCCCCGCTCGAGACGTGGCGCACGCACGGAACCCTCCGCCTCGCCCGTCATCCGGCCCCCGGCCCCGGAGGCCGCCTTGCCACGCATCAGCAACTCCTCGCCCTGATCACCGTGTCGCATCGTATCCGGTGAAACGCCGCGGCCCCTGTGGGTGAACTCACCCCCGCGGGGAGGGTGTGGGGGGCGGTCCGGTGAGTCCGGTGACGCGCATCGTGAGATTCAGGCGGCCCCGGGCGAGCCCGGTGGCCGGGTCGCCGGTGCCGGGGTACACCTTCGGCACCCCGTGGAAGGCGAGCCGTGACGGCCCGCCGAAGACCAGCAGGTCCCCGGAGACCAGCTCCACGTCTTCGTACGGTTTGCCGCGGTTCTCGGTGTTGCCGAGACGGAAGACGCAGGTGTCGCCGACGCTGAGCGAGACGACGGGTTCCCGTGCGCGCTCGTCCTTGTCCTGGTGCATGCCCATGGTGGCGGCGCCGTCGTAGAAGTTGACCAGTGCCGTGTCGGGGTCGTAGTCGTCGCCGGCGGCGTCGTCCTCGTACGCGTCGACGAGCGCGCGTCTGCCCAACTCCCTTAGCCAGCCGGGGAAGGGGGCCACCTGCGCGCCGTTCACATCGGATGCCGTGCGCGTGTAGCGGTAGGGCTGCCAGTGCCATCCGAGACACACGGTCTGCACGGACATCACGCCGCCGCCGGGCAGTCGTGTGTGGCGCATCGGCACGGGCCCGGCCGCCCAGTCGCGGCAGGCGTCGACGAGTGCGCGCTGGGCCTCGGCGTCGAGCCAGCCCGGCACATGCACCGCGCCGGGGGTGATCTCCCGGCGCTCCCGGTGCACCGGGAAGAGCGGGGGCGCGTGTGGTTCGTGGCTGCCTGCCATGGCTCCATTGTCCCCGGTACGAGGATCCCTCCGCGTACCGGGGCGGGAGCGGTGGACGGTCAGCGGCGCATCACCTCGACCAGCTCCGTCACGGTGCGGGCCATCGCCTCGCGGCCCACGCTCAGGTACTTGCGGGAGTCGACGGCGTCGGGATGTGCGGCAAGGAACTCCCGGATGGCCGCTGTCATCGCTATGTTCAGGGCTGTGCCGACGTTCACCTTGGCGATGCCGCCCCGGACGGCCTGCGAGAGTTCGTCGTCACCGACACCGGAGGAACCGTGCAGGACCAGCGGTACGTCGAGGCCCTCCGAGAGCTGCTTGAGGAGGTCGTGGTCGAGCGTCGCGGTGCGGGTGGTCATGGCGTGCGAGGAGCCGATCGCGACGGCGAGGGCGTCGACGCCCGAGTCCGCCACGTAGGCGCGGGCCTCCCCGGGGTCGGTACGGGCGCCCGGCGCGTGCGCGTCGAGCGGCGCGGACCCGTCCTTGCCGCCGACCTCGCCCAGCTCGGCCTCGACCCACAGCCCGTTGGCGTGGCCCCAGTCGGCGGCCGCGCGGGTGGCCGCGAGGTTCTCGTCGTAGGGGAGCTTGGCCGCGTCGTACATCACCGAGCTGAACCCGGCGTCCGCGGCCTGGCGGAGCAGTTCGTCGCTCTGGACGTGGTCGAGGTGGAGCGCGACGGGCACCGAGGACGCCTCGGCGGTGGCGGCCGCGGCCCTCGCGAGGGGCAGCAGACGCCCGTAGCGGTACCGCACGGCGTTCTCGCTGACCTGGAGGATCACCGGCGCTCCCGCCGCCTCGGCGCCCGCCACGACGGCCTCGATGTGCTCCAGGGTGATGACGTTGAACGCGGCCACCGCGGTACGCGCCGCGGTGGCCTCGGCGACGAGCGCGCCGGTTGCTGCGAGGGGCACAGCCCCTCCTTTCGGAAGGCTCGGAAGCTCGGTCGACGGTCAGCCGGCGGTGAGGATCACCGAGCGGGTGAGGTGGCGCGGCTGGTCGGGGTCGAGGCCGCGGGCGGCCGCGACGGCGACGGCGAGGCGCTGCGCGCGCACGAGTTCGGCGAGCGGGTCGAGGCCGCCCTCGACCCAGAGGGCGCCGGTGCCTGCCACCTGCTCGGCGAGGCCTTCGGGCGCCGTGCCGATCATCCAGGTGGCGGTGCCCGCGGTGGTGACGCTGATGGGGCCGTGGCGGTACTCCATGGCGGGGTACGCCTCGGTCCACGACAGGGACGCCTCGCGCATCTTCAGGGCGGCCTCGTTCGCGAGGCCGACGGTCCAGCCGCGTCCCAGGAAGGTGAACTGGCCGCACTCCACGAGGCCTTCGGGCAGCGGCGTCTCGAGCGCGGCGCGCGCGTCGGCGACGGCCTGCTCGGTGTGCAGGCCGAGGTGGGCGCGCAGGAGCGTGAGCGCCGTCGTCGCGAAGCGGGTCTGGACGACGGACTGCTCGTCGGCGAAGTCCAGGACGATCACGTCGTCGGCGGCGGAGACGATCGGCGTGTTCGGGTCGCCGATGACGGCGGTCGTCCGGATGCGGCCCTTGACCGCGGCGAGCAGCTCGACGACCTCGGTCGTGGTGCCGGACCGGGACAGCGCGATAAGGCGGTCGTAGGGGCGACCGGCCGGGAACTCCGAGGCCGCGAACGCGTCGGTCTCGCCCTGCCCGGACTCCTCGCGCAGCGCGGCGAAGGCCTGCGCCATGAACCACGAGGTGCCGCAGCCCACGATCGCGACGCGCTCCCCCGGCGCGGGCAGCTTGCCGGCCTCGCCCGCGGCCAGGCCCGCCGCGCGCGTCCAGCACTCCGGCTGGCTGTTCAGCTCGTTCTCGACATGGCTCATGCCGTGCCCACTCCCTGATGTGTCGTGTCCGTGGACCGGTCGAATGCGCCGCATGCGTCGCTCTCGAACGGCCCCGCCGAGCGTATGCTCGTTCCTGCAAGAATTCGATACCTTTCGAGCATAACCAAGCATCAGGTAGTGCGCTAGGGTCACCGGAGAACGACGATTGGAGGCCGCGGATGTCCCGCGACGCCCGCTGGAAGTCCCTGCTCGAACTGCTCGTGGAGCGGGGGCGCCTGGATGTCGAGGAGGCGGCGGCCGACCTGGGGGTGTCCGCGGCCACGATCCGGCGCGACTTCGACCAGCTCGCCGAGCAGCAGATGCTCGTACGCACCCGGGGCGGCGCCGTCGTCCACGGGGTCTCCTACGAGCTGCCCCTGCGCTACAAGACCGCGCGCAACGCCTCCGAGAAGGAACGGATCGCCAAGGCGGTCGCCGACCTGATCACGCCGGGCGAGGCGGTCGGCCTCACCGGCGGGACGACGACGACCGAGGTGGCGCGCGCACTCGCGGTCCGCCCCGACTTCGCCTCCGGCTCCCCTGCCCTCACGATCGTCACGAACGCGCTGAACATCGCCAACGAGCTTGCGGTGCGACCCCAGTTCAAGATCGTGGTCACGGGCGGAGTCGCCCGGCCGCAGTCGTACGAGCTCATCGGCCCGCTCGCGGACGGCGTGCTGAGCCAGATCACCATCGACACGGCCGTGCTGGGTGTCGTCGGCTTCGACGTCGCCCACGGCGCCGCGGCGCACGACGAGGCGGAGGCCGCCATCAACCGGCTGCTGTGCGAGCGGGCGGAGCGCGTGATCGTCGCGGCGGACTCCAGCAAGCTGGGCCAGCGCGCGTTCGCCCGGATCTGCTCGACGGAGCGCATCGGCACCCTGGTCACGGACAGCGCCGTGGACGCGGCGACGGTGGAGCGCTTCGAGGAGGCAGGGGTCAAGGTCCTCGCGGTGTGACACCTCACGCCACACCTACGGATTTCATGGCTGCGGCCCCGCCCGGACGGGTGGGGCCGCAGTCATTCCCATGCGCCGGTGCGAGCGGATGTCGCGACCGTCACCCCTCGAACCGGCTTGTCCCCGGCCCGGGTGCCGCCCTACCCTGACTTTGTGCCGACACTAAACAAACTCGGGTCAGTCAAGGACGACAGCCCGCGGACCTCGCCCCTCACCCGCCTCCGTATCGCACTCACGATCTTCTTCGCGCTCGACGGCTTCATCTTCGCGGGGTGGGTCGTGCGCATCCCCGCCGTGAAGGAGCAGACCGGAGCTTCGGCGAGCACGCTCGGGCTCGCGCTCCTCGGCGTCTCCGCGGGGGCCGTGATCACGATGATGCTCACGGGGCGCCTGTGCAGGCGCTTCGGCAGCCATCCCGTGACCGTGGTGAGCGGTGTACTCCTGGCGCTGAGCGTCGCGCTGCCCCCGCTCACGCACTCGGCACTCACCCTCGGCCTGGTCCTGCTCGTGTTCGGCGCCGCCTACGGCGGGATCAACGTGGCGATGAACAGCGCCGCTGTCGACCTGGTCGCCGCCCTGCGCCGCCCGGTCATGCCGAGCTTTCACGCGGCCTTCAGCCTCGGCGGCATGCTCGGCGCGGGACTCGGCGGTCTGGTCGCGGGCCACGTCTCCCCCACCCGGCACCTGCTGGCCCTCACCGTCATCGGCCTGCTCGTCACAGCCGCGGTCGGCCCCACGCTGCTGCGCCACGACGCACCGACACCCCCGGACGACCACGGCCGTATACGGAACGAGCCCGCGTCGGCGTCCGAGCGGCCCGCCGGACGCGTGCGCGGGCTCGTCCTCGTCTTCGGCCTCATCGCCCTGTGCACCGCGTACGGGGAGGGCGCACTCGCGGACTGGGGCGCCCTGCACCTGGAGGAGGACCTGCACGCCCGTCCGGGCGTGGCCGCGGCAGGGTATTCCTGCTTCGCCCTGGCCATGACCATCGGCCGGCTCAGCGGGACGGCGCTGCTCGAACGCCTGGGCAGGACACGGACGTTGGTGTTCGGCGGAGCCACCGGCGCGGCCGGCATGCTGCTCGGCTCGCTCGCCCCCACCGTGTGGCTGGCTCTCCTCGGATTCGCCGTCACGGGTCTCGGCCTCGCCAACATCTTCCCCGTGGCGGTCGAACGCGCGGGCGCCCTCGCCGGACCCACCGGCGTCGCCGCCGCGTCCACGCTCGGCTACGGCGGCATGCTCCTCGGACCGCCGGTGATCGGCTTCATGGCGGAATGGTTCTCACTCCCCGCCGCGCTGACCAGCGTGGCCGTACTGGCGGGCGTCGCCGCCCTGACCGGCTTCGCGACCCGGCGCGCGGCCGTCTCCTGACCCGTACGGCACGAGGATCCCGCAAGGCCGCATTCAAGCCAGGTCGCATCGGGCAGACTCCCGCCATGGAGACTGCGGAACACATCGCGACGCTCGACGAGGAGGGCCGCCGCCTCGCCCGCGCCGCCGAGACGGCGGGCACGGACGCCAAGGTGCCGACCTGCCCGGGCTGGGACGCAGGAGACCTGCTGCGACACGTGGGGATGGTGCATCGCTGGGCCACCGCGTTCGTCGCCGAGGGGCGCACGTCGTACCATCCCGACGGCGGCCTGCCGGACCTGGACGGCGCGGAACTCATCGCCTGGTTCCGCGAGGGCCACGGCCGGCTCGTCGGGACGCTGGCCGGCGCCCGGCCCGACGTGGAGTGCTGGACGTTCCTGCCCGCGCCGTCGCCGCTCGCGTTCTGGGCACGGCGGCAGGCGCACGAGACGACCGTCCACCGGGTGGACGCGGAGTCCGCGCTGGCCGGGACGCCCGGCGTGATCCCCGCGGACTTCGCGGTCGACGGCATCGAGGAACTGCTGCTCGGCTTCCACGCGCGCGGCAGGAGCAAGGTCCGCTCGGACACCCCGCGCCTGCTGCGCGTACGGGCCACCGACGCGGGCCGGGCATGGACCGTACGGATCTCACAGGAGCCACCGGTCACGGAACGGGACGGGGCGGGCGAGGCCGGCGGAGCCGACGTGGCCGACTGCGAGCTGTCGGGCCCCGCGGCGCGGCTGTATCTGTCCCTGTGGAACCGGTTGCCGTTCCCGAGCCTCACCGGTGACGCCTCGCTGGCCGCACTGTGGCGGGAGCGGTCGGGGGTCACCTGGAGCTGACGACCGGCGGGGCGCGCCGAGGGCAGGTCAGTCCCGCGCGCCGCCCGCGAGCATCCGCCCCAATACCGCGCGCTGCAACGGGCGCACCTCGGTGTGCAGGTCGCGGCCCTTCTGCGTCAGGCAGACCCGTACACCACGGCGGTCCTCGGGGCACATCCCGCGCTCCAGGAGGCCGTCCTTCTCCAGGCGGCCGATCAGGCGCGAGAGGGCACTCTGGCTGAGATGGACCTGTGCGGCGATCTCCTGCACGCGGAAGGAGGAACTGCCGTCCTCCGCCGCGCCGTCGGCCAGGACGTCGAGCACCTCGAAGTCGCTGGCGCCCAGTCCGTGCTGATGCAGCTCACGATCGAGCTCGCACATGGTGCGCGCATGCACCGCGAGGATGTCCCGCCACTGATCCACAAGGCCGGGCTCGGCCTTTTTCGCCGCCATAACCGCACCGTAGCAGAAAAGACGGGCATTGTTGCATCGGAATTAAATGCACTTGCAGTCAATGCATATGCATGTAGTCTGCTCCGCATGACCTCTCCGCTCACCAACACTCCTATGTCCCAGGAGCGTTGGTCCCCCCGTCTGTGGGGCACACTGCTCGTCCTCTGCGCCGCGATGTTCCTCGACGCCCTCGATGTGTCGATGGTCGGAGTCGCCCTGCCGTCCATCGGCTCGGAGCTCGACCTGTCCACGTCGACGCTGCAATGGATCGTCAGCGGCTACATCCTCGGCTACGGCGGCCTGCTGCTGCTCGGCGGCCGCGCGGCCGACCTGCTCGGCCGGCGCCGGGTGTTCCTGATCGCCCTAGGCGTCTTCGCCCTCGCGTCCCTCCTCGGCGGACTCGTCGACTCCGGGCCGCTCCTGATCGCCAGCCGCTTCATCAAGGGCCTCAGCGCCGCGTTCACCGCACCGGCCGGCCTGTCCATCATCACCACGACGTTCGCCGAGGGCCCGCTGCGCAACCGCGCGCTCTCCATCTACACGACCTGCGCCGCGACCGGCTTCTCCATGGGCCTCGTCCTGTCCGGCCTGCTCACCGAGGCCAGCTGGCGCCTGACCATGCTGCTGCCCGCGCCGATCGCCGTGATCGCGCTGCTCATCGGCATCAAGCTCATCCCGCACAGCGAACGCGAGAAGAACCACCGCGGCTACGACATCCCCGGCGCCGTCACCGGCACCGCGTCGATGCTGCTCCTCGTGTTCACCGTCGTCCAGGCACCGGAGGCGGGCTGGGCCTCGGCCCGCACCCTGCTCTCCTTCCTGGCCGTCGCCGTCCTGCTCACCGTCTTCGTCGCCATCGAGCGCCGCTCCCCGGGCCCACTGATCCGCCTCGGGGTGCTGCGCTCCGGCTCACAGATCAGGGCCCAGCTTGGCGCGATGGCGTTCTTCGGCTCGTACGTCGGCTTCCAGTTCCTCGTCACCCTGTACATGCAGTCCCTGCTGGGCTGGTCCGCGCTGCACACCGCGCTCGCGTTCCTGCCGGCGGGCGCCCTCGTGGCGCTCTCCTCGACGAAGGTCGGCGCGATCGTCGACCGGTTCGGGACGCCGCGCCTGATCGCGGTGGGCTTCACCTTCATGGTGATCGGCTACGCGCTGTTCCTGCGCATCAACCTCGACCCGGTCTACGCGTCCGTCATCCTGCCGACGATGCTCCTGATCGGCGCGGCCTGCGCCCTGGTGTTCCCCTCGCTCAACATCCAGGCCACGAACGGCGTCCACGACGACGAGCAGGGCATGGTCTCGGGCCTGCTCAACACCTCGGTACAGGTGGGCGGCGCCATCTTCCTCGCCGTCGTGACGGCCGTCGTCACCGCGAACTCCGGCGAGGGCTCGTCCCCGCAGGCCGTCCTCGACAGCTTCCGGCCCGGACTCGTCGTCGTCACCGCGATCGCCCTGGTGGGCCTGCTGATCACCCTCACCGGCCTGCGGACCCGTCGCCCTCAGGGCACGATCCTGATCGCGAAGTCGGTACAGGAGGAGGGGTCCGTAGAGGAGTCGATGAAGGAGGAGGCGGACGCCGCCGCGCGGACGGAGCGCGTCGCGGTCCACGACTGACCCACAGCCCCTCGCCCCATCACACACACGGGTGCGCCCGGCCGGCAGTCCCCTGCCCGCCGGGCGCACCCGTGTGTCAACGGCGCCCGTCCGCTCAGCCGAGCCAGCCGGGCCGCACGAGGCCCGACTCATAGGCGAGCACGACCAGTTGGGCCCGGTCACGCGCGCCGAGCTTCACCATCGTGCGGCTCACATGAGTCTTCGCGGTGAGCGGGCTGACGACGAGACGGCGGGCGATCTCCTCGTTCGACAGGCCGATGCCGACCAGCGCCATCACCTCACGCTCACGCTCGGTGAGCTGCCCGAGCGACTCGGCGGCGGCCGGCTCCTTGGAGCGCGCCGCGAACTCGGCGATCAGCCGCCGGGTCACCCCCGGCGAGAGCAGCGCGTCCCCGTGCACCACCGCCCGTACGGCGCGCAGCAGTTCCTCGGGCTCGGTGTCCTTGACGAGGAACCCGGAGGCTCCGGCGCGGATCGCCTCGAAGACGTACTCGTCCAGTTCGAAGGTGGTCAGCATGACGACCTTCACGCTTTCCAGCGCGGCGTCGTCGCCGATGCGGCGGGTCGCGGCGAGCCCGTCGAGGACCGGCATCCGGATGTCCATCAGGACGACGTCGGGCCGCAGTTCGCGTACGAGGCGCACCGCCTCTTCGCCGTCGGAGGCCTCCCCCGCGACCTCGATGTCGCTCTGCGCGTCGAGCAGCGCCCGGAATCCGGCGCGGACGAGCGACTGGTCGTCGGCTAGCAGTACGCGGATCAACGGTCCTCCTCCGTCGGCGTGAACGGCAGTTCGGCGAGCACGCGGAAACCGCCGTCGGGCCGCGGTCCCGCCTCGATCGTGCCACCCAGCGCGGCGGCCCGCTCACGCATCCCCGCAAGCCCGTTCCCACTGCCGCCGGCCGCCTCATGGCTCGCCGGCCCGTCGTCGTCGATGCGCAGGGACAACGCGGTCCGCGTGTACCGCACCTCTACGCGCGCGTTGCGTGACTCGGAATGCCGTACGACGTTGGTGAGCGCCTCCTGCACGATGCGGAACGCGGCGAGGTCGGCGCCGGGCGGCAACGCGGCGCGCGATCCTTCCGTGGCGACCGCGACCGTGAGGCCCGCGCTCGCGGCCTGCTCCACGAGTTCCGGGAGCCGGTTCAGGCCCGGGGCGGGGGCGCGCGGCGCGTCGCCCGGGGTCCGGAGGGTGTCGAGGACCTGACGGACCTCGCCCAGCGCCTCCTTGCTCGCGGACTTGATGGTGGTGAGGGCGGTACGGGCCTGCTCGGGGTCGGAGTCGAGCAGGGCCAGACCCACGCCCGCCTGGACGTTGATGACCGAGATGGAATGCGCGAGCACGTCGTGCAGCTCCCGCGCGATCCTCAGCCGCTCCTCGTCCGCGCGCCGCTCGGCGGCCTTCGCCCGCTCGGCGCGCTCCTTCGCCCACTGCTCGCGCCGCGTCCTGACCAGCTCGGAGAAGGCCACGATCGCCAGGACCCACGCGGCGATGAAACCCTCCTGCCCCCAGGACGCGGCATCGTCTCCCGACGGCGGCAGATATGCGTACAGCCAGTGCGCCACGAGGACGTGCCCCACCCAGAACATCCCGACCGCCGCCCACGCGGCTCTGCGGTGCCCCGCGACGATCGCCGCGTAGCAGCCCACGGCCACGGTGATGAAGACCGGCCCGTACGCGTAGCCCGCGCCGAGATAGACCGTCGCGCACGCCGCCGTGCCGAAGGCCACCAGGACCGGGTACCGCTGACGCCACAGCAGGAGAAGGCCGCCCGCGATCAGCAGCACGCGGGCGAACACGTCGAGGCCGGCGCGCTCGGTCTGGGCGTGCGCCGCGAAGTTCGAGCCGACGAGGACGAACGCGGTGATCAGGACGGTGGAGCGCCAGGGCCAGCGCGGCCCCTCGCCCGAGGCGCCCCACCAGGGCGGCCCGTAGCGGCCTCGCCCGGCGGCGCCGGTCATCGTCCAGGGCGGCCCGTAACGCCCGAGGTGCGGCGGACCCGCCCAGGTCCGGGGCGGGCCGCCGGCGCCGCGTACGTGCTGCTCATCCATGACCGCAACGCTAGACGCCGGACACCGTCGCGGGCGTCAGCCGGGCGTGGTGATCACGTCTACTCCCCGGGGAGTACGCGACGCAGTCCCGGCGCCGCGCGTCACATCCGGGGCGGCACCAGGCCCGCGCCGTGGGCGAGCTGGGTCGCGGCGTGGGTGAAGAAGGCGGCACGGTCCTCCACGACCCGGTTGAACTGGCCGAACAGCTCGAAGCCGATCAGGCCGAACAGCTGCGCCCAGGCAGCGACGAGCGCGGCCACCACCGCGGGCGGCAGGTCGGGCGCCAGGTCGGCGGCGAGCCGCTCGGCCTCGGGCCGCAGCTCCTCGGCGAGCGGCGGCTCGGCCAGCCCTTGGCCCTGGTGGGCGTCGCGGACGATGCTGAAGAACAGCAGCCCGACGCGCGACGCGGCCGGGACGGTCGTCAGTGGCGCGGTGTATCCGGGTACGGGCGAGCCGAAGATGAGCGCGTACTCGTGCGGGTGGGCGAGCGCCCAGGCGCGAACGGCTTCGCTGACGGCGATCCAGCGGCGCACGGGTGCGAGCGCTTCGGCCTTGTTCTTGTTCGCGGTGTCGCTCGTCCCGGAAGCTTTCGCGGCCTGCTTGAGCAGGGCGGCGTCCGCCTGCTCGGCAGCCTCGCCGACGGAGTCGTACGCGTCGATGATGAGCGCCGTCAGCAGGTCGTCGCGGCTGGGGAAGTAGCGGTAGAGCGCCGAGGAGACCATGCCCAGCTCGCGGGCGACGGCGCGCAGGGACAGCTTGGCTGCACCCTCGGCCGCGAGCTGTCTGCGGGCTTCGTCCTTGATGGCGGCGGTGACTTCTTCCCGTGCCCTGGCCCTGGCTCCTCGTGCGGTGCTCATACGGGCAGTGTCCCACGCGTCCGGAGCAGTGCACACGTTCCGGATCGATGCACACGTTATGGATCGGTGCACTCATTCAGGAGCGATGCACTCGTTATTTCGGAGCGATGCACTCGATGGCGGGTGCGGCTCATCCGGCGGCGGCCAGAAAAGAGAGCACCGCTCTTGCTTTGGATCACCGATCTCGTGCACACTGATCTCAAGCGAGAGCAGTGCTCTCGCAATCGAGACCGAGATCCACGAGACCGAGATCCAGGAGAACCGCTATGCCCGTGAACGCCCAGTCCGGCTCGTCCTCCTCCCCGAGCCCCTCATCCCCCTACTACCTCAAGGGCGGCCGCCTCAACGTCAGGTTCAACGGCGTGATCGGCTGGCTCGCGCGGCACGGCGTCAGCCTGATGGGGTCCGCCGAGCTCTCCGTGCGCGGCCGCAAGAGCGGCCAGATGCAGCGCATCCCGGTCAACCCGCACACGCACGGGAACGCGCAGTACATCGTGTCGGCCCGCGGGCACTCCCAGTGGGTGCGCAACATGCGCGTCGCCAAGTCCGGCGAGCTGCGCGTCGGGCGCAAGGTCCGCACGTTCACCGCGACCGAGGTGTCCGACACCGGACAGAAGTCGGCGATCCTGCGCAGCTACCTGGAGAAGTGGGGCTGGGAGGTCAACCAGTACTTCCAGGGCGTCACCGCCAAGTCGACCGACGAAGAGCTGACCGCGGCCGTGCCGGACCACCCGATCTTCCTCATCACGGTCGAGAAGTAGCGTCCGCATCGTCGACCGACGACTCGGCCGATGCCCCGGCCGAGGACGCGGCCGCGGGCGCCGACCGGTCCAGGCGGCTCAGGACGCGGCCGGCGATCGGATACGTCCTGACGATCTCGCCCAGCGTCGTCGACCCGCGGGTGATGCGGGCGAACGCCTTCCACGCGGGGCGGAACCCGGTGATCGCCGCGTGCAGCATCCCGGGCCTGCGCTCGAAGAGCGTCAGCATCCGCTTGCCGACGCTCATCTCGACACCGAGCCCGGCCTTGACCGCGAACGCGTAGTTCAGAGCCTGCCGGCGCGCGTCCACCGCGTCGTGCGCCTCGGAGACACGGACCGCCCACTCCCCCGCGAGACGACCGGACCGCAGCGCGAACGAGATGCCCTCGCGGGTCCAGGGCTCCAGGAGACCCGCCGCGTCACCGCACACGAGGACGCGACCGCGCGAGAGCGGCGAGTCGTCGGCGCGGCAGCGCGTCAGATGGCCGGAGGAGACCGACGGCTCGAAGCCGGCGAGGCCGAGCCGGGCGATGAAGTCCTCCAAGTACCGCTTGGTGGCAGCCCCTTCGCCCCGCGCCGAGATCACACCGACCGTCAGGGTGTCGCCCTTGGGGAAGACCCAGCCGTAACTCCCGGGCATCGGGCCCCAGTCGATGAGGACGCGGCCCTTCCAGTCCTCGGCGACCGTCTCGGGCACGGGGATCTCCGCCTCCAGGCCGAGGTCGACCTGGTCGAGCTTCACCCCGACGTGCGCCCCTATGCGGCTGGCACTGCCGTCCGCCCCGACCACCGCGCGGGCCAGGATCGTCTCGCCGTCCTGGAGGGTCACGGCGACGGTGCGCCGGTCGGGCACGGCCGAGCCGTGCTGCTCGACCCGCGAGACCGTCGTCCCCGTGCGCAGCTCGGCGCCCGCCTTCTGGGCGTGCTCGACGAGCTGGTGGTCGAAGTCGGCGCGGTTCACCAGGCCGAAGAGCATGTGGCGCGAGCGCCGGGTACGGGAGAACTTCCCGTCGAGGGAGAACGTCACCGCGTCGATCCGGTCCCGGAAGGGCAGCTCGAACCCCGGGGGAAGCGCGTCCCTGGAGGGGCCGATGATGCCGCCGCCGCACGTCTTGTACCGGGGCAGTTCAGCCTTCTCCAGAAGGAGGACGCTGCGTCCGGCGACCGCTGCCGCGTAGGCGGCGCTGGCGCCCGCGGGGCCGGCGCCCACCACGACGACGTCCCACACCTGCCCGCCGTCACCGGCGTCCGCCGCGTGCTCGCCCGTTCCCTTGCCGTCCGCCGAGTTCTCGCTGCTCACGATGGTCTACTGCTCCCGATCCAGCCGTCTGCCGCACCTTTCCCAGGCATCCTACGGCGGTGTCCCGCCGACCCCTTGTGGCAGGATCGGCACCGCATGCCCTGTGCACGAAACGCTCACGCACACCAGCCGACGGCGGACCCGCACGGACGCGTGCGAAAGCCGCATACGTACACACACGTGCAACGTCGCACCCACGAGGAGCGTTCCCATGTCACCGAATCCGATCGCCGAGACCGTCGCCTCTCTCATGCCCGGGGCCCGGACCGAGCTCGCCGAACTGGTGGCGTTCAAGTCGGTGGCGGACTTCGACCAGTTCCCGAAGAGCGAGAGCGAGGGCGCCGCGAACTGGGTGGCGGACGCGCTGCGCGCCGAGGGCTTCGAGGACGTCGCGCTGCTCGACACCCCGGACGGGACGCAGTCGGTGTACGGCTTCCTGCCGGGCCCCGAGGGCTCGCCGACGGTTCTCCTTTACGCGCACTACGACGTGCAGCCGCCGCTGGACGAGTCGGCGTGGGTCACGCCGCCGTTCGAGCTGACGGAGCGCGAGGACGGCCGCTGGTACGGGCGCGGCGCCGCGGACTGCAAGGGCGGGGTCCTGATGCACCTGCTCGCGGTGCGGGCGCTCAAGGCCAACGGCGGTGTGCCGGTGAACGTCAAGGTGATCGCCGAGGGTTCCGAGGAGCAGGGCACGGGCGGACTGGAGCGGTACGCCGAGCAGCACCCGGAGCTGCTGAAGGCGGACACGATCGTCATCGGCGACGCGGGCAACTTCCGGGTGGGCCTGCCGACGGCCACGTCGACGCTGCGCGGCATGACGCTCGTCCGCGTCCAGGTGGACACCCTCGGCGGCAATCTCCACTCGGGCCAGTTCGGCGGCGCGGCCCCGGACGCG
Source organism: Streptomyces sp. NPDC090032 (assembly GCF_044748025.1). Lineage (NCBI taxonomy): Bacteria > Bacillati > Actinomycetota > Actinomycetes > Kitasatosporales > Streptomycetaceae > Streptomyces > Streptomyces sp. NPDC090032. The sequence goes on along the minus strand of NZ_JBIVFF010000007.1, from coordinate 14,778 downwards.
CTCGCGGCGCTGGTGCGGGTCCTCGACTCGCTGCGCGCGCAGGACGGCTCGACGACGGTCGACGGTCTCGCGGGCGACGCCGCGTGGGACGGGCTCCAGTACGACGAGGGCCAGTTCCGCAAGGACGCCAAGGTCATCGACGGTGTCGAGCTGATCGGTTCGGGCACGGTCGCCGACCGCATCTGGGCCCGCCCCGCCGTCACCGTCCTCGGCATCGACTGCCCGCCGGTCGTCGGCGCGACGCCGTCCGTGCAGGCCGGGGCGCGCGCCCTGATCAGCCTGCGGGTGCCGCCGGGCACGGACGCCGTGGAGGCCACGAAGCTCCTCGTCGCGCACATCGAGTCGCACACCCCGTGGGGCGCCCGCGTCCAGGTCGAGCAGATCGGGCAGGGCCAGGCGTTCCGCGCGAACACCGACAGCCCGGCGTACGCGGCGCTGACCGAGGCGATGGGCGTCGCGTACGACGGTCAGCAGATGCAGTACGCGGGCCAGGGCGGCTCGATCCCGCTGTGCAACACGCTCGCGTCGCTGTACCCGGAGGCGGAGATCCTGCTGATCGGCCTGAGCGAGCCCGAGGCGCAGATCCACGCGGTCAACGAGAGCGTGTCGCCGCAGGAGCTGGAGCGTCTCTCGGTCGCCGAGGCGCTGTTCCTCCAGAAGTACGCCGCGATCTGAGACGCGTAGCAGCCGTCGTCCTCGCCCCGGGCAGAACGCTTCTGCCCGGGGCGTAGCCGTATCTGCCGGGCAGCGGCCTGACCCTACGGTCGGCGTATGGGTATCTACGGCATCACCGATGTGATCGAGGTCGTCCCGCGTCGTCTGCACCTGTTGCGTTTCCCGGTGGGGCAGGCCTGTCTGTGGGACGACGGGGACGAGTTGACGCTGGTGGACGCGGGAGCCGCCGGAGCCGGGGCGGAGATCGCGGACGCCGTGCGCGCGCTGGGCCGTGATCCGCGCGAGGTGCGTCGCATCGTTGTGACGCACTTTCACGAGGATCACGCGGGCGGCGCGGGTGAGTTCGCGGCGCTCAGCGGGGCGCAGGTGTGGGCGCACCCGCTCGACGCTCCGTTCGTGCGCGGTGAACGGCAGGGACCTGCGCCCGTGTTCGAGGACTGGGAGCGGCCGTTGCACGCGGAGGCGTTGAAGCTGCTGCCGCCGCAGCCGACGGATCCCGTACTGCCGTGCGAGGTAAGGGAGTTGACGGACGGGGACGTGCTCGACTTCGGCGGTGGGGCACGCGTCGTCGCGGTACCCGGGCATACGGACGGCAGCATCGCACTCCATCTGCCGCACCATGGCGTGCTGTTCACGGGCGACGCCGTGGCCGCGTCCCCGCTGGACGGCCAGGTCGTGCTGGGCGTGTTCAACCTCGACCGCCGACGGGCCGTCGACTCCTTCCGCACCCTGGCCGCACTCGACTCCGACGTGGCGTGCTTCGGGCACGGCGATCCCGTCACGAGCGGGGCGGCGGCGGCCCTGCGTTCGGTGGCCGCGTGCCTCGACGACGCCGCACAGACACCCCGATAGACAGACACCCCCGCTCAGCGTCAGCCCACCGGCACTCCGGCCTCCAGGTACAGGGCGGCGCCGCGCTCGCGGGCCCGCAGCGCCCAGCGCAGGCGCTCGTACCGTACGGGCGGCAGAAGTCCGGCGGCCTCCTGCTCGGTGACGAACCGCCAGCCGCGCAGCTCTTGGCCCGGCAGGACCACGCGGCGGGCCTCGGGGCCGTCGAGACGCCCGCCGTCGAACAGCATCCGCAGGCCGCCGAACGCGGGTGGTGCGGGCGCCTCCCAGTCCACGACGAGGAGACCGGGCAGTTCGGGGAGCTGGATGCCGGTCTCCTCGGCGACCTCCCGTACGCCGGCCCTGGCGGGGGCCTCTCCGGGTTCCACGACGCCGCCGGGGAACTCCCAGCCGGCCTTGTACGTGGGGTCGACGAGCAGGACACGGTCCTCCTCGTCGAAGAGCAGCACGCCCGCGGCGACGGTCTCCCCGGTGGGCTCGGGCGTCTGGACGATGTCGCAGGCCTCGACGGCGCCGGTGCGCACGGCCTCGGCGATGCGGACGGCGGCTGCGTAGGCGCTGAGCGCGCCGGTGTCGACGGGGTGGGCGTCGGTGGTGAGCCAGGTGGCCAGCGCATTGCGGTAGGCCTCGATGTGGTCGTAGGACCACTGGCGGACGCGCAGCTCGCCGTCGGGTCTCTCGGGCGGTATCTCGCGCCGGGCCATCCGCTCGCGCAGGATCGTTTCGGCTGGGGCGAGGAGCACATGGCGTACGGGGATCCTGCGGGCGGCGAGACCGCCGAAGATCTCGTCGCGGTACTCCTGGCTGAGCAGCGTCGCCGGCACGACGAGGACGCCGCCCACCTCGGCGAGCAGCGCTGCGGCCGTGTCGACGACGAGCCGCCGCCAGATGCGCAGGTCCTGGATGTCGGTCACCTCGGCCAGCTGCTTGGCGGGCAGCAGCTGCGCCAGTTCCCCGCCGATCACGTCGGGGTCGAAGAGCGTGCTGTTCGGGATCAGCTCGATCAGTTCCCGTGCGGTGGTGGTCTTCCCCGCACCGAACGCACCGTTGATCCAGACGATCACGGTTCCCCCTCTTCTGTCGGCCCCCTGAGGCTTGCCCGCAACAGCGTGCGGTGGAAACCAGCACCTGATGGGGGCGCGCCTCGCGTACGCCTCGCGCACGTCACGCAGGTCCGCGAACCAGCCGCGAGGGCCGCTTAGGATCCGCTCCGTGGACCTTCCCGAAGAGTTGATTCGCATGCAGCACGACGCCGACGACAAGGGACGCACCCTGGAGCACCTCGATGACGGGGAGCGTCAGGCGCAGCGGGAGGCCTGGTTCGAGGCGGCGGCCAAGGTCGAGGCCGCGGTCACGGCGTACGCACAGGAGCAGGGCCTGAACCGGCACGACGTCGAGAAGTCCCTGCGCCAGGCCGCCCGCCGGCCGCACTCCCAGACCTGACTCCGGAAGGTGTACGGAAGCGCTCCGCCCATGACGTGTGCCCACGCGGCCGAGGGGTTCCATGCGACAGGGTGAACAGCGCCGCGGCGGCACGGACGCGCCCCCGGCGCCTCCGGTGGTCTACGAGAGCGGTGACTGCGTCGTCTTCGAACTGCGCGGCGAGGTCGACATCATGACGCTCCAGGGCTCGATGGCCCTGCTGGAGACGGTGGCGGCGGGCCCGTCCGCCACCGTGGTGATCGATCTGAACCGCACGACGTTCCTCGACTGCTCGGGCCTGACCCTCCTGATGCGCGCCCGCCGCCGCGTGGAGTCACGCGGCGGCCGCCTCAGACTGGTCTGCGACCAGCCCGTGGCGCTTCGGCTGCTGGAGGTGACGGGCCTGCTGTCGGTCTTCGACCCGGCCCCGACCGTCGAGGCGGCGGCGCGGCAGGACTAGAGGGGCCGTCCCGTTCTGCGCGCTACCCCTTGCTGGACCCCAGTGTGAGCCCCGCGATGAAGTGTCTCTGCAGGAGCAGGAACACCAGGATCGTGGGGAGAGCCACCAGGACCGAACCGGCGGCCAGCAGGTTGTAGTCCGTGAAGAACTGACCCCTGAGGTTGTTGAGGGACGACGTGATGGGGAGTTTGTCGGGGTTGGAGATGAAGATCAGGGCCCAGAGGAAGTCGTTGTAGATCCAGGTGAATTCGAGCGTCCCGAGTGCCGCGAGAGCCGGTCGGCACAGCGGGAGCGTGATGCGCCAGAACTGCGTCCACAGGCCCGCGCCGTCGACGATCGCCGCTTCGAGGATCTCCTGGGGAAGCGTCCGCATGAAGTTCGCCAGGACGAAGACGCAGAATCCCAGCTGGAATCCGATGTTGACGATGATCACGGCCCAGTACGAGTCGTACATCGTCAGCGAGTCCGACATCCACCAGGGCAGCGGAATCTTCAGGAAGAGGACGTACAGCGGGGTGACGATGACCTGGGGTGGCAGCAGGTTTCCCGCCGTGAAGAACATCAGGAGCACGATTCCGCCGCGCACCTTGATGCGTGACACCGCGAAGGCGACGAACGAGGCGAGAAAGAGCGTGATCAGGACGGCCGGGACCGCGATGATCAGGGTGTTCTTGAAGTATTCGGCCATCCCCGAGTCACTGAACGCCTCGCGGTAGTAGTCGAAGGACAGGTGTCTGGGCAGCGAGAAGTACCCATGCTGCGCAGTCTCCTCGTAAGGCCGCAGCGAGGCGTAGACCGCGAACAGGAGCGGTGCGAGGAACGCCAGCGAGACGCCCATGAGGAAGATGTGCACCCCGAACCGGCCGCGCCTGCGCGGGTGTTCACCGCGCCGGTCGCCGCCGGCCACCGAGCGGCCGCGGGCGGCGGGGGATGTCGTACGGATGTCGGCGGTCATCGGTCGCGCGCACCTCGCAGCTCTTGGACCAGGAACGTCACGATGAATCCCAGGGAGACCGTGAGGAGGACGACCGCGATCGCCGAGCCGAACCCGATGCGGCTGGCCTCGCCGATGACGTTGTCCGTGATGAGGACGGACAGCAGTTCCAGGCCGTTGCGGCCCTTGTTCACGGCGTAGACGATGTCGAAGGCACGCAGCGACTCGATGACGGTGATGACGGCGACGATGACATTGACCGGGCGAAGGGTCGGGAAGACGACGCGGAAGAATGTCTGGCGGGCGTTCGCGCCGTCGATCGCCGCGGCTTCCTTCAGCGTCGGGTCGACGGATTTGAGGCCGGCGAGATAGAGGATCATCACGTAACCGGTGTGCCGCCAGCTCGCGGCCAGCATCATCATCCAGATGTTGATGTGGGAGTCGCCCAGCCAGTCGATCGGGTTCTCGTGATTGTTGAGAACGGTGTTGATGACGCCCTGGTCGGTGCCGAGGATGAGCTGCGCCATGAATCCGACGACGGCCAGTGAGAGCACGACCGGCATGTAGAGGGTCGACTGGTAGAAGCGGCTGAAGCGCACGCCCCGGTCGATGAGTACGGCGAGGAAGAGGCCGAACGGCGTGGCGATCAGGCCGAGAAAGGCCAGCCACAGAAGGTTGTGCCGCACGGCCGGCCAGAACGGCGGATAGTTGTCGACCAGGTTCTGGTAGTTCTTTCCGCCGACCCAGTGGATGTCGCCGATGCCGTCCCACGACGTGAAGGACAGGCCGATGGAGGCGAGCGTGGGGCCCCAGATGATGACGATGTCGAGCAGTACGGGTATTCCCAGGAGCACGACGAGAACGGCGAGGTCACGGCGCGAGAAACGCCGCGACTTCCGCCGCCCCGCGCGCCGCGTGGTGTTCAGCGCCACGGAACGCATTCCCCCACTACTCAGCTGACGGCGGACGAGAAGATTTCCTTCTTCTGCCGCTCGATCCGGTTGACGAGGCCGTCGACGTCGTTCGGATTTCCGATGAAGTCCTGGAGCGCCTTGATCATCACGGTCTGCGCGAAGTCCGGCCGGGTGTCGCGGTCCATGAACTGCGATATCTGCTTGGCCCCGGACACGAGTTCGGCCGACTTCTTCTGCAGCGGGCTGTACTTGGAGGTGTCGGCGCCGTCGTTCACGGCGACGTTGTTCGGGTCGCCCGCGAGATAGATGTCCTCGGCCCCGGGCGTGCCGAGGTATTTGAGGAGTGCCTTGCCCGCGTCGACGTTCTTGGCCTTCTTCGCGATCAGGAATCCGTCGATGGGAGCCTCCACCGCGTCCTGCCCGTACTGGGGATCGATCTCCGGGAACGCGAAGAAGTCGATGTCGCCGCGCTCGTTCTCCGGGAACTGCTGGCCCGGGTGCGGCATTCCGAAGACGGCCATGCCGGTCTGGCGCTTCTGCAGGCCCTGCCCGGCCTCCTCCCAGGTCCGGCCGAGCGCGCCCTTCTGGTAGTACGGCATGAGTTCGCGCCAGAGGTCGAAGACCTTCTTGACCTTGGTGTCGGTCCACGCTTCCGTACCGGCCATGAGGCCCTTGTGGAAGTCGTATCCGTTCAGGCGCATGTTGATGTAGTCGAAGGTGCCCATCGCGGGCCAGCCGTCCTTGTCGCAGAACGCGACCGGGGTGCCGTCCTTGTGCATCTTCTTCGCGAGGGCGATGAAGTCGTCCCAGTTCTTGGGCTGTTCGTAGCCCTGCTTCTCGAAGAGGCTCTTCCGGTGGAAGACGGCCCAGGGATAGTAGTAGTACGGCACGAAGAACTGCTTGCCGTCGTGCGTGGACTGGTCCTTGAGCGCCTGCGAGAAGCCCTTGAAGCCCTTCCAGACGTCGTCCACGTCGGCCAGGAGGCCCTTCTCGGCGAAATACTGCATGCGGAAGCCGGCGAACCACATGAAGACGTCGTCCGGGGTGCCCTGGAGATAGCGCGTGATGTTCGTCTGGAACTCGTTGTGTTCCGTGGTGTTGACGTCGACTTTCTTCCCGGACTTCTTCTCGTACGCCGTGAAGGCCGCCGCGAAAGCCTTCTTCGGCACCGCGTCCGAGGCGTTGGACCCGACGGTGACCGTCTTCTTGTCGCCGCCCGGGCCCTCCCCGCACGCAGTGAGCAGTGCCGGAAGTGTGAGCGCACCGGCGCCCACCGCCGTTCCCCGCAGAAGACCCCGACGGGACATCCGATGTCCTGCCGCGCTCCTGGGCGCGCCAGAACCGTAGAACGATGACTGTGCCATGTCCCCCTCCTGGGGCCGAACCCAACACAACCGAACGCGAGGGTTGGATCCCACTCCCAACTCCCGAGATCGTCAAGGGTTCTGACGGGACATCGGGCAACCGTTACCGCTTCTCTTCCAACAGAGTCCAACACGGCCTACCGTAAACGCGCTCCACTGACGCGAACATGACGTCACCCCACTTTTCGCGAGTACGGAGGAACGTAACAATGCGTCACCTTCCCACCCGCACCTCTCGCACCACCCGCCGAAGAGTCGTCGGAGCGTTGGCTACCGGGCTGTTGTGCGCCGCGGGCATCACGGCGCCGGCCGCGGTCGCCGACCCGCCGCACTCCGGTGCGGCCGGCCCGCAGAGCGCAAGCGCACAGGAAGCCTCGCCCACGCTCGACGACGGCCTCGCCCAGACCCCTCCCATGGGATTCAACAACTGGAACTCCACGCACTGCCGTGCCGAGTTCAACGAGGCCATGGTCAAGGGCATCGCCGACATCTTCGTGGACAAGGGGCTCAAGGCCGCGGGCTATCAGTACGTCAACCTCGACGACTGCTGGGCCCTGCCGCAGCGCGACGCGAACGGCAAGCTCGTGCCGGACCCCGTGCGCTTCCCGGGCGGCATCAAGGCCGTCGCCGACTACGTCCACTCCAAGGGCCTCAAGCTCGGCATCTACACGAGCGCGGGCACCAAGACGTGCAGCGACATCGGCTTCCCCGGCGGGCTCGGTCACGAGTACAGCGACGCCCAGCAGTTCGCCGACTGGGGCGTCGACTACCTCAAGTACGACAACTGCAACAACCAGGGCGTCGACGCCAAGCAGCGCTACCGCACGATGCGTGACGCCCTGAAGGCCACTGGCCGGCCCATCGTCTACAGCCTCTGCGAATGGGGTTCCAACAAGCCCTGGGAGTGGGCGGCGGACGTCGGCCATCTGTGGCGCACCACCGGTGACATCAGTGACAGCTGGGGCTCGATGCTCTCCCTGATGAAGCAGAATCTGCCGCTCGCGCAGTACGCGGGGCCCGGGCACTGGAACGACCCCGACATGCTCGAGGTCGGCAACGGCGGCATGACCGCGACCGAGTACCGCACGCACTTCTCGATGTGGTCGATCATGGCCTCACCGCTGCTGATCGGCACCGATCTGCGCAAGGCCTCCGCCGAGACCCTCGACATCCTCAGCAACCGCGAAGTCATCGCGGTCGACCAGGACCCGCTGGGCAAGCAGGGTTCCGTGCTCTCCTCCGAGGGCGGGCGCTGGGTCGTCGCCAAGGAGATGAAGGACGGCAGCCGCGTCGTCGCGCTCTTCAACGAGTCCGGCAACGCACAGCGGATCGCCACATCGGCCGACGCCGTCGGACTTCCGCACGCGAGCGCCTACACGCTGCGGGATCTGTGGCAGCACAAGAGCTACAACACGGCCGGGGCCATCTCCGCGACCGTTCCCGCGCACGGGACCGTACTCGTACGGGTGGCCGCCGACGACAAGTGGGCCACGAACCCGCCCGCCGTCGAACTCGGCCTGAACGGCGCGCCGTTCATCGAGGCCGGCAAGGCCGCCCGGCTCACGACCTCGGTCACCGATCTGGGCCGCACGCCCGCACGCGAGGTGTCCGTCGCACTGGCCGGGCCCTCGGGGTGGAGCGTCAAGCCGGCCTCGCCGACCCGCGCCGGATCCGTACCGACCGGCAAGGCACTCACCACATCGTGGACGGTGAATGCGCCGGCCGGGACCGCGACCGGGGCGTACGACCTGTCGCTCAAGGCCACCTACCGCTCGCCGGGCGGTGCGCGCGCCCAGAGCGTGCTGCCGCTGACCGCGCATGTGGTGGTCGCACCGCCGGCCGGGGCGTCGTCGCTCGGTGGTCTGCCGTGGCTGTCCACGACGAACGGGTACGGGCCCGTCGAACGCAACACCAGCAACGGGGAGAGCGACGCGGGTGACGGGCGTCCGATCACCATCGGCGGCGTCGTCCACCAGAAGGGGCTCGGCGTGCACGCGGACAGCGCCGTCGAGTTCTACACGGGCGGCACGTGCGAAAGCGTCACCGCGAGTGTGGGCGTCGACGACGAGACGGGCACGAACGGCACCGTGACGTTCGAGATCTGGGCCGACGGCAAGAAGGTGACGTCGACCGGTGTCCTCACCCACGCGGACGCGGCGGAGCAGCTGTCGGCCGACGTGAGCGGGGCGCAGAGCGTACGCCTCGTGGTGACCGACGGCGGCGACGGCATTGACTACGACCACGCGGACTGGGGGGACGCGACGCTGTCCTGCTGACGCGTCAGAGCGGGGCGGGGGGGGGGCGGCGCGGCGCCGCCCCCCCCCCCCCCCCCCGCCGCGGGCGGGGGCCCCCCCCCCCCCCCCCCCCCCCCCCCCCCCCCCCCGCCCCGCCCGGGGGGGGGGGCGCCGGGGCCTCCGCGCCCCCCCCCCCCCCCGCCCCTTCGGACTGGGGTGCCGCCTCAGAGTGCCGACACGTCCCGGTCGCGCGTGAGCGCCGCCGCTGCCGCTCCGACGAGGCCCGCGTCCGTGCCCATGCGGGCCGGGGCCACCGTGAGACGCTGCACGAACGACAGCGTCGCGTAGTCACGCAGCGAGCGGCGCAGGGGCGCGAAGAGGACCTCTCCCGCCTTCGCCACTCCCCCGCCGATCACCGCGATGTCGATCTCCACGAGCGTTGCCGTCGCGGCGATGCCCGCGGCGAGCGCCTGGGCGGCGCGCTCGAACGAGGCGATGGCCACCTTGTCGCCTTCCCGCGCGGCCGCGGCCACCGCGGCGGCCGACACGTCGCCGTCCGCGCCGGGGCGCCAGCCGCCGTCCAGCGCGCGCCGCGCGATGTTCGGCCCGCTCGCGATCCGCTCCACACAGCCGCGCGCCCCGCACGGGCACGGGTCACCGTCCAGGTCCACGCTGATGTGGCCGATGTGGCCCGCGTTGCCCGTGGGCCCCGGGTGCAGCTTGCCGCCGAGGATCAGGCCGCCGCCGACCCCTGTGGAGACGACCATGCACAGCGCGTTGTCATGGCCCTGCGCCGCGCCCTGCCAGTGCTCGGCGGCCGTCATCGCCACGCCGTCCCCGACCAGTTCCACCGGCACGCCGCCGGTGACATCACGGACCCGGTCCACGAGCGGGAAGTCGCGCCAGCCCGGCACATTGACCGGACTCACCCTGCCGGTGGTGGCGTCCACCGGACCCGCGCTGCCGATCCCCACGGCCCGCGCCCGCACCCACAGCGGTGCTTCGGTCAGCTCGCGCAGCACGTCCTCGACGGCCCGCATCACCGTGTTCCCGTCCTCCTTGGCGGGAGTCGGCCGCTGCGCGCGCAGCAGGATGCGGCCTTGGTCGTCCACCAGGGCCCCGGCGATCTTGGTGCCGCCAATGTCGAGCGCGGCGACGAGGTCGGTCTGCATCAGTGTGAGATCCCCTGGTGAAATGGCAGGTCGGAGAATGCGATGGATAGTCTCTCTCGCATCTGACAACGTTGTCCAGGCCCTATGCTCGACGCCACATCCCCATACAGCATCATGAACCCCCTGGAACCGCAGCGACGACAGGACAGGACAGCCCACCGTGGACCGCACCGCCCGCCGCCCCGACAGCCGTTACGGCAACCGCCCGACCATGAAGGACGTCGCGGCGCGCGCCGGGGTGGGACTCAAGACGGTGTCCCGCGTCGTGAACGGCGAACCGGGAGTCACTCCCGACACCGAACGCCGCGTCCAGGAGGCCATCGAGGCCCTGGGCTTCCGCCGCAACGACAGCGCGCGCGTCCTGCGCAAGGGCAGGACCGCGAGCATCGGCCTGGTGCTCGAGGATCTGGCCGACCCGTTCTACGGGCCGCTGAGCCGCGCCGTCGAGGAGGTCGCCCGCGCGCATGGCGCGCTGCTCATCAACGGGTCGAGCGCCGAGGACCCGGAGCGCGAGCAGGAGCTCGTCCTCGCGCTCTGCGCGCGCCGGGTGGACGGGCTCGTGGTGATCCCGGCCGGCGACGACCACCGCTATCTGGAGCCCGAGATCGCAGCCGGTGTCGCGACCGTGTTCGTCGACCGTCCCGCCGGGAAGATCGACGCGGACGTGGTGCTGTCCGACAGCTTCGGCGGCGCGCGTGACGGCGTCGCCCATCTGATCGCGCACGGACACCGCCGTATCGGCTTCATCGGCGACCAGCCGCGCATCCACACCGCCGCCGAGCGCCTGCGCGGCTACCGGACGGCGATGGAGGACGCCGGGATAGCCGTCGAGGACGCGTGGATGTCGCTCGGCGTGACCGATCCTGAGCGGGTGCGGCGCGCCGCGGAGGAGATGCTCGCGGGGCCCGAGCCGGTCACGGCGATCTTCGCGGGCAACAACCGAGTGACGGTCACCGTCGTCCGCGTCCTCTCGGAGGTGACGCGCCCGGTCGCGCTGGTCGGCTTCGACGACATCGAGCTGGGCGATCTGCTGCGCCCCGGCGTGACCGTCGTCGCGCAGGACGCCGCGCAGCTGGGCCGCACGGCCGCCGAGCGGCTGTTCCGTCAGCTCGACGGCGTGTCGGTGGTCCCGGAGCGGATCGAACTGCCGACCCGGCTGATCACCCGCGGCTCGGGCGAACTGCCCCCGGCCGACTGACAGTTGAGCCCGTCGGCGGCTCTGCGGGCGGTCAGCAGACAGGGAGCCCGGGAAGCGGCACGTCGTTGTCGCCACCCTTGAGGTAGACGTCACTGACGAAGACGTTCGTGTTGCCGCTGTCGTCGTCCGTCTTCGCCCACCAGACGTTCGTCCACTGCCCGTACGTCTCGCGGCGTCCCAGGTTCTGCTGACAGTAGAAGTAGTTGGTGCCCGCGTTCAGGACGCCCGCGCGGCCGCCGGACGCGGTGTACGAGTCGGACGTGCGCCAGACCGTGCAGTTGTACTTGCCACCACCGGCGGAGTGGCAGGCCGGAGTCGGTGTCGGGCTCGCCCCGCCGCCCCCGCCTGTGGTGCCGCTCTTCGTGGGGCGGGGCGCGGGCGGGGTGGAGGCGGAGGGTGCGGGCCGGGTGGCGGACGGCTTCGGGCCGGGCTTTTCGGACGCCTTGCCGTCGCCCGGCTCCCGCGACTTCTCGTGGCCCTGCCCCGAGGGCTTCCCCGTGCCGTCCAGGGCGCCTCGGCTTCGGTCCGCTTCCGGCGTGCCCGTGGTGGTGTCACCCGACGCGGCGGCCCGGTCCCCCTTGCCGTCCGACCCGTTGAGCGCGGCCACGGTCGCGCCCGCCGCCCCGAGCACGGCGATCACGGCCGCCACGGCGAGCAGCACGCGCGCACGGCGGGGCTTGCGCGGCTCGCCGGACGGCGGGGCGTTCACGGGGGTCGGTGGCGCGTTCACGGGGGTAGGTGACGAGGCGTTCACCGGAGTCGGCGCCGGGCCGAAGCCGGGCGGCGGCACGGACGGGACGTTGCGCACCGTCGTCTCCCGAGGGTGCCACTCGGGCCGGCGCAGCGCGGCCGTGGCGATGTCGGCCGGTGCCGCGGCGACCGCTTCGAGAAGCTGCCGCGCGTGATCGGCGTCCGGCCGCAGCAGCGGATCCTTGGCCATCAACTGCTGGAGTACGGGGGTGAGGGGGCCGGCCCGCCGGGGTTCGGGCAGCGGCTCGACGACGATCGCGGTGAGCGTCGACCAGGTGGACGTACGCCGGAAGGGCGACGCTCCTTCGACGGCCGCGTACAGCGTGGCGCCGAGGGCCCATACGTCGGACGCCGGGCCCGGGTCCTGGCCCTGGGCGCGTTCGGGGGCCAAGTAGTCGAGGGAGCCCACGAGTTCGCCACTGCGGGTGAGGTGGGTCGCCGAGCCGTCGCCGGGGTCGTCCATCGTCGCGATGCCGAAGTCCGTGAGGACGACGCGGCCGGAACGGTCGAGGAGGATGTTGCCCGGCTTCACATCCCGGTGCAGGACCCCGGCACGGTGCGCGGCCGCAAGGGCGTCCATGACCTTGGCGCCGATCGCCGCGGCCTCGCGCGGGTCGAGCGGGCCCTGATCGCGCAGGACGTCGTCGAGGGACGGACCGTCGACGAGCTCCATGACGATGAGGGGCCGGCCGTCGACCTCGGTGACGTCGTGCACGGCGACGACGCCGGGGTGGCGCACGCGCGCGGCGGCGCGGGCCTCGCGCTGCATGCGCACGCCCAGGTCGGCCAGTTCGGACCCGGCCGCGTCCGAGTAGGTGCGCAGTTCCTTGAGGGCGACCTCGCGGCCGAGCACCTCGTCGACGGCACGCCACACGACGCCCATGCCACCGCGGCCGAGTTGACCCCGCACCCGGTACCGCCCGGCGAGGACGCGGCCGCCTCCGCCCGTCTCTTCCCGATCCCCCGAAGACACCGCTGCCCCGTCCTTGCTGACGCCTGTTTCAGTGGCGTACAGCCTACGGGGCAGCGGTGACAGGAACGGATCCTCGGGACGGGACCGGGTCGGTCAGCGGTCCTGTGCGGTCAGGTCGCCGCGGCGCGGACCCGCGAAGCCCTGGAGGCGGGCCAGCGTGAGGCCGGTGATGCGGGTGACCTCACCCGTGTCGAGGGCGCCGCAGTCGAGACCGCGCAGCAGATACCCGGCGAGCGCCTTGGCGGTGGCGGGCTCGTCCGCCACGTCGCCGCCCTCGTGGTGACCGGCGTAGGCGGCCAGGCGCGCGGCGGCGGACTGGAAGCCCTCGCGGTAGAAGGCGAAGACCGCGGCGTAGCGGGTCGGGATGTGGCCCGGGTGCATGTCCCAGCCCTGGTAGTAGGCGCGGGCCAGGGCGCGGCGGGTGAGGCCGTAGTGCAGGCGCCAGGCGTCGTGGACCTTCACGGTCGTGCCGACGGGCAGGACGTTGGTGGAGCCGTCCGAGACGCGGACTCCGGTGCCGGCGGCGGCCACCTGCATGACGGCCTTCGCGTAGTCGGCGGCCGGGTGGTCGCTGGCCTGGTAGGCGGCGCTGACGCCGAGGCAGGCGCTGTAGTCGAAGGTGCCGTAGTGCAGTCCGGTCGCGCGGCCCTCGGCGGCGTCGATCATGCGGGCGACGGCGGCGGTGCCGTCGGCGGCGAGGATGGACTGGCTCGTCTCGATCTGGATCTCGAAGCCGAGGCGTCCCGCCTCGAGACCGTGGGCCTTCTCGAACGCCTCCAGGAGCCGGACCATGGCGGTGACCTGCTCCGGGTACGTCACCTTGGGGAGCGTGAGGACGAGCCCGTCGGGGAGGCCGCCGGCCTCCATCAGGCCGGACAGGAAGACGTCGAGGGTGCGGATGCCCCGGTCGCGTACCGGCGCCTCCATGCACTTCATGCGGATGCCCATGTACGGGGCGGCGGTGCCGTTCTTGTACGCCTCGGCGATCAGCCGGGCGGCGCGGGCGGCGTCCTGGTCCTCGTCGGCACCCTTGTAGCCGTCCTCGAAGTCGACGCGCAGGTCCTCGACCGGCTCCCGCTCCAGCTTGGCGCGTACGCGCGTGTATACGGCCTCTGCGAGGTCGTCGCCCAGACCGAGGACGGCGGCGAAGGACGCGGCGTCCGGGGCGTGTTCGTCGAGCATCGCCAGGGCCTTGTCGCCCCAGGCGCGGATGGTGTCGGCGTCGAACTGCTCACCGGGGACGTACACGGTGTGGACGGGCTGCCGGGTGCCAGGGTCTCCGGGGTAGCGGCGCTCCAGCTCCGCGTCCACCGGCGCGAGGGAAGCGCTGATGCCCTCGCTGATTGCTCCGGCGAGGCTCGTTGCCACCTTCTCTTGCTGACCCATTCCTGCATCCTCCACACGCTCGACGTTCAGAGTTTCCGCTTCACGGAATCAATAATCCGTATAGCGAAGTTATCTGCGCTCGCCACCTGCGTCAATGGTCCCTGTACGCGAACGGGGCCGCGCGGTGAAGATCACCACGCGGCCCCGTTGCCGGCCCTGAGAAGCTCAGCCCTTGCGGGTGTTGATCTCCTCGGTGAGCTGGGGGACGACGTCGAAGAGGTCGCCGACGACGCCGTAGTCGACGAGGTCGAAGATGGGGGCTTCGGCGTCCTTGTTGACCGCGACGATGGTCTTCGAGGTCTGCATGCCGGCCCGGTGCTGGATCGCGCCGGAGATGCCGTTGGCGATGTACAGCTGCGGGGACACGGACTTGCCGGTCTGGCCGACCTGGTTGGAGTGCGGGTACCAGCCCGCGTCCACGGCGGCGCGGGAGGCGCCGACGGCCGC